>JBEKCA010000056.1:0-33282 GCA_050015115.1 Occallatibacter sp.
CTACCGCAATCTCAACTACCTGCTCCTGAAAGCGCAACGGCTCGCCGCCACAAGAACCCAACTCGTCGCCTTTCAGAAAGCCGCGTAAAACGATGTCTCTTACACTTTCTCGTCAAGAGCCGGATTTATGGGTTAGAAGCCGCTCAACTCGCAGACGCCTCGCCTGCAATTGATTTAATGCAGGCGTAGAATTGACTCGAGCCTAAGCTTAAGGAACCTCTGAATAAGCCAGCGGCTTGCTCCAAGCACGTCTGCGCACCTCTGTGACATACCCGCTCCGCAAAATCTCATGCAGGCACCGTGCTACACCACAGCTACCCGTTGGAGAAGTTAGATCGCCAAACTCATTATCCTGGTCGTCGCAATCGCCTCTCGACAAGTGGGTATTTGCGGCCCTTATCCGCTGCGAAACTACATTCAAATCCCATAGACGTGGTGGGTGAGCCGGTCGAGTTAGGCGCCAGCCAACCGCTCCGAACCGACTTTCGCCTGCTTTGATGCTTCGTCTAACGGAAGGGGAAGACGGGGCTTACTGAAAAGTGTCGTTAAGCTGCACAACCTCGCGCCCACGATCCTTGCATGCATCAAGGCAGAGCCAAACAAAGATTGGTAGGATGCAGATGAGGGTGGACCTTTGAGAGGAGATTCTGTTGCTTCAAAATGTCGGCAGTTCTCGGCAGCACGACGGACTCGAGCTGGAACGAAAAGCTCACCGTATTCCTGGCCTGATCTGGTTTCTATCGTTGTTTACTTGTACGCTTGCGGTGGCGCTGGCATTTATCTACCTCGATGTGCCAATAGCCCATCGCACTTATGGGCTTCTTGGGTCAGCCGAGAGCCTGGGGAGGGGGCTGGCAAGTGCCGTTCTCCTTGGCATCGAAGCAACTGTCGTGCTGGCGCTGGTTTGCATTCGGATAACACGCGGACATTTATCGCGCTTAGGTGAGGCGACAGCGCTGGCGTGTCTGACCTCCATCTGTGCTTACGCAATCAACGACAGCATTCTTAAGCTCTTTTTCGGAGTACCGAGTCCCGCAGTCGTCTTGCACGGAACCCGACACACATTCGCTCTCTTAACCGGCTCATCGAACAGCAGCTTTCCCTCGGGCCACATGGTTCTCGCAGCAGCGTTCGCAGGTGTTTTCATGCGACTCAATCGAACCAGTATCTTGCCCTTATCAGTTCTGCTGCTCGTTGCGGCAGCGTTGCTGATCGCTGGTGACTGGCATTTTGTCAGTGATGTGATCGCCGGAGCATTTCTCGGTGTCTCGGCCGGCCTACTCGCCGGCGAGGTATGGCTTGCCCATTCAAAATGGCGCAGATCAGATCGGAGACGAGTCGGCGACCCTACAGATTGAGCGCGGGATTCGAGCTCAAGTTCGCCGGCAGAGAATGAATATCGACCCAGACGGCGACAACCTCGATGTCATCGGGACCGGTGCACAATAGCCAGCCTCTCGCAGTTACGAAATCAAGACCCGCTTTGACCCGCTGCGTTGCTAACAGCAGATTTAGAACTGAAAATTTGCAAGGTCCATTCCGGCCATGGAAGACAATGCCCCATGAATCGCTTTGTAACAGGGCATGACCTCTGTCATGCCGCCAAAGCTCCCAATAAGAATTGGCTTTATAGCCGGCGTTGATTTAGCTGTGCTTACGGCACGAATGAAGTCGTGCCCTGACACGTTTTTCTATTCATATGGAATTTTGCAAATGCTCCGGTGCCCCGGGTTTCTTTAGATGAGGGCGGCTCGCGCTTTAACCGGGTGAAGGAGCCATAAACTGAGCAAGGCGAAGAGCAACCCGCCGACCGTGAACTTGAGCCAGATGGGTGCATGTGAAGGAGAGAAGAAGCCTTCGAGAGTGCCTGCGACGATCAGCATGGGAATGATGCCGGAGACCAGTTGTGTGGCCTCGACGCCGCCACGGGCAACCGAATCCTTCCAGCGCAGCGCGCCGGGGAAGAGCATGGAGTGTCCGATGCGGAGGCCGGCGGCTCCGGCGATGAGGATGGAGGGCAGTTCAAGCGAACCGTGCGGAGCGACAAAGCTCCACAAAGCCAGCGACATCTCGTAATGATGGCACGCCGCGCCGATGACGCCCAGCATCATGCCGTTGGTGAAGAGAAACCAGAGTGTTCCCACGCCAAAGAGGATTCCCCCGGCGAAGGTCACAAAGCTGACCAGTAGATTGTTGGTCATGATGGCGCTGGAGGCGAGCGGGGCGACGCTGACCACGGAGTTGGTCCACATCTCGTGGCGCTCCATAGTGGCGATCATTTCGGGGCCAACGACGTGGCGCATGAATTCGGGACGGGCGGTGGTAATAGCTGCGCCGAGCAGTCCAAACCCAACCGATATGAGCACGGAGGCCATGACATAGCCGATCTGATGCTGAAAGATGACTGGATACTCGTCGCGCAGAAAGCGAATCAGAGTGAGAAAACTGGTCTTTCTGCCGGAATAGATGATATGGTGGGCGCGAGCCAACAATTGATTCACATGCTGCGCGTAAGCACGCGAGGTTGAGTCCTGGCGCAGCACCGAGAGGTCCGCTGCAACCTGGCGGTAAAGCAGGGCCATCTCCTGCAATTCGGCGCGGGAGAGTTGGTCGAGGCCGCTCGCGTCGGATTGGGCGAGCAGCGAGGAGAGCCGGTCCCAGTGGGGCCGGCGCTTGACGATCCACTGGTTGGAGAGGATTTGCGCCATGGAGATGAATTCAGATCAGCTTAACATCGATACCCCTGAGTTGGTGGACATTGAGATGCCGTTGGCCGGCATCGGCAGCCGTTTCATCGCCCTACTGATCGATACTCTGATCTGGACTGCGGGCTTTCTGGTCCTTTTGATAATCTTCGTCATCGTCGTGGCAAGCTTTGATACGCCCCCCGCGATGTCTGAACGATGGGTGACCGTCCTGATCGTTTCTTGCACCTTTCTGCTGAATCTGGGCTACTTCGTGCTCTTTGAGGCCTTCTGGAATGGCCGCACTCCGGGCAAGCGAGTCGCGCATATTCGCGTGATCCAGCGCTCGGGCAGAGCGATCGGCCTCTTTGAATCGATGGCCCGGAATCTGGTGCGCTATGTCGATATGCAACCCGTCCCCATCTATGCCGTCGGGGTGATTACGATGTTCGCAACGCGCCAGCATCAGCGGCTGGGGGATCTGGCGGCAGGGACGCTGGTGGTGCGGGATCGCGAGCAGGAGGCGCCGAGTTGGGGCGATTCTGCTGCGCGAACCTTTACCGCGCAGATTTTTTCCGCAAGCGCGCGGGCACCGGAACCGCACATGGCCTTTTTGCTTCCAGCGACCGGAATCGAGAGGCTCTCTTCGACCGACCTGGAGGTTCTGGAAGGTTTTTTTGCCCGCAGGCTCGATATGCCGATGCCGACACGTCAGGCGCTGGCCGAGCGGATTGCCGGAGCAATTCAGGCAAAATCTGGCATCGAGCGCCCCGCAGGAGCCAGCGTAGAGACCTTTCTGGAGGCCACGGCACACCAACTGAGGGATCTGGCACGGATGCAATAGGGTTGGGAAACTGAATCAGGCAGCGGTGGTTTCGTGAGTCCGGGGTTCGGAGGCCTTTTTCAGTTCCATCAACTCTGCCAGTGCTCTCTCAGGACAGATATGCCGCGCCTCTAGCCGGCCCAACTCCTGGTCCGTCTCGACAGACGAAGCGACGGTCATGAAGCAGTGGAGGCAGCGGGTGTTGTAGGTCCCGTTCTCGTTTTGAGTGTGGCTATACATCGTTCCCAGGGATTCTCCAAGAGATTGAACGATGTTAAACGGCCTGTGGCCTGCTGCACGTGACCTCTATCACCGGTTCATGTTTGGCGCGCTTCCGACGGGTCTTTCTCCTCACTGAGTTATTCCCTGGTTTGGATTTCGGCGCAGTTGCCAGCAGGGGTTTTGGCCCGCTTGCGGAAACAAAGAGACGGAACAAGGCACATCACTCGAGCCGAGATAGTCGAACTCCTGCTTGTTCCCTTTGAGCGGAATCGTGACGTAGCGATTGACGGTGACCTTGGACTGTGGGGAACCGCGCAGTTTGTAGGTGATCCAATCGCCTGCGTACACGGCCACGAAAGCCACTGCCAGCACCACAACAGCCCATTGCAGCCAACGCAGGATCCAGCGCGTCATGCGGATTCAGCCTTTCTGTTCGATTGTAGCCGGATAGCCTGCGGAATCATGCGCACATTGCGGAGGCGCCCTTCCGCATAGTGTCCGATCGACGCGCTCAACTAAAAACAGCGCGACGCAGGCCGAACCATTTCAGTGGGAGATCTTTGGGGAGGGTTGGAGATTGCGCGAGACAGCCATCATACGGTCAACCTGCCGCTTGCTGTTTTTGGTCTCGTACATGGCGGCGTCAGCAGCATTCATCAGGCTGTCCTTGTCCTGGCCGTCCTGGGGATACAGGGCTGCGCCGATGCTGGCAGAACCGCTCAACAGTTGACCCTCGATGGAAAAAGGCTCATCGAAGCAGCGCTCCATGCGCTGGGCGATCTCCTCGACCTCGGCGCGTGTGTGTACGATCGGAAGCAAAACGGCAAACTCATCTCCGCCCACCCGCGCCAGCAGGTCATGAGAGCGAAGCTGCTGCTTCATGCGCAGAGCCACCATCTGCAGATAGCCATCCCCGACCCGATGCCCATATAGGTCATTGACCTGTTTGAATTTGTCGAGATCGATGTAAATCAGCCCGAAGCTGCCGGCATCCTGGCGCGCCTCTTCGATGAGGGTTTCCACCTGTTTATCGAGTGCAAAGCGGTTGTGAACGTCGGTGAGCAGATCGAACTCCGAGCGATGCAGCAGATCTGAGTAGAGGCGGCGCGATTCAATGGCGAGTGTGGCCAGACCGACCGCCAATGCGAGGGCCTCGGGCTCGTTCCCGCGAGGTGTAGAGGCGAGAGGGAGCCCGGCGAAGATCGTCCCCAACGAGGGACCCGAGTGGGTGGAAATCTCTTGCTGAATGATGCGCAACTTCCCGCCTTCACTCGCGAAACTTCCGAAACGCGCCCCGTCGGCAGTCTCGCACCAGCAGGGCGCGCCCTTCAGCATGACCGTAGCCATCTCTGTGATCTCTTCGAGAATTCCCGCCAGCGGCTCGCTGGCATTAATCTCTTCAAGAATATGGCTGCGGCGGCGCTCCAGAGCGGCCTCGGCTTCAGTTTGAATAGCCATGGCTCGGGTTTGCCGGTGAACCTGCCGCATCATGAATGCCCCCCAGGCACCCACCACAATCACCGCCAGCAGCAGGAGAATGATAATGCGAGAGAGATTGCGAATACTAAACCAGGGGGGATCGGCTACCACGGCAATGTCGTCAAATGTGCGCAGCAGAATGTCGAAAGGCACGGTGCCGTTCCATGGATTGGAGCTGATCTGGCCGCAGATTCCCGAGACACGAACGGTAGCGCCAATCGGAATCTGCTTCATGGGCGGCAGAGGAGTCTGGCTGGTCCTCTCCGAGTGATAGTAAATTGCGGTGAAGAGCCTCCCCTTGGTGTTCAGCACATACTCATCGCGCTCGGCTTCCCTGGCCTCGGTCATGACCTGGCCCTCGATTGAAACCAGATCGTAGAGATGCCCAAATTCTATGTTGGTGCTTGAGGAGAGGCTCTCCCAGGTTGCCGGCTGCGGATCAACCGGCGCGTAGTTGCCGCTATCCAGAAACTCGCCATGCACGAGGCTCAAAAAGCCATTATGCACATCGGGAAAGCCAGTGGCGTCCGCGACATCGCCGATCCGCAAAGCGTGATCTGTGCGAGTCTCGATCCACATGCTCCTCTTGCCGTCTTGCAAGACGACAGCGGAACCCGGCACGTAATAGGTAATGATGCCGTGAATACGGAGCCGGGCCGTCCGGTCCTGCACCTGCCGCTCCTTCAGAATGAGATCCATCGACGTGACGGGAAGCGACCACGGACTGCTGCCGGCGTATTTGATCACCTTCACATCCGCCATTGTGTTGGCCTGAACTTTGACTCCGGTCTGTTGCATCTTGCTGTCAAAGATGGCAGCGGAAACTCCGGTAACCTCGACCTCGGCATCGAGCAGGTCTTTAAGGGGGGCGGGATCGTCGGTCTCGACGGAGACGTCGAATTCGTTGCCGTCGGCGAGCAAGTGCATGTAAGTGCTGCGAACATTCTTGCTATAGATCAGGTCGGCGGTGCGAACCACGGCGCGGACGGTGACGCGTTGAGCGTCTCTGAGGTTATGAGCCAACTCGTAATAAGTAGCGGACACGGATTTCGGCATGGCTCCGTGGCCGAGCACGGTAATATCGTCGCTGGCCACGATGGGGTGAAAGCTGGGCACCGTGATCCCTCTCACATGGACCCGGTCGCCTGGCGTCAGCATAATATCTTTGGTCAAGTAGATAAAAACGGCCGCATCGCCATCCTGAACAAAGAGTTCCCTCGTATACCAGCAATAGTATGTGACAGTTGCATCGAAGTCGCAATGAATATTCCGGCCGGCATCGGTATTGGTAAGAGCATGAATTGCAGCGAGCGACGTCAGGGCTGCGGGCGCGGCCGCATGAGCGGTCAAGCCCCATCCGAAGAAGATGACAATCGCTACACTCAGTCTCTTCATCAAAATAACCCGCGTTGCTCAACTGTTATCTGGCCCGTAAGCAACCTTATCGGCAGAATTGGCCAATATGATTGCAGCCTTGCAAGAGAAATCCTCTTCCTCGTCCCATTAAGCTCATGCTGCCGCTTCCATATGAGAGGCCCGCAACTGAGTCAGGCGCGCCCCTGCCTGCGATCCAGCATACTGCATCCATCAGTGCCGGATCGTTGCTGTGCCCCTCACGGGCTGTAATGTAAGTGGGTAGTTGGCCCGGCGATTCCTCTGCCGATGTTATGCTCGCCAAGGCAGCGAAGCCGCGAACGATCGTCAGCAAAAGGGGGCAAGTCGCATCCAGAAGTGAGATACAGACCGAGCAGAGATAAAACTGAGCAGGCACTCCCTCTTGCGGCCGAGTCGCGTCTTCGGCTTTATTGCGATGCACTTCACGACCCGCTGCGGACAATGAGAACCAAGCTCTCAAATGGCCGGCCTTTCTTCCTCAGTGGAGCTTCTACTCAAATCCGCATCACGAAGTACCTTATCGGCAACCCCGAAAGCAGGCTTTACTCTCTTGGCCCATATTACGCTTCATTTTCAATGGCAAATCGCCAAATCTCCCTAACCTGGAGGAAAATCTCACGAGGCTTTGAAGGCCATGTCTCTTGGATCAGGGCAGGAGTCCCGGGAAAACGGGCTATCGGACCGGTGAGGAGGCGCTCTCAAGAACCATCAGCTTCTCCGGTGCGCAGCAGACCAGATCGAGCCTGGCGCGGTCGGCGCGCATCTGCTCGTCGGCGCCAAACGAGTTTAGTACAGAGCTAAGCAGCGAAGCGGCCGTGGGATCGGCGGGTGGGCAGATGCGATAGTGCATCCACTTCCCCTCCCTGCGTGCGGCAACGATGCCGGCATTGCGCAGGTAGGCAAGGTGGCGGGAGATCTTGGGCTGGCTCTGGCCGAGAATCTCGACAAAATGGCAGACGCAGACCTCCCGCCCGGTCATCAGATTCAGCAGGCGCAGGCGGGTTGTGTCGGCGAGAGCTGCGAAAAGTCCAGCCAACGGAAGGGTTTGGGAGCAGCAAGACACAAATAGATTATATACGCGTTGACAAATATGACCTCCAAACATATATTTGCTTAAGCGAATGTGGGGCGCTCGAGATGAGTTCAGGAGCCGAAGTGGATACAAAGACCCTGGTCCGGGAAAAGTACGGCGCGGCTGCGCGAGAAGTGCGGAAAAGCGGCACTGTAGCCTGCGGCGATCCGTCGCTGCGCTGCTGCGACCCGGTCACGACCAATCTTTATAGGGAATCGGAAAAGAACGGGTTGCCGGCCAACGCCGTGCTGGCCTCGTTGGGCTGCGGCAATCCGACCGCGCTGGCCGAACTCAAGCCGGGAGAGACGGTGCTGGACCTGGGTTCGGGCGGCGGCATCGACGTGCTGCTCTCAGCCAGGCGCGTCGGGCCAACGGGTAAGGCATACGGCCTGGACATGACCGACGACATGCTGGCGCTGGCTCGCGAAAATCAGCGGCAGGCAGGAGTCGAGAACGTCGAATTCCTGAAAGGCGAGATCGAGAAGATTCCCCTGCTTGACAATTCGGTGGATGTAATCATCTCCAACTGCGTGATCAATCTCTCGGCCGACAAGGAACGGGTGCTGCGCGAGGCCTTCAGAGTGTTGAAGCCGGGCGGGCGGTTTGCCGTGTCAGACGTCGTAGTGCGCGGCGAGGTTCCTGCGGAGGTGCGAAAGAGCATGTTGCTCTGGGTGGGATGCGTGGCCGGCGCGCTGGAGGAGCAGGAGTATAAGGCCAAGCTGGAGAAGGCTGGATTCTGCTGCATCTCGGTCGAGCCGACACGCGTGTATACGGTTGAAGACGCGCGTCATTTTTTGGTTGAGACGGGATTCGACGCGGACGCCGTAACTCCTTTGGTCGAGGGCAAGTTTTTGAGCGCTTTCATCCGCGCGATGAAGTCGGGAGCGGAGAAACAGGCAGGCGGTTGCTGCGGGCCGGGGTGTTGCAGCTGAAATGCGAAACCAGTTAAGTCCATGTCATCCCGCCCTAGCCGCAAAAACAAAGACGCGGCGAGGGTGGGGCAACCCAACTGATTCAGAACGGCGAAGACCATGCAAAAGCCTTACAGCATTCTTGTTCTGTGCACCGGCAACTCGGCGCGCAGCATCATCGGCGAGGCGCTCTTCAACACAATGGGCGCGGGATGCTTCAGGGCCTACAGTGCAGGCAGCCATCCCACCGGCATGGTGAATCTTTTTGCCATCGAACAGGTGCAGAGGCTGGGCTATCCAACTGAGGACCTGCGCAGCAAGAGCTGGGATGAGTTTGCCGCTCCCGGCGCGCCGGAGCTGGACTTCGTGATCACGGTCTGCGATAAGGCGGCGGGCGAGATGTGCCCGTTCTGGCCAGGCCAGCCGGTAACGGCGCACTGGGGATTTCCCGACCCGGCAGCCGTTGAAGGCACGGACGAAGAGAAGCGCGCGGCGTTCACCCGGACCCTACATCAGATGCGCAATCGCGTGCAGCTCTTTCTCAGCCTGCCGCTCGGGACGCTGGACCGGATGGCCATCGAAAAAAGCGTCCGCGCTATTGGGCGGGAACCGCTTTAGAGCATCCCTGGATTCGCCGTGGACTGCGGTGCCCCATCCGTTCCGCGTTTTTTGCGGAATGGGTGGGAAACCGACAAGGCCCGTTTTTCTATTTGCGAAAAATCCTTCAATCACACGATCTATGGCTGGTTGGTCGACAATCGCCGTTGCAGTGACTTGACCAAGGATTGCTGGAACTCGGGCTGAGCGGCCAGCGCCAGTGTAAGCGCCTTCTGATAATACGGGAGAGCCTCTTCAGCGCGTCCGCTCGCATCGAGCGCTCTGCCCATGGTGGAATTGACGTTGGCTGAATCGGGCGCAAGAGCCTCAGCTTGCTGCGCTTCAGCGAGTGCTTCAGGAGCTTTATTCTGCGCCAGCAGCAGAACCGCCTTTTGCCCATGGCTCAGCCCGGCGGCGAGAGGAATCTTGAAGCTGCCATCGTAGACAAAGACGCCGTAGTCGATGACCGCCTCGGGCTTCAGTCGCATGAACTGCTCGTAGGGATTCAGGGGATAGGGGCCGAACTCGAAGCCAGAGAGAACGCTCGCGCTGATCAGAACCGGTCCATCGATCTCTGGCGGCACATCGTGCGGACTATCGAAGTAGAGCGAATCGGCCGTGATCAGCGGCTTGCAGGGAATACCGTAGTAGCTATAGTCCGCGACCCCCTGACCGAAGTAGGCAAACCAGCAGTTTTTGATGTCGCGCTCGTCGAGGTAGCGCTTCACCGAGATCATCTGCTGGCCCCAGTCGGAGTTGGAATCGCTGAGCAATTCATGAACGCGCGCCGGGCCGCCGGCTGCCTCGTTCGCATAGGCGATATAGGCCGGAAACGTGCGCACCACCGAGACGGCCTGAAAGACCAGCAGCCCAGCGACCACATACAGCCAACGGTGATTCCTGTGAATGAACGTCGATGCCGCGCCCGCGATCAGAACAGAGAGGAAGATGTAGACGGGCAGGACGTGGCGGACACCGATGTTCATGCCGCCGGTCATGGCAAAAACCATGTAGATCGCAGCCGGCACAGCCATGTAGAGGATTTCCCGCCAGGGGCGTGGCCTGCACACGACAAATGTGCAGAGGCTCAATGCAAGAAGAATGAGGAAGGTAAGACTCGACTTGATGGCCATTGCAATCGGGAAATAAAACCAGACCGGATGTGGGTAGATTGTGCCAAGCAGGTAGGTGGTAAAGGCCTTCGACTGAATGAGAATGTGGGCGAAACCGTAGATGTAGGACTCAGGAAGCAAGTGCAGCTTGGCCACCGCAGTGAGCAGGTCGCCCTCGACCGGGTTGGGCACGCGGGCGAGTTGTGCCGTGAGAGGCGGGTTGAGGCGCAGTCCATCGACTCTCGCAGCGTAGCGGAAGCCGTAGGAGGCCCACAGTACTCCGACCGCAAGAGCCACGATAACGACGAGCGCCGCCGCATAGCGGAAGAATCGCCTACCGCGGCTGGCGGCAACCTCCCAGGGCAGTGGCGCGCGGGGCCAGAGAAACTCCACAAAAGCCAATACACCCAGCATGGGAAATATCAGAACGGAGCTGTGCTTGGAGGCGAGAGCCAATCCCACCACTAGACCTGCGAGCACCAGCCGGATAAATGATGGCTTCCTGGCATACCGGTAGAAGGCGTAGATCGACCAAAGCATAAAGCAGGCCCCTCCGGCGTCGGTGGTCATGAGAGCGGAGTGGGCGAGCAACGTTGGATCAAAGGCGATCAATGCCAGGGCGATCAGGCCAGCGCCTGTGCCGAAGAATTGCCGGGCTGCAAGGAACACGACAAACGCCAGCAAAATGGCGATCGCGGAGATGGCCAGGCGAACCCGGAAAAGGATGTCATTCGCATCGTTGCCAAAGAGGAACTCTCTGCCTCCGGCCGCCTCCTGAAGCCGGTAAGGACGGTCCTCCATGGGAGGCATCTTGAATTGCATTTTCACGAGCGGAAGCGCCCCAATGAACTTGATCAGCGGCGGGTGCTCCGGGTTGAGGCCGAAATCTCCACGCGTCGCCTGCATATACGCCGAGTAGATGTGATCCGGCTCGTCCCACGTGGCGGAGTTGGCACGCGCCATCAGGACGAGTTGGACAAAGATGACCGCGAGCAATGCGATGACAGTGGAGGCCAGGGCGAATGTTCGGAGTCTCGATACGGGAGGGTTCATGGCTCGCTCGACTCGGAATCAAGGATTGATCCCACCATCATCTCATCGGTTCTTCTATTTACAGACATGACTTTGGTTTTGTCACTCGGATTGAAACCTGCCGCGGACACTGGACCAAATGGGTATTCAAAAAACGACTGTGATGATCGTGCGGGCACCGCTCAACTCCAAGAAGCGGATGATGTGTGGAAGATCAGCCCCGAGACGTCCCACGTCTGGCCGTTCGGTTAAAGGCTACTCTGCGTCAGTGTCCTGTGCCGGCTGCCTGATAGTTCGTGTACTCGGCGTTAAATAGGGTGCTGCGGGTGGGATATTTGCCTCCGCCGGCATTAATGCCTAGCAGAGACCCAATGGCGACAACGCTCTTGACCGGCAATATCAAAGTTTTGCCGGCTACCTTGACCGGGCCGTAATCGATGCGCTCATCCTCTCGTTGCACCAGATCGAATGGCTTGAACTCCGTATGGGTAACCATTCTCAGAACCACTCCGGTTGCCGGATCGACGATTAGTTCGCCATGGTACGGTTCCGTTGCCTTAAAGATTTTCCATTCGGTGAGGTCGCGCGGCGTCGTTTCCGAGGGCAATTGCATGGACGTACCGCCATAGCCTTGGATCGAGTTTGCCCGATCAGGAGTAACTTTAGCGGCCGCGCCGAAAACACCATAGGACCTTGACCAGTTGGCCGTCGCCGAATTGGTGAAACAGCAGTCAAGAATCGCGTAATGGGATTTTTTCTTCTCTACGGCAAAAGAGAAGACTGCGGCCCGAGTGCCGTCGACCGTCTCCCAGCGCAGCCATTTCAGACTGTCGGCGGCCTGCGCCTCTTGCAGAATAGAAGTAAGAACCGGCCCCTGGCCGAGCGAGCTTACTTGACCGCTCTTGTCCCCCACCTTATCTGCCCCCTGGGCAAGTCTCTGCGCGCCGTTTTCGCTCTCGATCTGTGATTCAGAAAGTCCATAATAGTGGATGACCAGTCTGGGATCCAGCGCCTCGGGGCTGGCGCCCGTAGCGGAAGGCGCAGGCGCGGCGGTCGGCTGCAATATGAGATTCTGAAATCGGGAGGTTTTCTTGGTTGCTATCAGATGGGGCAGCTGAGCGTAGCTTTTGGAGACGTATTCGGTCGCCTTTTCGAGGATAGCCTTTTGTGCGGCCGCGTCGGGCGCCGGTATTGAAGGCAAATCCACGGCCGGCGGAGCCAGTACGGCGCTGCGCACCTGCAGAACGTAAAGCTGCTCTGTCGCATCCTTGCCTGGAATATAACCGGAGAGCCCATTCATTGCACCAGGGTTCAGTTGTTCGCTTAGTTCAACTTGCTCGAGCGCGGCAGCTACCTCGGCATCGTTCTTGTTGGCCTGCTGCAGGGAACCCAGCAGTTCCTTGAGTTGCTGCACGGTGATGAGCTTGGCCGCCCAGGCCGGTGAAGCCAGCATGAGAACCACTAATATGAATCCAAATCGCTTCATTGAGTCTTTCCTCCGCAAACTTCAAACGCGCCAATTATTGCGAGAAGGAACTGCCAAGCGGATTCCGCTACAGCCAGCCACTCGGGCTCACGCAGCAATACGTCGTGTTGTCTAGCCAATGGGCTCCGATATTTTGAGCCGCTGATCGGCCGCTACTTCTCCAACAACCTGCACAGCTCCCGAGGGCCAGCGTATTTCGAGATGAGCGCGAGTCACATTTCCCAGGCCGAAGTGGACCGTGAGGTCACTCGTGGATGCATATCCTACGCTCCCTGAGACGGTGCGCACCTGGGTTCGCGCGCCGGAGCGACACCGGATCTCAGCACCGACTGCTGAGCGGTTGCTGTGATGTCCTATAAGTCGCAATTGAAGCCAATGCCGGGGTTCAAGTGCTGCAGGGGTTCGATTCCACCACAATTCGAGTGGGGCGTTCAGCGCGGATACCGCAGCGTCCAGGCGGCCATCGTGATCGAAATCCGCAAACACGACTCCGCGATGCAAAGCCACTCGCTTAAACTCGGGTCCCACGCGATCAGTCACATCGTCGAACTTACCGCCCACATTATGGAAGATGCGGTTGGACTCGGCAGCAGGCGTATCAAGGCCGCCGCCGGCGATGAAAAGATCGAGCCAGCCATCGTTGTCCAAATCCACCAGACCGCAACCCCACCCGCTCCACTGGCGGCTCAAATTCAGTAATCCGGTTTGCAGGCTTCCGTCTTCAAATCTGCCCTTGCCCCGATTCAGGAAAACCTCGAAGGTCTCGCCTTTCAAGCCGGTCATGACGATATCTGGCTGGCCATCCCCGTCGATATCGCCGAAATCCGCGCCCATGCCGGAGATATTGCGCCCGTCGCCGTTGTACGACACGCCAGCGTCCATGCCGATCTCGGTTAGCTTCTTTCCCACGTTTCGCAGTAGCAGATTGGGCGCGTTGTCATTTGCGATAAAAATGCCGGGGTGACCGTCACCGGCAAAATCCGCAATGGTAACTCCCATTCCCTTGCCGAGCATCTCAGGGAAGCCCTGCGCATGAGTCATCTCGGTAAAGGTGCCGTTGCCATTGTTATGGAAGAGCTGCATGGCTTCAGCGCGATAGCGGTCAGGATGACAATAGACGTGCTCGCGCTCTTCCATTCCGCCGCAAATTGGATCAGCCCCCGGCTCCCAATCGCAATAATTGGAAATGAAAAGGTCCAGATAACCGTCGTTGTCGTAATCGATCCAGCAGGCGGCCACAGACCATACAGGCTTTCCGGCCGAGCCCGGCCCTTTTAAACCTGCTTCGCGAGTTACATCGGTGAACGTGCCATTCCCATTGTTGCGATAAAGGTAGTTACCGTGAACTCCAGCAACGAACAGATCTTCATAGCCGTCGTTGTTGTAGTCGCCGACAGCCACCCCCATGCAGTAGCCTTCGCCTTGCAAGCCGGCCTTTGCGGTCACATCGCTAAAGGTGCCGTCATGATTGTTTCGGTAGAGCCGATTCCAGTATTCCGGTCCTGATTTTGTCAATCCTGGAAGAGCGGCCCCATTGGTACAAAAGAGATCCGGCCATCCATCGCCATCGAAGTCAATAACCCCCAAGCCCCCGGGAAGCGTCTCCACCTGGTACTTTCGACCTGTTGCGCCGTTTCGCAGCATGAAGTCCAAGCCCGCGGCGGCAGCGCCTTCGATCACTTGGATCGATCCTTCAGATTGCTTTGCCGCTGCAACCGCATGAAGGGCTCGTGTCCAATGAGTCGCTCCCAAGCCGCATAACGAAATGGAACGCATAAAGTTGCGTCTGTCTATCGGCATTCGGATACTCCCACCTGCTCGAAAGTAGAGTGTCTGACAGCTTGAACGAATATCTTGGCCAATGTGGAGTTTCTATTCAGGCCGAACGCACTGCACATAAAAATTTTGGTTCCTTCCGCTGACTGACCGCTTCTATCGTTGATCGCTTGGTTCCGCGCTGTTTTCACCCTTAAGTGCCGACTGCGCCAGGCGAGAGGCTTCTGCGGCAAAAAGTTCTGCTTCGCGGTCTTTACCCGTCTTTCGAAGCGCCCTCGCAGCCATTGCATGGAGTATCCCTTTGGGATCGTCATATCCAGCCTTCAATTCGGCGGTCAAGTATCGAACTGCTTCTTCGGAGTTACCGGATTGCTCAAATGCGATACCAAGCTGAACCCGAGACCAATCGTCCGCGGGCTCTAATGCGAGCAGCGCCTTCAGTCGTCCAATTGCCTTGGCGTAATCCCGCTCATTCATTGCCATCATGGCAAGCAAACGCAGCGACGTGGATTCGCGCGGATCGATCGCCAGAGCGGCTTGCGCGGTAGCTTCGGCTTGTGCAAAATTGCCCATGCGCTCGTAGGAATCTGCCAGTCTTGCGAGCAACTGCGGGTCCTTGGGCTTTAACTTGAGCGCTTCAGCATACTCCCATTCTGCCTGCCCGCCGTTGTTGGCGAGGCGCAACGATAGATCTCCGAGCAACTCGTGCAGTCCGGCATCGTTTCCCTGTTGCTTGAACTTAGCCGTCAAGGATTGGCCCACATCGGCATAGCAAATCTCCAACCAGAACCCAGCCGTCAGCCCGTCGTTACTTAGAGCGGCTTCGAGAAATGGAATAGCGCGAGAGCAATCGCCGATCTCTGCCAGGGCAACCCCACGCCATAATGAAGCTGAATCGCTACTGGGAGTTACATCGGAAGTGCGCTTGACGAGCTCTTCCCATCGTTCCGTTGCGTACAATTCTTTAACTGAGTTACTTTCCTTAGCACCACGCTCAGAAGGCCAAGAACAAGTGGCCGATTTTCTTCGCAGGCAATCCCACACCTGACCGTTAACAGTTGCGTCCGGAATCAGATAGTCCGGCCAGGACTGTATTGACTTCTTCTGTTCCGCCGACGATCGATCTCCGACGGTGGCCAGTCGTGTTTCCGCGTCCGCCCAGCGTTGATCGAAAGCATCGAGCAGTGCCTCCAACCGCAGCGTGCTCGAATTTTGGGGCTCTCGTTGAGCGGCCTCTTTCAGGCTCGCGCGCGCTTCATCGCTCTCGCCTCTGGCGATTTGGGCTGCGCCAAGCTCTCCCCAGATTCCTCGCTGCGTTGGGTCCTCTTCCGCCGACTTTTTTAACGATCTCTCGCGTTCTCCATCGTCACGGGTTCCCGCAGCGGTGGCGCGTAGCATGGTTGCTTCCCCTTGTCTGGTCTTCCGCAGTGAGATGCCGATAGCGCGTGTCCGGTCAAGAGAGAAATCCGCCCATTTTAGAAGAATCGTTTCGGATTCAGGTTCCCGCGAGACGGCTGACTCTAGTGCATCCGCCGCGCTCGAATAATCCGCTCGACGCGTTGCTGCGTCCGCCAGCAGGGTGAAAGCTGTTCCGTCTTCGGGGCGGACCTTTGCAGCTTCCCGCAGCGGACCAAGTGCTGCCTTTGTATCTCCAAGATGGAGCAAATCTTCGCCTAGGAATAGATTGCACTCGTAGTTATTGGGAGATTTTTTTATCAGATCCTCTAACAAAGGGACGGAGTGCGCATAGTCGCCGCGCTCATGGTAGAAACTGGCCTTTTTGAATAGGGCGGCGAACTCATCTATTTGATCTGCAATAGATGATGAGCCAGTAACCAGAAGCATGATCATCAAAATGCATCGGGTTACAAGCTTCGAATTGCTGGAGTAGGCGGGTGTCATAAAAGTCAAACGAGAACTTTGTCATATCCATTGATCGAGTTGCTGACCACTAGTGCTGACCTGATTGGCGCAACTCCTGAGACAGTTTCATCTCGTTTGCTGCATCGGCCGCCTTGCCTTGCTTGCGGTAGATTCCCGACAGCCCAAAATGAGCCTCGGCAGCTAGATCTCCGGTCTTTTCCATCTCAGTCACGCGTTTCCACGCCTTTTCCGCCTCAGCATAGTGGCCTTCCTGAGATTCGGCCTTTCCCAAGGAATAGAGCGTCTCAGGCATATCCGGCTGGAGGCGGTCCGCGCGCTCCAACTGCTTAAGTGCCTCATGTGCATCCCCACCTTGTAGCAGAGCATAACCTAGCCGGTAGGCCGCTTCTGCGTTGCCGGGCTGCAATTTGCTTGCCTCCCTGAATGCATCCTCTGCCTGTTTCCATAGATTGGCGCTGGCATACACTTCACCTAAGGCTAACTGGACGCCGGGAAGATCAGGGCGAACGCGCAAAACAGCCTGATAAAGGTCCGCTGCTTGCTGGTACTGGTGCAGGGCTGCGTAGTTCTCCGCTAGAGCTTGATGCGCTCTCGGAGAGTCCGGATAGGAGGAGAGCAGCAGATCATAGAGTTGCTTGGAAAGCAGACCAGTGGCTCGCGCCGAATAATAGAGCAGATCCGGGTCGTTTGGCCGCTCATTGACGGCCTCTTGCAGATGATTCACCGCACTGGGTAGATCTCCAGTTTCCAACTGCGCAATGCCAAGGCCGGCAATGTCGTTCGCATGCTTGAACTGCTCCGCGGCATCGGCTGCGTAACCCTGGAATAACAGCGCATATCCAAGGGACTTGCGCGCACCGGGCAGATCAGGTTCCAATTCAACGGCTTTTTTCAGCGGTGGAACTGCCGATTCGAAGTCGCCCTTCTGTTCATAGGCAATTCCAAGCTCATAATTCACCTGCGCGCTTTCAGGTGACAGTTCAATAGCCTTCTTGAACTCCTCAACCGCGACGTCTTTATTCCCGTCCTTCAGCGCTGCCAGCCCGGCGGCTTCGTGCTGCGACGCACCATCCGCACCCGCCTGGAGCGCCAACAACAACACAATTGCATGAATCATGGCTTCTCCGGTTCACGAACTTCCAAGATCTGATCGGCGTGCACGTTTTTCAGTGTCTGGTGAATGCCCGACGGCCAGGACACTTCAACATCCGCGCTTGTTGTGGAGCCCAGCCCAAAATGAACGCGCTTATCGTTTGAGCTGAGATAGCTTCCAGCAGCACTTACGTACTGAGTTTGTCCCTTCACCTTCACCACTGCCCCGTATCCATCGCGGTTACTCTTGGTTCCATGCAGCAACAGCGTTAGCCAGTGAGCACTTCCGCCGCGGTTTCGAAACAGGAGGGGAGGGCCACCCAGAACGCTCTCGACTACATCGATCCACCCATCGTTGTTGAAGTCGCCGAAGGCGGCGCCCCTGCCAGCCACAGGCGTTGACGTGCCTGGATTTCCCTCGACAAAACGGCCCTCTCGATTGAAGGCAATCATAGGCGGCTGCAGATAATGGAGAGAAGCATCGATTTTATCTACATTGTCCATGACGTGACTTTGAACCACAAACAGATCCTTCCAGCCATCGTTGTCGAAATCTTCCAGGTGCATGCCCCAGCCCGAACTTCCGGCCGAGATAATTCCAAGGCCCGTTTCCATGCTGCGGTAGCTAAACATGCCATTGCCGTCGTTGTGATATAGCGCGTAGACCTGCTTGGCAAGGTCCGTAATCACGATATCAGGAAGGCCATCGTTATCATAGTCCCTGAAATCGACACCCATTCCCGATACTGCCCCGCCATTATCGGTAAAACCAACCCCCGCATCGAGCGCGACTTCTGAGAACGTACCATTGCGATTGTTGTGGAACAAAAATTGCTGCATCGCGTCGTTTGCGACGAAGATGTCGGCATATCCATCGTTGTCATAGTCATTGAACGCGACCCCCAAAGAACGGGCTTTTTTGGCTGCGATCCCGGAGCTCTGGCTGACGTCTGTAAACGTTCCGTCGTGATTATTATGGTAGAGAATGTTCGTGGTTGCTGGGTAGGCGGCGGGCGGACAGTAGGTGTGATAGGACCCGCCGCAGTCTTTATTATGTGCGGGATCCCACTCCATGTAGCGAGTGACAAAGAGGTCAAGGTAGCCGTCGTTATCGTAATCGAAGAAGCCTGCCGACGTTGACCATCCCCCCGCCTCTACGCCGGCTTTCTTTGTAACGTCGGTAAATGTCCCGTCCCCGTTGTTGTGGTAGAGAATGTTCTTGCCGTAGTTCGTGACATAAATGTCTGGGTACCCGTCATTATCGTAGTCTCCAATGGCGACGCCCATTCCGTAGTTGCCGTCTCCGGCCTTGGAAAGGCCCGCGGCCTCGGTCACATCGGTAAACGAGCCGTCTTTGTTTTGACGGTAAAGCCGATTCCAGTATTTTGGATTGGAACGATCGAATGACACTGGAGAGGGCAAAACGCTGGAGAGTTTTCCGCCATTCACCATGAAAATATCAAGCAGCCCATCGTTGTTGTAGTCGAGAAGCGCCACTCCGCCGGGCATGGTCTCTATAAGGTATTTCTTGGGCGTTGGGGAGTTCTCCAGAATGAAGTTGACGCCTTTGGGGTGGCTCACGTCGAAGACTGGAGTTGATACGGCTGTACTAAGAAGCAGAGCTGTGAGGAGGATTCGCCGCAACATTCCTCTTTCCCGATGCAATAAAAGACTATCTTACGAGATCAGCGGCCTTTGAGTACAACAATTAAGCCGCAAGCGAAATGCCCCCCAAGCGACAACCGCCCCCCATTTCTGGGAGGCGGCTGCCGGTTAACCAGGTTAGGTGTTAGAACTTCAAGCGCAGCGCAAACTGGACCAGTCTTGGATTGCCATTTGTACCGCCGGCTGTGCCCGCAGTCCCGTCATAGATTCCTGTGTCAATGCCGGCGAACTGCGTACGGTTAAAGAAGTTGAAGAACTCGGCGCGGAATTGCATCGATGCCTTGTTTTCAGGCCAGATCGAGAAATTCTTGAAGATCGAAGCATCCGTGTTGTCGATTCCGGGGCCGTGGGCCACGGCATCGTTCCTGGATTCGCCGAAGGTGAGTTCAGCAGCGTTCGTGTAGCAGGCCGGGTTGAACCACTGCTTACCAGGGATTGTGCTGGTATGGCCGCCCGCACCTGAAGTTTGCTTCATTCTGTTGCAGTTTGCAATAACTGCCGGTCTTTGGCCGTAACCGAAGACGCCGTTGGCATTCGGTGTTCCGCCGATCGAGAGGGGGAAGCCTGCTTGGAAGGTTGACAATCCTTCCACTCCCCATCCGCCGAGGATTTCGTCGGTGACAGCGTTGGCGTTTTGCAGAATCGCCTTTCCACGGCCTACAGGAATGTCATAGACGTAGGAGACAACGAGGCGTTGGCTGACGTTCTCGCTTGAGACCGACTTCTCGAGATCAATCCGGTTCGGATCGATAACACCCCAGACGTCCGCAGCGGCGTCGCCGGTCCAGGAGGTCATGGTTTCAGTCGAACTGATGAGCTTGGCGAATGTGTAACCAGCTCCGATCGAGGCTCCACCAGAGAAGCGCTTCTGGAACTTCACTTGGAGAGAGTGGTAGGTGTCATCGCCCCAATCTGCAGATGCTTCGCTCATACCACTGTACTGCGGGTGGGGCGAGAGGAGCGTTTTTTCTGTGATGGTTGAAGCTCCCGAGCCGTAATTTGGATTGATAACCCCAAAGAACGGGTTGGGAATATTGGTTTCCTGAATCAAGGTCAAGTTGGCCGGATCGGTGTTGAAGTACTGCTGAGGCAAAGCGGTCTTGTTGAGACCGTAGAGAGCTAGGTGAGTGCCCTTGGCGCCGGCGTATGCGACGTTCACCATCATCGAGGGACCAAGCTGCCGCTGAATGGCGAAGTTCCACTGCTGCGCGTAGGCATAAGGGTTATCTGGGTAGTTCTCCGCGGAGCCCTGTCCGAGTCCAACGTATTGGAAACCAGTAACCGGATTGGTGCTACGGCCCGGAGGCGCGACGAAACCTCCAGGAATCGGGTTGGAGAAGTTGTTGGTCGGCGCTGGAGTGTTGTTGTTGTTGAGAGAAACGATGCTGCTCGTCGTGTTCGAGTTAACGTAATCGTTGTTGGGTGAGGTATTGAAGCTGACCTCGATGGGAATCCAGAAGATTCCGTAGCCGGCGCTGATGACGGTCTTTGGATTCAACTCGTAGCTGAAACCAACACGCGGCGAGATCTGCTTGTCCAGAGTGTCGATTCCACGCCTGCTGGCGCGAGTGGCAGAGTCGACCACTTCAAAGGAGCCCACATAGTTGGTTATGCCGGCATTGGCAAGAATCGGATTGACCTGGTTGGGATCGAAGTAACTGATGTTGTTCGCGCGGTCGGTCCAGGGATAGTTATTCTCCCAGCGGAGGCCAACGTGAGCGGTGAATTTATTGCTGACACGCCAGTCGTCCGTAACGAAGACTGCCGGATAGAGCAACTCCGACGTGACCTCGTTGACGTTGAGATACTGCATCGCGCCGGTGGTGTATCCCAGCAGGAATGTCGCAAGACCGGAGCCCGTGTTCTGCAGAGTGCCCGTATTGGCGTTGTTGTTGGTGAAGGTACCGTTGACTGTTGCCTCTCCCGACGAGTTATTCGCCTGGTAGAAGTTGAAGGTCATGCGCAGGTACTCGCCGCCGAACTTCAGGGTGTGCTTGCCCATGATCTTGGTCAGATCGCCGCTGATGCGGTCGTTGTCGGAGTGATCGCCGATGGAGCTGTCGGCGCCGTTGCTGCCAAAAGTGTTCGCGGTGTCAAATCCGCTGATGGATACTGTTGGCGGCCCCGGGAACTCAACCACGGCGCCATTTCCAAGTGTCTGGCCGATGGAAGCGGGTGTGTAGCTGATGTCTTTCGCCTGGCGCAGATACACGAACCGGAGATAGCTGAGCCGCACGTCGAGGATGGTATTGGGATTGAAGATGTAGCTGTCGTTCCCAACCCAGTTATAGGTAGTGAAATTCTCCGCGCAGCGATCCTGGCACATGCCGGTTGTCAGCGGGTCGAAGGGCAGATTCGTTACCTTCACAGCTGAGAAGCGAGAGCTGATTTGCTGCTTCTCAGAGATCTGATAGTCGACTTTGCCCACTGTCTGGTAGTTCGAGCCTCCCGTGGGAGATTGGCCAATATAGTTATTCGTGAGGTTGTTGGTTCCAACCGCGGTGATCGGATAGAACAGGTTGATGTAGTTTTGCGCAACTGTGTTAATGCGGGCAGTGGGAATGATGTTCCCAGCGAACGGCAAGCGGTCGCCATAGTTGGCGCCCGTCGTCGTACCCGCCGTGGCCGGGCAACCAGCCTGGATGAGGCAGGTTGTAAGCGGATCGTAGACCGTGGGTGCCGATGTAGTGTTGTTCGCGTTCGTACCCACAGGCAGAAGGGTCATATTGCCATTGACTTCAGCCGCGGTGGGAACAGTCTCAGTCGTGGTCGCAGCTACCCCTGTCTTGAAGCCTTCCCAGTCGAAGAACCAGAAGGCCTTGTTGTGTCCGTCATAGACGTGAGGAATAAAGATCGGACCACCTGCGTTCGCGCCAAATTGATTCTGGTGAAACCCGCCGCGGGGCTGGTTCCCAGCATTGCCAAACCATGTATTGGCGTTGAAAATCGTGTTGCGGACGTATTCCCATGCCGCGCCATGGAGCTGGTTGGTTCCCGACTTGGTGCTGAATTGAATTGCGCCGCCGGCCAGGTGGCCATATTCGGCGGTCAGGTCATTGGTGTCGACCTTGAACTGATCAATCGAGTCTTGGGTGGGGATAAGGGAGACGAGATTGATATAGGCGGTGTTGACCGGGGCGCCGTCAACATAGACCAGGCTCTGGTTAGAGAAGCCGCCGCCAATCTGGAAGTTGCCAAAGGCGAATGGGTTTTGTGCAACCTGGTTCCCTGTGGATCCAGCCATCGGAATAACTGAGGGCGTCAGCGCTGTGAGGGCCATCGGGTTGCGGCCATTCAGCGGCAGTTCCGTTGCCTGGCGCTCATCGATGACCGAGCCCAGGGTGGTGCTCTCTGCCTGAATCAAAGGCGCATCGGCGGTGACTGTCACCGTCTCGGCCTGGCTGCCAACCTGCATCTTGAGGTCGACGCGCAGTGAGCCTTCCACTTCAAGCTTGAAAGGACCATTGGTCAATTCCTTGAAGCCCTGCTTCTGCACCTGGAGCTTGTAGTCGGCAGGCGGAACGTTGAAAAACTGGAAATAGCCAACGGCGTCTGTCGTCGTCTCTGTTTTGGTGGCCGTTGCCACGTTGATCAGAATCACTTGCGTACCAGGAATCACCCCACCTACTGAATCAGTCAGGGTTCCTACGATGGTTCCGGATGTGGATTGTGCAAACCCTGTATTCGTAATCAATAGGGTCGCAATCATCGAAGCGGCGCACAAAACTACCGTGCACAGCCTTCGTCTCCAGCTAAGATTCATACTGCCCCCTCAAATTGAAGTGTGATTGTTGTTGTCGTCTCGCCTCGAATGGTATCCGGCTCCTGACGTGGTCAGTTGACGGCGCCATAGCGCCGCCTTGTCTAGGTCTCGTTTTCTCCGTCGAGTGCGAGTTCCAAGCACCTGTCGGATATACAAAAGCTCGACTCACTGCATCCCCGTAGTATCCGTGACTATCCGAATCCGCGAGTGGATTAGCCTTAGGACACAGACTCCCTGTGTTTGGCATACCTCGACCGACCATACTACCCAGCGAAGGAGTTGTCAAGACTTTGAATTTGGGTGGCGGGTCAGCTTGAGATCCGGCGCGTCAGTGTGGCCGGATTGACTTCTTCCTGGCCCGATAGGCCTGCTATGAAATGCAAATTATTCTATCTATACGGTCTATCGTGAGCATATTGCTGCTGTTCAGCTATGAATTCTAACCAGATTATACGCTAGCTGGGCGCCGGGTGGCCCAGGTCTCAACTTTGAGACCTGGGAACCACGAACGCTTTGCGAGCGGATAGGGAGCGTCTGGCCCGCACCGCGGGTGCTTATTCTTCCTCTTCGTCGATGGGACGTTTGGCGTTGGCGAGGATCTTTTCGGCCACTAGCTGCGGGACGATGTCGTAGTGGTCGACTTCCATGCGGTAACTGCCCTTGCCCTGAGTCATGGAGGTTAGCTGGGTTCCGTAGGTCAGCATTTCGGCCATCGGAACCTGGGCATTGATGATCGTTGTGCGGCCTTTGGAGTCCATGCCGCCGACGCGGCCACGGCGGGAGTTGAGGTCGCCCATGAGAGCTCCGGCAAACTCGTCGGGAGCTTCGATTTCGACCTTCATGATGGGTTCGAGGAGGCAGGGCTTGCAGAGTTCCATCGCCTTCTTGAAAGCCAAGCGACCAGCGGTTTTGAAGGACATTTCGTTGGAGTCGACGTCGTGATAGCTACCGTCGAAGACGGTGGCCTTGAAGTCGACGACCGGGTATCCGGCAAGGAAGCCGCGGACGGCGGACTCAACAATACCCTTTTCTATGGCCGGGATGAAGTTGCGGGGGATGGCTCCGCCGAAGACTTCATTTCCAAATTCGAAACCGCCGCCGCGGGGCAGGGGCTCCATGCGGATCTTACAGTCGCCGAACTGGCCATGGCCGCCGGACTGCTTCTTGTGGCGGCCCTGAGCTTCGGCCTTGGCGCGGATGGTTTCGAGGTAGGGGACCTTGGGCGACTTGAGTGTGACTTCAGCGTGGTAGCGCTTTTTGAGGCGGCTGACGATGGCCTCGATGTGCGGCTGACCGGCGCCGGCGATGAGGAATTCGTTGGTCTGCGGATCGCGGAAGAAGCGAATGAGCAGGTCCTCTTCCATTAACTTATGTATGGCCGGGGCCAGTTTGTCTTCGTCGGCGCGGGACTTGGGCTCGATAGCGTAGGTCATGGCTGGTTCGGGCAGCGGCTGAAGGTCGATCTGGATCTCTGAACCTTTTTGTCCCAGCGTGTCGCCTGTAAGGGTAATGCGGAGCTTGGCTACGGCGCCAAGGTCGCCAGCATGGAGTTCGGCAACTTCCGTGGGTTTTCTTCCCTGCATCACCGACAGGTGGGAGAGACGCTCCTGATCTCGTCGCGTGTAATTCTCAACGGTGGCGTCGTTTTTGACCACACCGCTGATGACTTTGAAGAAGCTGATACGGCCCGCGAATGGATCGGTCATGGTCTTGAAGACTACGAGGGAAAGCGGCTCGCTGTCGGCAATCTTGCGGGTGAGCTTTTCGGGTTCGGCTTCGCCTTCAACCGGCTTGATGATCTCGCCAGGTGCGCGGACAGCAATGGGTGCGCGCTCGACCGGCGAGGGGGTGTAGACCTTGATGAAATCGAGGAGATGGTCGAGGGCCATGTTGGTGAGGCCGCTGGAAAAGAGCACGGGGAAGATGCGGTCTTCGCGGATGGCTTCGTGGAGTGCGGCGACGAGGTGCTCTTTGGTGAGCGTGCCGGACTCGAAGTATTCCTCCATCAACTCGTCTTTGCCTTCGGCGATCAGCTCGACCAGCGCCTCGTGGCGGGTCTTGGCGTCGGCGGCCAGGCTGGCGGGAATCTCAGCGGTCATCTTGCCGCGGCCATCGCCGCCTGGAGTGTAATGATAGGCCTCCATGGTGACCAAATCGACGACGCCGCGAAAGCCCTCTGCGCCGGAGATGGGGAGCTGGACGGGCACGCAGTTGCGGCCCCAGCGATCGACCAGGTCGTCGATCAGGGCGCTCAGCCCGCCGCCGCCGCCGGCCTTGGGATGGTCCATCTGATTGACGAGCACGATGCGGGGAACGCCGGCCTCGTCGGCATAGCGCCAGACGCGCTCGGTGACCGGCTCGATTCCATTCTGGGCATTGACCACGACAACGGCCGACTCAACGGGCAACAGCGCCGCGCGGGCCTCGTGGGTGAACATGTGAAAGCCGGGAGTGTCGACGAGATTGATCTTGATGCCCTGCCACTCGGCAAAGGCGACGGCGTTTTGCATGGTTGCGCCGCGGGCTACTTCTTCTTCGTCATAGGCGGTTACGGCCGTGCCGTCTTCGACGCGGCCCTGCGTGGGGGTCATCTTCGCGGCATGCAGCAGAGCGGCGATCAAGGTGCTCTTGCCACTGTGCGCATGCCCCACTACAGCTACGTTGCGGATCTCACTTCCCTGGTACGTTTTCATAAGTACTCTCCTGTGATTTTGCGAGTGTTTATCAAAATTTGGGGGATGAATCCAGGGAGGGACAGGAAAACCGCGGGAACGCCGCCGTGGGCGTTCGTGTGGCCGAATTGGAGGGCCACGTGTCCCGGTCTGCCGTCTACCTCGTCCATAACACGTTCAACCTAAAAGGCTTGGACCATGAGGGTCTCGGGCCGGCGCTGCACGGAAGGGAGTTGGCTGCATCCGCAGAGCGTCTTTCTCAAGAAACTCGGATGCTATCACACACAGAGTGTTAACGTCCTGTGACATGAGGCACCGGCTGCGGCCACCCGCAATGGGGCAAGACGCGTTTGGCATGTTGCGGGTTGGGTCCCTTAGCACTGGCGCTTTGAAAGGCCCATCGGCGACAATGCTCTGATTATGAGCAAACTTACACGCCGCGAATTCCTTTTCGCAGCCTCGGCCGCCACGCTTGCCGCCGCCGCTGCGCCGTTGCAGGCAGCGCCCCTGGTCGAATCGCACCGCCGCCAACGAGTCTTTGTCGGGTCGAACACGCACGATGGCATTCTGGCTTACGATTGGGATCCGGCTACTGGCGAGCTTGCGCCAGCCGGAGTTGCCGCCAAGATTGATAGTGCGCCCTGGCTCACGTACTCCAGTAGCCGCGAGTATCTTTTTGCTGCTTCTCAGGTCACCGGGCGCGAGGGCAAGGCGACCGGCGGAGTGGTCAGTTTCAGCGTGGCCAATGGGGAGTTCAAAGAAATCTCGCGCCAGAACTCGGCCAGCGCGGGCACCTGCCACATTGCTCTGGACCAGACTGGCCGCGTGCTGATTTCGGCCGACTACAGCGGCGGCAGTGCGGCTATGTTTCTTGTGATGGATGGCAAGCTTGGCCCGGCTGTTTGGGATGAGATCTATGTCGGCCAAGGGCCCAATAAGGACCGGCAGGAAAAAGCACATGCGCACTTTGCGTCCTTCTCGCCCGACAACCGGTTTGCGTATATCAATGACCTGGGCAGCGATTGCATTCACATTTATAACCTCAGCTTCCCGGCCCCGAATGCAAATGATGTTCCCTTTACAAAATGCCCCAGGCCTAGTCTGATGCGGGCTGGGAGTTACAAAGCCAAGCCCGGCGCGGGACCGCGAACGCTGCACTTTCATCCCAACGAACACACCGCATACTCGATCAACGAGCTGGATTCGACAGTCGACGTGCTGGAGTGGTCGAAGGCAATCGGGAGCTTGACTCTTGTTAGTCGTATTGAGTTACTTCCCGAAGGCTATCATGGGCCGACGCGGGCCTGCGACACGGTTATAACTCGCGATGGAAAGTTTGTTTACTTTGCCAATCGCGACAATAACTTCCTTTATAGCTTCCGCGCGGAGTTTGAGACGGGGAAGCTGACTCCGATTGCGCGGAGTAACTGTGGGGGGAAAACACCGCGCAACTTTGTGCTGGACCCGACGGAGAATTGGATGCTGGTGGCCAATCAGGACTCGAATCTGATCAGCGTCTTCCGGCGGAATACTGCGACAGGTGAGTTAGCCAATGAGGGTAAGAGTTATCCGGCGGCTGAGCCTATGCGGATTTTGTTTTAGCTAGTGGGCGCGGTCGATTGGGGTTCGTGGTTTCCCACCTTTTCCGCAAAGGGCGCGAAAGGATGGGGCACGTGGCCGGCGGCCGATTCGACGAGTCTACGCTTCGGCTATCGTAAAAGTGCCGCGGAAGCCAAGAACCCGCTCATCGCGATAAAGCCGCGATGAACGGGGCACAGCCCTGCTTCATCCCGTCTCGAAGGCACTGGAATGTAATCCGGGGAGAAAACAATCCGACTTGCGGTGTCACGCGCCGACGAGGACGGGGATGGCTAGCTCGACATTCGCATCGATGGGAACGGCGGCTTCTGTGGCTACCGGCACGTGAGCCAACTCCCAGGCCGAGCGGTCCTTGATCAGGCGTGAGACGAGAGCCGTGTGCATGGCGTGGCCGGCGCGCTCGGCAACTACGTGGCCTTCAATGCGGCGTCCGGCAAGGGCCAGATCGCCGATCAGATCGAGAACTTTGTGGCGCACATACTCGTCTTCAAAACGAAGCGGGCCGTTGACCGGGCCCTTTGGTCCCAAAATGATAGCGTTTTCAGGACCTGCGCCGCGGATCAGGCCCATGTCGCGTAGCCGCTTCTCGTCGGCCTGATAGCCGAAGGTGCGCGCGGCGGCGATATAGGTGCCGTAGGTTTCGGCGGCCAGATCGATGCTGGAGCTTTGCCTGCCTACAGGCGCTGGAAAGTCGATAGTATATTCGATGCTGTAGCCGGAGCCGGGATAGACCCCGATAAACTTGTTGCCCTCGCGCACCTCGACCGCGCGCAACACGCGAATGCTCTCGCGGCGGCGGCGCTGGGTGCGGATGCCAACGCTCAGAAGTGCATCGACATAGGGGAAAGCGCTGCCATCGAGGATGGGCACTTCGAGGTTGTCTACTTCGGCGATGACGTTGTCGACGCCCATGCCGATGAGGGCCGAAAGCAGATGTTCGGTGGTCTGGATCAAGACGCCCTGGCGCATCAAGCTGGTGGCATAGCTGACCTTGGCCACGTAGCGACCGATAGCGGGGATTTCAAAGTTATCGAGATCTGTGCGGCGGAAGACAATGCCTGAGCCAGCCGGAGCAGGAAGCAGGCGCATGGTCACTGGCGCGCCGGAGTGAAGCCCTACCCCGGTGAACTCAAGGGGTGCGGCGATCGTCTGTTCCAGGTGCGCGGGAGTCAGTTGCGCGGAATTGGGCAAAAAATGATCTCCAACGGTCGAAATCCATGTACTGCGACAAGGTTAGACGCGAAATGACATCTCTGTCCTGTGGCATTTTTGCCACACTTTGCACTAAATATGGTAGATTCCTAGCCTGAATCCTGCCGCTTCTCTGGCTTGATCCCGTCCATTTACCCGCGTCCCAATTGCGGGAGCAAGAGAATAGAATTGCCCTGAAAGGCCAACGAATGTCCGTTCCAAGCGATTTTCCCGTTCCGATGCGGGCGCTGCTGGCTGGGGCTCGCCGAAAAGAGCGAGCTGTGCTCGATCTGGCCCAAAAGCTGGTGCGCGCCGAGTCTCCCTCAGACAATAAGGAAGCGGTGGACGCTTGTATGGCGCTTGCAGTTGCACAGGCCGAGGCTTTGGGCGGACGGGTCAAGCTCCACAGGCAGAAGAAGTTTGGCAATTTGCTGGAGGCGCGCTTTGGGCCTCGGCCAAAGAAGGGGGCCGACGGACGGACGATGCTGCTGGGGCATCTGGACACGGTCTGGCCACTGGGGACGTTGAAGACGATGCCATGCCGGGTCGGAGAAGGACGGCTTTGGGGACCTGGCACTCTGGATATGAAGGCGGGCGTGGCCATGGCCTTTACGGCCATCGAAATGCTCGCCGAGGCTAGTCTACTGAAGAGCGAGATCGTGTTGCTGCTGAATAGCGATGAGGAGGTGGGCAGCCCGGTGTCGCGGCCCGTGACTCAGCGGTTGGCAGCGGAATGCGCGCAGGTCTATGTTCTTGAGCCGGCGCAGGGGCTGGCTTATAAAACTGCGCGCAAAGGGGTCGGCAACTGGCGGATCGATGTCACTGGCGTGGCCGCGCACGCAGGGGTGGACTTCAAAAGCGGGGCCAATGCGATCCGGGAGTTGGCCGGGATCATCGAGAAGGTCAGCGGCTGGACGGATTTGAAGCGAGGAATCACAGTCAACGTGGGGGTCGCCGGAGGCGGCAGCAAATCCAACGTAGTCCCCGCCGCAGCGTGGGCTGAGGTGGATGCGCGGATTGTTCGCAAAACCGACGGACCGCGTATCGAGCGGCGTTTTGCGGCCCTCACGGTGGCGGACAAGAGGTGCAAGCTGGCCGTCGCCGGCGGCATCAACCGGCCGCCGATGGAGCGAACTCGCGCAACGGTGCGTCTTTACCATGAAGCCAGAAAATTGGCATCTGAATTGGGGTTTCCGCTCGAAGAGGCTTCGACCGGCGGGGCGTCTGATGGCAACTTTACCTCGGCCATGGGAGTTACGACCCTGGACGGAATGGGCGCGGTCGGCGAAGGAGCCCATGCACGCCATGAATCCGTACTGTTGGAGCATATGGCTCCTCGCACCGCACTGCTGGCGGGGCTACTGGTTTGGTGTCGCGGCCAATGATCGAGAGTTGGGCCGCCTGGTAGACTGCCGTGAAGAATCGCCTGGAGATGAAAGCGCGCAATGAAGAAGGTAAGTCTGACGATGTTGCTGGTGGCAGCCATTGCGACCGCGAGCGCCCAAAGCTCTTCGATTGAAGTAAACAACGACAGCGGCCGTCCGCCCACGCGAAATGCCAGCGCGGGGGAGCGCCTGATACACTTCACTGGAGAAGAATCACCTCGGAGTTTGAAAACACCATGAAGAAGACTGCTTTGTTACTGCTGATGGCGGCCAGCGCGGCGGCCGTGAGCGCCCAAACACCAGCGAATCCGGCCACCGCTCCTCAAAAACCGGCCACAACCTCGAAGTCGTCCACAGCCGCCAAGCCCGCCACAACCAGCGCCAAGACAGCTGCTCCCGCCGACAAGCTGCCTGCCGGTTTGACCGCGTTGAAGATACCGAAGACCACACTGTATTCGATGGCTTTGCGCTATCAGGATGAGAAAGTCGGCGATGGAGCCCCGGCTGAGCCCGGCAAGTTGCTGAAGTTCCACTACACCTTGTGGACTACGGGAGAAAACGGCGCAAAATTCGATTCCTCGCACGACCACCCCGGACAGCCGGTCAAAGACAAAGATGGCAAGCCGGTGATGGGCGACGATGGCAAGCCCAAGCTGGGCGACCCTCAGCCTGTGCCCGCGATCATGGGGCAAGGCCGTCCGCTCCCCGGATGGGACATGGGAGTTGAAGGGATGAAGGTAGGCGGCAAGCGCCGCATTTTCATTCCGTGGCAACTGGGCTTCGGCGCACGCGAGATTCCCGCGCATGACGCCACGCACCCAGCGGTTCCCCCCAAGACCGACCTGATCGTGGATCTCGAACTTGTCGATGTGGCGGACGCGCCACAGCAGCAGCGCCCCGCGATGGGAGGGATGCATCCGCAGATGGGCGCACCAATGGGTGCTCATCCGATGCCGGGCGCGCCCGGTGCACCACCTGCTCCCGGCGCAACATCCGCGCCCCATCCGGCTGCACCAGCTCCGGCTGCTGTGCCTGCTCCGGCGGCAACTCCTGCTCCGGCGCCAGCGGCTCCGGCACAACCGCAATCGAAGTAATTACGCAGTCTATTCAGGCCGCGCCGACAGGTAACTCCGGCGTGGCCTGAATCAATTGGCGGGTATAAGACTCGCGGGGGTTGGCGCATAGGGCTACGGCTTCGCCGGTCTCGACCAGTTGGCCGCCCTGCATCACCGCGATGCGCGTCGAGAGATAGCGCACCAGCGGCATAGAGTGAGAGATAAATAGATAAGTCAGGCCGTAATCCCGCTGCAAGCGCCGCAATAGATTCACAATCTGCGCTCCCACGCTCACATCAAGGGCCGAGACAGGCTCATCCAGAACCAGCAGCTTTGGCCTCAGCGCCAGCGCGCGGGCGATATTGATGCGCTGCCGCTGCCCGCCGGAGAACTCATGGGGAAAGCGATTGAGCGCCGTCTCGTCGAGGCCGACTTCCTGGAGGAGTTCGACGGCTTTGGCCCGTAGGGAGAATTTGTCCGTGCTGAATCCGGCTTCGGGGCGGTGAATCAGCAACGGCTCGGTTACGATCTCCAGCACTTTCATGCGCGGATTGAGCGCCGCATAAGGATCCTGAAAGACCGGCTGCATCTGGCGCCGCAGGCGGTGCAGCTCTCCGTGGGATGCGCGGGTGATATCAGTGCCGTCGATGCGGATCGTGCCTTGAGTCGGCTCGACCAGCCCAAGAATCATTCGCGCCAGCGTGGTTTTGCCGGAGCCCGACTCACCAACCAGGCCGAGCGTCTCGCCCGATTCAATGGAGAGCGAGACTCTCTCGACAACGGTGCGCTGTTCGGTGCGCAACCCAATCTGCCGCGCGTAGCTCTTGGAAACCGAGTTGACCTCGACCAGCGCCATATCCCGATGGTACATCGGCACGGCGTGACGCAAATTTGCCAGCCATTCACTGATTGCGAGTTATAATTCCCGCACCTCCGGCTGGCCTTGCCAGAGCCCGCCGGAACATCCCGTCAGGCGACAAACAAAAGCGCACAGAAGGAGGACCTCCCCCATGTCCACCAATGGATTCAGCTTTGCCAACCCGCATTACACTGCGGATAACTTCATAACCTACAGCGCCGGCCAGATCGATGCCGACTCCAATATTCCAAACTCCGAGGAGATTGAGGATGTTGAACCTATTCCGGCTCCGCGCATCAGCCCGCCGGTGATGGACGTCAGCGCTGTGCTGCCGGCCAGCGTGTTGGCCCAAATCAGCGCGGCCGGCACACTGGTCTTCCACTCGGTGGGCGATACGGGCGGCATCATCAGGGCCGAGCCGCAATTGGCCGTGGCCGACGCGATGGCGGCCGATCTGGCCGGGAAGAGCTATGCAACCGGCCTGCCCGCCTTCTTCTATCACCTTGGAGATGTGGTGTATTTCTTCGGGCAGGAGACCTATTACCCCGAACAGTTTTACGATCCCTATCGCAATTACAACGCCCCGATCTTTGCCATTCCGGGCAACCACGACGGCGTCATGTTCGAAGGCGAGTCAGCCAGTTACTCCTTGCAGCCATTCATCGATAACTTCTGCACTCCCGCGCCCGAGGCTGGAGTTCCCGGATTCTCGCGGACGACCATGACCCAGCCCGGCGCCTATTTCACCTTGACCGCACCCTTCGCGCGCATCATCGGGCTCTATTCGAATACCAGTGAGACAGCTGGCGTACTCAGTAACGCGACGATCGGCACAGAACAGATCGCATTCCTTACGCAACAACTGGCGGCGGCACTGGCGGCGCGCCAAGCCGATCCTGATGGCAAGAATCCGCAGGCGCTGATCATAGCGGTGCATCATCCGCCCTTTACCGGCAGCAGCGAACATTTTCCCAGCGCGGCGATGCTCGAGGCAATCGACGACTGTTGCACTCAGGCTAGCATCTGGCCCGACCTGGTGCTCTCAGGCCACGCCCATCTCTACGAGCGCTACACGCGGACGATGAAAGCAAATGGAAGGCAGATCCCCTATATCGTCGCGGGCAACGGAGGCTACTACAATCTGCCTGGCCTGAAAACAAAAGCGGATGGAAGCAAGCCTATCGCCGGCCAGCACTCCGAGCCGGACGGCCAGGGCAACACGATCACGCTCGACAATTACAACGACACAAATTACGGATTTTTGCGCATCAGCGTGAGCGCTGCCGAAATTCAAGTGGAATCGTTGACAGTCAGCCCGGTTGCTCCAGTTCCACCAGCAAAATCGTCACCAGTAACCACCGTCGACAGCTTCACCATCAACCTTGTCGAGCACACGGTGACGACACCTTAGGGCTCGCGCATAAATAAACTGCACAAGCGTGTCGTCATTGAGGGAGCACGGAGTAGTTCCAATCGCCATGGAAGGCCTTTGGCGACAGGTTGAGTTTCGCTATCTCCGAAGTGGGTA
>JBEKCA010000057.1:0-36542 GCA_050015115.1 Occallatibacter sp.
GTCCTCCGAGGCAGAAATCCCCGAGGAAATAGAGAATATCGTTTGGTTTGGCGCAAGCGTTGACACGCTCGCAGATCGCGTTGTCCATCTCCTCCACGCTCGCAAAGGGACGATTGCAATACTGAATAATGTTGAAGTGGCCGAAATGAAAATCGGCCGTGAACCAGACACTGCTCATGGATTCATTCTCGTTGATCTCAGGGCTGAGCGTCATCGCCTATTGCAAAGCACTCACACACTACCCATGTTTCGTTGACGGTTCACTATCCTCATCGCCCTTTCTACGGCCAGACTGTAACCGCGGTACGCAGGTCCGTTTCGTTTGGACCACATCAGGTTCAGGTGGCTTTTTCGAGCGGCTATCAGCTTGTGATTCCCGATTGGATGCTGGATGAAGAACGATGCCGTGGGATGAATGTCGCCGCACATCCAATCGTGGCGTTGTCGGCGCTCACGGCGCTTCGCTCACTCCTCGATGCACAACCACCTACCTCTTCTGCTATCGATCCGGTAGTTTCAAAAGCATCTTCGTCTGGAGGTGCTCATGAGCCCACCACGCCAGGGAATTTTTCTGTGGGAGATCCCCAACACGCCGGAGCTTCCGGAGACAGTGCAGACACGCTGCCGGGAGTTACTCAGCCACATGCTGCTTGCAGCCGCAAACGGAACAACCGAGGAGGAGCGCGATGAGCGAGAAGATACAGTCGATCCACACCGAGCGTGAAGCCTATGTCTATGTCCGCCAGTCGTCGATGCAGCAGGTACGCACACGGCTGGAAGGTCAACGGCGCCAGTATGATCTGCGCGAACGCGCTCATACACTTGGTTTCCAGCGCGTTACCGTGATCGACGAGGATCTGGGCCGCTCCGGCACTGGATCGGTTGAACGTCCTGGCTTTGGCCGGCTTCTTACTGCGGTCTGCACCGGCCAAGTGGGAGCCGTGTTAGCGTTGGAAGCATCGCGTCTTGCCAGAAACAACCGCGACTGGCATCATCTGATCGATCTCTGTGCCATGGCGGACACGCTGGTCATCGATCACGATGGCGTCTACGATCCCTGTTTGTTGAATGACCGGCTTCTTCTTGGGCTGAAGGGCACTATGAGCGAGTTCGAAATGAGCTTGCTTCGGCAGCGAGCGATGGAAGCTCACAGAGATAAAGTCCGACGCGGTCTTGTGTTGACGCAAGTGCCCGCTGGCTACATCCGGACAGATGACGAAGGCATCGAGAAGACGCCGGATCGCCAGATCCAGGAAGCCATCACCGGCATCTTCCGCAAGTTCCGCGAACTGGGAAGCGTACGCCAGGTCATGCTCTGGTATCGGGAAGAGAAGCTGTTGATCCCGGTGTTATCGAGCGAGTCTGGCAACCGCAAGGCGGTCTGGTCAGAACCGGTCTACCCAACCATCATCGGCATCCTCAAGAATCCCACCTATGCCGGCGTCTTCGTCTGGGGCAGGAAGCAGACCCGCACAGCCATCGTCGAAGGCCGCGCTCACAAGACTCGCGGCCACTCTCGTCCGCAGGAAAAGTGGGAAGTAGTGATTCCCGACCACCATGAAGGTTATATTACGTGGGAAGAGTTTATGCGCAACCAGGAACAGATCCGGTCGAATGCAGGATGGAATGCCCGCATGGGACAGAACCAGGGCGCGGCGCGCAACGGCCCGGCTCTCCTGGCGGGCCTGCTGCGATGCAGCCGCTGTGGACGCGCTCTGCGGGTCACCTATACCAACAGCAAGTTGCACGGTCCCCTGCCACGCTACTGGTGCAGCGGTGACCGCAGCCGGCAACTGGTGCGCTCCTGCATTACCTTCGCGGGATCGCGCGTGGATCAAGAAGTGGCTGCCGAGGTTCTCGATGCGCTGCGGCCTGTCGGCATACAAGCTGCGTTCGATGCTCTGGAAAAGAGCCAGACGCAGACGGATGAAAAGCGGCGCGCGTTGGAACTTGCTGTGCAGAAGGCGCGCTATGAGGCCAGCCGCATCGAGCGGCAATATCAGGCCACCGAACCGGAGAACCGGCTTGTCGCGGCCGAGTTGGAGAAGCGCTGGAACCACTCTCTGGCACAAGTCGCCGAAATGGAACGCCGCTTGGAGGAAGCGGCCATCGCAACACCCCAGTTGACTCCTGAACAACGGGAACAACTACTCGCGCTCGGCGATGACCTGGAGAAACTATGGGATCATCCAAGTTCGCCAGCCTCTCTGAAGAAGCGCATCCTTCGCACCGTACTTGAAGAAATCGTGGCGGACACGACGGACGGACCTCCCACAGTGCATCTCAAGCTGCACTGGGTTGGCGGCGTTCACACGGAGTTGACCGTACGCAAGAATAGGACCGGCCATCACGATCACGTCAACTCTGAAGAAGTAACGGAGTTGATTCGTGAGCGCGCTCAGGTCTGTGAAGATAGCGCAATCGTCTCTATCCTGAATAGACTTGGTTATCGCACCGGCATCGGCAACACATGGGCAGAGAAACGCGTACAACACGTTCGCCACACCAAGGGCTTACGGGCCTATGCGATACTACAAACGCACTTCAGAATGCTCTTTCGCTAGAGTCGGGCCGTCTGAAGGTGGTGACCTGCCCCATTCTTCTCATCCAGCGATAGCTGGAGTTTCCCGGTTTTGGTTTGGAGATGAGTCTAGCCCGTCGCCGTAGTAGTCGGGGCTGTGGAGATGTGGGAAGCGTTCTTTGCTTTCCACATCTCCATAGCCCTGTGATGCCGCGAACTCGCGTCGTCTCGAAGATGACGCGAGCCTTCGAAGCCTGCGCTTCGAACGAGTTGTCTACGATTTCGCGGGCGGCAACCGCTGTATTGCGGTAACCGTTCTGGCGCTGGAAGTCCAGAGCGCGCTTGGTGTTGAAGAGTGGAAAGGTGAAATCGGCAGGGATTTCGGCGAGGTACTTTTCCTGCCGCTTCAGTTCGTTGAGCAAATTGTCTTTTTGCATTTCTATTCCCCTTTGCGGCTCGGTGGCCGCGAGAATTGAAAGTGGCTTTGATCCGCCTTCACAAATGAATGTCCCGCGCGCGCAAAAACCGAGCGGTGCGCCCGGATGAAATGCCGATTGGCCAGAGATCATCCAGACAACAAGTTCAAAATAGTGGAGTTACGTCCGGCGATTTTTTATGGATGCGCCGAATTTGGATCGTATCCGGTCCCTGGGGCGGGCTTGCCGCGATGCTGCGCCCCGTTTCGAGCGGTGCCGAAGCGCGCGCTCGAAGTCGTTTCAAGTCTAATACGGGCCGAGAGTCCGCATCACGTGAGCGACATAGCAAAGGTCAGCTGCGGGTTAAGAAAAACGGTGCCAGTTTTTCTTAATCGATGACGGCGACGGATGCAGGTCAGGCAATCTCCGCCAGAGAGTAGGACGTGCTCCTGCCCCCTGCCCCGTCCTTCTTCAGAACGCCTTTGCGGACCATATCCTCAATGTCGCGCAGAGCCGTGTCCTGCGAGCATTTGGCGAGTTTCGCCCACTTCGACGATGTGAGTTTACCCTCGAAGCCGTTGAGCAACTGATTGACGATCTTGCGTTGCCGGTCATTGAAGGCAACCCCCGCATGCCTGTCCCAGAAGCGAGCCTTATTGAGCACCGCTTCGAGCGTGGTTTCGGCATGGTTGAAGGCGCGCCCGAGGCAGTCCAGAAACCATTCAAGCCAGCGCGTGATGTCGAGATCGCCCTTTTGAGTTGCTTCCAGGATTTCGTAATAGCCTTTGCGTTCATGCCGGATTTGCGCCGACATGCTGTAAAAGCGCTGCGGGCTGCACTCGGAGCGGGCAAGCACCATATCCGCAATGGCGCGCGCGATGCGTCCGTTGCCGTCGTCGAAGGGATGGAGCGTGACGAACCACAGATGCGCGACCCCGGCCTTGAGCACGAGATCGGTCGAGCGGTCATCTTCGAACCAGATCAGGAACCGCTTCATTTCCTGCCGGAGGATTTCTGCTGCGGGCGCTTCGTAATGGACGTGTTGCTTTCCTATCGCCCCTGACAGCACCTGCATCGGACCTGACTTGTCGTCGCGCCAGGCACCAACCTTGACCTTCGCCATTCCGCTGCGGCCAGTCGGAAACAACGCCGCATGCCAGTCGAACAGCCGCCGGGCCGTTAAAGGCTTGTCGTATCCTTGCGTCGCATCGAGCATCATTTCGACTACGCCTTCGACATCGCGGTCCGACGGCGTTAGTCCGCCTATATCGACACCGAGGCGGCGCGCAATCGAGGAGCGCACCTGGTCGCGATCAAGGGTCTCCCCTTCGATCTCGCTGGATTTGAGGACATCCTCGGTCAGGGTTTGCAGAACGGCTTCGGTCCTGAGCGGAAAGCCGAGCGTTTCCATCCGGCCAATCAGACGCCCCTGCCGGTGCCGGACATCGGCCAGGCGCGCGGAGACGCGCTCGGCGTCCCAGCGGAACTCCGGCCAGCCCTTCAGTTCGTGGATATAGGTTTCAGGTCTTATTCTCCGCATCATATGCGTAGAATCTACACCCTATTCGCCGCACGCGCAAGAATAATCGCCGCGTATCGTGCGGTGATTAGGCATCCTATTCGCCGCATCCGGGAACGGCGAAGGCACTTTGGGGTCGCTTCAGGATTTCTACGATAGGCCCGTGGCCGTTCCGGGCGGCCCAGTCCAGCGCCGTGCGTCCGTCGGCATTGCGGGCATGGAGATCGGCTCCCAAGCGCATCAGAGCCTCGGTGGCAGTTGCGTGGCCGCAACTGGCCGCCCAGATCAGCGCGGTGTCGCCGTCATAGTTGGAGGCATTGATATCGGCTCCGCTATGGGCCAGAAGCGTGACAACGCCCTCATGCCCACCGGACGCCGCCAGGATCAAGTCTGTATCGCCGTCCACATTGGCGGCGTTGCTCTCGGCTCCCTTGCCGATCAGGGCATGGACGATGTCTCGATAACCTTTGCTGGCCGCCCGCATCAATGCGCTGTTGCCGGGGGTACCTGCTGAAGCGTATACCTTTGCTCAATGCGAAGTATATGGAGCAGGCAATGGAGACGCTTGAAATCATCTCGTCGCATGAGAGGCGAATTGAGAACTTCTGAGAAGTTCGCAATGTGGCAATAAATATGTGCGCCGTGGACGATTCGTGCGTCGGTTGGGGAGAGATTCGCCAAATCCATCTCTCGGGTCAATCGCTGAATATTCAGCCCGACTTGCTGAATACGGGCCCGTTCGCTTGCAAGACGTTCCTTACTTCTTTGAAAACTCCAGTTCATGACTGCTCCTGTTCGGTGACCAGAAGCCGCCACTCTCAATCGAAGAACCGTGGCAAAAAATGCTTGACATATTCGGCTCTAGCAAGTTACGCTTCAGTCGTTGTACATGCATGAAGTCCGGTTGCGATCTAGCGTGATCCGGCTCGTGTGTGCATCAGCACAAATCGTTCGAACCGGTTCCAGCCAGTTCGAACACAGGCACATCGAGGAGGTATCTCGGTGCGCAGGAAGACGTCCAGGAGCCCATCGGTGAATCTGATGGGCTCTTTCTCATTTCCAAATCAGCAATCCAAAAGTGGAGAAGGGTGAGGTCAAAGAGTTTCCTCTTCATGACCTCACCCCACCACTCGCCATTCTTGGTCCAAGAATCGAACTCAGTATTGAAAAACAATTCAAAACGGCGCTAGCTAGCCACCTGGGGTGGGGCCAACGCCCGCTGACCGCTCGCAATGTTTTCCTTGCTTTTGTTCGAACGATCCGTTGAGGTCGTGGAATCCCCTCCTTCCCGCACATTGCGAAAAGTGGAAACCCACGAGCCTTTCCCTGTTGCTATGAAAACGCGGTCTTCCCGTTCACAACCGAGCCAACCAGTTTTCCCGCCCGGTCCACGGCGACGAGGCTGGCCGCCTGACCAACGGCAACCGAACCAGCCAAACCGCCAACTCCTGTCATCGAAGCTGGATTCACGGTCGGCAGGCGCAGAGCTTCCGTGAGCGGCGCGCCCGTGAACTCAATGAAATTGACGAGCGCTCGGTCAAGCGTTAGAACGCTTCCAGCCAACACTCCGCGAGCCATGGCTCTGCCCTGCGCTACCTCGACGGCAAATCCGCCAAGCTGATACTCGCCATCCGGCATTCCGGCGGCGCTCATCGCATCGGTCACCAGAATCGCGCGCTCCGGCCCTTTCGCGCGCCACCAGAGCTTCACCATCTCGGGCGCAACGTGGATGCCGTCACAGACCATCTCGGCAAAGAGCGCGTCGCAGGTCAGAACCGTGCCCAGAATCCCCGGCTCGCGATGGTTGAGTGGCCGCATGGCGTTGAAGGTGTGCGTTGCGCTCACCGCTCCGGCGGCGATGCCGGCACAGGTCTCAGCAGCGTTGGCGTTCGAGTGCCCCAACGATACGCGAACACCGCGGGCGGCGGCGTGAGCGATCAGCTCGATTGCGCCAGGCAGCTCCGGCGCAAGGGTCATCAGCCTGATCTGACCTTCGGCTGCCTCAAAGAACCGGTCAAAAATGGCAATGTCGGGCGCGAGCAGATGTTCGTCAGGCTGCACGCCGCGCTTGGCGTGCGAGAGGAACGGTCCCTCAAGATGAATCCCGGCAAGCCGCGCCTGCCCCTCAACCAGCGGCTGCACCACGAGCTTGGCAAGGCCTGCAAGCGAGCGCAGAGTCTCATCCAGCGGCGCGGTAACCGTCGTCGCCAAATAGCTGCCGGTGCCGTGCTCAGCCAGGAAGCCGCCGATCGCGTCGAGCGCTTCGGGCGTGGCCTCCGTGACGTCGTGACCTTTGGCGCCGTGAAAGTGTACGTCGAAGAAGGCGGGCGCCAGCGTTGCGCCGGGAAAATCGAGAATGCGGGCCGTGACAGGCGCTTCGCTCATGGAGCGGGTAGAAATCGATTCAATCCGGCCATCTTCGATCGAGACGGCGGGCAGGTCGAGCAGCCGGGTGCCGTCCCAAAGCCGTTCAGCGGTAAGTATTGTTCGCATACGGAGAGATTATTGCAGGCGAGGCCTGGGATTGGGGCCGCTCAGTGAATCAGATTCGTCCGGTCCGGGCCAGAGCCGCCATTGTGCGCGCGTGCTTGGAAAGCTGCCTGCGCCGCTGCCAGCTCTGCCCGGCAGGCTGTCAACTGCGCCGAGAGGTGGGCAAACTGCGACTCCAGATGCAACCGCAACTCCTCAATTGCGTTCTCCAGCCGGTCATTGGCTGCAATCTGCTCCGCCTGACTCATCTGGACGCTCTGCAAATTGGGCAGGATAACGTCGGTGAGAACCCGTGTAAGGGAAAGGAGAGGGTCTTCCATAAGAAAATTCTAAGACAAGACCGGAAAAAGCGCCTAATTATGGCTGGTGGGCCGCTGGTAATGGAGAGCCGCTCGCCCGCGTGCCGGAGGTGCCGGCGCTTCGCGGCAATTGGGAGACGACCCTCCAATCGACTACAATTACCGGTATCAGGTCTGTGGAGGCTCGTCTTGTCTGCTGCGCTCTTGTTCAGCTTGAATCCCACTACCTGTGTGCACGCGCTGAATTTGCAATTGAGCCACCTGGCGGCCTTCGCCTCGGGTCATGGCCTTCTGCATGACATGAAAACCGCCATCCAGACGACGGAAATCTTCCAGGGCGGCAACAAGGCGACATGGTTTGACCGGCTGATGATCTTCCCCTACTTCGCCGTGATGATTCTCCTCGCCCTCTATGGCGTTCATCGCTACACGATGTGCTATCTCTACTTCAAGTACAAGAAGAACTACAAGCCCGACCCACCAAATCACTTTGACGAATTGCCCCGGGTCACCGTGCAACTGCCTATTTTCAACGAGCAGTTTGTCATCGACCGGCTGGTCGAAGCGGTCTGCGCAATGGAGTATCCGAGCGACAAGCTAGAGATCCAGGTGCTTGACGACTCGACCGACGAGACGCAGGAAGTAGCTGCGGGCATTGTCGCGCGTTATGCCGCGCTTGGCCATCCAATTGTCTACATCCACCGCACCAATCGCCACGGCTTCAAGGCTGGCGCACTGGACGCCGGGCTCAAGGTGACCAACGGCGAGTTTGTAGCGATCTTCGATGCCGATTTTGTGCCGCCGCCAGACTGGCTCATGAAGGTGATCCACCACTTTGCAGAGCCTGGGATCGGCATGGTGCAGACCCGCTGGACGCACATGAATCGCAACTACAGCATGTTGACCCAGATCGAGGCCATTCTGCTCGACGGTCACTTCATCATCGAACACGGCGCGCGCGTCCGAACCGGCGACTACTTCAACTTCAACGGCACGGCCGGCATGTGGCGCATCAAGGCAATCGAAGAAGGAGGGGGCTGGCAGCACGATACCCTCACCGAAGATACCGACCTGAGTTACCGCTCGCAGATGGCCGGATGGAAGTTCAAATACCTGCCTGAGGTAGAGTGCCCGTCCGAACTACCCATTGAAATGACCGCCTTCAAGACGCAACAGGCACGCTGGGCAAAGGGACTCATCCAGACCAGCATCAAAGTACTGCCGCTGATGTTCAAGTCGGATGTGCCGCGGAAGATCAAGATCGAGGCCGTCTATCACCTGACGGCTAACTTGAGTTATCCCCTGATGGTCATCATGACGGCCTTTCTGATGCCGGCCATGATCTGCCGCTTCTACCAGGGCTGGTTCCAGATGCTGCTCTTCGATGTACCGCTCTTCACTGCATCGACCGCCTCGATCGGCGTGTTTTATCTGATGGCCGAACGTGAGTTATTTCCCAAGACATGGTGGAAGACATTTCTGTATCTGCCCGTACTGATGGCTCTGGGAATCGGCCTCACAGTCACCAACTCCAAGGCGGTGATGGAGGCCCTGTTCGGCATCAAGAGCGCTTTTGTTCGCACTCCAAAATATCGCGTCGCGAAGAAGGGCGAAAAATCGCAGGCCGCCAAGTATCGCAAACGGCTAAAGCTGACGCCGTGGATCGAGTTACTGATCGGATGCTACTTCTTCGCGGCGATTCTCTACACCTTCTCAAACCATAACTACTTCACTGCCCCGTTTCTTATTTTGTTTGTCATCGGCTACTGGTATACGGGCCTGATGAGCCTGCTGCAAGGGCGATTTGAACGCTGGCGGACCGGCGCCACCGCCAACACCGACGAATCCAGCCCCAAGCCGTTCCCTGTGGGTGTGTAGCGCTTCCCCAGTCGATTGTTTGGGATCCCGCAAAGGCCCCTTTTAATCTCCGGAAACATGAAGCGACTTTGAGGAGGCGGCAACTGTATTTCGAGATCCCCTCTTGTTTGTTCAGTCCGATTTGGAGCATTCTCAAGATGAGGACCGGTAGACTGCAGGAGGAGAATGGCGTTCTCAGTCATTCTCGTCGCAATCTCTCTCGTCGCGTCGGTGGGCGCTGCCCTGGTTTCGGTAGTGACTAGAAATCCAAGCCTTTGAGGATGCCGGGACCGCTGAGGATTTCGAAGCGACCGGGATCGGACTTGATCACCGCATACGCGGCTGTGAACCAATCTGCATCGTTGTTGCTGTGGCGGACGGTCGAAGCGGCCGATTCGCTGAAATAGCCTTTATAGCACTTGGCAACCCAGCCGTCGTCGCTAAATCCGACCTGCCATCGAGTGGCGGCCCATTCGATCGGATGAGCGTCGTAATCGGGGAGGGGAACACAGTCCAGGGCCGACGCCTTGCGGCCGATCCCGGCAAAGGATCGCTTGCAAGCGAAAGGCGAGCGATTGGCACCACCGCAGATGGCTTATTGGTGGAAATCCGTGCCTAGCCAGTAATTGGGGGTATCCACGATCTCGAAGCGATTGGGGTCGAGTTTCACCAGTGCGTCGGCGGTGTTGTTCCAGACCGTGGCATGGCCTACCACTGTTCCGTCCAGGTCGTTGCCCTGGATGACGGTCTGATCGAGCAGATAGTTGCTGAAGCCCTGGCCGTTCCGGGCATTGTCGATTTGGCCTTGGTTCCATTCGGCATGCTGGGCGGCATTGCTCTGTTGCTGCGCCCAATAGCCTGCGTGTTGAGCGTCGTTGGCGGCCTGCTGGGCGTTGTAGCGGGCCGTGGCCTGCGCGCCGATGTTCTGGATGTTCTGCACTGCAATCTGTGCGTTTTGCCTGATCGCCTGATCGTTTGCCTGCTTTTGCGCCAGCTTCTGTTGCATCTGTTGGTTCATCACTTGCTGGTTGATATTGAGGCTTTGCGCTATCGCTTTGATCGTGTTGTTCTCCTGCGAGGCCTGGGCGTCTGTCATCACGCCAGTGTTGCGCAGGACGGTATACCCTCCCCATTGGGTCAGCGGCGACATGCACATCACCTCGTTCAGCGACTTCATCCCCTGCCCGTCCAAATCGATGTGCCCCTTGACATGGATGCAGTTGCCCGCCTCTTTCATCGGCGTAATCTCGTCCATTTGCAACTTTACGGGAGGCTTGTTGTTCGCGCGCCGCCAAGCCTGCACCAGATCCGGGTAGGCCTTGGTCAGATCCTGATGGTAGGGGTAAAGGATCGTACCTCCACTCCTGTAGATTCCCGCCCGCACCGCTTGCACCTGCTGCGGGTTGTAGGGGTCGACCGCCGACATGATTGCACCCCAGATCAACTGCTCTCCATTCGGCCCCCTGACAATCATCGCGCCGCCGGCGCTACGCGGATCGAGCTGCCAGCCGTCGGGAATGCCGATGCTGGCGGAGTTGTCTGACGCGGTAACCGTGCGTAACCGGGCGGCCGGGGCGGAATGTCCGCTGTCGGCTGATGCCGATTGCGCGCCTGCCGAGGTGCCGGTGGCCTCTGACTGACTTCCCGGATGCCAAACGCTAAGCAACTGCTTGAGCATGGGGTTTACGGTTTGCCCAAAGCGCGACACGCCGTCGGTAAGCAGCGCTGCTTCAACCTGATTGGGCCCGGTGGCCGTGGCGATTGCCAGGCCAGCCACCTTGCTCCCTTTCCGGTGGTCCGTCACGGTAAAGAACACGCCGACCGAGTTCGTTCCACGGAATCGAAAGACCCGGCCAATCTGCGGCTTCTCGCCGCACTTGGACTGTACGCCGGTGAGCAGTTTGGCAAGGGCCGCCGGCTGGGTAGTTGCTCCGTCCACGGCGCCATAGACGATCTTGCCGCCCTGCTGGCCGTCGACGCTGGTCAGTGGGGTTGGTGTTTGCGTACTCGCCTTGCAGGCGCAGATGCAAACGAAAAGCAACGATAGAACGATAGAAGATTGCCTCAATGAACGCATGACGGCTGATACCTCACTGTTTATGTTGTCGAAGGGGTCCCTACCGAAGATAGCGCAAAGTGGGGTGAAAAAGCATCAGGAAGTTCTGAACTTGTGTGCAGTTGATTTGAAAAAGGCTCCCGGTCCGTCCCGTCTCCCTCCGCTACAATAGTTGGAAGCGCCTGCCGCGCCGGGGAGTGTAATTCCCGGCCCGCCGGGCGCATCAAAACATATGCTAACGAAAAGCCTGCCCGAAGCCCTTACGTTTGACGATGTATTGCTGGTGCCCGCCTATAGCGAGGTTGTACCCGTCCAGGTAAGCACACAAACCCAGTTGACTCGCGAGATTTCGCTGAATACGCCGCTGATCTCCTCTGCCATGGACACGGTGACCGAATCGCGCATGGCCATCGCTATGGCGCAACAGGGCGGAATCGGCATTGTGCACCGCAATCTGACCGTCGCCGATCAGGCCGGCGAGATTGACAAGGTGAAGCGCTCAGAGAGCGGCATGATCGTTGACCCGGTGACCATCGGGCCGGACCAGATGATTGGCGATGCCCTTGAAGTGATGCGCCGCTACAAGATCTCCGGCGTACCAGTTACGCAGGGCAAGCGGCTGGTGGGCATCCTGACCAACCGCGACCTGCGCTTTGAGACGCGCACCGATGTGCCGGTTGGCGACGTAATGACCAAAAAGGACCTGATCACCGTCCCGGTGGGCACGACGCTCGAAGAGGCTGAGCTGATCCTGCACGAGCACCGCGTGGAGAAGCTGCTGGTGGTAGACGATCAGTACAACCTCAAGGGGCTGATCACTGTCAAGGATATCCAGAAAAAGTTGAAATACCCCAACGCCAGCAAAGACGAAAAGGGCCGGCTGCGGGTTGGCGGCGCCATCGGGGCTACGGGCGACTATCTGGAGCGCGCGGCGGAACTGGTGCGAGCTCGGGCGGACGTACTGGCTATCGACTCGGCCCACGGGCACTCATCGCGCGTGCTGGAGGCTGTTCGCGAGGTGAAAAAGCGCTTTCCAGGCGTGAGCCTGCTGGCCGGTAACGTGGCTACCTACGAAGGCGCGCTCGCTCTGATCGACGCTGGGGCTGACGCGATCAAAGTGGGCTTCGGACCCGGCTCCATTTGCACAACGCGCATCGTTACCGGTGCGGGAATGCCGCAGATTACAGCGATTGCCGAGGCTGCGCGGGCAGCTCGCGAGCGCAAGATTCCTGTGATTGCCGACGGGGGAATCAAATATTCGGGCGAGATTACCAAGGCGATAGCCGCCGGAGCCAGTTCGGTGATGATCGGCTCGCTGTTTGCCGGTGTCGACGAAAGCCCGGGCGAGATCGTTCTCTACCAAGGGCGCAGCTTCAAGACCTACCGCGGCATGGGATCTTTGACGGCCATGAGTCTGGGCTCTGGAGAGCGTTACTTCCAGAATTGCGCAGATCAGGGCAGCGCGCAGGCTGACTCCGAAGGCGTCGTGCAGCGAGAGCGCAACGGACAGAATCGCCTGGCGAAGTTTGTCCCCGAGGGCATCGAGGGACGCGTACCCTACCGCGGACCGCTGGAGTCGATGGTCTATCAGCTTGTTGGCGGGTTGCGTTCCGGCATGGGCTACCTTGGATGCGGCACGATTGCCGAGTTGCAGGAGAATGCGCAGTTTGTGCGTATCAGCGGCGCGGGCCTGCGCGAGAGCCATGTGCACGACGTGATGATCACCCGCGAGGCGCCCAACTATCATGTCGAGTAGCCAGCGCAGCCTCAAGTTCTGGCTGAACGCCTGGCTCCCGGTTGCCTTCGGTATCGGCGTGATCATGCTCGAATCAACCGCGTGGTTTGGCTCCGACCATACCAGCCATCCGCTGCGCTGGCTTTGGGAGGCTATCTTCGGCCTCGTCAGCGCCGCTCACTGGGAGACAATACATCACCTGATTCGCAAGTTCGGCCACTTCTTCGGCTATGGCTTCATCGGTCTGGCATGGCTGCGCGCCTGGTGGATGACTTTGCCTCAATCCCGCTTTTTCACTGACACCTTCCTCGGCCTGCTCGGGACCGCGATGGTAGCCAGTTGCGATGAATTGCACCAGAGTTATCTGCCGAACCGCACCGGTACGCCTTGGGATGTGCTTTTGGATTGCTTCGGGGCGCTGACGCTGCAATTGGCGGTATATGTCTACATGCGCACATTGCGCCCCAAACGACTGGCCAGGCAGGAGTAATTGGGTGGAATGCCCATCCTGACGCGTCTTTGCAACGCATTGCACACTGACGTTGCCTTCAGCCAAAACGAGCGCGTCCCACTTGGGGATGCGCCCGTGCTTGCCTTCTGAATGAAGGGTGAACCGCCGGAGAAGAGCCTGTGCTACGCGGCGTCTTCCTTTTCCTGAGCTTCCCTGACTTCTTCCGTCTTGGCTTCTTCCAACTGCTTTTCCAGATCGGCGCGCTTCTTGGCCTTGATCTCGTCGCGCTTCTGGCGCTTGGCATCAAGCTGCTTCTCCGCTCCGAGCAGTTCGATGAAGGCCTTTTCGCCACCATCGCCCTTGCGGAAACCGGTGTGGATGATGCGCAGATAGCCGCCCTGCCGGTCGCCGTAGCGCGGAGCTACAGTCTCGAAGAGCCGCTCGACGGACGCATCCGTCATGAGGTAGCTGAGGGCCTGACGGCGCGAATGAAGATCGCCCTTCTTGCCCAGGGTAATCATCTTTTCAACCAGCGGACGGACAGTCTTGGCTTTGGCCAAAGTGGTCTCGACACGGTCTTCCATGATGACGGACGTGGTCAGGTTGCGCAACAGGGCGCGACGGTGACTGGTGTTGCGTCCGAGCTTGTTTCCTGCATTGCGATGGCGCATGGTGAAACTCTCTTTCGGTAACAGATGTCAGAGACCAGAGATCAGAGATCAGCAATCAATCAGCAATGAAAGGCCGGTATTTCGGGTTCTTCAAGCACTGATCTCTGATCTCTGAACCCTGATCTCTATTCTTAAAAGTTCTCAGTCTCGGTGGGTAACTGCAGGTCCACCGAATCCAGCGGCTCGTCTTCGTCGTCGTAGCGGCTGTAGTTGGCGGCCAAAGCGGCGGCCGGCGATATGCTGGTCGGTCCGGGGACGGCGTTGCCCTGCTCGTCGATCTTCATGCCCAGCGAGAGGCCCATTTGAGCGAGGATTTCCTTGATCTCGTTCAGGCTCTTGCGGCCGAAGTTCTTGGTCTTGAGCATCTCGGCTTCGGTCTTCTGAACCAGCTCGCCGATGGACTGAATGTTGGCGTTTTTGAGGCAGTTGTAGCTGCGGACCGACAGTTCAAGCTCTTCGACCGAGCGGTTGAGATTGTCGTTGCGCAGCAGTACGCGACCTTCCTCGCCACGGCCCTCGGTTTCGATCTCTTCCTCGAAGTTGATGAAGATGTTCATGTGGTCTTTGAGCAGCTTGGCGGCTAGGCCGACGGCGTCGGCGGGCAGCACGGCCCCATTGGTCCACACTTCAAGAGTGAGCTTGTCGTAGTCGGTGATCTGGCCCAAACGGGCGGCCTCGACGACATAGTTGACGCGGCGAACGGGCGAGTGGACCGAGTCCACCGGAATAAAGCCAATGCCCAGATCGGCGTCGAAGTTCTTGTCGGCGGAGATATAGCCGCGCCCGCGCTTGAGGCGCATTTCCATGTCCAGTTTGCCGCCTTCTGACAGGGTGGCGATATAGATGTTCTTATCGAGAATCTCGACGTCGCCGTCGGCTTCGATCATTCCAGAGGTGACGACACCGGGCTGCTCGGCGCGCAAATAAAGCGCCTTGGGGCCCTCGCCGGCAAGCTTGAAGGGAACCTGCTTGAGGTTCAGGATGATGTCGGTAGCATCTTCGACCACGCCAGTGATCGACTGGAACTCGTGGAGCACACCCTCAATGCGGATCGCGGTGACTGCGGCGCCTTCAATGGAACTAAGCAGGGTGCGGCGCAATGCGTTACCGATCGTCGTGCCAAAGCCGCGCTCAAAGGGTTGGGCGCTGAACTTGCCGAAGTTGTTGGTGAGTGTCTCGGCATCGACCGCCAGACGCTTAGGTTTCTGAAATCCTCTCCAAAGCATATCGTTTTCTCGTTTCCCGCGCGGCTTGTACGTCGCGATGCATTTTGCGGCGGCCGCGCAAGTTCTCCTTCGTTTGGAATGCAGGGATTAGGGATTAGGGATTAGGGATTAGTTCACGATGCTTAGGCAAGCGTGTTTTCTATTCCCTATTCCCTGATCCCTATTCCCTGTTCTGTTACTTGCTGTACAACTCGACGATCAACTGCTCGTTGATGGGCAGGTTCACGTCTTGACGCTTGGGCAGGTGAAGTACGCGGCCCGAGAGGTTCTCAAAGCTTGCCTCCAGCCACGTGGGCACGGGGTTCTGAGCGGCATACTGCGCGCCCTGTTCAATGATCAGCAGCTTCTTGGCGGCATCGCGGATCTTGATTTCGTCGCCCGCATTCACCTGGTAGGAAGGAATGTTGACCTTGCGGCCGTTGACCTCAACATGACCGTGGCGAACGACCTGGCGAGCCTGGCGGCGCGACATGGCGAAGCCGAGCCGGAAGGCCACGTTGTCAAGGCGGCGCTCCAGTTGCTGAATCAACAGCTCGCCCGTGACGCCCGAGGCCTTGTTGGCTTTTTCGTAGTACGCGCGGAACTGGCTCTCAAGCGTAAAATACATGCGCTTGGCCTTCTGCTTCTCGTGCAACTGCAGGCCGTAGCCCACGATCTTGGCCTTGCGATCCTTGCCGTGCATGCCTGGCGGAAAGTTGCGCTTCTCAAGCGGGCAGCGGTCGGAGGCGCACTTGGCGCCCTTCAAAAAAAGTTTGGTTGCCTCTCGACGGCAGAGGCGGCATACTGCTCCGGTATAACGTGCCATTTCTTCTCCTGACTTCGGATGACGGCCGGTTTACGTGTCCGGAGGACATTTCGTCCCGGCCCAGTTTCAGTTAACAGCTGACAGTAGACAGCTAACAGTTCTTTTGCGCCGATTGCGGAGCACTGACAACTGTACGCTGTCGGCTGTAAGTTGCTCCTTACACTCTGCGTCTCTTCGGCGGACGGCAACCGTTGTGCGGCACCGGCGTCACGTCGCGGATGGTGCGCACCTCGATACCGGCGGCAGCCAGGGCGCGAATGGCCGACTCGCGGCCCGAACCCGGACCCGAGACCCGCACATCGACTGCGCGCAGACCGTGATCGCGCGCCATGCTGGCAGCGGTGGTGGCTGCCTGCTGCGCCGCAAAGGGAGTGCCCTTGCGAGAGCCGCGGAAGCCCAACGAGCCTGAACTCTTCCAGCTCAGCGTGTTGCCCACGGGATCGGTGATCGTGACGATGGTGTTGTTGAATGTGGCCTGAACGTGCGCAATGCCAAATGGCACATTCTTGCGCTCGCGCTTTTTGAACTTCTTGTTTTTGCCCGCCTTGCCGGCTCCGGGTTTCTGCTCTGCTTTTGCCATTACGTTTTACCCGTCGCTTTCTTCTTGCCCGCAATCGTGCCCTTGCGCGGACCCTTGCGTGTGCGGGCGTTGGTGTGGGTGCGCTGGCCGTTCACCGGGAGACCCTTGCGGTGACGCGTGCCGCGATAGCTCTGGATGTCGATGAGACGCTTGATGTGCATCTGGACGTCCTTGCGCAGGTCGCCCTCGACGTTCCCTTCGTCCTCGATCACCTGACGGATGCGGTTAACCTCGTCCTCGCCAAGGTCCTGGATTTTCTTGAAGGCGTCGACATTTGCCTTCTCCAGGATCTTGAGCGCACGAGGATCTCCGATACCGAAGATGTATGTGAGCGCGATTCTTGCCTGCTTGTTGCGAGGCAGATCGACGCCAGCAATACGTGCCATTGAAGATTCCTTTGCTACTTCGGTTGTGTGCCCCCGGCCTCAACCGGTTCGCACGGGTTATGCGGAAAAGCCTCCAGAGGTTCAACGCAAGCCTTGACTCAGGCTAACTAGCCCCGTAGTGAGAAAGATCTCCGCCGTTTGCCCGACTATCAACTAGCCCTGACGCTGCTTGTGCTTTGCGTTTTCGCAGATCACCCTGACCACACCGCGGCGAGTGATGACCTTGCACTTGACGCAAATCTTTTTGACCGATGCCCGGACTTTCATAACTTTTGTTGCCCTTCCTGAAAGCTCTTAGCCATTAGCTATTAGCTCTGTTTTTTGCGGTTCCCTAGTGCTTCAGCTTCCTACAAACAAGCTATTAGCTAGCAGCTAACAGCTACAGGCTACTTGTAGCGGTAGACGATCCTTCCGCGATTCAGGTCGTAGGGACTCAATTCTACGGCCACGCGGTCGCCGGGCAGAATGCGGATAAAATTCTTGCGCATCCTTCCAGAGACATGGGTCAGCGCCTCGTGATTGTTCTCGAGTTTGACCTTGAACATGGCATTGGGCAGTGTGTCAGTAACCACTGCCATTACCTCAATCATGTCTTCCTTCGACAAATTGCATCCCGCTTCTGCCGGTTCACTCGCAAGTGCCGCCGGCCTGTTTTCCGAGCGTGCTACTCGGTTAAGACTCTCGCTCCCGTGGCGGTCACCGCCACGGAGTGCTCAAAATGAGCGCTCATGCTTCCATCCGCAGTGACTGCCGTCCAGCCGTCGCCAAGAACCACGACGTCCGGCTTTCCCGCATTCACCATGGGCTCAATGGCGATCACCATGCCAGCGCGCAATTTCATGCCCCGACCGGCGATGCCAAAGTTCGGCACCTGCGGATCTTCGTGCATGTGGACCCCGATGCCGTGACCCACAAAATCCCTTACCACCGAGAACCCCTCGGCTTCGACCACTTTTTGCACTGCGTAACCGACATCGCCCAATGTTGCTCCAGGGCGAACCACTTCGATTGCCGCATTCAGAGACGCTTCGGTCACTTTCAACAGTCGCGCCGTCTCCGGGCTAATCGTTTCGCCTACCGGAACCGTGATGGCCGCGTCGCCAAAATAGCCATCGACCACTGCTCCGAAATCGAGCGAAACGATGTCCCCTTCCTTGAGGACCCGCTTGGGCGACGGAATGCCATGCACTACTTCGCTGTTGACTGAGGTGCATAGCACGCAGGGGTATCCGTGGTAACCCTTGAACGCCGCTTTGACTCCCAGTTCAGCAAGCCGGGCCTCTGCGGTCTTCTCAAGATCCAGAGTGGTAGCCCCCGGCTTCACTTGGCTACGCACCAACTCGAGCACTTCGCGAACCACCTGGCCCGCGCGGCGCATCTTCTCAATCTCTTTGGACGACTTCAGTACAACCGCCACTCAACCAGCTTTCAGTATTCATGCAAAAACCCGCCGTCCGGCTGCGCTACTTGCGCAACCGCTCGACGGCGGCAACTATTCCGGCCGCAATCTCTTGAATTGGCCGGTCTCCATCGACTTCTGCAAAACGTCCCAATGCCCGGTAATGCTCGACGACCGGCGCGGTCAATGCTTCGTAAGCGCGCATGCGCTCCTCAAAGACCTTTTCCGTGTCGTCGGCTCTCTGGACCAACGCCGCGCCATCCAGGTCGCAGAAGCCATCCTTCTTGGGGGGCTTGAAGCTGACGTTATAAATGGTCTGGCAGACGGGACAACTTCTACGCCCGGTGATGCGGCGCAGAAGTTGATTATATTCCACTTTGATACTGACAGCAACCACGGGCAGACCTTCGACCCGGGCGGCCAGACGGCCATCCAACCACCCCGCCTGCACTAGCGTGCGCGGGAAACCGTCCAGAATGTAGCCTTTGGCAGTGTCTGGCTGCTCCAGCCGCACCGCGACCATCTCATTGACCAGCGAGTCTGGAACCAGCTCGCCGCGCCCCATGATCTCTTTGGCCGCTTTGCCGAGTTCGGTGCCCTGGGCCACATTGCCGCGCAAAAGATCGCCGGTTGAAATCTGGGGAATTCCCCATACCTTGATCAGTTCCTTGGCTTGCGTTCCTTTGCCCACGCCGGGCGCGCCCAACAAGAGAATCGGGCCGGGAAGGAAGGTCTTCTGACCCTCTTCGCGACCCTGACCTACGATGGAATCAGAAGATGACATTACCAAGTTTTCCTTCCGCGAATGCGACCGGAACGCGGGGAGAAGCCGTCATAGTGCCGCATGATCAGCTGCGATTCGATCTGGTTAACTGTATCCATGGCTACACCTACAACAATCAGCAGCGAGGTGCCGCCAAAGTAGAAATTGACTCCCAAACCGTGCGTCATCCACAGCGGCATCTTGGCAAAGAAGTTACCGATCAGCCACACCTTGTCAAAGCGAATACCCGAGATCAGGAAGGTCGGGACCAGTGAAATGATGATCAGATAAATCGCGCCCACCAGCGTGATGCGAGTGAGAATGTCGTTGATGAAGTCCGAGGTACGCTTGCCGGGACGGATGCCAGGGATGAAAGAGCCCGACTTGCGGAAGTTGTCGGCAATGTCATCCGGTTTCATGACGATCGAAATGTAGAAGTAGGCGAAGAAGATGATCGCGAAGACATACAACATCTCATACCACGGGTAACCGGGGGTCAGCGCGTCGAAGATGGGCAGCCAGAAGCGGCTGTTCTGAATAAACTCGGTCTGCCGGAGCAGCATCGGGGCGGAGAGGATCGAAGCGGCAAAGATGACCGGCATCACGCCGCCGGAGTTGACCTTGAGAGGAAGATGGCTGGATTGGCCGCCCATCATCCGCCGGCCTACGATGCGCCGCGCGCTCTGGATCGGAATGCGCCGCTCGCTCCGTTCGACATAAACGATGAAGCCCACAACGGCGAACATGAAGGTGACCAGTAGAAGCATTGCGATGATCGTGAATGAGCCCCACTGATTGGTCTCGACCTTCTGATAGAGATCATAAATGCCGCGCGGTAATCCGGCGACAATGCCCGTGAAGATCAGCAGGCTCATGCCATTGCCGATACCGCGCTCGGTGATTTGCTCGCCCAGCCACATAATGAAAGCCGTGCCGGTAGTCAGCGTGAGCACTGTCATGGCGATAAAGCTGAAACCCGGATTCAGCACCATGCCGCCTTTTTGCAGCATGAACGCGATGCCGACCGACTGGACCGCTGCCAGAATGACTGTCATGTAGCGGGTCCACTGAGTGATCTTGCGCCGGCCCAGTTCGCCTTCCTTCTGGATGCGCGCCAGTGGTTCGTAAACCACGGTGAGCAATTGAAAGATGATCGAGGCAGTGATGTATGGCATGATGCCCAGAGCGAAGACCGTCATGCGGCGCAGGTTGCCGCCGCCGAAGAGGTTCATCAGGCCTAGCGCGGAGCCACCCTGCTGGTCGAACATCCGCTCCAGCGCATGGGTATCGACGCCCGGCGTTGGAATCCACGCGCCCAGCCGGTAAACAGCCAGGATGCCGAGCATGAAGAGCACCCGCTTGCGCAGGTCGGGAATCCGGAAGATATTGGCGAACTTCTCAAACATTTCAGCCATGGTTGCTTATCCGCTTCAGGGCCTTTGAGCCCTTGAATCTCTGTCACTGAAATTACGATCAGCGCTAGGCCTTCGGCGTCGCGTCCTTCTTCTTCAACTTGCCCACTACGGGAGCAGTCTCCCCACCCAGAACCACGGTCTTGCCGCCAGCCTTCTCGATCTTCTCGACGGCAGACTTGGAGAATTTGTGCGCATGAATGGTGAGCGCCGAGGTCAACTCACCGGAGCCGAGAATCTTGATCAGCGCCTTCTTGCTCGAGGCCAGGCCAAGCTTCTTGTAATCGTCCAGGCCTATCTCGGTAACGGCCTTGCCTTCAATCTGCTCCACAATCCGGTCCAGGTTGACCACCGTGTACTCGGTGCGGAAGATATTGGTGAAACCGCGCTTGGGCAAGCGGCGATGGAGCGGCATCTGGCCGCCTTCAAAACCGCGCATCAGATGCGAGCCGGAGCGCGATCCCTGGCCCTTATGGCCGCGGGTTGAGGTCTTGCCCATGCCGGATCCCATACCGCGGCCGACACGCTTGCGCCCAGTGTTTGCCTTCCGGGGCGCGCGCAAATTCGATAGATTTCTCGGTGCCATGATTTCCTCGCTGTAGCGCCGACTGGATTCTTCTGATCCCGCCGACTCGCGTTGTGGCAACCATTATGGTTGCGAATGTTTGCGGCCGATTCCTGTTGCCGGGTTGCTGCACCGGAATCAAACGCCTTGCCCGACTCGCTGACACCATCCGGTCTGTGTACAGGAGGGCACGGCCGCCCACCCCGTCGGTGTCGAGCTAGTTTTCCAGAATTCGGACCAGGTGCGGAATGGCCTTGACCATGCCGCGGATGGATTCCGTATCTTCGCGCTCGACGACCTGGTTGAGCCGCGTAAAGCCCAGCCCTTTGACCACCAACCGGTGCTTGAAGGGCGTGGAGTTCTTCGAGCGGTAATACTCAATGCGAATTTTCTTGGTTTCCGCCATGGCTTAAAGCTCCTCCACGGACTTGCCGCGCATATTGGCCACATCGGCCTTGTCGCGCAACTGCACAAGCGCGTTGAAGGTGGCCTTGACGACGTTGTGGGGATTCGGCGAACCCAGGCTCTTGGTGAGCACGTTCTGCACTCCGGCCGAGGTCATCACCGCGCGCACCGCACCGCCCGCGATCACTCCGGTGCCTTCCGGAGCCGGCTTCAGCAGCACCTGCCCTGCACCGTAACGGCCCAGAACCAAATGCGGAATCGAGGTCTCGGTCAGGTTTACCCGGACCAGATTCTTCTTGGCCGCCTCGATCCCCTTGCGAATAGCCTGGGGGACTTCCTTGGCCTTGCCGGAACCGTGGCCCACCACACCTGCCAGGGCATCGCCGACCACCACAAGCGCGGCAAAGGACATATTCTTGCCGCCCTTGACCACCTTGGTCACGCGATTGATAGCGACCACCTGATCTTTCAGGTTGTACTGGTTGGCATCAAGTTTCTTCTTCAACATCGTCATTGCTCTCTCGTCTCTTTGTGTGCTGCTACTTAGCTGCCTTTAGAACTCCAGCCCTGCCTCGCGCGCCGCATCGGCCAACGCCTTGATGCGCCCGTGATAGAGGTAGCCGCCGCGATCGAAGACCACCTTCTTGATGCCTTGCTTCACAGCCTTCTCGGCCACTGCCTTGCCGATCTCTTTGGCCGAAGCGATGTTGCCGCCGGTCTTTGCCTTCAATTCCAGCGTCGAGGCGGAAACCAGCGTCTCGCCCTTCTGGTCGTCAATCAGCTGCGCGTAGATGTGGTTCAGCGAGCGGTAAACGTTCAGCCGCGGGCGCTCCCCGGTGCCGGCCAGCTTGGCGCGGATGCGGGAGTGAATGCGCTGGCGAATCTCGTTTCTCTTGGTCTTCGTAATCATGGCTTCTCTCGTTTCCTATCAGCGGAGCCGCCCTGCGACCCCGTTCGGTTGATTCAGCTTACAGTCGCTAGCTTACAGCTAGCTGTCTTCCAAAAGTTGGAGGCCGTAAGCTGTCTACTGTTAGCTATCAGCTTACTTTGCGCCCGTCTTGCCGGCCTTCTTCTTCAGCTTCTCGTCCGAGTAGCGCACGCCCTTGTTCTTGTAGGGGTCCGGCTTGCGAAGCGAGCGCATGTCGGCAGCCACCTGGCCCACCTTCTGCCGGTCGATGCCGGAGACGGTAATGTGCAACTGCTTGGGGTCGATTGCTACTTCGATGCCAGTGGGTAGCGGAACCTCAATCTGATGCGAATAGCCCAGAGTGAAGACCACTGTGCCCTTGCCCTTCAACTCGGCGCGATAGCCGATGCCGACGATGTCCAATTCCTTCTTCCAGCCGGTGGTGACGCCTTGAACCGCGTTGGAAACCAGCGCCCGGGTAAGACCATGCATGGCGGCCTGGCTGTCGTTTTCGCGGTTGACATGCAACACGCCGTCCTTGGTCTCGAGGGTGATGCCCGGCGCGATGAGCGCGGTGACCTTGCCCTTGGGACCCTCGACCAGAACCGTGTTGCCCTCAACCTTGTACTTGACGCCAGCGGGCAGCGGGATGAGCTTTTTTCCTATACGCGACATTGAATCAATCCTTCATGCGGCTTGCGAGTCCCGAAAAAGCAGTTGTCAGTGATCAGTTGTCAGTGATCAGTTTCAACGCGCCCTCGTTCCACTGCAGCCTGTAATACGGTGAACAGTTGACAGTCAACAGTGAACAGTTTTGCTGACCACCGTTCACTGAGCACTGACCACTGCTCTTACCACACCTCGCAGAGCAGTTCGCCGCCTACGCCTTCGCGGCGCGCCTGACGGCCGGTCATTACGCCCTTGGGCGTCGTCATAATCGAAATGCCGAGGCCGCCCTGAACGCGCTTGATCTCGTCGCGGCCGATATAGACACGGCACCCGGGACGCGAGATGCGCGCCAGATCGCGGATGGCCGCTTCGCTTCCGCCGTACTTCAGGTACACGCGGAGGATCAGCTTGCCTTCCTCTTCCTGGGTCTTGTAGTTCGAGATGTAGCCCTCCTCCTTGAGGATGCGGGCGATCTCGGCCTTCAGCTTTGAAGCCGGAACATCCAGCTTCTGGTGACGCGCCCGGATTGCGTTCCGGATTCGCGCCAGAAAATCTGCTACTGGGTCGGTCAAACTCATTCCTTCTCCTTCATTCCCCGTTCGCTCCCGTCCTGTTTAAAGCGGGAGAACCAGCGAAAATGCCCCTACAGTGATCAGGGGTCAGAGATCAGAGATCAGCAAAAACCTTCGATTGCCGTCAGTTGTCAGCGCCTGCAATTCTTACCGACCCCTGTACTCTGTGCCCTGTTCCCTGTTTTCTACCAGCTCGACTTGACTACGCCGGGAATCTCGCCCTTGAGCGCCAGTGCGCGGAAACACAAGCGGCAAACGCCGAACTTGCGCAGGAAACCGCGCGGCCGCCCGCAGAGCTGGCACCGGTTGTGCTTGCGGCAGCTAAACTTCGGCTTCCGCGCGTCTTTCACCCTTTTTGCAGTGGTTGCCATAAATCCTCAAATCCCCTTTAGTCCAACCCGCACTACGCGCCCTGGCGGAAAGGCATGCCAAAGTGGCGAAGCAGCGCCCTTGCCTGGTTGTCGTCCTTCGCCGTGGTCACGATCGTGATATTCATTCCCTTCAGCTTTTCGACCTTGGAGTAATCGATCTCCGGGAAGATGAGCTGATCGCGCAGGCCGAGCGTATAGTTGCCGCGCCCGTCAAAACTCTTCGTCGAAACGCCGCGGAAGTCTCTCACTCTGGGTAGTGCGGTCGAGATCAACCGGTCGAGGAACTCGTAGGCCTTCTCATTGCGCAGCGTCACCATGGCGCCAATCGACATGCCGGCGCGCACCTTAAATGCCGCAATCGACTTCTTGGCCTTGGTGGTCACCGGCTTCTGTCCGACGATCGCGGTCAGATCGGCCACCAGCGGATCCAAGAGCTTGGTGTTCTGCGTGGCCTCGCCCAGTCCCATGTTGACTACGATCTTCTCCAGCTTCGGCACTGCCATTGCGTTCGTAAGCCCGAGCTCTTTTTGAAGAGCCTGCTTGATCTCTTTGTGGTACTTCTCTTTCAGCCTTGCCGCCATTGCTCTCTGCTCTCTTTCTTCCGGCGCCCGGAGTAGCTCTTTGGCCGTTTACCGTTGCGGAAGTGCTTGCCGCACGGGCATGAGCCTCTGGCTCAAACCGTGCCGGTGGGAACTACTTCTTCGTCGGCAGCGTCTGCCCGCACTTCTTGCAGACGCGAACCTTCACGTCGCCTTCGGCCTTCGAACCCACACGCACCGGACCGCAGTTAGGGCAGACCAGCGCTACATTCGAGACATTGATAGGCGATTCCTGGTCGGCAATGCCGCCCTGCGTCCGCTGGCCCCGCTTGCTCGAAACCGTCTTCTTGACGATGCGCACATGCTCAACCAACACCGTGCCCTCGTCGGGGAAGACGCGCAGTACGCGGCCCGTCTTGCCTCGGTCTGAGCCCGTGAGCACCTTGACCGTATCGTTGCGATGAATATTCAAACTCGGCATCTCTTCTCCAAAAAACAGCTAACAGTTGTCAGCTAACAGCTCTCAGTTTTCAGTTGACTCTGTCCCAACTGTCTGCTGTCAGATGTATGCTGTCAGCTGCACTTACACCACTTCCGGGGCCAGCGAAACAATCTTCAAAAACTTCTTCTCGCGCAACTCGCGGGCCACCGGCCCAAAGACGCGCGTGCCAACCGGCTCATGCGTATCGTCGATCACTACGGCCGCGTTCTCGTCAAAGCGGATGTAGGTTCCGTCGCGCCTGCGATGCTCTTTGCGGGTGCGGACGATGACCGCCTTCACAACCTTGCCCTTCTTGATCGTGCCGTCGGGCGAAGCTTCCTTGACCGCGGCGGTCACGATGTCGCCCAGGCCGGCCTTCTTGCCCAGTCCGCCGCCCAGCGGCAGAATCACTTGCAGCTTGCGCGCGCCGGAGTTATCGGCTACCGCGAGCATGGTTCTCATTTGCACAGCCATGGGTTCTTCTCCTAACTCGCTCTCGCCTTAGCTGGCGGCCTTGACTTCTTCCGGAAGCGCCGTATCCTCGAGCTGGCCGAGGGCCGAACGCCTGACAATCTCTTCCAGAGACCACCGCTTGAGCTTGCTCAGCGGACGGGTCTCACGAATGCGCACAACATCGCCCATCCGCGCCGAACTCAGCTCGTCATGGGCATAAAACTTCTTGGTCGAGCGCACGATCCGCTTGTATTTGTTGTGCGCCTTGCGCATCTCGACCTCGACCACAATGGTCTTTTGCATCTTGGTCGAGACCACCTGGCCAACCTTCTCATTTCGCCGGGCTCCTGTTGCCGCCGGCACCTGCACCGCGTCTTGTGTCGCCATCATTTAGCGGGCTCCCTTCTCAGTTCCAGTCTTGGCATCCGTTGCCGCGGCGGCATCCTTAGCCGCTCCGCGAATCCCCAACTGGCGCTCGCGAGCCACCGTCTTGATCCGGGCGATCTCTTTACGCAGCAGTTGGAGTTTCCTCACTCCCTCGTTCGGCTGCAGCGAGATCTGAAAGCGGGCGCGAAAGAGCTGCTCGGCGGTCGTCTTTTCCTGATGCGCCAGCTCTTCGTCGCTCAAATTGCGAATCTTTTCCAGTTCCATTGTGTTTCTCTCTCCAACCGGCTGCTAGCAGCTCAGAGTTGTCTTACTTAGCCTTGACGATCTCAACCTTTTCGACGCCGGGCCGCATGATGAACTTGGTCCTGAGCGGCAGCTTGTTTGAAGCCAGACGCATGGCTTCCTGCGCGGTCGCCTGATCCACGCCTTCCATCTCGAAGAGGATCTTGCCTGGCCGCACCACAGCCACCCAATGATCCAGCGCGCCCTTGCCCGAGCCCATGCGGACTTCGGCCGGCTTCTTGGTGATCGACTTGTCCGGGAACAGACGGAGCCAGATCTTGCCGCCGCGCTTGATGAAGCGGGTCATGGCGATACGGCTGGCTTCGATCTGCCGGTCGGTAATGTAGCCGCACTCCATAACGCGCAAGCCGTATTCACCGAATGAGATGGAAGAACCGCGCCACGCCTTGCCGCGTCTCTTGCCCTTCTGCTGCTTCCGAAACTTCACCTTCTTTGGCATCAACATAGCGAAACCCTCTTGAAACCCGCTGGCAGCTCACAGCCGACAGCTCACAGTTTTCTTTCCCGGCGCTATCCAACTGTCAGCCGTTAGCTGTCAGCTGTTAGCTGTTTCTAGAACACCGACGTGCCTACCGGCGGCGCCTGACGGCGCTTCTGCTCGTAGATGTCGCCGCGATAGATCCACGTCTTCACACCGATCACGCCGTAAGTCGTGTGAGCTTCGGTGAAGCCGTAATCGATGTCGGCGCGCAGCGTATGCAAGGGCAAACGTCCCTGCAGATACCACTCCGAGCGGGCGATTTCGTTGCCGTTCAAACGGCCCGAGACGCGCACCTTGATTCCCTTGCAGCCGAAGCGCAGTGCCGAATCGACGCTCTTTCTCATCGCACGGCGGAAGCTGACGCGCTTTTCCAGTTGCAGCGCGATGTTTTCCGAGACCAGTTGTGCATCCAGCTCCGGCTTGTTCACCTCGATTATGTCGATGAACACTTCGCGGCTGGTGCGCTTGCCGAGCTCAGTCTTGAGCTTCTCGATCTCCGCGCCCTTGCGGCCGATGACGATGCCCGGCCGAGCGGTGCGGATAAGAAAGCGCAGCTTGTTGCCCGGCCGCTCGATCTCTACCGAGCTCACTCCGGCGGCCTTCAGCTTTTCGCGCAGCTCAGCCTTGAGCTTCACGTCCTCGACCAGGAGCTTGTCATAATCGCGCTCAGAGAACCAGCGTGAACGCCAGGGCTTGTTTACCCCCAGCCGGAATCCGTAAGGATGGACTTTCTGTCCCATATGCTTTTCCTCAAAACCCTCTAGGCCTTTTTAGCGGCCTTCGTCTTCGTTGCCTTGGGCGCCGCCTGCGGTGCCTCGGCCTTTGTTTCCGTTGCCTTCTTTGCCTTGGCCGCCTTCGGCGCGACCGGCTCCTCCACCCTGGTCACCAGGCCGCCAGCCGCTTCGCGCTCGGCCACCGAAAGAACGATGTGCGTGAGCCTGCGCTGGTAGCGGAAGGCGCGGCCCATTGGGGCAGGGCGAATGCGTTTCATGCGTGGACCGTCGTTGGCCAGTGCCGTTTTGACGTAGAGATTGTCCACGTCCAGATCGGTGCCCGCCTCGCCAGCCACATACTTCGCGTTGTCTACCGCCGAGGTCAACAGCTTGTGAATCACCGGGGCGATGCGCTTTTTAGTGAAGGCCGCTGTCGTCAGCGCCTCCTCAACCCCCCGGCCCTTGATCAGGTCAAGCACCAGCCTCGCCTTTTGCGGCGACACGCGCTGGAACTTGGCCTCGGCCCGGTATTCCTTTGTCTCGACTGCCATCGTCTCTTCCTCAAATCTCTTAGCTGACTGTTCTCAGTATGCTGACCACTGATCACTGTCCACTGTTTCTCTACCGCGGCTTGGCTCCGGCTTCGGCGGCCTTGGATCCCCCGGTGTGTCCCTTGAAGACACGCGTAGGAGCAAACTCACCCAGCTTGTGCCCCACCATGTTCTCCGTCACGTACACCGGGACAAACTTCTTTCCGTTGTGGACGGCGATGGTGTGCCCCACGAACTCGGGAAAGATCGTCGAGCGGCGCGACCAGGTCTTCACGACCTTCTTGTCATTGGCCTGGTTGAGCACCTCGATCTTCACGGTCAAGTGTGCGTCCACGAACGGGCCCTTCTTTGTCGAACGTGCCATAAAAACAGCTCCTAAGCTCTTAGCCTTTACTACTTTGCCCGGCGGCTAACGATGAATGCATCAGTCCGCTTGTTGTTGCGTGTCTTGTAGCCCCTGGTCGGTTGGCCCCACGGGGTCACCGGGTGACGGCCGCCCGAGGTCTTGCCCTCACCGCCGCCGTGCGGGTGATCCACCGGATTCATCACGACGCCGCGGTTGGCTGGGCGAATGCCCTTCCAGCGGTTGCGTCCAGCCTTGCCGATGGAGATGTTCTCGTGGTCGGTGTTGCCGACCTGGCCAATCGTCGCCATGCACTCAACCAGCACCTTACGCGTTTCACCTGAGGGCAACTTGAGAAGGGCGTACTCGCCCTCCTTGGCCACCAACTGGGCCTGCGTCCCCGCCGAGCGCGCCATCTGCGCGCCCTTGCCCGGCCTCAGCTCGATTGCGTGAACCGTGGTGCCGGAGGGGATATTTTTCAGCGGCAGGGCGTTCCCCACCAGAATGTCGGCGTCGGGACCGGAGCTGATCGTCTGCCCAACCTTCAAGCCAACCGGCTGAAGGATGTAGCGCTTCTCGCCGTCCAGGTAATGAATCAGAGCGATGCGGGCCGAGCGGTTGGGATCGTACTCAATCGTCGCAACCTTGCCCGGAACCCCATACTTCTCGCGCTTGAAGTCGATCAGGCGCAACATCTGCTTGTGGCCGCCGCCCTGATGGCGGATAGTCAGATCGCCCATGCTGCGGCGTCCGCCGGTGCGCTGCTTGACCGCCAGAAGCGGCTTGTGCGGCTTCGCCGTCGTCAGGTCGTCATTCACCTGCGTGGTCTTGAAACGCAGGGTTGGCGTTATCGGTCTGTATGTCTTGATTGCCATCGTCTTTGTCCTAAAGCGCCGGAACTTACGCCCCGCCACCCTCTTGGCTTCTCCGGAACTCCTCGTAACTTCGAGTTCCGATATTTCTTTTCGTGGCAAGCAGCCCAACAATTCGCTGCTTCACTCGTTCGCTGCTCTTACAGATTGCTCACGTACTCAGGCAGCTTCTGGCCGGCCTTGAGCCGGACATATGCTTTCTTCCAGTCGGGGCGGAAGCCGGTGAACTTGCCCCGGCGGCGTTCCTTGCCCAGAACATTGGCTGTGCGCACCGCGGAAACCTTTACCTTGAAGAGGGCCTCAACAGCCTGCTTGACCTCGGTCTTGGTGGCCCCAGGGGCGACGTCGAAGACCAGCGTCCCCTCGGTCTCTTTCACGGAAAGCCCTTTTTCGGTAATCAGCGGGCGGCGGATAATGGTGTGCAGTGTGGGCATCAGGCGGCCTCCGTCTCGGCTGCGTGTTTGCGCTTCGACGCGTTCTTTTCAAGCATCTCGGTCAACTGCTCCATGGCGGCAGCCGAGAAGATAGCCCGCTCGTAGCGGAGCAGATCGTAAGGATGCACCTCGTTGTTGAGCACCAGCTCAACGCCCTTGAGGTTGCGCGCACCCAGCACCAGCGCCGGCGAGAGAGTCTTGCCATTCTCGACAATCAGAGCCGTGCGCGTGACATCCAATTTGGTGAGCGCAGCGCGGTAGAGCTTGGTCTTGGCTTCCTTGATCTCCAGCGTATCGACCACTGTCAGCTTGCCGTCGGCCAGCTTCGCGGCAATCGCTGAGCGAAGCGCGCCCAGCAGCTTTTTGCGCGGGAAGGCATACTCATAGCTGCGCGGCTGGGGTCCGTGGACCGTGTAACCGTGACGCCAGAGAGCCGAGCGGACCGAGCCAATACGTGCGCGGCCCGTGCCCTTCTGCTTCCACAGTTTCTTGCCTGAACCGGCGACTTCTGTACGGCTCTTGGTCTTGTGTGTGCCCTGGCGCAGCGAGGCGCGATAGTGCTTGACCGCCTCCCACAACAGAGCCTCGTTCACCGAGTCCGGCCCAAAGAGCGCGTCTGAAAGATCCATCGTGCCCACTTTGTCGCCGTTCATGTTCAATACATCCAAAGTTGCCATCGTCTTCTTCTTCTGCCGGGAACCTTCTCCCGGCTTCAATGTCTTTGCGCCGCAAGGCGCGTCCAGCCCCACCGCAGGTGGCTACTTCCGCTTGCCGGCCTTCTTGGAAGCCTTCAACGGATCGACCGTGCCGGAACCGGCAAAGCCACGGCGCTCGCGCGGCGGAGTCTTGGCCTTGGAGATCAGCACATAGCCCTCGCGTGATCCAGGCACCGCGCCCTCGACCATCAAAAGATTCTCTTCCAGATCGATGCCGCGAATGCGGAGGTTGCGCACCGTAATCTGCTTGGCTCCCATGTGCCCCGGCATACGCTGGCCGGGGAAGACGCGGGAAGGAAAGCTGCTGGCGCCGATCGAACCCTGCACCTGGAACATATGACCGTGCGACTTAGGCCCGCCGCCGAAACCGTGACGGCGAACAACGCCCGCAAAGCCCCGGCCCTTGGACGTCCCGATCACATCAACAAACCTGGCCTCGGAGAAGATGTCCACCAGTACGCGGTCGCCCGCCTTGGTAGCTACAACGCCGTCTTTGTCGACTTCGAGTGCTACTTCATTGATGACCTTCACCGGCGGCGCTTCAGTCTTGGCGAAGTGCCCGGCCTGCGGCTTTGTCACATTCTTGTCCTTCACGAACTCGACAAGCCCGATCTGTGCAGCCTCGTAGCCGTCCCTGGCCAGCGTCTTCAACTGCGTAATCACGCAGGGGCCTGCCTGCAGCACCGTAATGGGGTGCACATCGCCCTTTTCGTCGAAGACCTGTGTCATTCCGATCTTCTTGCCCAAAATCCCCGTGACTGCCATGATTTCCTTCCCTCATCATGCGATCTTGCGTTCATCGCACTGCCGGAGCCCTTCTGGGCCGCTAACATTCTCGGTTTAAACGGCTGTCAACCTATTGCGCCGCAAGGCGCGTCTGGCCGCACCGCAGGTGCCTACTTCTCGAAAGCCTTGATCTCGACATCTACGCCGGCCGGCAGATCGAGCTTCATCAGCGCATCCACGGTCTGCTGGGTCGGCTCGAGAATGTCGATCAGCCGCTTGTGCGTGCGAATCTCGAAGGCCTCACGCGATTTCTTATCCACGTGCGGCGAACGCAGCACGCAGTACTTGTTCTTGATCGTCGGCAAGGGAATCGGTCCGGCTACCGTTGCTCCGGTGCGTTTGGCCGTCTCCACAATTTCGCCGGTCGAGGTGTCCAGCACGCGATAATCGTATGCCTTCAACCGGATGCGAATCCTTTGTCCTACCATGTTCTTCCCGTCTTCCCCGCAGGCAGTGGATTCACCGCCGTCTGCGCACCTGATTTTTTCGGGATCAGCAATCAGTGCCGACTTGCTCAGGCAGCAATACTACCTCGACCCTGTTCCCTGATCCCGCCTGCTAACCGTTTCAGAACTTGCCGCGCCCTTGCGTTTCGCCCGACGCGGCAAACGCCTACTTGATAATGTCGCTCACCGTGCCGGCGCCCACCGTGCGGCCGCCTTCGCGGATGGCAAATCTCAGTCCCTTTTCCAACGCCACCGGCGTAATCAACTCCACCGTAAGCTCCACATTGTCGCCCGGCATCACCATCTCGACGCCCTCAGGCAACTCCGCCACTCCCGTCACATCCGTCGTACGGAAGTAGAACTGCGGACGATAACCCTTGAAGAACGGCGTATGACGACCGCCCTCTTCCTTGCTCAACACATACACCGAGCCCCGGAAGTTGGTGTGCGGCGTGATCGAACCCGGCTTGGCCAACACCATCCCGCGCTCAACGTCTTCCTTGGGAATGCCGCGCAGCAGGATGCCCGCGTTGTCGCCCGCCATGCCCTCGTCCAGTTGCTTCTTGAACATCTCGACGCCCGTGCAAACGCTCTTGCGCGTTTCGCGGAAGCCGACGATCTCAACATCCTCGCCCACCTTCACCTTGCCGCGCTCGATGCGGCCCGTCACCACGGTGCCGCGCCCGGAGATCGAGAAGATATCTTCGATCGGCATCAGGAAGGGCTTGTCGACCGCGCGATCCGGCCGCGGAACATAGTTATCCACCGCCTCCATCAGCTCGTCGATCTTCGCCTCCCACTTCGGGTCGCCATTCAAGGCCAACAGCGCCGAACCACGAACCACCGGCGCGTCTTCCGGGAACTGGTACTTGCCCAGCAGCTCGCGGACTTCCATCTCCACCAGCTCGATCAGCTCTTCATCTTCAACCGCGTCGCACTTGTTCAGAAAGACCAGCACGCAGGGAACGCCCACCTGGCGGGCCAGCAGAACGTGCTCCTTGGTCTGCGGCATCGGGCCGTCGGTCGCAGCGACGACCAGAATCGCGCCGTCCATCTGCGCCGCGCCCGTGATCATGTTCTTGATGTAGTCGGCGTGACCGGGGCAGTCGACGTGCGCATAGTGCCGGTTGGCCGTCTCGTACTCAACGTGCGCCGTTGCGATCGTAATGCCGCGCTCGCGCTCTTCCGGCGCGTTGTCGATCGAATCGAAGGACCGGAACGCGTTCTTCGGGTTGTGCTTCGACAACACCTTGGTGATAGCCGCCGTCAACGTCGTCTTGCCGTGATCGATGTGCCCGATCGTCCCCACGTTCACGTGCGGCTTCGAGCGATCAAACTTTTCCTTCGCCATCAAAAGCGCAAAAGCTCGTCTTGCGCGCCTCAATAGTAGGCGTAAACCTTTAGATAGCGTTGCCGCAGTTCCATCGGCACAGCTTCAACTTTCTGCAGGTAGCGCTCGCGGGTCAGGGCCTGGTCCGAAACCGGCAAGGCCTTATAGACTCCCTCGGCATCCTTGCCCATCAGCCCCCGCGCCAAAACTCCCTCGAAGTTGCGAATCCGCAGCTTTAACTTGCCCGCGCGGTTGAGGAAGACCTCAACATCCCGCGCGTCAAATGCCGCGTCGATGCGCGCATGAAGCTCGGCGTATCCCTGCTGATCCTGGACGGCTATCGCGGCCTGCTCGAACTTCATTCCCTGCCTCGCACCGGGCTTCGATCAGCCCCAACCATTTGCCCAACTCTGGAGCGGGAGACGAGGATCGAACTCGCGACCAACAGCTTGGAAGGCTGTGACTCTACCACTGAGTTACTCCCGCAAAACAGCTTCTAGCCTTTAGCCGCTAGCTTCTAGCTTTGTCTCTCGTCGCCACAGGCCACAACTGCCCGAGTTGCCACCGCACAGGCTAGAAGCTAAAAGCTAGCAGCTAGAAGCTGAACTTCTGGAGCTGATGACCAGGATTGAACTGGTGACCTCTCCCTTACCAAGGGAGTGCTCTACCAACTGAGCTACATCAGCCCTCTTAAACTCGAAATACTACTTTACTCCCCGTCCCGGCGAATCTTCTCCGCCTGACGGGCTAGAACCGTCTTAAAAGCCATGCCGCCCAAAACAAGCAGCGGAAACCACCGCAGCTCAACCGGATTGCCCTTGATGAGAATTGTTCCATCTCCCAAGGTAAACCAAGCCAGCGCCGCCAAAACACCATATAAAACCAGAGCTACCCAAAACTTCCGGTCCAACTCCGAACCGGCACCCTGTAGGCTCTCGCGTTCACTAGGCTGCATTGCAACTCCTTGAAATCCAGCCTCGCAAAACCTGCCCTTCAACTCCAACTTCGCAAATCATGGTGCACAGGGGAGGATTCGAACCTCCGTAGCTCCAAGGAGCGGCAGATTTACAGTCTGCTGCCATTAACCGCTCGGCCACCTGTGCCCAACCCACTCCAGCAGGCAAAACCGCTCGCCAGATATCCCAACCAATCCCCGCTTCCAACCCTCTTCAGCGCATTAAGCCCCCGTCCGGAGGTCCTCCGGCAACTTGGAGCCTGCACCTGAAGTGGGTTCACTGCGGAGGACAGGCCCGGCATCAAAATCATCGACGCCGGTAAAACTTTCCACCGTACCAATTCTCGTTTTCGAGGCCTCGTTTCGCATTTCTTCAAGTGGAGCTGGCGAAGGGATTTGAACCCCCGACCCTCTGATTACAAATCAGATGCTCTACCAGCTGAGCTACGCCAGCCCAAAGACGGCTTCCCACACCCTCTGAAACCGCTTCGCCACCAAGAAATCTACCCCGGAAACCGGTGATCGACGCGGGCACACTCCTGCTCCGCGCATACCACGGCACAGTCTCCAAGGTTAGCATATTGAATCGGGTGGAGCAAACCGCTCCATCGCGCCCGATCCCCCTTCTTTTCCGACAATTTGGCTTGACTTTGGATGAAGCGCGCGTGAACCTTGCTCTCACAGTTTATTCCCAATTTCGAGGAACATTCATGAACGTACGCAAGTTCTTCATCACCTGTTCAGCCGCGCTCTTGCTGCTGATCGCAGTCGAAGCCGTTTCTGCCTCGGCGCAAGGCGCCTCTCCGCGCCGCCCGCGTATCGCCGTGCTCGATTTCGACTACGGCACCGTGCAGACCGCCTCGGCCGCCGTGTTCGGCACCAACGTTGACGTGGGCAAAGGCATCGTCGACCTGCTCGTGACCGGCCTCGTGAAGGACGGCACCTACTCCGTCATCGAGCGCAAGGCGCTGGATAAGATTTTGGCCGAGCAAAACTTCTCCAACTCCGATCGCGCCGATCCAACCAGCGCCGCCAAAATCGGCAAGCTGCTCGGAGTGGACGCTATTGTCGAGGGCAGCATCACCGAATTCGGCAATGAGACCAAGAAGACCAACCTTGGCGGTGGCGGCGGCAACTGGCACGGCATGGGCATCGGCGGCTTCGGCCACTCCAACTCCAAGGCCAACGTGGCCATCACCGCACGCATCATCAACATCGATACCGGCGAAATCTTGGCAGCCGCGGACGGCACCGGCCAATCGGCCCGGTCAAGCACATCGATGCTCGGCGGCGGCGGCAACTGGCATGGTTGGGGCGGCGGCAATGCCGACTTCGGCTCCAGCGACTTCCAGCAGACCATCATCGGCGAAGCCACCAAGGCCGCAGTCGATCAGCTAACGACGAATCTCGTAGCAGACGCCTCAAAGGTCGGCGTGCGCACAATCGTCGTTGAAGGTGTGGTCGCCGCGGTCGATGGCGGCCAGGTGATTCTGAACGTGGGCGGCAACGCTGGCGTCAAGGTCGGCGACGAGCTTCAGGTCCTCCGCGTGACCAAGGAGATCAAGGATCCCGCCACCGGCAACGTTCTCCGTCGCCTCACCACCACCATCGGCACAGTCAAAGCCACCGACGTCGACGCAGTATCTGCGATCTGTACGCCTGTCTCCGGCACCGACTTCAAAGCCGGCGATCGCGTCAAGACGATCACTCAATAGCTCAAGCGAACCCGGAATAGCTCGAACGCCCGTCGCAAGGTAAATGCGGCGGGCGTTTTTGCGTTTGCCGCACTCGTCAATTCGAGTGACTCTTTAATCAACAAAAAAATGATCTCTTGCGCCAAATGGCTTTTGGGTCGATGATTTCTTCGCCTCCCCGAGACCAATTGCGTTGAACCGCAACGCCAGGAGATGCGGCATGCTTAGAAGCCTCATTGCAGCTGTTCTGTTGGTTTCCTGTTCCTTCTTGATCGCGCAACAGGCGATGAACAATGATTCGGTCATCAAGCTGGTGAAAGCAGGCCTGTCGGACGACTTGATCATCACCACCATCAACGCATCGCCGGCGAACTACGATACGTCAGCCAACGGCCTCATCGCCTTGAAAGGCGCTGGCGTGAGTGACAAAGTCCTGTCGGCAATCGTGGTGAAATCCTCGGGAGGCACGCCAACCTCGTCCACTGCTCCAACCGCTTCGACCGCTCCAACGAGCAATGGACTTCCGGTGGGGATTGACGAAATCGGCGTCTATTACAAGAACAAAAGCGGGGCCTGGGTTGCACTGATGCCGGAGGTCGTGAATTTCAAGACTGGAGGCGTCATGAAGAGTATCGCCTCCGCAGGCATCGTCAAAGGCGATGTGAACGGCCACATCGTGGGTCCGAAGGCAAAGATGGTCTTGACCTTCCCAGTCGTGCTCGCGGTCTATGCACCCGAGGGTGTAGCCATCACCGAGTATCAATTGCTTCGGCTTCACCCCAATTCAGACTCGCGCGAGTTTCGGTCGGTTACGGGCGGAGTGATGCACGTTTCCGGCGGAGCGACACGGGACCTGATCGATTTTCAAAGTGACAAGCTCGCTCCGCGTGTCTATCAGATCACCATGCAATCGACGCTGGGAAAAGGAGAATTCGGCTTGCTCCCGCCGGGTGCCTACGGCAGCTCAAATATGGGCAGTAGTG
>JBEKCA010000058.1:0-40562 GCA_050015115.1 Occallatibacter sp.
GACTCTATTTGCAAGGCAGGGCTGAACCGGGCGCGGATTCACGATGCGTTGGCCAATATCGAAGAATACGATGGCGTGACCGGGCAAATGATCTTCGATCCCAACCTGAAGAACACGGCCCCTTTGTACTTGGGCACTGTACACAACGGCGCAATCACCTACCGTGTTGCCACGATGGAAGCACCTGCTGTGCAGCCGGTCTCTTCTGCCTCGCCGCAAGCGTCTCCTGCCGCACCACAGGCGCCGCAGGCGCCCTATGCGCAGGTGGGTGATGATGGCGTCAACTACGCTGGGCCGCATCAAAAGGATCTGCCAGCAGGGCCGGTGAGTATCGTTCTCTTCGGACCGAGAGCGGTTACGATAGCCGCTTCGCAAGAGATGCAGGCAGAGCTTGCGTCGAGCGCAATCAAGGGGCATGAGTTAAAGCTCTTGCCGGTTGAGAGCAATCAGAATTGGGGAGCCGCATCCACGGAACTGGTTCAGGCCTTGATGGACGGCCACGCGCTTGCGATACTCGCTCTCGATAGAGACTCAAGCCACCTGGCCGAGCAAATGGCTTTGAAGAGCTTTGTGCCGGTGGTGGCTTTAACTGCCGACAAGACGCTAACCTCAATGAACATTCCGTGGATATTCCGGTTGCAGCCCGAGACCACTCCAGCCACCGCACTGCGGATGCTCGTGGCCGCAGAATGCCGTAGCGGCGCAAATTCGGAGCGGCTCAGGAATGTGTTGGCTTCGGACGAAGGCATCTCAGGCGTTGCGTTTCTACCCACCGGGGAGCCGCGCAGGCAGGAACTAAACCAAGTCTCGGATCTTCCCAAACAGTGATCTGGAGGTGAACGTTGTCATCAGTGCTTCTTCACAAGGAATAAACGGTAAATGCAATTCGTTGGAATAATCGGCCAGCCCACCGTGATCGGCGCGGGCAACGACGCCGACAATTATCTGGATTCGCGCAAAGAGCGTATGACCGACGACCAGGGAACGGCTCATGTCGATCATTCACTTTTCAGGACCGATTTCGGCCACAGTAGACCGGCGCCCGTGGGCCGATCCTCCGAATCTGAGTTGAACAATGCTCCGGTGTACCAGGGATCATCAAGCGGCAACAATTCCGGCCTTCTTCAATGAACGAAACTCATTCGAATGTTCGATTGTCATTCCGTGCGCATTTCATACGCATACACGGGCCTGAAGGCGACCCAACGGTTCGAATGCTCCTGGTCGAGACTTCAAGGGCACAACCTGTTTATGAAGGATTCGGATCCTGGACGCAATGCCAGTGCTGGATTGCACAACTTTCAGGTTACATCATATTAATGGATCAGTTGGCTGCGGTTCAGAAAAGTCTGGACCAGAAACGACTGGCGACCATCCAGCAAATCTGGACTTCTCTGCATGATCTTGACTCTGTAGGATTTCGGCGTGTGGACAGCTGAAGATCGAAATGTCGAAGGATTCATGTGCGTCGGAACGGCGAGCACACGCACGAGTGGCCACCACGGAGTGCTTTCCGTGCAGGATCTGCAGAGTTGCTCTTGATCGCGATGAGTTGGCCATGCTGCTTTACCGAAGCGGAGCCTCATGTCCTGAGACCTCAGTTGTTTGCCGTGAACCAGGACCGGAAGTGGACTTTGTGGGGGCCTCGGACATCTTCGCGCCCGGACTTCCACCTGAGCCCAAAACAAAGCCGGGACGCTCGAGCTTGCTGACAGCGCTTGCAAATTCTTTGATCTCGATGAACTGGTTTTTGTCCACACTTGTGAAATGCTGGCGCGTGTTGGTTGCGGGCCACCACACGTCAATTGCAACGATATGCGCATTGTGCCCCAGCCCGATATGCAGTTCCATCGGCTTGGAGCCGAAGGAGCTGGTTTCTCCCCCCGTACGGAAGATCGACCGAGGCGACTGACCGTCATCCGTGACTGTGATCTTGACCTGTGCGCCGACTCCTGAGCGGTTGCTCTTCACACCCACCAGATGAACATTGATCCAGTCATTGTTGTTGCCGGGGTTCTTGAACACGCGAAGTGCATGCGCATCGCCTGGCACTGCGCCGCCAATCTCTGCGACAATGGCCTCGTTTCCGCTTCTGTCGAGATCGGCAAAAGTTATGGCGTGCCCCTTGTGAATTTCGCCAGTTCCAGAAGATGCCGTGATGTCTACAAATTGCTTCCCATTCTTATTGAGCAGAAGCGTATGCGGAATCAAGGCAGTATAATTCGGGTTTCCGTTCCCGAGGTAGATGGAGAGGAATCCGTCATTGCGGATGTCGCCAAAACCGGAGCCCATAGGCATAAAAACCTTGTCGAGACCAACTTTCTCAGTAACGTCCTCAAAGGTTCCATCGTGCTTGTTTCGATAGAGCTTGAGAGTTTCTTCGTTGTGCGGCAAGCCGAGATAGGTCTTCATCGTCTCGCCGACGGATGAATAGTAGCTTGTTACAAATAGATCCGGCCATCCATCGTTGTCGTAGTCGAAGAAAAACGTCGAGAAGCTGATGATAGGAGCCTGAACGCCCGACTGGCGCGCCACGTCGGTGAATGTCAAATTGCCGTTGTTGTGGTAAAGATTATTCGCAGCGTACAGGTTCGATACATAGAAATCGACGTATCCGTCCTGGTCGTAGTCAGCGGCTGTTACGCCTTTGGAAAAGGCCGTCCGATCAATGCCTGCCGAATGGGATATATCTTCAAATGTTCCGTCGCCCTTGTTGTGAAACAGCTGGCTTGGAGAGTTCTCATTGGCAATAAAAAGGTCAAGATAGCCGTCATTGTCGATGTCGGCCCAAACCGCGGAGTTGGTCTGGGCCGCGTTATCGGCCAGTCCGGCCGCTTCCGTAACGTCTGTAAAGGTACCATCGCAGTTGTTGCGCAAAAGCGATCTTCGTTGCGGGTACTCCCATCCTCCACGCGGGATGAAGAGGTCCATGCATCCGTCGTTGTTGTAGTCCATCTGCATGATGTTGAGGGCGCCGAGCTGGTCCGAAAGGCCGGCCTCGACCGTGCGATCCGTGAAAGTTCCATCTCCGTTGTTGTGGAAGTACTTGATTGGATCGCAAACGTCCATGCTGGAGACAACGATGTCAAGCAACCCATTGTTTTCGAAGTCGTCAATGGCGAGACCACCGGCTTCGCGCATGACGTTCAAGCCCGCCGCGGGCGCAACATCGACAAAGCGCCCGATATTCTCTTTGGATTGAAAGTCGTTTGCGGGAATCAGATAGGCCCTTGGCACGCCAGCCGGATACTCGCCCAGAGTCGAATAAACATAATTGAGCAGCCATTTAACCTCAATATCTTCGGGATCCTGCTCGAGAAGCTGAGTGAAGTATTGAATGGCAAGTCTTGATTTGTCCTTTTTTTCATAACTCCCCTTCGGATTTGTGGGAGGAAACAGATCCATATCGCCAGAGTTACGATAGACGCCATTCTCCAACTCTGCCCAATGCAGGTATGCCGCTCCCAGCATTTCTTCCAGACTCAGCGCCAGAGGGAGCGCTGCAGCCTGGCTGCCGCCCATGCCCCCGCCACCTATGCCGCCAAGCGGTTTTTGCGATAGGCCTGGCGCAGCGGCCTGGGCCATCCGGTAGGCAATCTTGAATTCTTTGACGGCCTCTTCCATGTTGCCCTTATTTGCATCAAGCTGTCCGATGGTCATATGAAGTTTCATTATTTCGTTTGAACTGTATTTATTGGTCATTCCGGATTCTTCCGCATTGATGATGCCCGTCAGAACGTTCATGGCAGTGTCGTATGATTCGGTGCGCAAACTGCAACTTTGCTGGAGGTCGCGAGCCCATCCTTCGGGCTTTGGATAATTGGCAAATGCATAATCGGCCTCGCCAAGACCGCCTATGGATGCACCATTGCGAATGGCGCCGCTTGCAAATAAGGTCTTTATGCGATCTGAACTCAGATCTGCTGTGGCTGGCGGAACAGAAAAGATCTTCATGATCGCAAATCCAGATGGCACGGGGACGATACCGCTAATTTGTCCAGTAGCATGACCGGCCATGGCACTCCGCAATTCTGGACGCAGCTGCGAAAGGTTCAATTTGCCGATATACCCACCGTCGATCGCCGATGGATCAATCGACTTTTCCTTTGCCAACACGCTGAAGTCCCATCCGGCATTGAGCTGTCGAAGAACGTCGGCAGCCTCTGATTCGGTTGACGTTACGATAGTACCCAATTCCATCGGACGTGAAGCGGGACCCTGCTGAGCGACGCATCGCGCGCCAATGCACTGAAAGAATACAGCCGCAGTTACAAAAACTGTTCCGATCAATTGAAGTGTTGCGATTCTGAATCGTGGCATCGGTTCCTCTGACTATGAAGGGTCGCTTGTGTGGAGACTTGAATGATATCGGCGCGGGCGAGCCCAGTCTTGGACCGAATGTACTATCTGCCGTTCATTCTGAGGGACCAGACCGCGATTCCTCCATATGGATGAGAAGACAACCCATCCATATGGCTGATGGAGTCAGAGGCCAAGGTTGGCATAATAACTGTCGTAACAGGAATTGCCGTAGGAGCCGTGCTTGTGAAGCTCAATCCGTTGATGTGCGCCATTGCATTAGCGGCGTGCAAGTTGATGTCCGCACAGCACTCCGCCCCTATTCCAACCTCGCTCGCAACCCTCTTGGCTGAAGCGGACGCAAACAATGGTCAAGTTGCATCTGCTGATGATGCATGGAAGGCTTCGATGCACACCGCGCAACAGGCCGCCTCGCGTCCCGCTCCACAGCTCACATTCCAATCGTTCAGCGTCGGAAGTCCAAAGCCGTTCGCCGGCTTCACCAACAGCGAGTTCGCGTATGTCGGTTTAGGCGTTTCGCAAGAACTGCCCTATCCAGGGAAACTCAAGCTGAGGGGTGAGGTTGCAAGCCACGAGGCTGAGACGCAAAAGGCTAGCGTCGGAGTCGTACGCTCCTCGGTGGCAGAGCAGGTCAAACTGCTTTATCTGCAAATTGCCTATTCTACTGCTGCGATCGCATACCTGGATCGCATGGATTCGCTCGTGCGGTCGGTGATCCAGGACGCGCTCTCCCAATACTCTCTCGGCAAGGGTAGCCAGTCGGCAGTCATCAAGGCCCAGATGGAACGCACACAAATCCTTCGCCAAGATACAATGCACAACCAGGAACTCTGGCAGGCGCAGGCACGCCTCAAGCAACTCTTGCATCGTACGCAGGATTATCCTGACGTCTATCCCGACCCACTGACGGCAACGGCATTCGTGATCAATCCGCAGGAGTTGCAGAGCGAGTTGCGCTCACACAATCCGACTCTCCAAGTGGACGGAGATGCAGTGGAGAAGCAGAACGCTTTGCTGGCCTCCGCAAAACTCGACGGTAAACCGGACTTCAACGTCGGTTATGATTTCCAACTTACGGGCGAGGGTTATAGAAACCGTTATTTATTTTCGGCAACTTTGCGTTTTCCCAACCGCGGCCGAGTTGCCGGTGAGATTGCGCAGGCCTCGGAGCAGACGGCTCGAGCCAGTCACGAAATGGACTCTGATGTACAGGAAAAGCTGGCCGAATTGCAGGAACAATCCGTCGCCATTGCGAGCACTGCGGAACTTCTCAATGAATACAAGGAAGGGCTGATACCACAGGCTGAGGCAGTATTTCACTCCGAACAGTCAGCCTATCAGGCCAACAAGCAAGAGCTTGCTCCAGTGCTCTCTGCGTTGTTGGACATTATCACACTGGAAAGCGATTACCAGCAGGCGCTTCTCGATCATGAATCCGCGATCGTGCGCATAGAGACATTGACAGGGAGGACAATACGATGAGCGTATCAGCACAAAGAAACATCCTGACAACTTCACTGGTTTGGGCTTTTGCGATGGCCTGTGTGCTGATGTTCCTTCTGAGTCATCCTACGGCGCATTGGCTGCAGCACGCTGAAGCAGCGGGACCCGTCGCAATGGCACCCGCAACTTCGGCGGCAATAACCACGGATACGCCATCCCAGCAGATGGATGCTCCGCTCGCTCCTATGCAACTGACGGCGGAACAAATGCGAAACATCGGCATGACAACGGGCACAGCAGAATACAAGGATCTCAGCGACGATCTGCGAGCTACCGGCAGCGTTGCGATCAACGACAGCCTGCTCTCTTATGTTCAGGTGAGGTTCTCAGGATCGATACGCAAGGTCTTTGCTAATGCCACCTATCAATATGTCCGAAAAGGCGAGCCGCTCTTTACCATTTACAGCCCGGAACTGGTTGCCACGCAGCAGGAATACCTGCTTGCAAACGATAATCAACGGGCCCTGAGCAGCAGTTCCATCCGCGATGTAGCCGCTGGCGCGAGATCTCTTTCGACGGCGGCTGAACACAGACTCGCACAGTGGGAGATTCCCGAGAGCGAGATCTCGGAGTTGAAACGAAGCGGCAAGGTACTTACCGACCTGACGATTCAATCGCCGGCCTCCGGTTATATCTTGGAACGGAACGCACTCCCAAACATGTACGCCGAGCCCGGAACACGCCTCTACACCATTGCAGACCTGTCGCGCGTATGGGTCAACGCACAGGTGTTCCAATGCGACGTTGGCCGCCTCAAGCCTGGTGATCAGGCCGCGATCACTGTCGATGCGTATCCTCAGAAGAGTTTCAATGGTCGCGTCGAGGAAGTTCTTCCGCAGGTTGACGCAACAACTCGCACCGTACAGGTGCGGCTTTCGATTGACAACACAGGGTTGCTGTTGAAGCCGGGAATGTTCGTCAACGTGGATCTTAAGTCCGCAATGGGCCGTCGTCTCGTCGTTCCTGCCTCATCTGTTCTACAAACTGGTCTGAAACAGATCGTCTTTCTGAATCAAGGTGATGGGCGCATCGAGCCTAAGGAAGTAGTCCTCGGCCCGCAGATCGGCGAAAGCTTCGTGATCCTCAAGGGACTCGAAGCACATCAGTCAATTGTGACTTCCGCTAATTTCCTCATCGATTCCGAGAGTCAGATGCAGGCAGCCTCCGGCGTAGGCGCTCCGACAATGTCAATCTCAGGCGCAAGTGGGGGAGGCGCCTCCAGGCAATCGGAACGGATCGAGCTCACTACGAATCCCAATCCGCTACAGAAGGGCGCCAATACACTCCACGTCAAGCTCACTGGCAGCAATGGAGCAATGATCTCCGGCGCCGACGTCGCAGTCGCATTCTTCATGCCGGCAATGCCGGAGATGGGAATGGCGGCAATGAACACAACCACAAAGCTAAACGAGAAGCGCGGCGGACTCTACGAAAATGCAAGTGAATTGCCCTGTGGAGGAACATGGCAGGTAACCGTTGCGGTGAAACAGCACGGTCAACTTGTCGCGATTAAGAAGTTCAGCGTCAATGCCGTAGGCGGAATGTGAGATGATCTCTCGGATCATCGAAATTTGTGCACGAAACCGATTCCTTGTATTTGCAATTGTTTCAATGTTGACGTTGGCCGGTTTCTGGTCATTAAAGCAAATTCCTTTAGACGCCCTTCCCGATATCTCAGACGTTCAGGTCATCGTGCACACCAGTTGGGCCGGTCAACCGCCGGACATCATCGAAGATCAGGTCACTTATCCAATTGTTACGAGCCTGTTGGCTGCACCTCACGTGAAAGCCGTGCGCGCGCAGACGATGCTCGGCGACTCGTATGTCTTTGTTGTCTTCGACGACGGAACGGACCTGTATTGGGCGCGTTCGCGCGTTGTCGAATATCTTCAGCAAATCAGTGGCCGTTTGCCGCCGGATGCGCATCCGGTCATCGGCCCAGACGCAACCGGGGCAGGATGGGTCTTTGAATATGCCCTCCTCGACAAGAGTGGAAATCACAGTCTTGCTGACCTGCGCACCTTGCAGGACTGGCATCTGCGATACGATCTGGAAACTGTTCCCGGTGTTTCGGAGGTGGCAAGCATTGGCGGCTTCGTTCGCCAATATCAAGTGCGACTCGATCCTAACAAAATGCTCGCCTATGGAATTCCGCTTTCGACTGTGATCGACCGGGTCAAGGCCAGCACGAATGAGGTGGGCGGGCGTGTGCTTGATCTGAGTGGCGCGCAATATTCGATTCGAGGCCTCGGCTACTTGCGTTCCACAAATGATCTGGAGAGCGTCGCCGTTGGCAGCAAAAACGGCGCCCCAGTGCTATTGCGCGATCTTGGCAGTGTCGGACTCGGGCCGGATATTCGTGAGGGCGTTGCCGAGTGGAATGGTGAAGGCGAGACTGTCGGCGGCATCGTAGTGATGCGCCAAGGGATGAATGCGCTGAAAGTGATCGATGGCGTGAAGCGCAAGTTTCGCGAGATTGCGGCATCCCTTCCGTCCGGTGTCGAGATTGTCTCCGGATACGACCGCTCGGGCCTCATCAAGGACTCGATCGCCACTCTTCAGCGTAACCTGATTGAAGAGGCGATCATCGTAAGCGTGGTGATCATCGTTTTTCTCTTCCACTTTCGCTCTGCGCTGATTGTGGTCATTGCTTTGCCTATCGCCGTGCTGGTCTCCTTTATCCCGATGTACTTTCTCGGGATCACTTCCAACATCATGTCGCTTGGCGGTCTGGCGCTCGCCATCGGCGTTCTTGTCGATGCGGCTATCGTCATGGTCGAGAACGGCTACCGGCATCTCTCTGAGCGGCAAGAAGCAAGCCCGCTGCCAATATCACATTCGGAGCACCGGCAAATCGTCATCGGCGCCGCAAAGCAGGTTGGGCCCGCACTTTTCTTTTCTCTGCTGATTATTGTTTTCTCTTTTCTCCCCGTCTTTTTGCTCGAGGCGCAGGAGGGACGAATGTTTCGCCCCCTCGTCTGGACAAAGACTCTTGCTGTTGGATCTTCCTCGATCCTCGCCGTGACACTGGTGCCTGTTCTTATGGTGCTGTTAATTCGAGGGAAGCTGCGGCCTGAGCGAGAGAATCCAGTCTCACGTCTTACTCAGGCACTCTATCTTCCAGTGCTTCGGTTTTGTCTCAGGCACAGGACGCTGACAATCGTTCTGAACCTTTTGTTTCTGATGGCAACGATCCCCGTCGTCTTTAAGCTCGGAAGTCAATTTATGCCACCGCTGTTTGAGGGTTCCGCGCTTTATATGCCGACCTCCCTTCCTGGCATTTCAATTGAGCAGGCAAAGACGGTGATGCAAAAGCAGGACGCTCTTCTGCGGGCATTTCCCGAGGTGGAGAGTGTCTTTGGCAGCGTGGGCAGATCGGACAGCGCGACGGATAATGCCCCGCTCGATATGTTTGACACGACCATCATGCTGAAGCCGCGAGAGGAGTGGCCACGCGGCATGACATACGAGAAGCTCATTCAAGAGATGGATGCAAGTGTGCAATTTCCTGGCATCTCCAACACCTGGACAAGTCCGGTAGAATGCCGTCTCGACATGGAACTTACCGGCATCAAGACACCGCTCGGCATTAAGGTTCAGGGACCGAACATCGACGGTATCGAACGTCTCGCCGGGCAGATTCAAAGCGTACTCGCAACCATGCCTCAGCAGCGTTCTACATTTGCGGAACGAATCTCCCAAGGCTTTTATGTAAATGTGGAGGTGGACCGAGAAGAAGCGGCACGCTACGGATTGAGCGTGGCTGATGTGCAATCCGCCGTTTCGTCAGGCATCGGAGGCAGGAACATCGCAGAGAATATAGAAGGTCGAGAGCGGTACCCTATCAACGTGCGCTATGAGCAAGACTTCCGCGACAGCGTGGATCGCATGCGCGGTGTTCTCATCGGTACTCCATCCGGATCGCAGATTCCTCTCGGACAGGTCGCGCACGTCTCGTTCTCGAATGGACCTGCGATGATCAGAGACGAGGACGGACAACTTACCGGCTATGTTTACATCAATCTCAAAGATACAAACTACGGCGCCTTTGTCGATGCGGCAAACCGATTGCTGCACGATCAAGTGGCTTTGCCCTCAAACTACTCGTTCACGTGGGCCGGAGAGTACCAGTTTGAGCAGAGGGCAAAGCAGCGATTGAAATTGATTCTCCCGGTGGTTTTTGCGTTGATCTTTCTGTTGCTGTACATGGTCTTCCACTCAGTCATTGAGGTTGTGGTTCTCATCGTGCCTACGCTCTACGCGATGACCGGCGGGCTTCTGATGCAGTGGCTGCTTGGTTATAACTTCAGCGTCGCGGTTTGGGTGGGATACATCGCGCTGTTTGGGATCGCCGTCGAGACCGGTGTTGTGATGGTGGTATACCTTCACGAAGCTCTGGAGCGCCGCTTGAGATCGGGAGAAATCCATTCCGCGTCCGAAATTGAACTTGCCGTCATCGAGGGTGCCGTGCAACGCCTTCGGCCGAAGTTGATGACTGTGTTCGCAGTGCTTGCAAGTCTCGCTCCCATACTCTGGGTTTCCGGCGTCGGTTCCGATGTGATGAAGCCGATCGCTGCTCCGATTGTTGGCGGCATGATCACCTCTGCCATTCACGTCCTCATTTTGGTACCGGTTTTCTTTGTCATGATCAAAGAGCATGCGATGCGAGTTGGCAGGCTGCAGGCGGCAAGAGAGACCGGACACCTAAGCGAATAGTGCAATTCCAGCGCAGCTGGGCAAGCGCACATCTGGGACCCTCGCCTCGGCAAGGAGGCAAGGTCATTCAAGTTGCTTTATAACTTTTCGCCTCGAAAGACTCATCCCACCCTCACAACATCGATCCATAGATGGATGCCGCGTATCAGCATTCTGATGGACGCTTGCCCCCTCCCTAATGCCGAAGACACAAGCCCCGGGATCGTCGAAGATGATATGCAGTCACTCATTGTCCTTTTGCAGGCACTTGAAGACCATCGCTTCAGGTTGCGCGAAATCACTAATACCTGTACTCCCGTGCTCATGACTGTCGGTTGTGCTGACGCATAGTGCGCAGGAGAGCACTGTACGCACATTGTGGAGGCTTCATGAAGTTTCGATCCCTATTTTCAATCGCCGTTGTGAGTTTGCTGTTGATTTTTACCAGTCATTATTCTGGCGCACAGTTGACCGAGTCCACACTGGACGGAAGCGTCACCGACGCATCTGGAACGGTATCGCGCGCAGCCATTATTGTCACCAACGAAAGCACTGGAATCAGCCGGGCCGCAACCGGGAATGAGGATGGATCGTTTGCCATCCCCAATCTGCCGTCTGGACTCTATACCGTACAGGTCAAAGCTGAAGGATATAAAGCATTCGAGCAGCGCGGTGTAGAGTTGAACGTCGGAAGAACCTCCGAGATCAACGTACGGTTAGAAATCGGGCAGGTCGATCAAACGGTAGAGGTGAATGCCGAGCAGGCCAGAGTTCCGGTTTCTACGGACGGGCGTTTGTCCGACACCCTGGAGAAAAATCAAATAACCGGGCTTCCGATTCCGGGCCGCGACGTGTTCTTCCTGACAAGTCTGAGCGCCGGCGCCACCAGTATTCCTGGCGCATCGAGTTCGGGAAAACTGACGAATTCTCCGGCCGTCGCTGTCAACGGGAATCGTTTTCGTGGAGACGACTATGTGCTTGATGGCGCGCTGGACGCATACCTTCTCGAGGAAGGAACTCCATCGATCGTCCCCAGCCTGGATTCCATTGAGGAAGTGCAGGTTCAGACCGACAATTTCTCAAGCGAATTCGGTAGAGGAAATGGCTCGGTTGTTAACATTCGCACGCGGTCTGGCACAAATGACTTCCATGGAAGGGTTTGGGAATACCAAAAAAATGCGGCTTTGAATGCGGTCAATCGCTTCTCCATCACTGGAAAGCCGGCTCCTCTGGTCTTCAATCAGTTCGGAGGCAATCTGGGAGGACCGGTATTCAAGAAGAGAACATTCTTTTTTGGTTCTTATGAAGGTACCCGCGATGCATACGGGCAGCCATTCTCCTATCAGGTCGAAACGCCCGAATTCAGAAGCTATGTGGCGCAGAAGTATCCGTCAGGCATTGCCGAGCAATTGCTGAGCAAGTTTCCGGCTCCGACGCCTGTGCGAGTTGGCGCCGGTTACCTTGGCGAAGTGGACTTGAACGGCATTCCAGCGGCGGGAACGGTGGAAGTGAATGTGCCCGACAGCCTTCGGGACGATCAGTACGTCACTAGAGTCGATCACACATTCAATCAGCAAAAAGACACGCTTTTCGGTCGCTGGATCGCCGAGTACGATCGAGATAACGGAACCTCGGCCGTCTCGGGAAAGTCGTTGCGCGGCTTCGGCGATCCCACCCACTTCTTCTATGGAAACTTCAATTCCGGCGAGACCCATGTGTTTCAGAGGCCGATGGTCAACGATGCGCGATTCTCGTTCAATGACGTGACTTTCAACTTTAATCGCCCGTATATTCAATACCCTACCGTCAACATCACCGGGATTACTGCTGGCTTCGGAGATGCAGCCAGTCTGAACAGCCATTTGCGGACGTTTGAACTGCGCGACTCCCTCAGCCTCAATCATCGCGATCATCTCCTACGTGCCGGTCTTGAATGGAGGAAACAGTTCGTCGGCTTCAATCTTGGACAGCCGAACGCGGGTTCGTTCTACTTCAACGGACTGAGCACGTTTGCTGCAGACCAGCCCTATGAGCAGACGTTAACCGTGACCCCGGCGACGGGAGAACCCGCAGAGCAAGAGCGCGACTTTTCCTTCTATGAGTCTGGCATCTTCGCACAGGACGATTGGAAGGTCACACGCCGCCTTACACTCACTCTGGGTGTACGAAATGACTACTTCGGAGATCCTTCCGAGCGCCGTGGTGAGCTGACTTCCATCATCTTCGGCACGGGCAGCACACTTGACACGCAGCTTGCGAGTGCTTCGGTCGGCCAAGTCGGCCATCTCTTCCACGCCTCACCTGTCAATCTTTCGCCGCGCGCTGGACTGGCCTACGATCCATTCGGAGACGGGAAAAGCACGATTCGCGCAGGTTTTAGTCTGGCCTACGAACCGATTCATGGCCACACTGTGATGGGTGGAACCGCGAACCCACCGTATGCCATCCAGGGCGTAATCTGGCCGGCAAATGGCTACGGAACCACCATTGACTATGGCATCCCAGTGCCCTTCAATCCGGAGTTCAAGACAACTCTTAACGCCCAGGGAGGCGTGGTGGCACCGGCTGGTGAGCCACCCATCCGAATCTCTCCATGGCTCATCGATCCAAAGCTGAAGACCCAGCACAGCGTGAGCTATTTCCTAAGCGTACAACGCGAGGTCGCCAAGAGTTGGATCGTAGAACTTGGATATGTCGGAACCGATGGTATGGACCTTGAACGCCGCGACGATATCAATCGCTTCAGTGGCGACGAACTGGTGAACAATGGTAAGGCGATGCGGATCAATCAGAACCTGGCGGGTGTCACTTATGTCATGAGCGACGTCAGCTCCGACTACAACGCCTTCACCGCGGAGGTTCGTCATCAAGTGGCAACCGGGTTAACTTTGCAGGCGAACTATCGCTGGTCCAAGTGGCTCGACACGTCTTCCGATACCAACACCGGATCGTTTTTTGACAATGCGGACGGGTCGGTGGGCGCCGAAGATGCGGTTTGTCTCAAGTGCGAAAGGGCTCTTTCGGAGATGGATATTCCACGGAGATTTACAGCATCCGCCGTATGGGTGCCGCAGTTCTCCGGCCGCAGAGGCCTTGTGGCGAGTCTCTACAAGAACTGGCAGATCTCGACCATCGTATCCGCGCAATCCGGGCGACCGTTCAGCCCTTACTGCTCCGCGCCATCCAAGCTGGTCCACGAAACCTCGGGCGCGCTCGTGGATCTTGGCTGTGACTACAACATGGACGGCGGCGGCGGCATCGGAAGCGGCTTCTATGATCGCCCGGATGCTCCGGCACAGGGTGCGGTGAAATCCTCGTTCAAACAGAAAGACTTCATCAACGGGCTCTACAGTCCAACCGTCTTTCCGCAACCCGTGCTGGGAACGGACGGCACTCTGGGCAGGGACACATATCGCGGTCCTCGGCAGACCACCACAAACCTGGCGCTTGGGCGCAACTTCGGCCTGAGCGAGAACAGGATATTCCAATTCCGAGCTGACGCATTCAACGCACTCAACAACGTCAATCTCTATCTGCCGAACAGTGATCTTGCTCTTGCGCTTCAATCGAACGGTACGTATTCGAGCACTTCGATCTTTGGCAAATCCACCAAGGCGTTCGACCCACGAGTCTTTCAACTCAGCGCCAAGATCGTCTTTTAACGTCAAGCCATTTTCATCGGTCGACAATGGATTCGAAGTGGGAGAATCTGATGAGCATACGAAGTGTGACTGAATTCGCCCTCGCCTTTTTCTGCTGGATGCCCAAGATGGCGTTGGAGATTGCCAGCTGATGCGTTTCCTGCGCGCTTTCATGACGAGGGGCCAACAAGCCATGAGAGCGCGCCAAACTCTTGCAGTGAGCCTTCGCCGCATATTTCAAATTGCATTCTTTCTATTGTTCGCGTGGCTGCTGGTGCGCACAAAGCTGTCGAACTCCTCTGTCGATGGGACGCGACCGCCGCATTTCAGCAATTTCTTCTTCAAGCTGGATCCGCTGATTGCATTGGTTAATCTTCTTGCGGGCCATGCCCTCTTTCGCGGACTCGCGTGGTCACTGCTCATCCTGCTTCCGACATTCTCCCTAGGACGCTTTTTCTGCGGCTGGGTCTGCCCTCTGGGCAGTTTGAATCAGTTCCTGGGAAGCATCCGCTCGCAGTCTAGAGCGCGCAAGACGCTGATTGCTTCAAATCGATATAAAAAGTGGCAGTCGATAAAATATTTTTTATTGATTGCCGGGATACCGGCAGCATTGTTCGGCAGCAGCATTGTTGGTTGGATCGATCCTCTCAGTCTGTTCGTGCGATCAATCGCCGTATCTATCTTGCCCGCTGCGGCCAGCAAAAAGTATTACGTCGTCTACCAGCCCCACTACTGGCCGAGCGTCCTGATGGGCGCACTTTTTCTAACGATGCTCTTGATGAATCTGCGCGTGACGCGCTTCTGGTGCCGCGCGCTGTGTCCCCTGGGTGCTCTGCTGGGCCTGGCAGCGCGGTGGTCGATTCTTGGATTGCGCAAGGATGCGGCCACCTGCAACAAATGCGGCCACTGCCTGATCAATTGCCAGGGCGGCGACGATCCTATTGGCGGCGTGCCGTGGCACAAGGCAGAGTGCCACCTTTGCATGAACTGCATCGAGGCTTGTCCGCATGGAAGTATAGAGTTCCGTTTCTCTCGCAATGACCAAATACCGCTCGAGGTTGTCGGGACGAGTCTAAGCAGACGCAATGTGCTAGCGGCGGCAGCAACCGGGCTGGCCATCGTTCCCATCTTGCGCGCGCAATCTGCGCTGGGCAAGAGCCCTAGCGAGCAGTTGATCCGGCCGCCGGGAGCATTGAATGAGACGGAATTCCTCTCACGGTGCATCCGCTGCGGTGAGTGCATGAGGGTATGCCCCGACTATGCTTTGCAGCCCTCGGTCACCGAGGCTGGCTTAGTAGGTCTGTGGACCCCTGTCTTGGCGCCGAAGATTGGCTACTGCGAACCAAACTGCGTACTGTGTTCGGAGGTCTGTCCCACGGGGGCGATCCAAGAACTGACTGTCCAGCAAAAGGGATGGGTCGAGGGGAGTGGCTCACCGTCCGCGCCAACGCTCATTGGGACTGCAGTCTACGACCAGAAACTTTGCCTACCGTGGGCCAAGGCTACCGATTGCGATGTCTGCCTGGAGTGGTGCCCGGTAGTCCCCAAGGCCATTTACCTCAAGGACGCAATCGTGGTCGAAGCAAACGGCAATTCCCGGACCCTGAAGCAGCCGCATGTGGATCTCAGTCGCTGCGTGGGCTGCGGGGCCTGCGAGTTCTCCTGTCCGCTTCAGGATCAACCCGGAGTGGGCGTGACCAGTAAGGGTGAGAGCCGCTCGCACCCTCTTGCTTAGGGTTGTTCGCTTGTTTCTCCAAGCCCGCGAGATTGTCCTCGGCGCAGCCAGAGAAAGACGCCGACAGCCGCCAGGACAGCGGCGGAAATCCAACTGATAACGGCAGCGCGATATTCAGATTCCCGCACGCTGGCCAACACAGTTTGCACCAACAAGACTTCCAGTTGCAACCATAGTCCGGCGAGAACCCAAGACCACCACGTGCGCTTGCGGATTGTGAATGTGAAACCATCGGCATCACTCGTCATGATTATCCTTTCCTGCCCGACGGCGAGTCTTTCGTCCACCACTGTTCAGGCGCGTGCTGCTTGCCGTAGCCAAAGGCATTGTCCATGATGCGGAAGACGCCATCTGTGGGCGGCGCAATTGAGACTGTGGCCTTCACGCCTTCGTGAATCCATGCTTGATCGCCCTTCGTGTACGGGCAACTCGCAAAGCAGACGCCGCAAGCCGAGCCGGATTTCTGCCAGTATTGGAAACACTTGTAAGAGTCCTCAAACCAAGCTTTGTGACCAGGGTTGTTCCAGGGGCCTCTAATCTTGAAACTCGGCTCGTCGTCAAACGAAAGCGCGCGCGAGGGACATGCCTCAGCGCATTTCTTGCAACCCTTGCAGAACTCAACCAATCCGAAATCTATCGGCTTGTCATAGGCCATCGGCATATCGGTGAAGATCTTGCAGAGTCGAACCGCGGGGCCGTATTCAGGCGTAACCAACTTGTTGAGGCGGCTAAGTTCGCCGAGGCCCGCGTCGACCGCGAAGGGTATGCTCTGCGCCGTATCGTTCACGCAAGGTATTGCTTCATAACCGAGACCGCGAATGAACTCTGCCAGTGTTGAAACTACGAATGCAGAGTGGCTGTAGCCTAGTGCCGTTGCTGCATCGCCCAACGGGGTCGGAGTGCGTGAGAGCAACTCGACATCCATCGGAATGGCGATGACCACAACCCATTTCATCTTCCGGGGGATCACAAACTTGGCGTCCGTAACCTCCGGCACCTCAACGTCTTCAAAGACAATATCCTTATCTTGCGGAGGTTGATCCGTCTTCGGTTGGTCTTTCCCCGGTTCGCCTTTCTGAACTTTGCCTACATGATGTTGAGACAAAGAGTGTCCACTATTCTGATCTTCACCTTCATGATGTTGATTGACCGAGGGCGCGTCTTTCTGTTGTGTATCTTTCGGTGTCTGCTCTTTGCGCGGCTGCTCTTTATGCGGTACCTGAAGATTGAAATAAGCCTCGTTCATCGGCGCTATCCCCACAAGCCCTGCTCCATAGAATCGCGCGGCAGCCTTTAAGGTGTTCGCCATCTCCTCCGGCGATGCCGTATAACGCTGCGTGCCCAACTCCTCTGGTGTGTGTACGCTTATGCGTGTCCATGACAGCAGACCTGCGCCTGGTTTGGCGCTGTGCATCACAGTAAATCCGCCTTCGCTCAACTGTCGATCCGGCAAACTGAACCCAGGCTTCTTCTCGTTGGTCCATGCGGCCAGCCGTTTGTTCTTAAAAGCTTGCTCAGCTTCGAACGAACCAACTCCCTCGCGCTGCGTCTTCAATGGACGATAGAGCGCAAACATATCGAATCCAGAAAAACGCTTGTAATCGGCGTTCGCCTCACCCAGTGTGGGCCGGTTCACGACCTTGATCCACCGGGCGCGCTTCCGTGCGTTCCCCGAAGCACTTGCGTTCGCGCCGGTTCCCGTCACTAGGGCCCACACCGAGCCGAGAACGCCGCTTGCGGCAACGAATCCGCCTGCCTTCAAAAGGCTGCGTCGTCCTATTGGCTTACGTAGTTCTTCCACGTTATCAATCCCCTCAGTCGAAGACTAATCCGCCAAGTGAGTATCGTCCTCCGCCGAAAGGTTGAAGGATTCATCCATCTTTGGGTAGCTCATTGCTCATTCAAATCAAGGGTTCGTTCCCTTCATTCGGGCGCTGCGGAAACCTGCGCGGAAGCTCGGAATCCTGTGTACTGAAGCGCATCCCTCCACCGGAAGGATGATCTCAGGGTCCAACTTTCTATAGATGCGTGCGAGACGTGCAAGAGGTAGGCTACAAGGGTTCCCAGACTAGTAATGAGGCCATACCATGAAACGCTGTTTTCTCTTTCTTTGTCTTGCGCTGACTATAGCGGTTCTGCCAAATGCCGCAGGTCAAAGCGCGACCGCCTCTTTGAGAGGCGTCGTCACGGATGCATCCAAAGCTGTGGTGCCAGGCGCTGAAGTCATGATCATGTCGATCGGGACAGCACAGCAGCATATTGAGCGAACCGACAGCCGTGGTGAGTTCTCGTTCCAGGAACTGTTCGTCGGCGACTACCGCGTGGAAGTGCGATCCCCAAGCTTTGCAACCTGGATCAACTCGGGGATTCACCTCGATGTTGGAAACCAGTCACAGATTGTTGTACAGCTTGCTCCGGCATCTGACCAGCAGACCGTCGAGGTAAGTGCTGAGGCCGCTGGATTGCAAACCAATGAGATCGCGCAAGGCGCAGTGGTGAGCGAAACCGAGATTGCGAATCTGCCACTCAATGGGCGCAACTTCTCCCAGCTCGGCATTCTTCAGCCTGGAGTACGTCCGACCTCCGCGGGATTGACGGTGCAGAACAACTTCCGGCGAGTTGGACAGAATTATGAAGTCAACGGCATGCGCCCGGAGTCCAACACCTTCCTCGTGGACGGCATGCGTGACATCAACCGCATGGACGGCGGGTATGCGTATCGACCGCCGGCGGACTCGATGGCTGAATTCCGCATCCTGACGACGACCGCGCCAGCTGAGTTCGGTGGAACCAGCGGCGGCATCACCACCATTGTCACCCGTTCAGGTTCAAATCAGTTTCACGGAACCCTGTATGAGTTTCTGCGCAACGACGCGCTCAACGCCAACAACTATTTTGCGCCGCGGAAGGAAGAGCTCAAGCAGAACCAGTTCGGTGGCACGATCGGCGGCCCCATGGTGCACAACCACGCCTACTTCTTCGCATACTACGAAGGTCTCCGCGATCATCAGGACATCACGCATGGCGTGGTGGTGCCGACGGTTCCGGAACGCGGTGGTGACTTCTCGGCCGATGCGCCCATTCTTCTGAATGGCACACTCAAGCCGTTCGGCAACGATCTTTCCGGCCAGATCAACACCATCACAACCAACTACCTTCAATTCTTTCCCACACCCAACTCGCCCGAGAATCCGCATCTGGCCCAAACCTCAAACCTGAGCCAATACAACAGCGACCAGGCCGGGGCAAAAGCCGACTGGCTGCTGCGGAACGCGGATTCTTTGAGCGTGCGCTACAACTACTCGACGACGGGGCTCCTCAGCCCGTATTCAGAACTCGGCGCCGATGTTCCAGGGTTTCCCGTCGGCTACTACGCCGACACACACCTGGGCGGACTGACTGAAACTCACACCTTTTCTCCGCACACGGTGCTGACTGCAAATATCAGCTTCTTCCGGAACCACGTTATTCTGGATAAGCGCTTCTCCGGCTTCTCACCCGAGTCATTCGGATTCGGATATTCCTCCACATGGGCTTCGGCCACGGGCGCGCCGCTGATCATGACCCAGGGCTATTCCAACGTGGGCGACCCGGTTATCAACCCGCGCGACAGCACACAGAACGACTACGCTTTCAGCGCCAACCTGGTACATACGCAAGGCAAACACGTCACCAGTTTCGGCTCTCAGTTCCGTCGCACGCAGATCAACGGGTACCAGGCAAACTTTGCTTCGGGCACCTTTTCCTTTACCGTTCAGGGCTACACCAATAACTCGTTGGCTAACTTCCTGCTGGGTAAGCCGGATATTTTCACTCAGGCCGGGGGCGACTTCACGCGTGATCTGCGCGGCTGGGAGTTGGGCTCCTACGCACAGGATGAGTACCACATCAGCTCGACGCTTACTCTGAACTACGGCGCGCGTTACGAGATCACGACGCCGTTCCGAGACATCCACAATCGCATGATGGAGTTTGCGCCGGGAAACCAATCCACCGTTTACCCTAACGCTCCAAACGGCCTTCTGTTTCCAGGTGACTCCGGTGTACCCGACACTATTGCCCCCGTCTTCAAAAGTGACTGGGCGCCCCGCATTGGCTTCGCATGGAATCCGTTTGGGAATAGCCGTACGGTGGTCCGTTCAGCCTACGGCATCTTCTACGACGAACTTCTGAACGGCGTGGGCATGCCGTTCCGCGCCACCAGCAGCGCACTGCCGCAAACGGTGGTACGCACTCTAACCGGATACACGAAGATCAACTACGCCAACCCGCTTGGAACCGTGAGCAACCCATTTATGTCCGGTCAGGTTGCTCTTCCCGCGTCCACCTTCACCATCGATGGCCACCTGCTGCCGCCCTATGCGCAGGATTGGAACTTTACCATCGACCAGAGCTTGGGTAAGCAGAACCTGTCGGTCGGATACATTGGGTCAAAAGGAACTCGCTTGCCGCGCTTGGTCGAAGCCAATCCTGCGATCTATGAACCCGGTGCAACCTTCGCCAACTCCCCTCGGCGCCGGCTCTACTCCGGCTGTACACTGACGACCGGCACCTGCACGTTGGGCACTGCCGGACTAGTTGAAGGAAATGCGAACTCGACTTTCCACTCGGCACAGGTCTCGCTGACTCGGCGCGGCACGCCGGACCTGAATTACACGCTGGCCTATACCTTTTCCAAGGATCTGGACTACTCATCAAGCCTTCATATGTCCGGACCCGCTCCATGGATGGTCCTCGGAGAGCTTGACATAGCACAGAACAACCAGGATCTGGCTGGTGAACACGGACGCTCGCTCTTCGATTCGCGCCAACGTTTCGCCGGGAGCCTTACCTATGCTATTCCTTTCGCGCGCAGCTTCACAAGTGTCTCCCGCACGCTCCTGGATGGATGGCAATTCAATGCTTTGTTAGCCGTGAATTCCAGTACTCCTTTCACCATCTATGACTCGGCGAACGTCTCGTTGCAGGCACCGCACCCCGGAGTGTCCGGAATGTTCGGAGACCGGCCCAATGTTGTCGGCAACCCGAACAATGGAGCACCTCACAAGGTATCGCAATGGGTATCTCCTTCAGCATTTCAACGGCTCGATCCGGTTGCGAACGCCGGGCAGTTCGGCAACGAGGGGCGCAACAGCGTTGATGGTCCTGCCTATGGGAGTCTGGACGCCTCACTCGACAAGAGCTTCGCCCTCAATGAGAAGACAAAAATTCAGTTCCGGGCTGAGGCCTTCAATGTGACGAACCACGTCAATCTGATCCCGCCAGTCTTCGACATGAACTCGCCTGCCTTCGGGCAAATCACGGAGGCACAGGCCCCGCGTGTCCTTCAGTTCGCCTTGAAGTTTGCGCGATGAACCTGCCTCCGAAGATAGGAACCTTTATGAAAAGCAATCCGATTTACGCATCTTTCTTGCTTGCATTCGCTTCAGTCTGTTTGGCTCAGACGCCGCGCGATTCAGCTTCTCAGGGCGATCTCGCGCCTCATCTCTCAGTTCTCGGAGAGACCGACAGTTCGCTCACGTTGCATGCGCTCGTGCTCAGGCTCAACGACAGCTTTCAAGCGGTCTCTAAGGCGCGGGACAGTCGGGGTTATGTCCAGGATAAATCGTTGCTCAAAACACACAGCACAAACCTGAGTGCTCTGAAGAAAGCGATACGGGAAAAAGAGGAGAGGCGCTGGTTGCGTCTCCATCCCAACAGCGTGAATTGAAGGTCGAGCTGCGAGCATTGGACGACTCATTCGATCAGTTTCTTCTAGTCCACGAGTGGCTCAGCAATCCTGAAGTTGTCGTCTACATGAATGTCAAAGAGGCGTTCTCAGCGCATGATATGGCTTTACAGCGCATCAATCAGTTGTTAAGTGACAGGGGGATGACTTCGTAGCAAGTGGATTGCAGGCAAAGCATCGCAATTCCTGCGAATATCAGGTGTCGTTTCAAATCCATTGGGCAGCCCAAGTCAGTCTAACGTAAGACGGCAACACATCGCATGACGAGAAGACTTGAGCTCACGGCAAAGAGTGGGGTTCAGTACATCAGACCCCACATCACAATCACGATTCCAGCCCTGTGGCCGAGCAAGTGGCACTGAAGAGCTTTGTACCGGTGGTGACGCTTTCCGCCGACAAGACGCTGACCTCAATGAACATTCCCTGGATATTCAGATTGCAGCCGGAGACAACTCCGGCCATTGCGCTGCGCATGTTCGGGGTAGCCGAATGTCGCCACGCCGCAATTTCGGAGCGGCTCAGAAATGTGTTGGCTTCAAATGAAGGTGTCTCCGGTGTTGCGTTTCTGCCCACCGGGGAGCCGCGCAGATCGTGACACTCAACTCTCCGCAACTGATCACGGCCGGAGTACCACTCCGTGCGCAACCACGAAAGCTCTGGCATCACCGGCCACGCTAACAAAGTAAAAAACGGCTGGCATCAGGAGCAAAAGGCGAAAGGGTTCCGAGGATTGACTCGGAGCCCTTTCCTGTCACGGGCAAATGTCCGCAACGTTTTTAGCCGATGGTCACTCCCAGTGTGCCGTACGCTCAGCTTGATCCACGATGCGGTGCGCTTCATCGATGTGCAAGATGGCGCGATCTCGCAGTCCACGCGACTCCGGCACATCTTCCGCCTTGGAAAGATCATTGTGCGCCGACCAGAGAAGTTCGTTGGCCTTGCGGAAGCGGTCGTGGGCACTCAGGTGAGTGTCGATGGGAAAGGGATCGTTCAGCCCCTTGCCGTCGTCAATGGCAGCGCGCTTGATTTCGTCGATGGCGGCGTCAATCTCCTTGATTGCTTCTTTGTCATCATGCTTGACCGGTCCCCAAGCCCAGCCATCGTTGAGATAGTGCCGTGCGGCACGTAGATCGCTCAAGGCGTGCAGGTAGTGGGGATGTGGTCCGGGAACCTCCTGTGCCTTCATTGTCGCGGATGCAAACAACGTCAAAACTCCAACTGCTAACAATACTCCACGGAAATTCTTGCGCATGTCTTTTAATCTCCAAGTGATGAATTGGCTGTGCAACTGTACTTCATAATACCCGGGTATTGTTAAGAAGTTGCGCTCGCCACGGAAAGAGTCGAGAGAAATCCAGATTGAGAATCGGCGAGCCTAATGCTCGTAGCGTAGCGGCTTTCTGCGGGTTACCCCAGCGCTACTTGGATGTCCGCTGAAATTGTGAATTCTCGATTTCAGCCACCTCTTTAGCTCCCTTGGCATAGAGCGCCTCTTAATCGGGAGCAAGCGCGTACAACAGCTTCAGAAACTCTCCTGCGTGCACACGCTCCTCGTCCGCTATGTCCTTGAGCACTGCCACGGCGAGTTTGTTGTCGGTTGACTCGGCAAGCTGAACATACATCTGAGTCGCTTCGTATTTTGCGGCTACCATAAACCGAATCGCTCTTACAAGTTCTTCGTCCGTGAGTTTCCTGCAGTTCGCCAACTCTGAAAAAAGTGACCCGAATTGTGGCATATCGTTTTCCTGTGCTTCATGCACGTTGACACGTTAAAGCTTGGATTGCGGCTTTGAGTGCTATCTCATTTGTAGTTCCGTGGCTTGCAGAGGGCTGAGCGGGATTGACCTTCGCGGCATTGTTCGTCCTACTTGAGAGTTCGCCACCGAAAACAGAAAGACCCCGGAGTCGATAGCTTCGGGGTCTCAATGCGGTATGGGTGAAAGCCAGTCAGTTTGCGCCGGAAGCGGCCAAAGCAGATTTAGCCGCCTTTTTCTTCGCCCGTCTAACCTTAGCCCAACGCTTCTGCTGAGCGGCCGCGATCTTGGCTCGACCTTCGTCGCTCATGCCGCCCTTCGCAGCCTTCTTTGCTGGTACCTTTGTCACCTTGGCTGTCTTGGCTGCGGTTCTCTTAGCCTTTGGTGCAGCAGTCTCGCCCTTCAAACACAAGGCATGTGCCTTCTGCAAAGCTTTAATGCCGCGCTCGATTTCAGCCAGAAGTTGTTTCGCGCTCATTCAAAATCCTCCCTTATAAGTCTACATGAGAGGCAAGCATGGCTATCTTGCAAGGGCGTTTACTCCGTAGGAGGACGATTTGGTTCTTGGATCGAAGGCAATGAAGTTTGAGTTATAAAGGTGGCCTGGCGCCATCTGAGCCGGAGACCGCGTCGCGCGAAGAGTGCGGCAACATCCACACTACACCTCGACCGTGAAGCCTTGTTTTTGGGCAACCGACTTGATCCGTCGGGAAAACATTCTGTATTGTTGTGCCATATTGACCGACCAAGTGAGTCCGTCCGCGCGTCCAATCTTCAGCCAATACTCCTTGAGTGTCACGTCATACGCGCTAATAGCAGGCTCTAAAACTTCTGGGTGATACTTCTCCTCGTGGCGAAAACTCTCAATCGGCATGCGAGGCTTTTGTGGAGCCTCTTCTGCGACGTGGCCGAGTACGACTCCAGCTTCGAGAAAAGTATTCGATTCGGCAAAGTCAGTGCGCCGATTTGGAAGGGGTCTAATAAAGAAGGTATGGACTGTATCCTCGATGAAAAGCGAAATTAACGGCTAAGTGCAGTTGACCAAGGATGACCGATTAGGACCATAAGAATACGCCCTTGGTAGTTGGGTTGAACTCAGCAAATCTGGCTGCTCACTAAACTGTGAGAGTTATGCGTCGAGATGCAGGAATAGAATGCCTGTATGTCAATTTCAGAGCATAGCGGACAGGGCGTCAAACAATTTGTTGAGTTGGGCATGGCGTTCCTTCTGTCTGCGGTTATTGGGTTGGAGCGCGAGATTCGTCACAAGAGCGCGGAACTGCGCACTTATACGATTATCGGTACCGCTGCCGCCCTCTTTCTCCTCATTTCCAAATACGGATTCACTGATGTTCTTGTCGAGAACCGCATAGTTCTCGATCCCTTTCGTGTTGCTGCCCAGATCGTCTCCGGCATCGGTTTTATCGGCGCCGGCCTCATCTTTGTGCGTGAGGACAAGGTGAATCGCCTTACTACGGCTGCAACAGTCTGGTTGGTCACTGCCATCGGCATGGCTTATGGTGCTGGCTTCCCTAGTACTACAGTTGTAGATAGTGATAATCTGAGTTTGCTCTGGCAGAAGTTCTCCGGCATTTGCGATGGGGAAGCGATTATCGGGTTGGAAGCGAGAGTTGTTGCGGTCGCACGATCGCATAGCGGGGTTGTTTGCGCGCTCCGAGGCGCGTGAACGTAGCTTGGCCTATCTTCAAGGCTTGTTGAGCCACTGTGAACGGAAGAACGGCTGGCAGTTGGCCGAGTGGATGGGGGAAGCGGCTCCTTATCGCGTGCAGCATCTGTTGGACCGGGCGCGTTGGGATGCGGATGCTGCCCGGGATCAACTTCGCGATTACGTGTTGGAACAGTTGAGCAGTTCTGATGCGGTTCTGATTGCCGACGAGACGGGCTTTCTGAAGAAGGGCGAGCACTCGGTTGGGGTCAAGCGCCAATACACCGGCACGGCCGGCCGCATCGAGAACAGCCAGGTTGGCGTGTTTCTTTGCTACGCCAGTGACAAGGGCGCAGCGTTGGTTGACCGTGAGTTGTATCTTCCCGAAGAATGGTCCGCCGATCGCGAGCGTCGCCGCACTGCAGCCGTTCCGGAAGAGACGGAATTTGCTACCAAGCCGGAGTTGGCACGACGCATGATAGAGCGCGCACTGAAGGCGGGAGCACCTTGTAACTGGGTAGCTGCCGATGAGGTCTATGGCAATAACAATAAACTGCGCCAGTGGCTCGAACAGCGGCGTCTGGGTTATGTGTTGGCCATCACCTCAGACCAGCGCATGCGTTGGCCCGATCATGAACAGCGACGCGTGGATGCAATTGCGCAGAGCTTACCGAATCTGGCCTCGGAGCGGGTTTCCGCGGGGTTTGGCAGCAAGGGAGAACGGCTTTACGATTGGACTCTAATCCGGGGCTGGGAAGAAGATGGCTGGAGTCACGGGCTGCTGGTGCGGCGCGGCATCGAAGAGCAGCCCGAGCATGCCTACTATTGGTTTTACGCGCCCACTTGCAAAGCCGAGTTGAAAACCCTTGTGCGCGTGGCCGGACAACGCTGGCAGATTGAGCAAGCCTTTCAGGCCGCCAAGGGCGAGTGCGGGTTGGACCACTACGAGGTCCGCCATTGGCAAGGCTGGTACCGGCACATCACTCTGGCCATGTTAGCCGCGGCGGTGCTTGCCATCCTACGCGCACGGGGAGAAAAAAACTCCCGGCGGGCAGGTGTCGCTCAGCGTACCGGAACTGCGCCACCTGTTAACTCGACTACTCTGGCGCGGTTGGCACGGCGTTGAACATCTACTGCAATGGTCGCAATGGAGACGAAAACATCAATTCCATGCTCTTCGATGTCACTACCGAAAGCGAAACTCGCCCCTGCCGATCTTCTATCTACAACTGTAGTACTAGATGAAGCCTTTACCGAAAGCGAATAGAATCGCGTGGCCGCATCCAATTTGACAGATGCAGTAACAGACCGGAGAGCAGACTCTAGAAAATACCAGCCATGCAGAGTTCGGAAGAATGCGAGCGATCTTCGAGGGCGCCGCACCCGGCCAGAACAATAGGCGAGAGCGTAATCACCGGGCACCGCGCGTAGGCAAGCACCTTGTACACAATGCTCGAGCGGGTGGCTGCGGCAAACTGCGATGCGCCTTGGGCGCCCATGACAATGAGATTGGCGCGCTGGGATCGGCCCTGGTAGAGCAACTCCTCGGTAGGATCTCCCAGCACTGCTCTTGTTCGCACTTCGACGCTGCCCTGAAACCGGACTGGAATCAAGGAGAACATTTCGCTCTCCATCTGGCCGAGGGTGCGACCGGCGAGAACCTCGGTGCTCTCCTGCGCCGGTATGGCATTCTGCAGGATCAGCCTTGCGTTGTGTCTGGCCGCCAGTTCCACCGCAAAGCTAACTACCGCTCGACTGGATTCACGCGTGCTAGCAGAGCACAGTATGGTGCGATCGGCAGAGTGGCGATAGGTGCCTTCTACCACGTAGGGACCGACGATGTTGACCGGCACAGCGGCGCTGCGAAGCACAGCCTCGGCCACCGGTCCTACCAGCAGTTTGCCGATGGGACCGGGGGAGTGAGCGCCGATCACGACGCGATCGATCTTCCGGCCAACCAGGAAGGCAAGAATCTGTTCGGCGGCCGATCCGGGCCGGACCACAATCCTGCAATGGATGCCGAGATTCCTGGCGCGTTGGGCGAACGGTTCAAGAAGATGTTTCTCGGCGCGAGTTTGGGAGTAGTGGCCTTGGCGGGGCCTGGAGCCGAGGGACGCGGCCGCCTCCGAATTGTCATAGACATGAAAGAGGAAAAGTTCCGCGCCAAACTCGGCGGCCTCGGCAACAGCAAAGCCGAAGGCCTTCTCATTGACGGGAATCTCGGAGGCGAAAAGGATTGTGGCGGGTTTGCTCCACCCCGGCTTGATAGTCGCAGCCATGATGGCCTCCTGAACAGGGTCTTTCGTGGGTGGGTGCCAGACTCGACTCTAAAACGGAGATCGGGATGGCGGCGAAAATCTCTTCCGGAGAACCTAATGCCGCGGCCGCAAAAGTTCCAACTGGCTCAGGCAATGAAGAGCAACATATCCGAAGCGAGGCACGATGCCAAACCCATTGAAGCTTAGACTCGGTTGCTTGACTAAACTACCTTCCTGTTGGACAGCGCACGGAGCCGCGACGGTGAGCGTATCGGGAATCCATACCCCGAACGACATCATTGGCACGCATTTCTCGCCACTTTTAATTGCAAGGATGCGGAGAGGGAAAGTCTCAGGATCTCCTAGGCCGTGATGCCGATGGTATCTCTCAAGCGGACAACGACATCCGCCTGAGCGCCTTTCTGGCCTTGGACTATATCGAACTCAACATCATCACCCTCTTTCAGCGTTTTGTATCCGTCCAGCTGAATCGATGAGTAGTGTACGAATACATCCGGCCCGTCTTCGTGGCCAATGAATCCGTAACCTTTGGCATTGTTGAACCACTTCACTTTCCCTTTGTATTGAGCCACTGAGTTTGCCTTTCTTCATTTCAGTAAAACCGGCACGCCGCGCGACATACCATCCCGCAAAGTTGACGCGTCTTCAGAGTCAAACCGCAGATCGCTTGCGCCGTACACGTATTCGCGGGTCGTCTTCATTAAGGAATGCTGGGATCGAACGTTCCCAAAGTTCGAAGTCTGTGTGGTGCCAATACTTCGCTTCGAATCTCAACTACCACGCCCTGGAAAGACTCCTACAGCGAGGATCTTCCATCTCGGTCCCGGTACTCCGGCAGCGTGGATCTTCCATCTCTTTTGGCGCGCGATAGAGCAGGCTTCTGCATCTGAGATCTTCCATCTCAACAACCATGCCGTTCAGCAGTCCGTTGCACCGCGAGTCTTCCATCTCAATTGCAGCAATCTTGCATCGAGGGTCATCCATTTCGGTCTCCATGTCCGGGCGGTTTTTGCACCCAATCGCCTCTTCACTCAATTTAGATCCAGTTGACGCTGCCTGCATGACACGGTCTGCTCAATACTGAACACTGTTTCCAGGCCGCAATTCAGGTTCAATTGGTCCCGATCTTACCAGGGGGCATTGCGAGTCTCTAGCGAGCTCACTAAACCGGTTCGGGCTCTTCTCTCGGGTCGGATCGGTTCGAATACACAGGAACTCCGCTGATTAGCCCCTGATACTCTGTTAAGCGCTTGCCCAGAATAACCACGCCCTTGGACGTGATTTCATACTCGCGAATATCCTTGGCATGATTTCCGCCCCGCATCTTGATCACCACCATGATCTTGCGAAGCTGGCCGTCGATGGATACGTACCGCAGCCTTAGGATGTCATCGCAAAGGAAAGAGATTGAGTAGGTACTGAACGGGAATTCGGTAAAAGATTCATCCACCTCAACCGTGCTTAGAATCGTCACCCCGATTCCCGTCAGCGCGAAGATCATCCGATAGAGTGATTCGCGAAAGTCGGCGCGGAAGCCGGGAGACAGAGCCATCTCAAAGCCCGCCAGAGAATCGATCACCAGGCGCTTGGCCCCGATCTTCTGTACGGCATCGAGAATCGACTGCATGGTCTCATCTACGGAAAGGTCGAGGGGACGGAGGTAGAGTATTGTGAGCTTTCCATCCTTCTGCGGGGTTTCCAGATCCAAACCTAGACTCGTGGCCCGCTCCGCATAAGCTTCCGGACGCTCTTCAAAAACTGCCACAATTCCCGATTCGTCGCAGCGTATGCCTTCCGCAATGAACTGAGTTGCCAAAACAGATTTCCCGGTCCCCGAAGACCCTGCTACAAGGACGCTATCGCCTTCACGCACGCCACCATCCAGCATTTTGTCCAATTCCGGAATTCCGAACGAAAGACGTCGATCGCCGGGCGGGTTTCTCTTTCGCGCGGTCAACCCAAATGTGCGCGAGAAGGCTTGCACCCCGGCGTCGGTGATACGAAATGTGTGCAATCCCGGCACGGAATCCTGACCGCGCAGTTTTACAATCTGCAACTTTCGCACAATTGAGTTTCGCTCCGCCGTCTGGCGCAACCAGAACAGGCCATCGGCGACGGTAAAGATGGGGTTGTCACGCAACTCGTCCTCTGCATATTCACCGATCAGGAAGGTGGTCGCTTGCCAACTGGCCAGAAACAGCGCTAGCCGTTGAATGAAGGATTGCAGGTCCATATCACTTTGCGGCTTGCGCACCATGGTGCGGAAGGAGTCCACAACCACGACTGCAGGGTTGGCCTTTTCGACCTCTTTGGTGATCTCCTCCAAAACCGCGCTCAGGTCTTTCTCCAAGACAGCCTGGCTCAGGTTGATGAAGCGAATGGAGCCTGGCAGCTTGGCCGGATCAAAGAATGTGTATTGTTGCTGGTATCGCAACATCTTGATGGCGGATTCGCCGAGCACGGTGAAATAGAGCGCAGGACGCTCCGGGCTTGCATTGGCAAACACGATCTGGTGCGCCAGCGTCGTTTTTCCGCTTCCGGGAGCGCCCGCGATGATATTGAACGAGAATTCCGGGAGACCGCCGCCCACGATCTCATCGAGGCCCGGAACTCCGGTCGGTAGCTTATTGATCGTCACTTTGTCTTGGTAGCTCACGATTCTCTCCCGTTCTCCACAACGCCATCGTCAAAGGTTGCACCTGGCCACGCATCGCGCAGCAGGCTCAAAGTTAAGGCTTCGCCAAGGAACATATGCAGCAGGCCGAGTAACCGCGCAATGAGGATCGCGCCTCCTTCGCTAGCCCGATCCTTGTCGGAGCCAAGTTGAGGCTCGAACTCCACCTGTTGAGGTTTAAGCTCCCCTAGCCCCTGTAAGACTCCATCCGCATCAACCTGCACCGCCCAAAGACCAGGAGCTTCTGACTTGGCTTGCATCAAGGCGCGGAAAGCGAGCGATTGAAATCCGTCGACTCCGGTAACTGCGCCAAGACTCTGGCGCAGCTTTTCATAGACGCGAAGGAGCGCGAACTCCGGAGGTTCGGAGGTCTTGCCTGCAACAGCTTCATAAGCAAGAAGACTTCGCGCCAAATCTCGCATTTCTGGAGGAGTCCTCACATTCAATCCCGTTTGCTCCAAGCGCCAACGAACTCAATTAATGTAGCCATTCGTCTGTGGGTTCAGTGCGTCTTCCTGCGAGCCGCCCGCCTTACTCCGTATGAGTGTAAAGACGTCCAAAACCGTGGCTATATTGCGGATGCTCCCAGCTGCGCTGAAAAGACCTTCTTCCATCCCGGGATGATTATCCGCCAGATTTTCAATACGTTCGCTCACACCTCTCAGTTGGTCAATTTCCCGTAAAAGGTCTTCGAAAGCCGCAGCTAAGACCAATCTTTCGACCTCTGAGTCAGTCGTGTCCGCTGAGATCATGGCCGACTCTGCCGTGTCCTCAACCTGCAGGCGTAAATCTTCTATCAAACGCAGCGTTGTCGCTTCGCCAAGGAATGCAAGAAACAGCCCAAGTAGCTGCGCGATCAGAATGACCCCGGCTTCGCCATCCTTATCCGCGTCCGTCTGCAAACCAGTCTCGCCAAGACCGCGTAAGCTCCCATTTGCTGCAATCTGCACTGCGCTGAGCCCATTGGATTCCGCCTTGGCAAGAGCCAAGGCGCGAGAAGCGAGCGCGCGAAAGCCGTCAACTCCTATGGGTGAGCCGAGTTGTCGGCGCAACTTCTCATAGACGCGAACTGTAGCTTGTTCAGTTTGTAGGCAGGTCGCATTTGCCTCTACTTCGCTCTTAAGGAGGCTGCGGGCCAAATCCCGTGTCTTTTGTCGAAAAGCCATAGGACATGCTCTTTCTACGCGCGCTGAGTCTCACGTTGAACGTGAGCACCTTCTTGCGATGATATTGACTTGTCGGCTGTTTGAGACAATGGTCTGGCGCGATTCATCTGACTCCGTTTTTGGCTTACTTAGTTCAAAATACTTGAAATATCTCCACCAGGATGAGCGCGATTGAACACTACGCCGCCACCAGCGCAATCCCATGCTAAAATCTATCCCAAAGTGTGCGGTTGACCAGGACACAACGGATGCTTCGTCAACGAAGAAGATCCAGCATCATAGGGCCCCCTTACAGTCGATGACTGTTCGCGCATTTGCACGCTCGAGTGGCTATTCAGATGCCAACCTCGCCGCGCACCCCTCCAGCGGTCGTCCTGCAAAGTCTGAACCCGGAAGGAGGCCCCTTCAATGGTTGAACTTGAAAAGCCCGGAATCGACGTCGCCGCCTTCTTGGCCAGCGCCGGTCTGGGACGAAGGATCATCCAATTGCCAGCGAAGAAGCCGTTCTTTTCGCAGGGGGATCCCGCCGGCAAAGCTTACAGTGGTTTCCCCGGCCGGGAAGGAAGCAACCATCACGATTCTCTCCGAGGGGGACTTTGTAGGAGAAGAGGCGCTCGCCTCTATGGCTGGATTGCGTTTGGCGACGGCCACAGCCATCACCGACTGCACCACACTCAAAATCAGCCGGGACGAGATGATCCGTGTGATGCATGTGGAGCATAGCTTCTCGGATCTCTTTTTGAAGGTCATTTTAGAGCGAAGTATGCGCATTCAAGCCGATCTGGTCGATCAGCTTTTCAACTCCAGCGAGAAGCGGCTGGCGCGAATTCTCATGTTGATGGCCGAATTCGCCAGGCCTGGCGAACCCGAACAGTACCTTCCCAAGATCTCACAGCAAACCCTTGCGGAGATGGTCGGCACTACACGGTCGCGTGTCAGCTTTTTCATGAATCGCTTTCGCAAGCTCGGTTTTATCGATTACAACGGAGGCATCAAAGTTCACAAGTCACTGTTGAATGCGATCTTGCTTGATCTATGATCCGAGATTGGTCTCGAAAGAACTCCCGCTTGACAAAAGAACGAATTTGATCCGACCGCTCCAGACCAACGACCAACAGTCGCAACTGAGTTGTTCACGACACCATCGCCGGACCTCCACCCTGTGACCGTTGAGCAACAACAACATCAAACGCAAGCCCGATCCCCAGCGCATCCCGGTCTCATGCCTGTAGCGATTCCTATCTTAAGCGGAGAACGCCGCTCAACATTATCGCTGCCTCGACTGTCCTTCCCCTAAAACCGCTTCCGACAGTGACGGCTCAGCGTGACAAATGCCATGCTGTGGTGGCGGCAGGAATCGCCGCGCTCCAAGCTGCTTGCTGGGGCTCAAACTTGCCACCCGCGCAGGTTCGGCGTAACCCCGACCTTCAACTGCCACTTCACGTTCTCCGCTCGTGACAACCGTCAAGTCCGATCTATCGAGTCGTTGTGCTATTGTGACCATTCATTAAGATGCACGGTGGCCGATGATTTGATGTAGCAGCGCTTTAGGCTAGTTCTTAGTACTTCTGATGTTGCATTTTCAGGGGTCGTTCGGTTGCAAGGCGCAAGCTAGGTCGCAGGCTGCCTAAATGCGGCATGACTTCCCGCTTCAGGGAGTCGGACGCGCGCTTTTTTGGCGGCTTCTTCAACGAGCGACCTATTTCTAAACAGAATATGAAGTAAGGAGGCAGCAATGGCCGCACCGAATACGTTTCCAGGTTTGAGACCGAACACGCTGATGCAGCACGGGGTACGACTGCCGGTATTTGGAACCGATTCGGCATTCTCGATGAAACGGATTTCCAGACGGCCGAATCCTACAAGGATCGCCGTAATCGGAAACCATCTTCCTCGTCAATGTGGAATTGCAACCTTCACGACGGATTTGTGCAATGCAATTGCCGCCGAATATAAGACTTCCGAATTGTCGGTTGTAGCTGTCAACGACCCCTTGTCGCCGTATGCCTACCCGTCACGGGTGCGGTTTGAGATCACTGAAGGCGACGCCTCATCCTATCGGGCGGCTGCCAACTATCTCAACTTGAAGGACATCGATGTTGTTTGTCTGCAGCACGAATACGGGATCTATGGGGGAGAGGCAGGCAGCCATGTTCTGGAGTTGCTCAAGCATCTCCGGATGCCGGTTGTGACAACACTGCATACGGTTCTTTGTGAACCGGATGTCGATCAGCGAAACGTCCTCCGGGAGATCGCCTCCCGATCCGAGCGGCTTGTCGTCATGAGCGAGCATTCGTCTCGGTTTCTTCAGGACAAATTTGGAGTTCCTGAAAGCAAGATCGACCTGATTCCCCACGGCATACCGGACTTAGCCCTTGCAACGCCGAAGGTCGCAAGAGTCGCCCCCGTGGCCAAGAGAAAAACTGTCCTGCTCACGTTCGGTTTGCTGTCTCCGAATAAAGGATTCGAGAATGTGATTCATGCTTTGCCGAGTATTTTGTCTCGACATAGCGATGTCGTTTACATCATTGCGGGCGCCACACACCCTCATGTCAGACTTGTCGAAGGCGATCAATACCGGTTTCAATTGCAGGCCCTGGCAAAGAAACTTGGAGTCGAGAAGAATGTGATCTTCTATAACCGCTTCGTAAATCCTCAAGAAATGGCTTCGCTGGTGACTTCGGCCGACATCTATATCACCCCCTATCGATACGAGGCGCAGGCCGTATCAGGAACACTTGCATTTGCGCTGGGCGCCGGAAAGGCGATCATCTCGACTCCGTACTGGTACGCCACCGAACTCCTGGCAGACGGGCGCGGAGCACTGGTCCCCTTTGAGGACTCGGGTGCCATAGCGGACGCGACCATTGGACTTCTGGAGGACGATACGGCTCGTGCGGCGATGAGCAGCCGGGCTTACCTCTATGCACGCCGCATGGTCTGGAATCGAGTGGCACAGTCTTATATGCGAACCTTCGTGAGTGCTCGCGCCAACTGCGTGCAACCTGATCGCGTGGGGTTTTCTGTACAGACCGTCGAAAGCATCGACACACGGCGACTCGCAAGTGCCTGAGTGCTTGCACCCTTTTTCTTTGAGGAAACCTACTGACCTCCGTTTCGTCCGATCAAGTGAGGTCAACTCCCCTGCCTCTGGCCGCTGTTGTCGTCGCCCATCCGGATGACGAGATCTTATGGTGCGGCGGCTACATACTGATGCATCCAGAACTTCATTGGCGAATCGTGACTTTGTGCGGGGCGGGGGATTTAGATCGCGCTCCCAAGTTCAGCCGGGTTTTGCAACAGATGGGCGCGGATGGTGAGATGGCGGATCTCGATGATGGACCCGATCAGATGTCGCTACCGCTCACGCAGGTTCAAGAGGCCACAGTCAGGCTACTGGCTGGATTCAGTTACAGCCAGATATTGACGCATGGACCGATGGGCGAGTACACACGTCACCGCCGACATGAGGAATGCTGCCGAAGCGTCGTTGAACTGTGGCGAGCAGGCAAGATCAATACAAAGCAGCTATGGCTCTTTGCATTCGAAGATGGTGAGCACACCTATTTACCTCGGGTCCGCGACGATGCGGATCGGCGGGAGATGCTGACAGAAAGCGTCTGGATAGAGAAGCGCAGGCTGATTACCGATGTCTACGGCTATGGAGCCGACAGTTGGGAAGCGCGGTGCACGCCAACAGAAGAAGGCTTCTCGTGCTTCGACTCTGTACAAGCAGCAGGAGAACGCAAAGCATTATGGGAGACCCAATCGTGAGAGTACTCGTTTTGAGCGAATATCCGGCGCCGGCGGCAGGTTTGGCGCTTCAGGGCGAACTATTGTGCAGGGGCCTGCATGAGATGGGGGTGGACGTCCACCCAGTACATTTGGAATCGACTTTGGAAAAGGAATGGTACTTTCGCTGGTTCAAGCCGGACGTCGTGGTCGGCGTGGGGTTCTGGGGGCATCTTCCAGATCTGGTCCTGCATTCGCACAAGTTTGGGATGAAGGCCATGCCGTGGCTCGTAGCCGATGGCTATATCGCAGAACATCGTGATGTACTGAATGCACTGCCACTGATCCCAGTCACCTCCAATTGGGTAGCCTCCGCAATCGGGTGGCTGGTTGGAGCGATTGCGTAGAGAGGCTAAACTGAACGCACTGCCTGAAGGGCTCCGGGGGGCTCGATTCCGAACTTGCCAGACGGCTGATGCTTGAAAGGAAAGGATCCAGCATGAATCTTGGTTTCATTGAGAGCAAGACATACGACGAGATTTCAGTTGGCGATACGGCATCGACGGAACACGTGCTGACCACGGATGATGCGATGGCTTTTGCCTCGATTTCCGGATTCCACTCCGTACTGAACTCGGATGAGCTGATTGACCGCGCCGGAGGTATACCTCCGACGGGACCAAACATGTGGTGTGCCTCGCTGATCTCGGGCCTTTTCAGCATGAATATTCCAGGACCCGGATGCACGCTGACGAACATATCGCTGTCGTTCCAAAATCGAATCCGCGTCGGAGATCGCATTTTGGTCAAGGTGCAGGTTACGGCCAAGGATGACTCCACAAAAAGCGTTGCATTCGATTGCGAGGCAATCAATGGCGCCGGCACACCGATCTTTTCCGGTACTGCCCGGGTTCTCGCGCCACCGGTAAAGCTGCGCTGGTCGACACTACCTCTGCCCAAGCTCATCGTGAATGAGCCCTATCGCCGCTATCAGGGTCTCATTGCGCGTGCGACTTCGAGACCTGCTGTCAGGACGGCGATTGCGTGGCCTTGCGACGAGGTGTCTCTCGGGGGCGCCATCCAGGCATTCAAAGACAAGTTGATCGTCCCGGTTCTTGTGGGTTCTGAGGCGAAGATTCGCAGCCTCGCGGGGATCATGCAACTCGAACTCGGAACAATTCAGATCGTTGACATTGCCGAGAGCCGCTTGGCTGCGGTGCGGGCCGTCGAGATGGCCCGCAGGGGCGGGGTCCAAATGCTAATGAAGGGCTCGTTGCACACCGACGAACTCATGAGCGCTGCCGTTTCGCGCGAAGGAGGAATGCGCACCGGGCGAAGGATCAGCCACGTATTCGCCTTGGATGTACCTTCCTATCACAAGACCCTCTATGTTACCGATGCGGCCATCAACATCCAGCCGGATCTGGAGACCAAGATCGATATTCTGCAGAATGCCATCGACATGATGCTCACGCTCGAGGTCGTCAATCCCAAGGTGGCAATCCTGTCGGCAGTTGAATCGGTTAACCAGGCGATACCATCTACCCTTGATGCTGCCGCTCTTTGCAAGATGGTTGATCGCGGCCAGATTACCGGAGCCATTGTCGACGGACCGCTGGCATTCGACAATGCCATTTCAAGCGATGCCGCGCGAATCAAGAAGATTGAGTCGCCGGTTGCCGGAGACCCGGATCTCCTCATGGTCCCCAATCTGGAAGCCGGAAACATCCTCTTCAAGGAGCTTCAATACCTTGCCGGAGCCCTGGCGGCGGGAGTCGTTGTAGGTGCCAAGGTCCCGATCGTTCTCACCAGCCGTGCCGACGGAGAACTGGCTCGAATGGCAAGCTGCGCCCTCGGTGTCCTGCTCGCGAAGCCAGCGCCTGAGCTAAGGTTGGCATGATGAGCGGCGCTCGTTAGACTACTGTGAGCGCTAGGCGAACCGCAGATCTTAAGGGAACTACCCGCCTTCACATCTTCACCCCAGTGAAAGCGGATGCCGGGACCGAAAAATGCGACGAACAAGATAGATGACGGCGAGGGCGGCTGCGGCGATTCATGCCGGGCTAGGGGAATGGGCCCGGCAAGCGGTAAGGCGGAAGCGCTCGAGCTGCATTATGCCAAAGGGTGCGGCCACGGCGGGCGCCGCGGCGATGAAGATGTTGATGCATCCTTTAGGGTTGAAGACTCCGCGATGGAGGCTATGACAAGCGCTGACAAAAGTGGTATCAGCGTGATGTGTGCAGACGATCTAGACCTGCGTGGTCGCTTACACCGAAGAAGGAGCGGTTGGCGACGGCGAGCCATCAAAGAGAGAGTCAATAGAGTGAGATGCCGCCGACGATAAGCAGAGCACGCCAAAGCCAAACGGCCGTAAGACCCGTGATGATGCTGACCCAGACGCCTAAGAGGGCTAGGCTCGCCTTCCAGCGAGCCTACTTGAGAGACATTGTAGGTGGGGGGCCGTATGTCGCAGCAGGAGTCCGAGGGACTGAAAGCGGTAAGGGGAACGGCAATTTGGAATTGCTAGGGGATGTCTCTTTACGAGGATGCTACTGTTGCGCCCGCTTGGCTTACTGACCAATTCAGCACACTTTGCAAAATAAAATACAAAGCGATGCCCGCAGCCGTTAGTGGTTTCAAAACAGAAGGCGCAAAACACGGGCGCACCTCTCGAGGCTCGGTTCGTATGGGCGATGATGAACAAATCCACAATCACCGCGGAAAATTGAGCAAAACAGACCAGATATTGTTCCCATCACGGTTCAATATGGACAAGGCACTAGTGTAAAAGACCATTAAGCGCGAGAGCCGAGCCAGGAGCCAGGAGGCTTCGGATTCCACTAGGCATGTCTTACTGGTCATTCTTCGTGGAATGCACTGCTTCTCGCTTTCTGAACCGATTCTCTCTTGATACTCTTTTTTTGATCTGCCCACAGTGGTCCAGATCGCGCTTTCGAATCGCATCGAAAGAGGTTTATGCTCATGCTTGAAAGGTCCAAACGCGCTTTCGATCCAAATGCCTTTCTAGCGCATGCTGGCCTTGGCCGAAAGATCATCAACCTTGAGCCGCGCGAGAGCTTTTTCACCCAAGGAGATCATGCAGACTCGGTGTTTTATCTTCAACGGGGTCGGGCAAAGCTTCTTGTGGTTTCGCGCAACGGTAAAGAGGCTACGATTGCGCTTCTGTCTAACGGTGACTTTGTCGGAGAAGAATCTCTCGCGTTAATGCCTGGAATGCGCCTTGCCACGGCTGTAGCGATTACCCCATGTAGGGCGCTCATGATTGACAGAGAAAAGATGATCTCGGTGATGCATCGCGAACCGGCGTTCGCGGAAATCTTCCTGAGATTCCTGCTGACGCGCAGTATGAAAACACAATCCGACCTTGTCGATCAACTCTTCAACTCCAGCGAAAAACGTTTAGCGCGAATTCTCTTGCTGATGGCCGAATTCGGCAAACGAGGGGATCGGGAGACTTTTATACCGCCTATTACTCAGGAAACCTTGGCCGAGATGATTGGCACCACAAGATCTCGCGTCAGCTTTTTTATGAATCGCTTTCGCAAGATGGGTTTTATCAGCTACAACGGCCGTATCCAAGTGCACAAGTCGCTGCTCAATGTGGTCCTGCTTGATCGGTTGCCTGAACACAACGCTGAGAATCCCGCAGTTTCATTCATTCAATGAGCTTCTCTCAGGCAAGTGATCAAGCTCCGGCGGCAAACTGAATCCTGGGAGATGAGGTCATATGGATTGTCCTTATTGTGGTAAAGCGCGCATGGCAAGGTCTCCGCTTCGGTTGTCAGATCTACCGGAACCTCTCATAGGGCGCTTACCGATGCAATGCATGGATTGTGCGGGGCGGTTTTTCGTCTGGCTTCCCCAAGTTCTCATTTGCAAAGGGAGGGGACACTCAGAAGGCCAGATGCACGTTGAATTGCACAAGCACTCGAGGACCTAAAGTTATTTAACGCGGACAAGAAAAAATTGAGCAATAGAGAACGGCGCAGAGATAATAGTCCATGATATCTTCCATCGTGGGTGGGGTTTCCTTTGGGAATCTGGCCGTGTAAGGACTCTATCGAACCCGGAATCAGTTGTGCCGAGAATGGGCGACATGATTTCGCATTTTCTACCCGTCCCCTGAAACTGGCGAGCATTAGGTGACGGCACCCAATTGGGAATCCCCTAGCTTTAGGCTTTAAGACCGGGCCCAGAGCGATTCACTTTCTTTCTCCTAATTCGTCGCTCTGGCATATGAACGCTTTTCCCCCTCGGGAATGCCGAAGGAGCGATAGTCATGCAAAGCACCAGAAATGCTGCAAAGTCTGAATTTCCTCCTCCACTGAGAGTTTCGACGGTTCCAACGGACCCGGCGCTCTTCAGAGAACTGCTGGATCATATAAGCGATGGAGTTTACATCTCGGGCCATGACCGGCGAGTTTTATATTGCAATAAAGCTGCCACTGAATTGACCGGATACGAAACTGAAGAGGTTGTCGGCAAAACATGCCGTGAAAATGGTCATTGTCCCACAGGTCATGATGGACGTAGCGCCTGCGGAGATGGTTGTCTTTTGTCCGATAGCCTGAACGATGGAGCCGCCCGGCGGACGAAGGCCTTCCTGCTCCATAAACAGGGAAAACGAATTCCGGTGTCAATGAGCGTACAGCCTATTGCGGCAGCCAACGGTTCGATCATCGGAGTGGTCCAAATATTCAAGGATCAGTCGCAACGAGAGTTGGCCCGTCGCAAGGTCGAGGCGATGGAGCGGCTAGCCTTTATTGACGCACTCACTCAATTGCCCAATCGCCGTTCGCTGGAAATGTCATTGCAATCGGCGTTGCTCGAATTCAAGGTTACCGGAATGCCCTTTGGGGTGCTGCTTATAGATCTTGACAAGCTAAAAAACATCAACGACACCTATGGCCATGCCAACGGTGATTATTCGTTGAGCCAAATGGCAAAGATTCTCAGTGCGACTGTGCGTCCAACCGACACGGTGGGACGATGGGGCGGCGACGAGTTTCTTGCTATTCTCCCCAGTGTGAGTACAGGGATTCTCCGTCAACTTGCTGACCGATGTGGCAACAGGGTGGCGCGAGATTCGTTTTTCAGCATTGACGACCAACTAATATCTCTGACGGTTTCGCAAGGCGCCACATTAGCTCGCGCCCAAGACAGTGCCGCAACTTTGATTGCACGCGCTGATGATCTGCTATATCAAAGCAAAACAGCCGGCCGGAACCGAGCCACGATAGGATAGGCCGATTACACGGCGCTTTGGAAACTAAGGACGCACAGGCGAGGCAATATCGACTGAAGCAGGTGGAAGTTGTACCCGCGCAGCGGGAGCCAACTATTCTATTGGGTAGTCCCGCCCCACGTACTCGCTATTATGGAATCTCGAGAATTGCTTGGCAATGGATTAGTCCGAAGCGCCTGATGCTTTCCACGGCCTGGACTCAAGGTCATCGTATAGACTTCGCTGTTTTGCGGAGTGTTAGCATAGTCGCGCAACCATATCTATGTTTCAATGGGCTGACACAGGGCCGACGCATATAAATGAACCGCATTTGCTATATGCAAACCGCAATCGAGCTGTAACAAGGGGAAATGGACAGCCCCTTGAAGTATTTTGCCGAATTGACAGACCCTCGGGTGGAGCG
>JBEKCA010000059.1:0-30712 GCA_050015115.1 Occallatibacter sp.
CCTTCTGCCCCACCCTCCCTATTTCGTGAAAGAATGATCAGGTAAACCATGATGACCAACGATAACCTGGAAGAACTTCAGCCCGCCCCCGAAGAAACACCGCAGCCAGCCGCCGAGCCGACCCCTGCCCCAACTTCCATCGCGGCTCCTGAACCAACCCAAGCGCCCCTTCCAATCCCAGTGCCCGTTCCCGAAGCGGTGCCTGAGCCTGTTCCGCAAGAGGTGTCCGAGTCTAAGGAGCCAGCCGAATCTTCCGAGCCTCAGGAATCCTTCGCCGACTTGCTCACCGCCTTTGAGCGCAGCCACTCCCACAAGGGCCAGCCCGGCCAGCGCCAACTGCAGGGTGTCGTCGTCTCCCTCTCCGCCGACCAGGTCTTCCTCGACATCGGCTACAAGACCGAAGGCGTGCTGCCCCGCTCGGCCTTTGAAAACAATGCCGACTCAGTCAAGCCCGGCGATACCTTCCCCGTCTCCGTCACTGGCCGCAACGAAGAGCACTACTACGAGCTCTCCCGCTTCAAAGTCGCTCAGCCGCGCGACTGGTCAGCCCTTGAGGCTGCTTTTGCCGACAAGACCGCCATCGTCGGCACTGTCACTGAAGTCGTCAAGGGCGGGGTGCGCGTCGATGTTGGCGTGCGCGCATTCATGCCCGCCAGCCGCAGCGGAACCAAAGACGCCGCCGAACTCGAAAAGCTCGTCGGCACCGAGATCAACTGCCGCATCACAAAGCTCGATATCGCCGACGAAGACGTTGTCGTCGATCGCCGCGTGGTTCTCGAAGAGCAGGCTCGCGGCCTTACCGCCGCCCGCCGCGAGGCCTTGAACGAGGGCGACATTGTCAGCGGCACCGTCCGCACGCTCATGCCTTACGGTGCATTCATCGACATCGGCGGCATCGACGGCCTTCTCCACATCTCCGACATCTCGCACACTCGCCTCGCCAAGCCCGATGACGCGCTTACCGTCGGCCAGGGGCTTCAGCTCAAGATCCTGAGAATTGACACGGAGACCAAAAAGATCTCTCTCGGCCTCAAGCAGCTTCAGGCTGAACCATGGGAGACCGTCTCGCTCCTAACCGGCCAGCGCATCACCGGCACCGTCACGCGGCTGATGGACTTCGGAGCTTTTGTTGAGATCGAACCCGGCATCGAAGGCCTCATTCATGTCTCCGAAATGTCCTACGGCAAAAAACTTCGCCACCCCTCCGACATGCTCAAGCCCGGCGACCGCGTCGATGCCGTCGTACTCGCTGTCAAACCGGAAGAGCGCCGCATCTCTCTCGGCCTCAAGCAGACCCTAGCCGATCCCTGGACCGAAGTCTCCCACAACTTCCCTGTCGGTTCGCAGATCGAGGGTCCCGTCACCAAGCTGATGAACTTCGGAGCCCTCGTGCAGATCGTCGAAGGCATCGAGGGCCTCGTCCACATCAGTGAAATTACCACCGAGCGCCGTCTCAACCACCCGTCAGACATGCTCCGCGCCGGCCAGATCGTCAAGGCGCAGGTTCTCGCGATCGATCAGGATAAGCGCCAGATCAAGCTCTCGATGAAGCAGCTCATCCCCACCGAGATCGACGAATACATTGCCGAACACAAGGTGGGCGACTTGGTCTCCGGCCGAGTCGTCGAACAATCCCCCAGCCTCGTTCACGTCGAACTGGGCGACGGCATCCGCGCCATCTGCCACCAGTGCTCATCGGACGCCGCGTCCAAAATCAATCCCGGCCAAGCATCTTCGGACACAAAGTCCGCAATTAAGCTGGATCTTTCCTCCCTCTCCTCACAGTTGAAGAACCGGTGGAAAGGCAACGTCCCGTCTGCTCAAGCCAAGCCTGACCCAGTAACCGAAGGCCAGATTCGCAGCTTCAAGATCACCCAACTAGACCCCGACTCGAAAAGAATCGAAGTGGAGTTAGCCTAGCTTAGTCGTTCCTACTCTTGGCGCACTTTGATAGACATGAGAAAGATCTTAGGTGCATCGATTGCACTGGTGATGACGATGCGGACCCCCTGGCAACAACTCGCTCTAGTTTTGGCCATAGCTGCGACTTCACTGCCGGCCATCGCTCAAACGCCGGCCCCCCAGAGCTCCGGTATCGACGCGGCCTTGTTGGCCAAGGCCAACGCCGGCGATCCGGCCGCGCAGGTGCTGGTAGGCGAGAGTTATGCGGCAGGTGGGGGCGTGGCCCGCGACCTGAATCAGGCTGCGGAGTGGTACCGCAAAGCCGCCGGCAAGAACGATATCTCAGGCGAGCTGCATCTGGCCGCGCTCTATCGTGATGGAGGCAAAGGTTTCCTACGCGATATGGAGCAGGCTGCGACCTGGTATCGCAAGGCCGCCGAACAAGGCGACGTGAGCGCTCAAGCCACAATCGGCCTGCTCTACTCGCTTGGTCAGGGCGTACTGAAGGACGACCTAGAGGCTTACTTCTGGCTTGATCTGGCGGCGTCGGTCAAAGGGCCCAGGCAGGAGCAGTACGCCGCCAACCGCCAGCTGATTGGCACGCACATCACCACCGATGAGTTGGAAGAGGTCCAGGAGCGTGTCGCCAAGTGGCAGGCTGCGCATCCGAGTCCAGCCGATCCCAAGTAGTGTTAGCGCAGTTTGAGACATGCGCTGTGTCAGGGCACGACTTCAGTCGTGCCGAATCGGGGTGTGAACACCAAGGGGTTTTAACCCCTCCGGGATCACAGGTTGAATATGACGGTCGTCGATGAAGCGCGCTCAAGTACGAACCTAGGCTTGCTTGTGCTTGTTTGCCTGTTCGCACTCGTGGCCGTTACGGCAAACGCCCAGACTCCTACCGCGACGTTAACTCCAGCAATTGTCGTCGCCGGCTCCCCGGAGTTGATTCGCGTCATAGCTCCGGCATCGGCAAGCATCGGCGGCGATTGGCTCGGCCGCAAGCTGGAGTTCTTTCGCGGACGCGATGGCCGCGTCTGGTATGCGCTTGCCGGAGTGGACGTTGAAGCGCCCGAAGGGTCGTCGACGCTCAAAATCTCAGTTCATTTGAAGCAGGGAAGCGATCGCGACCTGAGCCGCATAGTCGAAATTCAGCCCCCACAATACCGCACTGGCTCGCTTACCGTCGCTCCTGAGTTTGTCGAGCCCGATCCTCAAGCGATGAAGCAAATCGAAGCCGACCAGCAGCTCAAAGAGAAGGTCTTTGCGTCGAGCGCCGCCGAGCCGCTGTGGCGTGGCAATTTTCGTGCGCCGGTCACCGCGCCCGCGACCTCAAGCTTCGGCATGCGCCGCACCTTCAACGGCAAACTGGCTAGCATCCACAAAGGAATGGACTTTCGCGCACGGCCGGGAACACCGGTGCGAGCCGGAAATAGCGGCGTGGTTGTGCTTGCCGGGCCGCTTTACTACGAGGGAAACTGCGTCATCATCGACCACGGATTGGGACTCTTCACGCTCTCGATGCATTTAAGCCGGATCGATGTGAATGAGGGCCAGCATGTGGCACCGGACGACCGCATTGGCCTCAGCGGCGCGACAGGCCGAGTGACAGGCCCGCATCTGCACTGGGCCGTTCGATGGCAGGGCGCATACCTCGATCCGGCCAAGCTGCTGCGTTTGAATCTGAGTACAGTGCGCTAGCCCTCGGAGATCTCGAATTAAAAACCCGTGCTAGAATACGGCGAATCGGATTGCTTGAAATGTTTGGAGCGGTAAATATGGGATCCAGGCTATTCGCAATAATGCTCTTTTCGGTTGTCGCGATAGCACCATTGATTATTTGGATGTTTCTTTGGGCTATAACTGAGTCTTTATCCGCGAAACTACGAGCAGTTTTGCCGTGGATCAAAATGGTGCGCTGGGTTGCGTGGAGTGGCTCTATAGTCCTTTTTATTGTCTACATAATCGTAGATCACCTCCAGCATTTCCCCATTTTTGCGATTGCTATGAGTTCATTTTCGGCTGGTCTGTCCTTGCCGGAAAATTGGTTAAAGCGGAAACCCGCTCGCACGGGTTGAACAAAACCAGAACCCCAAAACTACCGCGCCACCACTTCATCTTCCACTTCTTCCGCGCAACTAACCGTCGTCCCGGCGGCCTTCTCTTCGCGCAGTGCCTTATAGGCGCGGTAGACAAACCAGCCCAGATACCAGCCGTCGATGAACTTGTAGGGCGTTTCGCCGGTGGTGTAGTGGCCGCAGGGCAGCACGCGCGGCTCAAAGTCCATGCCGGAATTCTTGAAAGCCTCAACGATCTTCAGCGAGTACTCTTTGGGGAAGGTCAGGTCGTAGTCGGCGTAGACCACAAGGATCTTCTTCCGGTCTCCACCAGCCTCTGCGCCGGCAATCTTGTCGAAGTAGTAACACGGGCTGACGGCAGCCCATAGCTCACGCACACGGTCCTGAGTAAGTCCGGCCTCGGCCAGTGCTTGCTTCACATGGCGAGTGCTCTGCCCAGCCCAGGTTACATCTCCAAAGGCTGTCGACGCGTGATTAAAAGCATTGACCCGCAACCGCGCGTCGTGCGCACTAGCCATAAAGGTATAGCAGGAGCCGAGGCTCGTTCCCAGCACGCCGAAGTGCTCGTAGCCCTGCGCCTCAAGCCAGTCCACACAGCAGCGAATATCGACCACCGCCTGCCGGCAGGCCAGCAGCGTGCGGCCGATGTTGGCGCTGACAGCGTAGTCCGAGCGCTCCAGCTCCGCCGGGCGGCGAATGTCGTGGTAAGGCATCGAGAGCCGCAGCGCCGAGATGCCCATTTTGTTGAAGATGGTGCACAGCGAGTTGTGGCCCAGTCCGTCCGAGTTCCACTGCGGCAGAACGACGATCGCCTGCTTGGGCCGCGCAAGATCTTTGTGCGCGGGCGCAGGATACCATCGGGCGTTGACCAGATCGTTCTCGGCAAACGGCGTCTCGACCGGCGAGGTGAAGCGCAGATACTCGGCCTTGGCCAGCTTTCCCTCGGCGGCCTGCTGCTTCATCGCGGCCTCTTTGGCCAGCGTCTCGGGGCGCACGTTGGTGGGGAATAATTCAGGGTGACGCTCTTCGATGCGATAGTCAGTGGGCTTTTTGTAGCCAAAGAATGCGTCGCTGTGGCGAATGAGAAAGTGGTTGATGCGGACCATGGCGGCCTCAGCGGCAGCGTCGTCGCCCGCAACTTCCGGCCCCGGCAACACTTCTTTAAATCCGTGTTCGCGCAGAAACGGCTCGATCCACTCGAAGCCCCACTCCAGCGGCCGCACGACGCGGTTTTCGTCGCGCGTGGTCAGCCGGGTCTCCCACTCATACATCCAGCGTGCGTATTGCTTCCTGAACATTGTCTGATTCGATTTTACCAGCGCGGGAGAAACAACGGCGGGAACGGAAAGTGAAGCTCCGTGCCCCGGGGACCCGATTTTGGGACCTGGGAAACCACGAGCCTTAACCGTCACTACATTAAGTTGTCCGGCCAGACCGCTTCAGCGCCAGATACTCTGCCCCAACCCAGCCCAGGCTGGCGAGCATGATCAGCGCGATGATCCCTTGCGAAATGACGCAATACAGGCACCAGACCCCCAATGCGAACTCCTCAATAAACGTCAGCCGCAGCGCAAAGCCTAGCCCCACCAGGGCGCAAAGAAAAACCAACGCCCGCTGCCGCCAAAACGCCAGCCCGCCGAGCACAACGTAGCCGGCAATGCCGATCACCGCCACCGGAATGTGCTCGATTTCGGCAAAGGGACTGTGATTCACAATGCCGCAGTCCCACTTCTCATTAATCGAGCAGGGCTGGGGGTCGCTGCAGTAGTGAACGTGCAGAGCCAGCGCGGAAACCACTGCGCCGGCCAGGGCCAGGATTGCAATCAGATAGCGCATCTCGAATCCGATGCTACCAGAGCCGCCCGCGCACGCTACCATAAACGCAATGGATGAACTCACAGGCCAGCCATCCTCCAGCGGACGCCGCGTAGCGTTCTTTGGAGGCAGTTTTGACCCGCCGCACCTCGGCCATCTGGCCGTGGCGAGGGCTGCGCAGGCGGCTCTCGGCCTGGGTACAGTGCTCTTCGCCCCGGTAGGCGCGCAGCCTCTCAAGCCGCTGGGCTCGACAGCGGAGTTTGCCGATCGCGTAGCCATGACGCAGTTGGCGATTTCCGGCGAGCCGGGCTTTGAGCTCTCGCTGGCCGATGCGCCCAAGCCCTCGGGAGAGCCAAACTACACGCTGGAGACGCTACTCGGCCTGCGCGCCGCACTGCCTCCTGGCAATTCCCTCTTCTGCCTGATGGGCGCTGATTCGTTTGCATTGCTCAAACGCTGGCATCGCGCCGCCGAAATTCCCTTCGCAGCCCCGATGATCGTTGCGTCGCGGCCGGGCGAAAAGATGGATGATCTCCAATCGCAGTTGCCCGCCGGCCTGTCGATCGAGGCTTTTCCAGCAGCAGACGAAGCGAGTGCAGAGTTCGAAGACACGGCTTTGGCCGCCGAGGGAATGCCGACGGCAGACCCGTTCTCCCAGGGGCTAAAGCCCAAAATTTCAAACGCCCATCATCTGAAGCCGTGCCCTTTCAAAGCCCAGATTGAACTCCGCCGCTACCTGCTCCGCAATCAGGTTGGTGAGATTGCGCCTTTCTATCTTCTGCCGGGCCTCCAGATCGACATCAGCGCGTCTGACATTCGAGACCAGATACGGCGTCGGGGCGAGTTACAACCGCAACCCGAAGCCCACCCCCCTGACCGCGATCTCCTTCCCGCCACCGTTTCGGATTACATCCGTGATCACCGCCTCTATCTATGACTTGCCCATGCCCGGTCGAAAGGCTACGATGAAGCTCGGAGAGCTATCCCAAAGAATGACGACCGACCAAGAGCAAACCACTCGCATCGAGATCCGTAATCAGGTTCAAGCGGCTGCCGCAGCCTGCGAAGACAAGAAGGGCGTCGATACCCGCATCCTCGAGCTCGACCCTGTCGACGCCGGACTTTCCGACTTCTTCCTGGTCACCTCGGCCACCAACGACCGCCAGGCCATGGCCATCGCCGACGAAATCGAGCACAGGCTCAAGAAGGACTTCGGCGTACTGCCAAACTCCGTTGAGGGCCGCCGCAAAGGCGATTGGATACTGCTCGACTATGTGGACTTTGTGGTGCATGTCTTCCTGGTCGAGCGGCGCGCTTTCTATGACATCGAGCGGCTGCGCAAGTCTGCCCGCCCGCTGACTCCGGCCGAGTTCGACGCCGAACTGAAGGCTGCGCTGGCTGAGAAGACCCTTGCCGCGCGCAAGAAGGCCTCGGCCAAGAAGGCTCCGGCAAAGAAAGCTGCCGGCAAAAAGATCCCGGCAAAGAAGGCTCCGGCGAAGAAGGCCGCAGCGCCTAAGACGGCCACCAAGAAGACAGCCGCCAAGAAGGTCGCCGCCCCGCGCAAGGCCGCAGCCAAAACGGCCGCACATAAATAGCGGAGGCCCAAGCCACTTAGATCCGGGCCAATGCTATACTCAGGGTGCGTTCCTGTGACCGCGGTTTCTCCGGAAGCCTCCGGAGGCGGACAGCAACGACTTTTGGAGGAGCACCATCGCACTCGATAAACGTTCGGCAAAGTCCTTTATCCGCATCAACGAAAAGATTCGTGCGCGCGAAATCCGCGTCATCGACGAAAACGGCGAACAACTCGGCATCCTGGCCCCCTTTGAGGCAATGAGGATCGCCCGCGAACGAGGCCTCGATCTGGTCGAGGTTTCTGCCAACGCGGTTCCGCCGGTCTGCCGCATCCAGGATTACGGCCGCTTCCTCTACGAAAAAGAAAAGAGCGACCGCGCCGCCAAGAAAAAGCAGAAGGTGATCACCGTCAAGGAGTGCAAATTCTCCGTTACCGTAGATGAGCACGACTACCAGACCAAAAAGAATCAGGCGCTTCGCTTCCTCAATGAAGGCGACAAGGTGAAGGCCAGCTTGCGTTTTCGTGGCCGGCAGATGGCCCATCGCGAACTAGGCTACGCCATCATTAACAAGCTCATCATGGATATCGGCGACGCAGGCATTGTTGAGTTCATGCCGCGCATGGAAGGCACGATCCTTCATGCGATCATCGCGCCGTCAAAGAAGCAGGAGGCGCCTAAGCCCAAGCCCCCCGCGCCTCCGCAAGCCGCGCCGTCACCAGCAAAGTAAGTCATAACCTCTAATTCAAGGCTCAACCAAACGCCCTCCGAGACGCGGAGGGCGTTTGGCGCTATGCTCGCCTCAAATCCATTCCTTGGGGTTCTGGCGTGTCTCTGTCTTCTAACTCTTCAGCGCCACGCGGATATGCAGCTCTTTCAACTGCTGCTCGGTCACTGTGGTCGGCGCTTCGGCCATCAGGTCAATAGCTTTGGCCGATTTGGGGAAGGCGATGACCTCGCGCAGGCTGTTAGCACCGGCCAGCAGCATCACGATGCGGTCGATGCCGAGCGCGATGCCGCCATGAGGCGGAGTACCGTACTCCAAAGCGTCGAGGAAGAAGCCGAAACGGGCATGGGCCTCCTCATCGCTGATTCCCAGAGACTGGAAGATCTGCTGCTGGATATCTTTCCGGTGAATGCGGATGGAGCCCGAGCCGAGTTCGAGGCCATTCATCGCAAGGTCATAGCAATTTGCGCGCACGCTCGCCGGGTCCGTAAGTAAATTGGCCATGTCAGCCTCGTGCGGCGCGGTGAAGGGGTGATGCGCAGGCATCCACTTGGCCAGCGCTAGATCGTATTCGAACATCGGAAAGTCGACGATCCAGATTGGCTGGAAGGCCAGCGATCCATCGATCGCAACACCGCCATTGCCTATCGCGGCATCCTGAACGGCCGTTTCAGTGACGGCAAAAGCTCCGTGGCGGTCGGCGTACTTCTTCGCCAACTCGGTGCGGAAGTTGCCCGCGGCGGAGTAGACGTTGATCTCGCGTTCGCTGAGGCGGCCCTCGAACTTCGTATCGCTGGCTTTGATGTGATGGGCCGGGTCGCCGGCGACGATGATCACAAAGTCGCCGTCCGCGGCCCCGACGAGTTCACGCACCTTGACGGCAGACGCGGGAAAGCCCTTGGCCAGCCGCTTGAAGTCGTCGATGAACTTTGCGCCCTTCTTCAAATCAAAAGTTGGGTGGTTGTCTTCGCGTTCTTTGCGGCTCAACTCACCAACATTCGGAATGCGGAGGGCCACCACCGGCAGCGCCGGATCGATCTGCAGCGTGGCTAGATTTTCATCGGTAAAGGCTGGGCGCACATCGGTCAGTCCCGGCAGGCGCAGGTCCGGCTTGTCCGAGCCGTATTGGCGCATTGCATCGTCGTATGTGATGCGCGGGAAGGGCGTGTTCAGGCTCATCCTGGCTGCTTTGAAGGCGGCGGCCATGAAACTCTCCACCACGGCAAAAACCGTCTCTTGCTGCGGGAAGCTCATCTCCAGATCGACTTGCGTGAACTCAAGCTGGCGGTCGGCGCGCAGATCCTCATCGCGGAAGCAGCGGGCGATCTGAAAGTACTTATCGAAGCCGGAGATCATGAGAATCTGTTTGAAGATCTGTGGCGACTGCGGCAGCGCATAGAATTCACCCGGATGCACGCGGCTGGGGACGAGAAAATCGCGCGCTCCCTCGGGAGTGGACTTGGTAAGAATAGGCGTCTCGATTTCAAGAAAACCCTGCTGACCTAGGTTGTCGCGAATCGCCAAAACTACGTCATGCCGCAAGCGGAAGTTGCGCTGCATCTCGGGCCGCCGCAGATCGACGTAGCGGTATTTGAGCCGGACCTCTTCGTTCTGGATCGCCTCTTCAGAGGGCGAAAACGGAGCAAGCTTCGTGTCGTTCAAGACGAGCAGTTGCGTCGTCTCGATCTCGATCTCGCCGGTCTCCATCTTGGGATTGATGGCGTCGGCATCGCGCAGGCGAACCTTGCCCACGGCTGCTACGACATACTCCGGCCGCACGTGTTCGCCCTTGGCGTGGCCCTCGGGAGTGATCTCCTTGTCGAGCACGATCTGGCTGATGCCGCTGCGGTCGCGCAGGTCGAGAAAGATGAGGTTGCCGTGGTCGCGGCGGCGGTTGACCCAGCCCATGAGCACGACATTTTGCCCTGCGTGGGCGGCGCGTAATTCGCCGCAATGATGCGTCCGTTGGAGAGATCCTAGAAAATCGAGCACGAATTGTTTTCCTTTACTCGCGTATTGCTAATAGAACAACCGGGTGCCCCACCCTCGCCGCGTTTTTGTCTTTGCGGCTAGGGTGGGAAACCACGAACCCCGATGGGCATTCAATTGGAAAGAAAGACCGCCAGCTCCGCGCGAGGAACCTTTGTCTGGTTGCCGGTCGAGAAGTTCTTCACCGTCAGAATACCGGATTTGAGTTCGTCTTCGCCGAGAATGACGATCTGGCGGGCGCACTTGTCGGCGGCCTCGAAGGACTTCTTGAGCCGGAAGCTGCCCTCGCCCAGCTCGATCCACAGCCCGGCGTGGCGCAGTTCGCGAGCCAAAACCAGCGCGGCAGCGTTCATCTGAGCCAGTTTGATCTCATCTTTCGCGTCGCCCAGCGGAGCGATAAAAGCATCGGCCTTTTGAGCAACAGCGGACTCCTGGGCCAGCAACGTCAGCACCAGCCGGTCCTCGCCCATGGCAAAGCCGATGCCCGGAGCCTTGGGACCGCCGATCGCCTCGCTGAGCCCGTCGTAGCGGCCGCCGCCGAGCAGCGCGTTCTGCGCGCCTAGACCGCCGTGCGTGAACTCGAAGGTCGTTCGCGTGTAATAGTCGAGGCCGCGCACCAGCCTGTGATTGCGCGTATAGGCTACGCCGGCCGCGTCGAGGGCCGTCGTTACAGCGGCAAAGTGGGCTCGCGAGGCGTCGTCGAGAGAGTCCGCGATCACCGGCAAAGTCTCGATAATCGGCTGATCGGCGGGCACCTTGCAGTCGAGCACACGCAGCGGATTGCTCACGGCGCGGCGCTGGCAGTCCACGCACATCTGCGCGACCACGGGAGCGAGAGCGGCGCGCAGAGCCTCGTTATACTTCGCGCGATCAGCAGGTGAGCCTACAGAATTCAGCTCCAGCGTCCATCCCTTGATGCCCAACTCATCGAGCAGCGTGGCCAGCATTTCCAGAACTTCAGCGTCGCGCAGCGGGCTCTCGCTGCCTGCCGAAGGCGGCCCGATTACCTCGGCGCCGATCTGCGAAAACTGCCGGTAGCGCCCCTTCTGTGGCCTCTCGCGCCGGAACTGTGGCCCGATGTAATAGAGCTTTTGCAAGTCACCGGTATTGCCAAGTTTATTTTCAATGTATGCGCGGACAACACCGGCTGTGTTTTCGGGTCGAAGGGTGAGAGACTGCTCTCCCGTGATAAAAATCCCATCAACCGGTTCGATAGTGATGTTGAGAGATGAGTATGAGCCTTCATCAATATCAGCAAGCTTACGGCGAGGAACAACAACAAGATGTTTTAATGCCAGATTTCGAACACATTGGGCACGAATCCTCAGGTCCGAATCCACCAAGTTAGGGGGGAACACTCTAAATTCGACGAATGTCCTTTCGCCGTGAAGTTTAGTAAATAAGAATCTATCGGGAAGTGGTGTCAGGTCCCCGGCAGGCCGCGTGAAATCGGTTTGATTGGGATGTTTCTCTTGCCATCGACGCTCCAAAAAACTGATGTCTGCGCGTCCACCGTCTCTCCAAGAAAACATCTCCTTGGAGACAATGTCGGTCTCCTCGCCCACGCCGCGGGCAAAGAGTGCGGTGTCTTCAAAGACAGGCGTGCGAATCTCGCCGAAGTTGTAGCGGGCAAAAACGTCGCGTGCGGTAGCCTCGATGCGGTTCCAAAGCGCGGTCTCCGGCGGCAAAAGATCCCGCGTCCCGCGAACAGCTTTCAGTGTGCTCATATCCTCTTTAGTCTAAATGTTCTCTGGTGGTAGGCTGGAAGCGGGCATCAAACGACCGTACAATCGAATTGCGTACTATGTGGAGTACCGAGGAGGTTCGCCATGATGTTCCACGTGGTTCTTCATCCCGAGGAAGACGGCTGGATTGTGGCCGAGTGCCCTGCATTACCGGGCTGCATAAGCCAAGGGAAGGATGAGAAGGAAGCTCTTGCGAATATTCGCGAGGCTATCACCGGCTGGCTCTGGGCGGAAGATCAAAAAGCTGCCGATGCACTGCCCGCTGGGCAAATGCCTTTGCTTGTAGCGGTTTGACTATTGGATATCTATTGCTTCTTTTGCTCGTGTCGACAATGGCCCGGATTTCCACATATCCGAAATTGGCACAGATTTGCACCGACATTTGTGCAGACAGCTTTCCCTTAAAGTAGAAATATGTGAGGTCAGCCAATGGGAAAGCTCAGCAACATCTCCGGCAAGGAAGCGGCGAAGGCCTTTGGAAAGGCCGGTTGGCTGGCCCGTGGTCAAGCCGGAAGCCATTTGATCCTCACCAAGGCTGGCGTCCGCGCAAATCTCACGGTTCCATTGCATTCTGAGCTTGCTCCCGGCACGCTCCGAGCCCTGATTCGAGTCGCGAGCCTGACGGTCGGCGAGTTTCTTGAGCTCCTTTGATTTGCTAATCGCGGCTACTGAACGGCTCCTGCATCTTCCCACTGTTCTCAGCATCGAAAGCGCTATGGAATATCGACTTCTGGGAGGCTCGGGCCTCAAGGTACCTGTTCTCAGCTTCGGCACCGGGACCTTTGGCGGCGGCAACGAATTCTTCAAGGCCTGGGGCGAAACCGACGTCGCCGAGGCGCGCCGGCTTGTCGACATCTGCATCGAGGCGGGCGTCAACCTCTTCGATACAGCCGACGGCTATTCCGACGGTCTCTCCGAGGAGATCCTGGGCAAGACTCTCGAAGGCAAGCGCGACCAGGTGCTGATCTCAACCAAAGCCTACTTTCCCACCGGCAGCGGGCCAAATGATCAGGGAACCTCGCGCTATCACCTGCGGCGGGCGCTCGAGGCCAGCCTGCGCCGTCTGGGCACCGATAACGTCGACATCTACCATATGCACGGCTTCGACGCGCTGACGCCTGTCGAGGAGGTGCAGGACACGCTGAACAAGTTCGTTCGCGAGGGCAAGGTGCGCTACATTGCCTGCTCGAATTTCTCCGGTTGGCACCTGATGAAGTCGCTGGCCGTGGCCGACCGCTACGGCTGGACGCGCTTTGTCGCCCATCAGGTGTACTATTCGCTGATCGGCCGCGACTACGAGTGGGAACTGATGCCGCTCGGCCTCGACCAGAAGGTCGGCGCGCTGGTCTGGAGCCCGCTGGGCTGGGGCCGTCTGACGGGCAAGATTCGCCGCGGCCAACCGCTTCCCGAGGTGAGCCGCCTGCACACGGCCAGCGACGGAGGTCCCCAGATGGCGGATGAGTATCTTTATCAGGTAGTCGACGCTCTTGACGCCGTGGCCGCCGAGACCGGGAAGACTGTGCCGCAGATTGCGTTGAACTGGCTCTTGCAGCGGCCTACGGTTTCGTCGGTCATCTTCGGCGCGCGGAACGAGGAGCAGCTGCGGCAGAACCTGGCCGCGGTGGGCTGGAAGCTGACTGCGGAACAGGTGGCCAAGCTGGACAAGGCCAGCGAGACAAGGCCGATCTATCCCTACTGGCATCAGAGGAACTACCCGGAGCGGAATCCGCCACCGGTGTGAGAAGAGCAGGGACTAGGGATTAAGGATTAGCCGGAGACATTGTCGTTCGAGCGTCGAGGTCAGCTTGCAGCCCCCTTATCCGGCGGGTTCCTTGAGATAGATCTCGGTGTAGTCCAGGTAGTTCTGGGCATATTCGAGGATCATGGCGTGATCCTTGTCGCCAAGTTCCCGGCGGAGTTTGGCAGGTACGCCGGCCCAGAGCGTCCGGGGCGGAGCGATCGTTCCCTCGGGAACCAAGGCCCCGGCGGCGATGATCGAGCCTTCGCCGATCCGGCAGCCATTCAGGATCGTGACGCCCATTCCGATCAGCACCGCGTCCTCCACTACGCAGCCGTGCACCGTGGCGTTGTGGCCGATGGTGACCCAGTCGCCCACAATCACCGGATAGGCATTGCGCTGGCCGTGAAGGACGGCGCAGTCCTGCACATTGGAATTTGCGCCCACGCGGATCGAGTGCACATCGCCGCGCAAGACGGCATTCATCCAGACTGAAGAGTGTTCGCCGAGCGTTACGTCGCCGATCACCTGCGCGGAGAGGTCGACGTAGCAACTGGCGGGAATCCGGGGCAGCCGTCCCTGATAGGTGCGGATCATCCTTGAAGGAACCTCACGGGAGCAAAGCAGGCTCCCTGCTGCGAGTGTACCTCCGGCGCAAGCGGTAAAGACATGCCCTTGGCGACCCAAGTTTCGGGACCTATCGGGCTCGTCTCGATAGCGGAGGCAGAGCCGGCTGGAAACCAGCGATCCATTGCAGTCCTATGCCAAATCCCGCTTTTGCAGTATCCTAAAGAAGCCCCATGGCAGGTTTGGAGGTGGGATTCTTTGGCAGAGGTTCGCGTACAGGAAGGCGAGCCGCTCGAAAATGCTCTTCGCCGGTTCAAGCGGAAGGTTCAGCAGGAAGACATCATCAAGGAAGTAAAGCGTCACTCCTACTACCTGAAGCCCGGTGAGAAGAAACGCGTCAAGGCAGCTCTGGCGCGCAAGCGGAATCGCAAGAAGGCTCGTAAAGAGGCTGACTAAGCTCAAGACAATCGCGACATGCGCCGCCCCGGCGCGCCGCTCAAAGAGCGGACTGAAGCAATACCGGGGTGGCCTGCCGCGTTTCTTTCTTGTAACTATATAGCTTTCCATATATGTTTCGTGGTAGTGTTAATCACGTCACGCGGTTGGTGTGCGAGACGAGTATCGCCGCAAGAGGTTTTGCGGCCCGGGCCCTTGTTGTGGACTAACGAAAGAAGACAGGGAAACGGGACCGGCAAGCTATTGAGTTCATGGCCGATTTCACTGCGTTCCCTTCTTTGGGAAGTCGGACATGGAGTTTTCGGACAGGATTTTGAAGTGCTGCGACTGTGGTGCTGAGTTCATATTTACTGCAGGCGAGCAGCTATTCTTTCACGACAAACAATTCAAAAACGACCCCAAGCATTGCAAACAGTGCAAGGCAAAACGTGTCCGTGGGGGCACGAGGGTGCGCCCGGAGACTCGCACCAACTGCTCGCTATGCGGTGAGGCGACCACGGTTCCCTTCAAACCCACTCAGGGCAGGCCGGTCTTGTGCCGCTCCTGCTTTCAGCAGCAGCAAGGAAAGTCCAAGACGGTGGCTGAGATTGCTCCGGAACCTGTGCCTACGCCAGAGCTGAACTGAGCAGAATATCTCCCCTGAATCCCGATGAGAATCCAGCGGCGCGAACCAGTGTCGCCAATTGCGCCCAATGGCGCTGGCTGTGGAAGAGCGCGTGGGCTGTGAGCTTTCGCCGTGAAAAAGACCGGGCATCCGGTGGCAGGAAGCTCAGGTCAATTGTCATCCTCTCGTCCCAATTCAGAGATTGGTCATTGAGCAGCGCGTGGAAGATTCCCATGGCCTCGGTGTGAAGTCCAAACAGAGCCTCTATCGGACCCGTTGGCATCTTTTCCCTGTCCATGGGCGGCTGACCGGCGATCCGCTGGCTCCAACGCAGCTCGACGCCCCAGATGTGGCGAACGAATCCCTGCACATTGGCGGTCCCGGCGATGTCGCAGGGCAGGTCGAGAAGAGCCAGGTTGGCTTCGAGGTGCTTCTTCCAGAAACTGGAGGCCTCATCGTTCCAGACCAGCAACTCCACGAGCGTAATGGCGGGTGTCATTTTGTCCTCCTCAGGGCGCGGTGACCGATGTCGCGCCGGAAATACATTCCGTCAAAGTGGATCAGCGTCATTGCCTCATACGCGCGGCCCAACGCTTCATCGAGCGTTGCCGCAGCAGCAGTAACCCCCAGCACCCGGCCGCCGCCGGTGAGTACTTGACCGCCTGAACGTGAAGAACCCGAGTGGAATACCTGCACGCCTGGAACCCGTGCGGCGTCAGTGAGCCCGGTGATCGGAAGCCCCGTCTTATAGCTGCCCGGATAGCCCGATGAACTGGCGACGACGCAGGCCGATGCTCCGGGACTCCAACGCAGTTCGGTCTCTGCCAGCCGGCCGTCGATGCAGGCCTCGAGCGCATCGACCAGGTCGCTTTCCAGGCGCATCAGAATGGCCTGGGTCTCGGGATCGCCGAATCGCGCATTGAACTCGAGCACCTGGGGACCTCGCGGGGTCATCATCAGTCCGCAATAAAGCACGCCGGTAAACGGCGTATCCTCGCTGGCCATGCCAGCAACCGTGGGGACGGCGATGTGGCGCATGATCCACTCGGTCATGGCCGGGTCAAGCATCGCGTCGGTGGAGTAGACGCCCATGCCGCCAGTGTTGGGGCCGGTGTCGCCTTCGCCGATCCGCTTGTGGTCCTGCGCCGGAACCAGCGGCTTCACATTTTTTCCGTCGGAGAGGCAGAGAAAGCTGACCTCATCGCCTTGCAGGAATTCTTCGAAGATAACCTGCTGCTCCTGCGCCCCGAGCAGCGCACCCGAAAAGATGCCCTGCGCGGTCTCGATGGCTGTGTGGCGCGACTCGCAGATGATGACACCTTTGCCTGCGTGCAGTCCGTCGGCCTTCACGACAATCGGCGGGTGGAAAAACTCGACGGCCTTCTCAAGCTCGGCGGCGCTGGTGCAAACCGCATATTTGGCAGTGGGAATGTTGTGCCGCTGCAAAAATCGCTTGGCGAAACTCTTGCTCGACTCCAGCATCGCCGCCGCCTTGGTTGGGCCAAAGACACGCAGCCCGCGCTCCTGAAGAGCGTCCACAATGCCCAGCGAGAGCGGCAACTCTGGGCCGACGATGGTCAGCCCCGGCCTCTCGGCCTCGACCAGCCGGACCGTCGCGGCAACGTCTTTCAGATCCACCGGAACGCAGCGCGCAATCTCAGCCATGCCGCCATTGCCCGGCGCACAGACCACCTCAGTAACTCGCTGGCTGCGATTCACCGCCCAGGCCAGCGCGTGTTCCCGTCCCCCCGAACCCAAAATCAATACTTTCATCGCCGCGTCCCCGTTCTTTCTTGTCTCTTCGGACCCCGAAAGGTTATCTGAGCAAACCGGGGTGGGGAAGTCAAACGCGGGAATGCTCGCTACTCGTCGCGATGCGCGCGGAGAATGAGAATCCCCACGTAGCGATCCATCCAGACTGCCTTCTCCGGTGCTTTTTGTCGCAGTTTGTCTGTGACGGCAGGCTCGTCGGATGCCTCGATGCGCAAACCTGCGCCGGCGATTGCGTTCACATAGTCTGAAAACCGCGGCATTGCGTGCTCGAGCAACACATCTTCCTTCCACGGTGACGGATAGCGATAAGGGGCGGTCTGCTGATATGCGAACCCATGACCCCAGCCTTCGATTTCGTGGCGCAGAATTGCGAAACGAAAAGGATGCGGGATCGAGATCACCAGATCTCCGCCGGACGACAGAAGCCCTCGGAGCGTTCGCAGCGTTTGATTCAGATCTGCCGCATACATCAGCGCTTGAAAGCAAACGATGAGATCGAACTGGCGCGAGGCCACCACTGGCAGCTCCGCCAGGTCTTCAAATCTGCCGATGGCAAACGACAGATTCGAGCAACCGGCGTGGGTGCCCCAATTCTGCGCGAAACCGTTACAAGGGTCGATGCCGAGGACAGACTCGGCGCCCTGACCGGCAAAGTACCGTGCCTTGTCGCCCGTGCCGCACCCCACGTCCAGAACACGCTTGCCAATGATAGAACCGCACATTTTGAGCTGGGCCGGCCATTCAACGAGTTGATCGGTGGAGACATGCCGCGAGGTCGCATAGACCTGCGCTAACGTGTCCCACGGCTGCGAGGCCTGAGGATCGCGGTGTTCGTCCTGCATGAATCGAGTTTAGCGGACAGTGTTGACTCCCCTATACTGAGGCGTGATGCGTCGGACCGTCTGGACGCCACCAGCAGGAGCAATCAATCATGGTCGAGACGCGGATTAAACCCCATTTTCAGCAGGCCGCCGAGGCTGCGCAGCGCCGCGAACAGACGTGGGTCTACCGGCGCAATGTTGTCTTTGGGCTGTTGCTGGTGGCTGCCGCGATCCTGATCTCTTGGCTACTGCGCGCGAATCCCCAATGGATCTTCCCGCAAGGCTGGTGGCGGCTGTGAATCCTGCGCGGACGGCAGAGAGCGGCTCAGCCGCACCGGAGCCTCTTGCGCTGCTGCTTCTGGGTCCGACCGGCAGCGGCAAGACGGCGCTTTCGCTCGAACTGGGCGAGCGATTTGGCTGCGAGATCGTCAGTTGCGACTCGGTCGCGGTCTATCGCGGCATGGATCTCGGCACGGCCAAGCCAACGTCCGAGGAGCGGGTTCGCCTGCCGCATCACCTCATCGACGTGGTCAACCCTGACCAGCCTTTCACCGCGGGCGAGTACAGCCGGCAGGCGCGGGCTGTTCTTAGGGAGATTGTTGGCCGGGACCGTCTGCCCATCGTCACCGGCGGGACCGGTCTTTACCTTCGGGCGCTAACCGAGGGGCTTTTTGCAGGTCCCGAGCGGCAGGGCGAGTTGCGGGCACGCTTGCAGCGAAGCCGGGCAAAACACGGCGAGGGTTGGCTGCATGGGATTCTCCAGCGACTTGACCCGGCCTCGGCCGTGCGCATTCACGCCAACGACACATCCAAGCTGATTCGCGCTATCGAGGTTTGTCTCGCAGCCCGCAAGCCGTTGTCTCAAGTGCTGGCGCGCGATCCGCTCACCGGCTTCCGGCTACTGAGGATCGGTCTCAACCCGCCGCGCGCCGCCCTTTACGACCGACTCAACCGCCGCTGCGCGGAAATCTTCGCAGCGGGGCTGGTCGAAGAGACCCGCGGTCTGCTCGATCGGTACGGAGCGGTCAAAGCTCTCGATTCTCTTGGCTATCGTCAGGCAATGGCCGTGCTGGCGGGGACCATGGGCGGGGAAGCAGCCGTGGCCGCTGCCCAGCAAGGCCACCGCAACTACGCCAAGCGCCAGTTGACCTGGTTTCGCCGCGAGCCGGAGGTGCATTGGATCACGGGCTTTGGCGATGAGCCGGAGACGCTATGCGTGTCGGCGGAACTGGTTCAGAGAAATTTGCAATAGGGCACGGCAACTCAATTCCCATCCAAAGCAAAGCGTTCGAGGATCTCGTAGCGCGGTTCCCCGGCTCCAAGAAAGCTCTCGTATAAGAGGAACTCCCCGGCGACAAAACTCGATAACTTTGCCGGACGCCGAATCCTGGCTTTGAGTTCATCCACGCCGTGCTGCCGTCCCCGATCTTTGCTGCGTGCCAGTGTGATGTGAGGCTGATAGGGACGAGTCTCTGAGACAAACCCGCAAAGCGCTGTCGCCTCGGTGACTCGCATCTGAAGCGATTCAAGCTCGGGCGAGACCTTGACGCCAGCAAAGAAAACTCCGGTGCGATCGAAGAACCCCAGCCCGTCAAGCCCGATCGGAACTGGCCGCAGATGCAACTCACGCAATCGCGCGACAACGCATTCATATTGCTCAGAACCAGTATTGCCAAGGAATTGCAGTGTGATATGCCAGGATTCGCGCGCCGTCCAGCGCAGCCCGTCGCCGCCGGATCGAAGCCGCGATGAAACCTTCGCGAGTCCTTCGATCACTGCGGTTGCCAAAGGTATCCCAACAAAGAGACGCATGAATAGATCATCCAGCACGCGGCTGGCTTGCGCGGCTTCACCAGCACTCAAAAAAGCGCCGGAACCCGTTGGTTAGGGTTCCGGCGCATTGTTTCATTGAGAGTATCCGTCTCAGTCGAGTGAATCTACGTAGTGTCCAACCAGCACAGGCTGACCGTTGACGTTTAGCAGCAGGCCTACCACGCGGACATTTTGGCCCACTGTCAGATCGCTCATAGCAGTCAGGCCGTACCGCCATTGGCTGTCAGGCAGGATATAGACCGTCACCGTCTGCGGCACCAGCACGCCGGCAAAGCCGTTGATCTTCATCGTGAAGGCGCCATTCACTCCCGTAGCCGTAGCGGCAACGGTGTTCGCGACGACCGTGCCGTTGAAGCCCCAATCCCGCAACACGACCCGCTTCACAGTCACATCGCTTGCACTAGCCGCACCGCTGGCAGGTCCGCCCACCGAGACGTGCTGTCCCGCCATCATCTGGCTTGGATTGAAGAGAAGTTCTGTCAGTGGATTGTGCATCCAGCGGATGAAGAACTTCGGGCTATTGCTGTTGGCCAGATCGATTGTGGCAAGTTCTCCCAGAGTCAATCCGGTCGATGTGGGCAGCAGGCCGCGCACATACAGGTCAAAGCTGGGCGCAGCCGTTCCCGAGGTCGGCGGCGTCACGTACGTCACCTGCCCACCTGCGTAGAATCCATCTTGAGAGAGGATCGCTACATCGTCGGCGTCCAGCGTGGCATCAGCTCTGTCGAGCGTGCCCGCGAGTTCGACAATGCTGCTTCCTGCAACCAACGTGCTTAGGCTCTCGCCGTTCTCCCACTGCGTTGTCCCGCTCACATTGATGGTGAAGTTGCGGCCGTGCGGTCCCTGCACAACAAACGACTGCCCTGTCGTGTTCACGCTGACCACGCTAGCCACCATGGTATCGATGTATGCCCCGGCATCGCTCGGCCCAACGGTGTTGACGTTAAAGGTCGGCGTTACGGTCCCGGTGATGTTGCCGTTTTCATCTACGCCGACTGACTTGCGCAGATCGAAGTCCACACGCAGCCCCACTGGCGCACTCGATGCGGCAACCACAAGCGGCGTGGCCAAGGTAGCCGTGTAAGTGCATGAGGTTGTAGAGGTGCATGAGGAAGCATAAGTAGCCTGCTCGGTCTCGATAGCTGGAGGTGTTTGAGTCATATCCAGGTAGCCGATGGTTGCCGCGCCCAAAGTGATCTGAATCTGGGTATAGGTGCCTGCCTGAATGTCGTTCATATCCAACAGCGTTTGCAGCCCGTTAAAGCGCGCGAAATCGACCGAGGGCGTGCCGCTGATGAAGGGTACGCATTCGGATAGGTTGGTCGTGGGATCGGTGGTGACTCCGCAGATGTTTTCAATTGGCACCGTAAATGAAGTTACGCTTGCCATTGGTGCGTCTGTGCCAACCACAAACGATGAGCCTGTCGTCGTTTGCGGAGTGGTTGTCGTTGTGGATACGGTCGATCCGCTGCCGCAGCCCGCGATCAACAATGCGGCGGCTGCGAGCGAAACTATTGTGATGGATACACAATTCTCCTGCGTCCTGAAGTTCATGCTAGATGCCTCTCATTCTCAGCTATTTTTGTGATTTGGAAGATGCACAGCCAGAGAGAAATTAAACGCCAGGCGAATAACCTGGACAAACAACCGGGCAGCGATTCCTATCACTGCTGCCCTGCACGGAGAGAACCCTGCCCTGGGTGTGAAGTTGCGCGCTTTTTCGGAATTATTTTTTGGCGAATCTTCGGGGGCTCTCTTCCTTAGTCCCTCGATCTCTATTTGAATTGCAAACCTCAGCGTGGGACCTTCCGCCAGCGTCATGCCACATTCGGTGAGCAAGTTCACATTTGCATCTCTTTCGCGCTAGAATCTAGTCGTATCCGATGCGCGCACCCTCCGCCATTCCGATGAAGGAAACGCCCCCGCTCAAGCGCTTTCGCCGCAGGCGGCCCGACCGTGGACGAAGCACCTCCCGCTGAGGTTTCTTGGCTTCGAAAATAGAGTTTTGCGTGGCTCTCAATACTGTGAGTCGCATGGATTCTCATGACTTTCCTGATTCGAACGCTTCTCAGCGCATCCGCCCATATGCGGATAGAAAGGCCAAAGGCTCACCCATGATGAATAGCTTTGCCAGCCGGACCACGCTCGACTCCGGCAATCGGACCTACACGATTTTTAGCCTTCCGGCACTCGTTGCGCGTGGCTTCAATCTGAGCCGCCTGCCCTTTAGCCTCAAGATTCTGCTTGAAAATCTCCTACGTCGCGAGGACGGCACAAACGTCACTGCCGGCGACATCGAGTTTCTGGCTAACTGGGATGCAAAGGCCGAGCCAAGCCGCGAGATTGCCTACATGCCGGCGCGCGTGCTGATGCAGGACTTCACAGGCGTTCCCGCGATTGTCGATCTGGCCGCGATGCGCAACGCCATTCGCACTCTGGGCGGCGACCCCGAGCGGGTGAATCCGCTGGCCCCGGCCGAGCTTGTGATCGATCATTCAGTTCAGGTCGACGAATTCGGCGCCGGGGGCGCTCTTGCCGCCAATACTCTATTGGAGTTCCAGCGTAACCGCGAACGGTACGCTTTTCTCAAGTGGGGGCAGTCGGCCTTTCGCAACTTTTCTGCCGTACCGCCCGGGATGGGCATATGCCACCAGGTGAACCTTGAGTATCTGGCCCGCGTGGTCTTTACCACAGAGATTGACGGCGAGTTATTCGCCTATCCTGACACCCTGGTCGGCACCGACTCCCATACCACGATGATCAACGGACTCGGCGTGCTGGGCTGGGGCGTGGGCGGCATCGAGGCCGAGGCTGCGATGCTTGGACAAGCGGTTTCGATGCTGATTCCGCAGGTGGTGGGCTTCAAACTTACCGGCACACTGCGCGAAGGCGCGACTGCCACCGATCTGGTGCTGACAGTGACGCAGGCGCTGCGCAAGCTCGGCGTGGTGGGCAAGTTTGTCGAGTTCTATGGCCCCGGCGTTGCTGAACTCTCGCTTGCCGACCGCGCGACCATCAGCAACATGGCTCCCGAGTACGGCGCAACCTGCGGCATCTTCCCGGTGGACGCTGAGACTCTGCGCTATCTGCGCCTCACCGGCCGCAGCGAAGAGCAGATTGCGCTGGTCGAGGCCTACTACAAAGAGCAGCGGCTCTTCCACACCGCCGGCACGCCGGAGGCCGAGTACACGCAGACACTTGCGCTCGATCTTGCTACCGTCGAGGCGAGCGTGGCCGGGCCGAAGCGCCCGCAGGATCGCGTGCAGCTCAAGGACGCAGCGGCCAGCTTTGCGCAGCAGTTGCCTGCGCTGCTCGCGCCGACAGCCAAACCGCTTGGAACGCGCACGGCAGCAGCATGGCTGAGGAGCACGGTGACCGATGCCGCGCTGGCAAGACAAGAAAACGCGGGTCCTTCGACTCCCTCCGCTGGGGCTTCGGTCGCTCAGGATGACAGAGCATTGAAGGTCACTACAACAGTTCAAGGCCGTTTCGGCGTCGATCCGGACCGCTATCTCGATCATGGCTCGGTGGTCATCGCAGCGATTACCAGTTGCACCAATACGTCGAATCCCTCGGTGATGGTGGCGGCTGGAATCCTTGCGAAGAAGGCCGTTGAAAAGGGACTCACCGTTCCGCCGTGGGTCAAGACCTCGCTTGCACCCGGCTCGCGCGTCGTTACCGATTACTACGCAAAGGCAGGCTTGCTGCCCTATCTCGAAAAGCTTCGATTCAACGTTGTGGGCTACGGGTGCACCACTTGTATTGGTAACTCAGGCCCGCTGCCCAGCGATGTTTCAAAGAGCATCGACGAACATGGCCTCGTCGCGGTCAGTGTACTCAGCGGCAATCGCAACTTCGAGGGCAGAGTCAACGTCGACGTGCGGGCAAATTACTTAATGAGTCCGCCACTGGTGGTGGCCTACGCGCTGGCTGGGAGAATCGGCCATAACTTTGAAACAGAGCCACTGGGCAAGGACGACGCCGGGCAACCGGTCTATCTTCGCGACATCTGGCCCACGCAAGCCGAGGTCGCAGAAGCCATCGAAAAGGGACTCTCCAGCGAGAGCTTCCGCAAGGAGTATTCGACGGTCAGCCTGGGCGACGCTAACTGGCAGGGACTCAAATTTCCGACCGGCGATGTTTACCAATGGGAGCCGGACTCGACTTACATTCGCAAAGCTCCGTACTTTGACGGGATAACTCCAACTCCCGCGCCAGTTACCGATATTTTAGGCGCGCGAGTTTTGGCCGTGTTAGGCGACTCTGTAACTACGGACCATATCTCCCCGGCGGGTAACATCAAGGCCAACGGACCGGCGGGCAGGTATCTCGCCGATCACGGAGTCAAACCTGCGGACTTCAACTCGTATGGATCTCGCCGCGGCAATCACGAAGTCATGGTCCGCGGCACATTCGCCAATGTGCGTCTGCGCAACAAACTGGCTCCCGGCACCGAGGGCGGCGTCACGCGCCTGCTTCCCGAGGGCGAGGGCATGTCGATCTTCGACGCCAGCGTGAAGTATGCCGAGCGCGGCGTGCCGCTGATTATTCTGGCGGGCAAGGAATACGGGTCGGGCAGTTCGCGCGACTGGGCAGCCAAAGGGCCGAAGCTGCTGGGCGTGCGCGCTGTGATCGCCGAGAGTTTTGAGCGCATCCACCGGTCAAACTTAGTGGGGATGGGGATCCTGCCGCTGCAATTCGCCGACGGTGAGAACGCCGAATCGCTCGACCTGACCGGAGAAGAACTCTACAACTTCGCCGGACTTGCCGGGCTTCTTGCAGGCCGCTTCGCCTCCGGCAAAACACTTGTGGTGAAGGCCACAGCCGCCGATGGGACGGTGAAGCACTTCACCGTAAAAGTCCGCATCGATACACCGCAGGAGATCGAGTACTTCGAGCACGGCGGCATCCTGCAATATGTGCTGCGGCAATTAGCCGCGAAGTAAGTGCCAACTGTTAGAGCAGCCGGGTCGTTTCCTTTCGGAGATGCCCCGGCTTTCTCTTTGCCGCAATCAGGACCTTTCGGGGTATCCTTTGAGGTCGAGGTAAAGACGCAAGGAGACGCAATGAACGAAGCTGGCGAGCAGAAGGAAGATCAGGCGCTAAGCCAATGCGGCACGTGTAAGAAGATGTCGATCGAGGAAAAAGTCAACTTCTGGTTCAAGTACGCTGCGGTGGCCTTCCTTGGAGCTTTTTCGATCCCCCCATTTTTGTATCTGGTTGTGAAGGCAGCAAGACTTGGCCGACTGGGATGGTTCGCGCACCAGCAAGTCTTCCCAATTCTTGCGTTGCAAGCATTGTTCATTGGCGTTCTCATCGTATTCCTGGTTAAAAGGTTGATCCAGCGCAAGCGGAAGACGGGGAGTTTCATGCCCATAGGTCAAAAGCTGGAGGCCGCCCGCCGACGCCGAAGACTGTTCGAAAAGATTCTCGTACTGGCTTTCTTTTACTTCCTCGCCATAGCCTTCACAGCCGGGGCACTGCAAGCCCACAGCCATAAGGTTTCAGGATGTGCGTTCTTAATAATCATGTGGCTAATAGCGATATGCTTCACCGTGCTAGCACTTCTGCCCTCTGACACGAGGCGTCTGGATGCCGTCGTCGCCGCGCTCCTTTGTCTCGCCGGAATCTTCTCCGCTTACAATGCTGTAACCAACCAGCAAGACCGAGGTATTTGGCTGTTATTTTCGGGTCTGATGTGGACGGTGGCGACAATATGTGCAGTAGACACAATTCGATCCTTCGCGAGGAAGAAGACGCTTCCCGTCGTGCAGCAAGGTTGACCAGGAGTCTTCAAAGACTGGGTGAAATATGATTAGGCCCCAGAACCATTGCATGAACGACGATTTGGCGCAGGAACAAGGCTCGCTCCGCCCCCCCGGGGCGGGATCATCTACGTGATACGCATTCCCAGGGCTTCCGCCCTAGGCTACTGTCGCCGCTTCCCGCTGGGAGGCGATGCCGAAACCCGATCCGATCGGATCCGATTCGTTCTCGACGACACAGCCAGGACCTGAGTCCAAATTTCGTCTCACCAAGACGAAAAAGCAACCGCAGGTCCTTCGACTCATTTTGGCGCAAAACGCGCCAAAGGTCGCTCAGGATGACAGATGATTTGTGATTCGAAATCCAGACTCAGCATTATGCAATCAGGATTACCGCGGTATGCGATCAGGATTACAGCTTTGCGATGGCGCCATCGCGCTGCGCGAGTACAACTGCCTGCTTGCGCCTGGCGGGAGTTTTCCGGGCTGATTTTTCGGCAGTGGGCATTGGCGTCGCAACTGTCTCTTGAGCAACCTCCGGCATTGCCACCTCTTCCACAACAGGCTCCGCGATGTCAGCTTCGGGAACAGGCTCCTCAACCCTTGGAGTAAAGAAGCGCACGCCCTCCATATTTCGTTCGCCCATCATGTGCAGGCGGAGGAAGTTGGTTGAGCCGGATTTGGTGCGCGTCCCAGCGATGATGGCGATGACCTCGCGCGCCTTGACGTAGCCGCCCTGCTCAAGCAGGCTCTCGGCGCACTCGACCAGAGCCTCGGTGGTGTTGACCTTGGGGCAGAGAACTGGAGTTGTGCCCCACAGCAGATTGAGGCGATTGATTGTGGCCTCGGCCGGGCTGAGAGCGAAGATGGGCGAGGTCGGGTGATACTTCGAGAGCTGGCGGGCGGTCATTCCCGACTCAGTAAACACCGCGATGGCGCGCAGATCCAAATCATCGGCGGCGTGGGCCGTTGCCTCGCAAATGGTTTCGGCAATCGACAGGTGAATGTGAATGTGCTGTCGGCGATCTGCGCTCAGTTCCTTGATGTTGCGCTCGGCATCAACGACGATCCGCGCCATCATGGAGACTGCCTCGACTGGGTATTTGCCGATGGCCGACTCGCCCGACAGCATCACGGCGTCCGTGCCGTCGTAGACGGCGTTGGCCACGTCTGAGACCTCAGCGCGCGTGGGCCGCGGGTTCTCGATCATCGATTCGAGCATCTGCGTTGCTGTGATGACCGGTTTGCGGAACTCCGCAGCGCGGCGGATGATGTGCTTCTGAATCGCCGGAACCTGCTCGGGAGGCAGCTCGACACCAAGGTCGCCACGGGCCACCATGATGGCGTCCGAGGCGTCGAGGATGGCGTCGAGATCTTCGATGGCCTGGGGCTTTTCCAGCTTGGCGATGATCCAGGTCTCGTAGCCGAGGGCCGCGACACGGTTTCGAACCAGGCGGACGTCTTCGGCTGTGCGCACAAAGGAGACGGCAATCGCATCCACGCCGTTCTTGAGCGCAAACTCCAGATCCTCGGCGTCTTTTTCGGTCAGCGACGGCACACGCACCGGAATTCCGGGCAGGTTGATGCCCTTGTGTTCGCCAAGCAGGCCGCCGTTCACAATCTCGCAGACTACGTCGTCGCCCTTGACCTCATGAACGCACAGCTCGATCAAGCCATCGGAGAGCAGGATGCGCGAGCCCTGTTCGACGTTCTCAGCGAGTGTCTTGAAGGTAGTGCCGACCAGCTCGGCGGTGCCTGGAACCTCGCGCGGAGTGATCACAAGGCGTCCGCCTTCCTTCAAAAGCACGGGTTGGTGGTCCCTCAGCTCCCCAGTGCGAATCTTTGGCCCTTGCAGGTCGCCGAGAACGCAGATCGGCTTGCCTTCCTCGCGGCTGATTTTGCGAACGAGCTTGAGCACCGCCAGTTTCCGTTCGTAAGAACCGTGGGAGAAGTTCAGGCGAACAACATCCATGCCCGCGCGCACCAGGTTTCGGATCACCGGCTCGGTATTTGTGGCAGGGCCTAGCGTCGCGACGATCTTGGCGCGGCGTTGCGGGGCGGAATCGGTCAAGTTCAATGGTGCAAATGACATGGGCTGCTCCAGTGTAAGTTTTGGGTGGGCTAATTAGTTGAATATGCGAGCGTTAGTTGAATATGTGAGCGGCTCACTGCGTTTTGCGCGGCTAATGGGAGCGCAGCACCCCTTGATTCATTATGCGGGAGACAAGGTGCAATGGTATGTGAAAACTGTCACTGACTTGAGCGGTCGGGTTCGGGGCTTTCGGAATCGGATGCCTGCTCTTGCCGTTCCCGAAAGAGGACACCGTTTAGTTCGGCACCCAGCAGTGCGCTGAATGAGGTGATGTAAAGCCAGACCAGGGTGGCGACTCCAGCCCCGAAAGAGCCATAGAACATCGAGTAATCGGCGATTCGCGTCACATACCAGCCAAAGGCCAAAGTGGCCGGAAACCAGACCAGTGTGGCGGCGATAGCACCGGGAGCGACCCAGGCCCAATGCTCCTTGTGGCGCGTGCCGAAGTGATAGAGAGCGCCGAGGACACTGACGCCGGTCAGAAGCGCGACAGCCCAGCGCGCCATTCTCCAGACAAGAAGCACAAAGTGACGCAGTTCGTGCCCGGCGTTGTCGATCATCCAGCTTTCGATCTGGCGGCCAAAGACCAGCACCAGGGTGGCCAGAGAAAGCGGCGCCAGCACGATCGGCACCAGCAACAAGGCCCTGAACCGTCTCTGCCAGAAGCCCCAATTGTCGCGCGGCTGCCGGTAAGCCCGGCGAAAACCATCCATCAGCGAGAGCATCAGGCCCAGGCTCGCAAAGACCGAGAGGCCAGCAGCGGACAAAATCAACTGCGCGGAGTGGAAGCGGCGGGCCTGCATCGTGTACTGCAACAGGGACATCGAGTCAGGAGGCAAGATCTGCTCAAAGGAGCCGCGCACCTCGCCGACCAGCGAATTGCCCTCGGGCACGAGCGCCAGCAGCGCGGTGAGAACCACAAGCGCCGGGAAGAGGGCCAGCATTCCCGAATACGCGGCCGCCTTGGCGGTATTGAGCACGTCGTGCTCGAGAGCCAGCCAAAGCGCATCCCGAAAGGATCGAAGATTCAGTTGCATACCCCTCACTGCCAAGAGTAGAGCATCGGGTGGGGTTGGGGCGAGTTGGAGTTGCGAGCAGGGTGGGCGAGTGCGTCAATCCTGATCCGGACTGTCAATTACATTTTGCGGCGCTGTGCTTGACCTGGGCTATTTTCGACGCGTCCCTCCGGGACGAAGAGACTGGCGGCTCGCAGCAAGGCATCAGAAGGTATCAGACTTGCCAGCGGAATCCATTGATGCGGTGGCCTGGCAGACGCGGGAGGCGCTCCACTCGCTTACAATGGTTGCGGCTGTTTGCTGCGAATCATCCAGTTTCCAACATTGTTTTGTATCCGGCGTTGGGCCGGGTGCTGCCCAGCGGGCGAAACCTTTCAGGAAACTCAAGCGTCGTTAAAAGAGAAAGCGGGCGGTCGATTCTCTGCCCTGCAATATCACACGATGCCCGTTGCGCGGGCATTCATTCGCGAAGAAACGATAGGAATTGAACTCCATGTCCTACGAAGGCACTTCAGTGTCGTATCTGCCTGAAAAAGGCCTGCAGCAACCTCCGCCCGTCCACAAGAGTTCCTGGGTGCGCGTTGTTGTCTACGTGGTGCTGGTCGCCGCCGTCATCCTGGCCGTCTGGAAGATCTACCAGAACCAGAAGCTCAATGCGGCAACGAACGCCAGTCAGGCGGCAGCGCTGATGAGCCGGCCGGTTCCGGTGCAGGTGGCAGTTACGGAAGAAAAGCCGATGCCGGTTTACCTGACGGCGCTGGGCACGGTGACGCCCTACATGAGCGTTACGGTGAAGGCGCGGGTAAGTGGCCAGCTAGAACCGGTGAGGTTCACCGAAGGCCAGCAGGTGCGGCAGGGTGAGACGATCATGGTGATCGACCCCAGCCCTTACAAGGCGGCGCTCGACCAGGCCAAGGGCACGCTGGCTCACGATGAGGCTCTGCTGAAGAATGCACAGGCTGAGTTTGCGCGCTACAAGGCGCTCTTCGCGGCAGGCGTGGTCTCAAAAGAGACGGTGGATGCCGATGAGGCGGCCCAGGGTCAGTACGAGGGCGCCATTGCGTCGGACAAGGCGGCCATTGAAACTGCGCAATTGCAGCTTAGTTGGTGCAGCATTCAGTCGCCGATCGACGGCAAGATCGGTCTGCGGCTGGTGGATCCAGGCAACATCATCGCAGCCAACACGACTAATCTCGTAGTCATCAATCAGCTTGAGCCGATTGCGGTCGACTTTACGCTGCCCGAGGATCAGCTTCCCGCGGTGCTCAAGAGGCTGCAGGCTCAGAAGCGCATGGCTGTTGAAGCCTACAACCAGGGCGACACGGTGAAGCTGGCAAGCGGGTATCTGCTGACCGCCGACAACCAGATCGACACCACGACCGGAACCGACAGGCTGAAGGCGGTCTTCGATAACCGGGACCAGGCGCTTTACCCCAATCAGTTCGTCAACATTCACTTGGTTATGGAAGACCGGCCCAATGCTCTCGTCGTGCCGTCGGCGGCGATCCAGAGCGGGAATCAGGGATCATACGTATGGGTCATTCAGAACGACCCTGCCAAAAAGACCACGACCGCTGGAATTCAGAACGTGAAGATTGCGCTGGCCGAGGGGCAAGTAACGATTCTGGATAGTGGCATCCAGGCGGGTCAGCAGGTTGTGGTGGATGGCGCGGACCGGTTGCGTGCGGGACAGGTTGTAACGGTTAGCACGGGCCGACAGCACGGCGGCGGACAAGCGGGCGGGCAGGGCGCCAGTCAGAGTGCCGGCAGTGGGCAAGGTGGTTCCGGTCAAGGTCAGAGGGAAAAGCAGTGAGCCTGAGTCCTTCCCGGCCCTTCATTCTGCGCCCGGTAGCAACCTCGCTGCTGATGGCGGCGATTTTGCTGGCGGGCTTTGTGGGTTACGAGCAGTTGCCAGTCTCGGCCCTGCCCGAGGTGGATTACCCGATCATCCAGGTGCTCACTTTCTATCCCGGCGGCGGGCCCGAAGTGATGGCCTCGTCGGTGACCGCGCCCCTGGAGCGGCAGTTTGGCCAGATGCCAGGGCTGAAGCAGATGACGTCGGTCAGTTCGGGCGGCGGCTCGGTCATCACGCTTGAATTCAACCTCGATGAAAACATCGACGTTGCCGAGCAGGAGGTACAGGCTGCGATCAACGCGGCCAATAGCTTCCTGCCAAGCGATCTGCCCAACCCGCCTATTTACTCTAAGGTCAACCCG
>JBEKCA010000060.1:0-30659 GCA_050015115.1 Occallatibacter sp.
GTGAAGAACTACCAATGTGCCATCGGATTGATCGTCTCAATCAGCAGTTCAGCAACAACGGCGGGAGTTTCAACACCGTTCAGCTTGATTGAGGTGTTCGTGTCGTGTTCTAAAGGCGTGTTGAGCAAGCGCTTGTGAGTAGCCATGACAGTTTCGATGCCAAACGGACGGGGAAGTGATCCATATGCAATGAGATTCCTGTCGTTCTGAGTCGGCGCCATTCTGTGAGGATGAGAACGCTTTCCCCAGCAACGAAGGATGACTATCAGCGCAAAGTCGCTTTTTCTCGTCCCTGCCCCTACTCCCTAGTTGAAGAGGTCTTTCATCTTTTCGATGATGTTGGGAGACGCCGGCTTGTTGTCGATCGCGAGCGACTCGGCCAACTGGCTGACCAGATCCCGCTGCGAGCGTGTGAGCTTGCGAGGAACCTCGACTAGCACCTTCACGATGAGGTCGCCGTTGCCTTTGCCGTTGAGAACCGGCACGCCCCGGCCGCGGATGCGCAGCTCGCGACCGCTCTGCGTTCCCTCGGGAACTCTCACGGTCACCGGGCCATCGATGCCTTCGATCTCGATCTCCGCCCCCAGAGCGGCTTGCGGAAAGCTGATGGGAATTACGCAGCGCAGGTTGTGGCCTTCGCGCTCATAGAACTCGTGGCGGCGAATGGCGAGCACTACGTAAAGATCGCCCTTGGGACCGCCGCTGCGGCCGGCATCGCCCTCTCCGCCGTAGCGAATGCGCGTGCCGTCTTCGACACCCGGCGGCACCTTGACCGTGAGCTTGAGTTCCTTGTGCGCTCGGCCCTCGCCGCGGCAGGTCAAACAGGGATCGCCGATGATCTGGCCCGTGCCACTACATGCCGGGCAGGTGCGGGCTACAGAGAAAAATCCTTGCTGATAGCGAACCTGTCCCCTGCCCTGGCATTGGGTGCAGAGCGTAGGTCCGCGGCCTGAAGTGCTGCCGCGGCCATTGCAGGTCGAGCATACCTCGAGGCGGCGAATCTTCACCTCGGTCTCGGTGCCGAAGATGGCAGCTTCAAATTCAACGGTCAGATCGACTCGCAGGTCATCGCCTCTCTGCTGGCGGTTGACGCGATGCGCGTTGCCGCCCATCGAGAACATCTCGCCAAACAGATCGCCGAAGATGTCGCCGATATCGACGCCCCCGGCAAATGGCCCGCCAAAGCCCTGTCCGCCTCCATTGAGTCCGGCGTGGCCGTAGCGGTCGTAGGCGGCGCGCTTGTCGGCGTCGCTCAAGATCTGGTAGGCCTCACTGGCTTCTTTGAATTTCTCTTCTGCGGCCTGATCGCCGGGATTGCGATCAGGGTGGTGCTTGAGCGCCAGCTTGCGGTAGGCGCTCTTCAATTCCTGGTCGCTGGCATCGCGCGAAACGCCCAGAACTTCGTAGTAGTCGGCTTTGCTCACGTTTGTATTTGTGCTCATTCGCTTTTCTGTTTAGGGTTGGAAACCACGCGCACCAGCGCAGGGCGCAAGAGCCGCTGACGAAGCTTGTAGCCGCGGCGAATCTCCTCGGCGACTTGCTGGTCGGGCAGGTCATCGCGCTCAACCGTGCCAAGCGCCTCATGAACACGTGGGTCGAACTCCGTACCCACGGCGGGGATTGCATGAACGTGCAATTGACGCAGCACATCCTCCATTTTTTTCACGATGAGCTCGACGCCGGAGCGCAACTGCTCGGCCGTGCCATCGGATTTGAGGGCCAGCTCGAAGTTGTCCACCACGGGCAGGAATTGCTCGATCACCTGGCCACTCGAGAATTCACGGTCCGAAACTCGCTCGCGCTCGGCTCGCTTGCGGGCATTTTCAAATTCGGCCTGCAGGCGGGCAAGCCGGTCGACTAACTGATCGCGCTCGGCCTTGAGCTTTTCGAACTCTTCGCGGCTTACGGGCTCATCTGAGACTGCGGAAACTGGGGGATTCACGGGCAGCTCCTGGCTTTGGGGCTGTTCGGCGATCTTGGTCGACTCAGCGAATGTAGAGGACTCCGGCGTTGCGGGCGACTTAACAAATGCAGGCTCCTCCAACCGAAAAGGCTTCACATTACTCGCAGATCCATCGCGGCGAGTGGGTGGCTCGGTGCGGAGTGAGTTCTCCGGCTTGGCCGGAGAGTCATTCAGCGGCGCTTTCTGCGTGTCCGGCACTTCTGGATTGATGCTCTCCAGCGGCTTTACTTCCATTTCCTGTTCCGGCATTTCTCTATTCATTCTCCGAAGGGGCTTTCTGTCTTGCTTCCATGATAATTTCTTTGGCTGAGTGCGTTGCCCACTGGTCGTATGGAGCGCAGCTTCGGTTCCATCTCGACTCTGGTGCGAATTTCAATTGAGATTGCAAATAGTGTCAGGGCATGACTTCAGCCGTGCCGAAAGAGTAACAAAAGAATGTTGGTCTTTAGCCCTTGCGGTCTTTGTTTTCCGTTGTTTGCATTCCCATCGCGTCTAAGGCCGGAACTGGTGTTGACCAATTGCGGCACCCTTCAACTACGCTCAAGGCAGCCTTGAAGTCGTGCCCTGGCACTTCAAAACTCCCCAAAAATTAATTTCGCAAGATGCTCATTTTCAATCACATTCCCAGATCCGCGGCGGTGGGAACTTCCAGAAGGCGCTCGGAGAGGTGTGCGATGTAGCGCACCGCCTGGATCATCTCCTGATATTGAATGCGTGTGGGCGCGATGACGGCGACGGTGCCCAGGCTGGCGCCGCCCAATCTGGCTGGTGCGCCGATAAGCACCAAATCCTGCATAGCCTGCGAGGCCTGGGCCTGGCCGGCAAGGTCGGGACCCACAACCACTCGCACCTCTTGCTGGCGGCCATCGACGTAGGCCGTAAGCAGCTCGACCAGCCGCTGCTTGGCCTCGAGAGCCAACAGCATCTGGCGCAGCCTTTCACGGTCTTCTTCGGCTGCGATGAGGTTGGCCATTCCTTCCACAAAGATCGCCGGTCCTGCGTCCCCGCCTTGCAGCGCGCCGCCACGGCAAAGCTCCTCAACCGAGGCCAGCATCTGGTGGTAGGCGGCCTCCTCCAACTCGATGCGCCGGACGACCTCTGCACGGATGCGCTCGATGGGCCAGCCGCGAAAGTTCTCGTTCAGATAGCGCGCGGCGGTTTCGAGCTCGACATGCGAAAGTTCACGGTCCAGCGTGAGTACTCGGTCCTGCACCGCGCCGGCCTGCGTGACGAGCACGGCCAGCACGCGACCCGTCGAGATGCGCGAGAAGTGAATATGCTCGAGCACCTGCGAGGCGGTTGAACTGGCCAGCGCGATGCCCAGCCCGCTGGAGAGCAGCGCCAGCACGTGCGAGGTGCGCTCAAGGTAGTCGTTGCCGCTGCTGACGCCCGAGAAGCTCTCTTCGATCTGCCCGCGCCGGGCTTCGCTCAGCGAAGATCCTTGCGCCATCGTGTTCTGTCCACCCGCCGCCATGAGGCCAATCTGCGTCTGCGGGCCTGTGATCTGTTCGACGTAGTAGCGGAAGGCCGCGGCTGTAGGAACTCGACCGGCTGAGGTGTGCGGCTGGTCGAGCAGGCCCATCTCGCCCAGCGTGACCATCACGTTGCGGATAGTGGCTGAACTCAGGCCCTCCCGATTGGCGAAAAAACGCGCAACCGCCTGCGAGGCTACCGGCTCGCCGGTCGCAATGTATAGCTCGATGATGGCCGTGAGCACCATCCGCTCTCGCGGACTGACGCGCGCATCAGGCATCTTCCCCGCTCTCCGTCCGGGCTGCAATCGCGTTCCAGCTACAGACTGGGCACGATTACCTCCTGCCCGAATCTCCGCCGTTAAACCCTAGATTTTCTAGTGTTTATGCTGGATAATTCGCAGACTTCCCCTCTTTAATTCTAGGCAGCGGCGATTGGCCTGTCAACATGCGCGCCATCGCACAGCCTGCGCTCAAATCCCGCCAGGACGCAGCGAGGAAGTAACCCGGAAGAAGCCTTGAGCGCGGGGACATTTCCCGACGCGCGGAGTCAAAGATAAAGACGCCTCCAGGAGGCAATTCATACCCGATAGAATTCATTCAAAGGGACTTGTCTTCATGCACGATCTTCACCTCCTTCCATTTGCTGCAGCGGTTTTCCTCACACTTGTGCCGGGGGTACCGGCTCAGACAAAGCAGGCGGCATTGCCGCCGCTGCCCGATATACGCCAGCTAATGAAAGAGGTTCAGGAGCACCAGAGGCAATCGGACAAGGTGCGCGAGAACTACACCTATACATCGCTGAATACGATTCAGGACATCGACGCCAACGGTCAGGTGAAGAGGACCGAGGTCGATGAGTTTGAGGAGTTTTTCGTCAACGGACATCAGATTGGGCGCATGGTCAAGAAAGACGGCAAGCCGCTGGAAGGGCAGGAACTCGAGAAAGAAACCGAGCGGGTGACAAAGCGGGTTGAGAAAGCGCAAAAGACGTCCCCCGATCAAGCGCTCGAGGGACAGGAGATCACCCTGGGCCGAGTCCTGGAAGTCATGGATGTGCGCAATCCCAGGCGTGAAAATTATCGCGGGCGGCCAACGATCGTTTTCGACTTCATGGGCCGAAAGGACGCCAAGACACACGGAATGGCCGAGGATGTCTCAAAGAAACTCCAGGGGACGGTTTGGATCGACGAGGCCGACCGGGTAGTTGCCCATCTCGACGTCAGCTTTGACGACAACTTCCATGTGGCTGGGGGTCTGGTTGCAAACGTAGAAAAAGGCTCGAATGTGCATTTCGATCAAGCGCCTGTCAATGGCGAGATCTGGTTTCCCACGGGCGGCGAAGGGACTTTTAATGTGCGTTTCTTTCTGGTAAAGGGCTTTCGCAAGCACGGCATCGAACGCGACTACGACTTCAAACGCTTCAAGGTGGATGCCGAGCCGGGCAAGGACGCGAAGGCCATCGTGGAAACAAAGCAGTAGCTTCGTTCAGCCCATCCTGCCGGGATTCCTTTAGAGTGAATGCATGTTTGCGCGCAAGCTTTCGGTCCAGCGAATCGCCATAGACGGAACCAGGCACCCATGCCCGATCCACTGGATCGACAACTTTGCCATGCGCAACTTCACCAATGACGCGATCTTCGACGACACGCTGCCCGTAGCCGATGGAGTCCTCGAAGCCGGAACGCGGGTTCCGCTCGATCGGCTTCAACCTGCGATGGAAGACTGGTTTCGACGGAAGGGGTATCTAAAAACCGGTGAAGGGCTTGATGTTTTGGAGATGGACAAGGCGGGTTGATGTTCGTCGTATCCCACCCATCCGCGATGATGCCGCGGATGGATGGGGCACCCGCACCCGACGTGTGGTGGCATATTGGGAGCAGGGTGAAGCGAACGAACGAAGAATTTATCCTCTAGGGAGGGGAGGGTATTTTTTCAGGCTGCCCGCTGCTCGGAGTGATCGGTCTGCCAGAGCTTCACCTCGGCTTCGCGGCGGACCCTGAGAGCTGGAACTTCCTGACCACCGGCGCGATCCCAGCGCAGGAGTTCTTTCACGGCCTCGTCGTATCTGCCAGAGTTTAGGCATTTGAGCAGAGTCGAGGTGGCAAAGCGGCCCGCACCCAGGTTGTAAACGAAGTCGACCAGTGCGTCGAAGTGACCCTGGGCCAGCGGAACCTTGACCAGGCGCGCAATGGCCTGCTCGGCATCGCGTACGTCCGCGGCCAGCAGTTCGGCGGCCTGCGGCTCGTCGATGCCGTCGGGAAATGACTCGGGGTGCAGCAACCGGTGGCCGTAGCCGATCGTTGGCAGACCGGCCACGTCCAGATAGACGCGGTTGCGAAAGCCCTCCGACCTCTTGAGCAGTTCCATTCCAGCAATGCTTAACTTCATCTTTGCCTCCTTTTGCGATCATCGGTAATTTCACGCTAGCAGGAGAGAAGAAATAATCTGCAAAGCCCCGATCAGTCCCGGCAATGGCATTTGAAATTCGAGCGGGAAAAGAGAGACCCAAGCTATCCAGGTCAAAAGATCACGGAAATTGCACCAATCGATTTAAGTTTTGTGACAGGGCACGACTTCAGTCGACTCCGGGCACCGTGCGCAGCAGCGCGATCTCCGTATACCTGGCCCCCAGTTTTTAGATCTGCTGCAAAGTCGTACCCTGGCACGAGGACTATTTATTCATGCAACCGTGGGTTCGCGTGCTTTAGAGCCAGACGTAGTGGCCCGCGGGATGCAACGAACCCCAATCAATCCAGCCGCTCTGGTCTCCGGCGATCCATTGGCAACTGGGCCGAGAGTTCCCACAACTTGCGAAAGGCGTCGTCATCGGCAATGCTGCCGGCCGCGGGCTTCTTCCTTGATCCAAGTTCCTCACGATGGAGGGCGCGAAAGGCAGACCGGACTGCGAGATTCATTGGTTTCGCCTATTTAGTGGCTTTCTGGAATGATTCATTACATTCGTACCAGGGATCTTTGGAAGCTTAATTGACTTTATAACGGGTCTCTTATCAGAGTCATCCGATCCAAAAACAAACATCGAAAGTTGCGTGTCGCTCAGACAACGAAGCCAGCCCCGAGAGGCTGGCTTCGTCTTAAATCACCCGGCATTGCCGCACGGGTTTTTCACGCTACTGCTTTTTGGCCGCGTGCTTGTGATGACGCTCGTTGAGGGGCTTGCGCACCTCAGCCTTGAACATGCTCTCGTCCACCGGGGTTGTTCCGGAGACATCAGCCGCGAAGTCTGCTCCCGCGGGGACAAGATAGGGGTTCACCGTCTTTTCATCGGCCGTGCCGGTGGCCACCTTGACGCGCGAGGGATCGATGCCCTTCTCGGTGACAAGGTACTCCTTGACGTTAACGGCGCGCTGGGCGGCCAGATCGGCCATCTTGGCGTGCTTCTTGTGGTGCTTCGGCATCGCCTTTTCTTCAGCCGTTGCGTTGCCAACCAGCACAACCTTGGCATCCGGCTGCTGCTGCAGGCTCAGGGCTACGGCATCAAGCTGCGCCTTGGCTTCGTTGTCCACACGGGTGGGCCGCTTTTTGTCGCCAGCGAAGTTGATCGCGGAGAGCGCCTGAGTGTGCGGTGTGGGCGGAACATATGGGGCAAGGATCGTCACGCTGGTACTGGCGGTCGCCGTGTGTCCCTTGTCGTCGGCCACGTTGCAGGAGATTCCGACGTTGCCGGTGGGCGCGCCGGTCGACGAGAAGGTCGCCGTCGCTCCGCTGCCGCTGATCGAGCCCGCGGCCGCCGAGTAAGTGTAGGTCAGCGGACGATTCTGCGGGCTGAGGCCGGTAGCGGTGATAGCACTGGTCTCGCCGGGCTTGATGGTGACCGGGCTGGCCGCACAGGCCAGGGTCGGCGGTTCAAAATCCTTGACCGTGAAGCTGGCCGTGCAGTCGGCGGATTGGCCGGGCTTCAGGCCCTCTTTGCCCTTCTTGCCTTCTTTGACCGTAGCCTTCACCGTATAGCTGCCCGGTGCGAGGGTGGCCGTATTAACAGTTGCCGATGCGCCGTTGCCTGTAACTCCGGTGCCCGACCAGTCGTACAGCACGTTGGTTTTCTTGTTGGGATCGATCGATCCCGCGGTTGCGGTCGCTGTAACCGCGTCGCCGGGGAATATTGCCGGTGGATTGGCCTGGCAGGCCAGGGTTATCGCCGGGGGCTTCTTGCAACCCAATGGCGCCAAGGCAAGAACCGCCAATGCCGAGACCTGGAAAATAGACTTGAAAGAACGGAAACTCATCTGTGCATCCTCCCTTTTCTAAGAACTGCCGCTCCAAATTTCGCTGAACGTGTGAATCACCATGTTAGTCTCGAAGGCCCCAATTCTTCTAGAGCAATCGATCTAAAGCCTGTGAAGAACGCAGATTGCGGTCCAAGCAGATCGCAGATTTGCCCAAATCGAACGGGGCAAAGCCCTGCAGCCTCTCTGAACACCCTCAGGAGAAGCTTACCGGCTTAAAATAACATACTTGCGTTGAATATACAGCCGGAAACCGCCCGCCGGATCAGCCACAACCTCCAGCGGCCTGGGCCGCAGCATTCCGGCGTCGTCGCTTACCGCGACATTCAGCAGATCATGTGCGCCCAGATCGGTGACAACAAGTTTGTCGCCGACAAGTCCTACGCCGTAGGCGCCGGCAACCAGAGCCTGCCCGCCGACCTTGATGGGAACTTCTGTGATCAAGCAGGCCTGGTACTTCGACTGCACGCCAGTCGAGTAACCGCTGGTGTCGACCAGGGCGGCCACGATATAGAACCCGTCGGCCAGCTTCACGCCGCCGGAGTTCCGCACCTGCGTGGGCGCCGTCTGCCCGCGATAGAAGACGGTTGAGGGCAGCAGCTTTTGCAGTTCCGCCGGCTTGAGTACCGTGTCGCCAGCCGCTTGCGCCCGCATCATTCCAGGCGCCATCATCGCCAGAGCCAAAGCACCGGAAGCAGCCAGCTTCCAGATCCCGTTAAAATGCATCGCCAAAACCTCCAAGTTTCTCTCGCGATTGGAGTATATCGCACGCTCCCCGATTCTGGCTCGAATCAATTCTCGGTTGACAGCACGTCGTAGTTATAGTTGATGACAACCTTCTTCACTGGAGACGGCAGCTTGGGCAACTGCACGGTCTGGTCAACCGTCATGTTACCGGAGATGTTGATCGTGCCCAGACGCAGGATCTTGCCGTCCGCCAATTCCATGTAGACAGGTACGGGCATCCTGAATTTGTCCGTCACTCCCGACTGGGTCAGCCTGAAGTGAAGGCTGGTCGCATCGCCGTTCTGTGTCGACTGAGTCTCAAAATGATACGCGGGCAAATCAGTGCCATAGACATACTGATTAAAGAACCAGTCCATCCGGTGGTTCCCTTCAAGGTCCATCTGCGGACTCATATGCTTTTCCACCATGGCCTTGAAATCTTCGGTCGTGGCGGCCTGCAAAAGATGGCTCGCCACAAAGTCGTGCATCATGGTCTTGAACCGGGCATCCCCCTCCTTCTGCGTCCACATCATCATGCGGATCATGTGCAAAATGTAGGCGCCCTTGGTGTAGACCAGATCCTGGTAGACATTCCAACCGGCCTTGGGCGAACTGAGCCGCACTCCCATGGTGAGCGGGCCTACGTCAATGGCCCGGAAACCAAACTGGTTCTTCTCGGTAAGCAGCTTGCGTTGTTCTTTCCAGAACTCGAGAAACTCGTCCGGCTTGGCCCGCGTAGACTGCAAAAAGATCGAAGCCGACTCATTGGCAAACCCCTCGCTCATCCATTGGTCGCGGTAGCTGCGAAAGCCCACCGTCTGCCCCCACCACTGGTGCGCGACCTCGTGCGAGGTAACAACTTTCCAGTAGAGGCTCATGCTCAGATTCTCGCCGCCCAGCCCGAGGAAGTGGCGCTGCGTGTCGTCGAAGAAGCCGCAAATGGGCAGGTAAACCAGCATCGGCCAACTCTGCCCGTAGTTGCACGCAGACTGCTGCGTCAAAGCAATGTGCGAAAAGGGAAGGTGGCCAAAGTAGTCGGTGTATATCTGCGCGGCAACTTCGCCCTGGCTGAGCTCGGTTGCCAGCATCGGCGTGGTACTCAGCGAACCCAAACTTGCGTGTTCGTCGCTCGCCATTTCGGCAAGAGAGGAAACAGAATCCGGCCGCGACGTGTTGGCGTAGGCATCGACGACCAGTTCGCCTTCCAATGGCTTGCCAAACTTAGCCTCTTTACCCGCAAAATTGCCAAAGCTGAAACCAACCACAGGCAGCGGCACCTCAGTCTTCCACTCCGAGGTGGTGATCTTCCCGTCGGTGCTCTCGCCAACTTTGGTTCCAGTGGCGATGATCTGCAATCCCTTCGGCACATGAAAGAGCATCCGGTAGTTGGCGTAGTCTCCCAAGCCCTGGCTGGAGTTCGGATACCAGTTCTCACGGGCCGTAGGGTAATAGTTGCCGCCGCCTTCATTGATCACTACGTCCTTGCCGCCATAGGTGATCTTCAGAGTGGCCGTCTCACCCATCTTGAGCGGCTGCGCTAAAACCACGCCAAAGTTAGGATCTTCATCCTTTTTCTCCTGCACAAAGTCCAGCGGTTCACCTTTGCCCGTCTCCACGCGGCTCACGGTGAGGCTTGAAGTGCGGTCGGAGTGGAGATCAAGCGGGATGACAGCAACGCCGTCCTGATCCGCACGAACCTCTACTGTGGCAAGGCAAGAGAGAAATCCGCTCTTTTCGATCGACACGTCGAGATTCTCGCTTGTAATCCGGTAGGCCGCGTTGAGTTCGTTGCCGCTGGCGCTGCCGTTGGCATATTCTGCTGCGCGGTGAAAGGCCAACGGAATGGTCAAAGTCTCTTGGCGCGTGTCCCAATTGATCAGGGCTACCTCTTCCGGGGCTAAACCGCTCACACCGTGCGGATCGAAGACGAAAAACAGGTGGGAGTCTCTACCGCCGTGGACAGCGGCAAGAAAGTAACCACCAGAATCCGGGCTCAGCACGTCCTGAAGCAGGCGCAGATCGAGGTTTTCGTTTAGATGACGCCGTGCAAAGCCTTGAAGCTCCTTTGCCGCTTTGGCATAATCCGCGTCCGGTGTCCCTTTGGCCCCTGCGGCTTTACGCAACTCCGCGGCGGTTCCGTCGGAGAAGCGCAGCACCACCTGGTTGAAGTCCTCGTCGAACTCCTCAGTTTGATAGAGAACTGACAGATTGTGCCGCTCTTGCCAGGTGGGTGGCGAGATATGCAGGTGGCCTTGACCCTTGAAGACTGCACCGGTAATCTTTCCATTCACGTCGCCATAAAAGGCAAAGTCGCCATGAGTGAAGGTAAATGTAGCGGCATCACGGATCAGCTTAAAGTCACTGATGGCGACCACGTCATTGCCGGGTTGCAAACTGCGCAATTGCTGATAGGTTGCGTTGCTATTGGCAGGGTGCTGGGCATTGAGTGTGATTGAGCAAACTGCGAGCAGAAAAGCTATGAATGCAAAGGGCGCACGAAAGCAGTTCGGCACTGGGGGCTCCCACTTGGATCAGATTCTTGAAGCCAGTATAGTGCACGAGCAAATTCCGCGCTGATTTCACAATCCTGTTTCCACCTGGTAGCCGGCGAGTGCGACAATCGTTGCGTCGGGGACTTTCAGTCCCTGGCAGGGATTCTCTCCCACGGAGGTAAATGCTTGTGAAGCGTCTTTTGATTTGTACAGGTCTGCTTATCGCCGCAACGCTCACCTTGTCTGCCCAGCAAGGCCCGCCGAAGAGCCCGCCGGCTACCGAATCGGTAACCATCGCAGGCAAAGCCATTACCATCACCTACAGTTCGCCTGGCGTCAAGGGGCGCGCGGGCCACATCTTCGCGAAAGACGGGCTGATCGGCCACGACTCCACTTATCCAGTGTGGCGGGCAGGCGCCAACTCGGCCACCAAGCTGCACACCGAAACAGACCTGAAGATTGGCGGCCTGGCCGTTCCCAAGGGCGACTACACCTTGTACGTTGATGTTTCAGACCCCGACAATTGGGTGCTGATCGTGAACAAGCAGACCGGCCAGTGGGGCACAGTCTACGACAAGGCGCAAGATCTGGGCCGGGTCAAGATGTCAATGACCAAGCCGCTTGCGATGGTCGAGAACCTGAAGTACACCCTCACAGCCCTCGGCGGCACTACCGGCAAGCTTACGATTGAATGGGAAAATCACTCCGCATCGGTTTTGATCGCTGTGCATTGAAGTTGCGCGTGAGCATGAGTGCAGCAGGGCGGCGATTTGCGGAGAATTTGCCGCCCTGCCGATACAATAGGTAAAGAGAGCCATTCTTTCTTTGCGGAAGGTGAGAACTTTGCCGTTGTATGCGTATCGCTGCACTCAATGCGGCCACCGCTTTGAGAAAATCCAGAATTTCAGTTCCAAACAGGAACTTGTGTGTCCCGTGTGCCAGGGCGTGCTTGAGCGCCCGCTCACCGCGCCGCGCCTGCACTTCAAGGGCGCCGGCTGGTACGTGAACGATTACGCCGCCAAGAGCAGCCCGTCTTCGTCAGAATCGACCTCCGCTGCTCCGTCGGCAAAGGCCGAGACGCCTGCGACCCCAAAGGAGAGCGCTCCGGCCAGCTCTTCGTCCGCGCCATCGGCTCCGCCCACCGCGGCTTCAAGTTAGCACTGCTCGGTTCCCTTTGCGCGCTGAGGGCGGCAGTGGAAGGAACTGATTCCCAGACATCCCGGTCCGCCATTCCCTCTACTGCACTCGTCACCTGCCGATAAACTTGATATGGTTCCGAGAAGGCATATGCGCGCACAATGAAAAGCCCCTCCGACATGGCTGAGCAGCAAGAGACCACGCGGCACCTGAGACAGGCCGCCTATTTCGATAAAGTGACCAGGTTGCCTAACCGCGTTGTGCTTGGCGAGCGACTGCGCAAGGCAATTGCTCAGTGCAAGCGGTGGGGCCAATTGGCGGCGGTGGTGCGTCTCGATCTGGACGGATTAGAACCCATTAATGACCGATTCGGTGAGCAAGCGGGCGAGCAGTTGCTTGCATCCCTGGCTCGCGGCATGAAGCGGACCCTGCGCAAGGGCGAGACCCTGGCCTGCCTGGAAGGGGGCAGGTTCGCGGCGGTTCTGCCCGCTCTTGGAGAGGAGAAGGAGTGTGTTCCTGCTCTAATGCGCCTGCTTGAAGCGGCCGCAGAGCCCGTACTGGCGGGAGAATTCACTCATCAACTTTCGGCCAGCATCGGCGTCGCCTTTTATCCGCAGGAGCAGGATACGGATGCGGATCAACTGTTGCGCCAGGCCGGTCAGGCCATGCATCGGGCCAGGGCGGCGGGCAAGAACCACTATCATTTCTTTGATCCCGCCGAGAACATCGCCATGGGCGAGCATCCCGAAGGTCTGGAGCGAATCCGACGGGCCTTCGCAGCCCGCGAATTCGAGATGCACTACCAGCCCAAGGTGAATCTGAGCACAGGCGATGTTGTGGGCGCCGAGGCGCTGATCCGCTGGCAGCACCCGCAACGGGGCCTCGTGCCGCCGGGGGAGTTTCTGCCGGTCGTCGAGGATCATCCGTTTGCGGTGATATTGGGCGAGTGGGTCATCGGCGCCGCACTGGCCCAGATGGAGGAATGGCTCGATGCAGGCTTCGGTACCTCCGTCAGCGTGAATATAGGAGCCCGCCAATTGCGGCAGCCGGGCTTCGGTGATCGTCTGGCCTCTCTGCTGGCCGAGCACCCGCGCATCAAGCCATCCAGCCTGGAGCTGGAGATTCGTGAGACCGACCCTCCGGAAGACGTTGCCCAACTGTCGGGCGTATTGACCAGGTGCCGCGAGATCGGCGTGTCGTTTGCGCTCGACGATTTTGGCGCCAACCATCTGGCGCTCCGCGACCTCAAACGGCTGCCAATCGATGTTCTCAAGATCGATCCGAGCTTTATTCGCGAGATTCTTGAGAACCCCGAGGACCTGACCATTCTGGAGGGGGTTTTGGGGTTGGCTTCGGCTTTCCACCGACAGGCGGTCGCTGAGGGTGTTGAAACAGTGGAGCAAGGGCTGATACTTCTGCGGTTAGGCTGCAATTTGGCGCAGGGGTACGGGATTGCCCGGCCCATGCCTGCCGACCAGCTTCCCGGCTGGGCGGCAGCTTGGCGGCCCGATCCCCGCTGGCTCGAGGCGCACTCGGTCAGCGTGGACGAACGGCCCCTGCTCCATGCCGGCGTCGAACACCGTGCATGGGCCGCGGATCTTGAGTCCTTTCTCAAGGGCGAGAGCAACGTCGAACCTCGCCTGAGCCGCTATCAATGCCAGTTTGGCGCATGGCTCTACTCTGAGGGCCCAGACGGGCGCAGCTCCCGCCCGGATTTTCAGCCGATCGTCGCGCTGCACTGGAAGATTCACGCTCTCGCTTCGGGGCTTGTGAAGTACCGGGTCCATGGGAAAAATGATGAGGCTCTGATTCGCATAGGCGAATTGAAGAACCTGGTGGACAAGCTGGACGATCAATTGAATGGATTTGGCAAGAAGGACTGAAAGGACACGGCTGAAGCCGTGCCCTTCAATACATCGCATTGCAACCAGTTGTTAAAAGATCTTCATGTGGATGACCAGGTACTTCCTCGGGTCTTCGCGAATGCTCTTTACCAACTGCCGGGTCTGGTCCATCGTTTGATCGGCGTGATCGTAGAGCGAGCGATTCTGCGCCAACTGCCCCAGCGTTCCCTTGCCCTCGTCCACGCCCTTTAGGATCGAGTCCAGACGCGTCACGGTGTCGTCGAGCTTTTGGGCAAATGCAGGATCTTTTGCAATCTTGCCCAAAGCGCCTTTCCCGGCGTTAATCTCTGAGACCAGCTGATTTGTGTTGGCAACGGCGGAGTTCAGATTGTTGTAAAGTGTCTCGTCTTTCAGCAGCTTGCCCGCTGTTCCCTTGCCCTCATCGAGAGCAATGGTGATCTTGTCGAGCCTGTCGATGGCCGAATTGGCACGGGTGTAAAGCGAATCGTCGGTGATCAGCTTACCCAACGAGCCCCGGCCTTCGGAAATAGCGCCAGTGATGGTTTGCAGGTCCCCGGCGATGGTGTTGATCTTCCTGTAGAGTTCGGGGTCGTTAATCAGTTCGCCTGCCGTGCCCCGCTTGGAGTTGAGCGTATCGACCAGAGTCTCGATCTTTTTCGTGAGCGAGTGAACTTCCTCAATGGAGTCATTGCTGCTGTGAATCAGATCCTGAATGCCGGGGGCACCGGCGACCTTTAGTTCAGCGTTGTTGTCGGGAGGGGGGCCGGTAGCGTGGGTCGAGCTGATATCGACGAAGTTGTCACCGAGAACGCCGGCCTGGGCAATCGTCGTCGTCGAATCGACATGCAGCTTTGACCTGAAGTCCCAGCCGACGCGCATAGTCAACTCGACGGGGGTTGGATTGCGCTCGGGAACCACGCGGACACGGATGACGTTGCCGATGGTCACGCCCTCAAGCGTGACTGGCGCGCCTGCCTTTACGCCGGCCGCATTCTCAAAATAAGACCGGAGCACCAGCTTGCGCGCGAACAGCCCGCCCGACGAGCCGGACATGAGGAGAATCAGCATGACCAGAACGGCCATGGCCACCAGCACCAAAGCTCCCACTCTCAGTTGCGACCACTGAATCTCTTTGCGGCTTGGCACGGCACTCCCCTCGTTGAAAAGGAACCGGTTATCGACTTGAGAATAGCAGAAAAGACCGAATTATTGCCCGTCCTCAAGCACCACGCTGGCCAATGCAAACGCGGCTGTGTGGGTGATCGAAAGCGCGGCGCGGGTTGCGCCGAGGCGTGCGGCAAACTCGGCTGCGCGTCCGTGAAACTCGAGCGAGGGCTTTCCGCTGGACTCGCGCACGACCTCGATCTCCAGCCAGCTGACTCCATGGCTGATGCCTGTGCCCAGGGCTTTGGCTCCTGCCTCTTTGGCCGCGAAGCGTGCGGCAAGGCTCTCCGCGGCCATGCGCTTGCGCAGGCAATAGGCCTTTTCAGCTGCAGTGTAGATGCGGTCGAGAAACCGCTCGCCGTAGCGATCCATCGATTGCTGGATGCGCCCGATCTCAACCATGTCGATTCCTGAGCCGACAATCATGCTGACTATGAAGCTACAACATTTCGCTTTTTCGCGTTTGTTGCAGGCTTGGCCCGCTTTGCTCATGTGGCGATTCGGCGCGCGGCGACAGGCCGAAAACAATCCTCCAATTACCATCGCAAGATCGTTTCACCTCGCCGCCCTCGCGGTTGTCTCAAAGCGGTGCAAGAGCCGTTCGACTCCGGCACAATCGTGACGCTGCGCCAGATCGCTCCGATAAGGCGGATGTGAGGCAATCAGCGCCAACCCAATACGCTCAACAGATCATCAGCATCCCCTGGGCCATGCAAATGAAGGCGATCTCCATTGAGGAGCCATCCCGCCTGGTGCAGACGCTCACGGGGGCAATTCTTGGCTGCGGGGGCTGGGTGCTTAGCCGGGGCGCAAACGACTCCGGCACCGTGACGATGTTGTTTGAATTCGAGCGCCAAGCCTGTGTAGACATTTACAGCGTGATGATCGCCTCGGGTCTTGAACTGAGCCAGAGTGGGCACATTCGCTTTACGGAACTCTGCCAGTGCACCCGCAGCCATCAGCAGGAGTGCGGAGCCGAGATCGCCAGCATCGACCTCGAGATCCAGACCTTCCCGATCGAAATGACCCATTGCACGCGCACCAACAGAGTGGCTTGAAAGGCTCATGGCCTTCGCCTTCCCTCGAACAAGTTGGCTTCAGAAGACGAATCGGATCAACCGCCCGCGTGCGCGGAGAGCTATCTTCCGCTTGTAATTTTTGTCAAAGCGTCGACGATCTTCTGGTACCGATCGGCTGCCGATGGGTCCTTCATGCTCTTTAAGAGGGCTGGATCGTCCAGTCCGTTCTGGCGCAGCGTTTCATCCATCCGGGAGACTGGAATCTGGGTGACCAGGTCAAGACTGACCTTCGCCAGGACCAAGGGCTTCAACGAGATCGCCGATCCAGATTGTCCTTCCATGGTTCCGGAGTAATTCGGATCGGCGCCTGCGCTGAGAAGCGCTTGCACGATCTCCACATTGCCGTTTCTTGACGCATAGTGAAGCGCGCTCCATCCGGTCGGCGATGTGCGGCTATTCGCGTCGGCGCCCTTCTGAATAAGCTTCTTCGCCTCTTCGGTATTGTCGGCTCTGACCGCCTTCATCAGCGAAGCTGGATCGGGTTTGCAGCCGGAAATGGGGAAAATGAGAAGTGTGAGAGCAAAAAGAAGGAACCGCTTATATGTCATCTCTAGCGTCTAATCCTTTCAAACGTCTCCCGATGCGCGATAAATCTATCTGTCTGCGGCAATAGGTGATCGTGTGGACTTGCCTGTTTTCGGTAGAGTCGTCTCTTTCGAGCGTATCAAGCGACTCGTAGCGCGGTCAACCGGCTTCCTTCTATCGTATACGGTGCTGCGAAGTCCTTAGTTTTACTGTCGTTTTTTCTGTCTTTCGAAGTTCGGAATTCATATCCCCGGAAGATGCAACATCCCACATCAGCGACAGGGGGCGCGTCGCTGATGTGGGATGTCCGGCGCAAATCAGGGAAGGACAGGGGCTAGGACTCTTTGGTGACGCTGGTCAGTACATCGACAACCTTCTTGTACCGATCGGTGGCGTTAGGATCTGTCATGCTTTTCACGAGTGCCGGGTCGTTCAGTCCGTTCTGGCGCAATGTCTCCTCAATATCGGAGGGCGGAACCTGAGTGACCAGATCTAGAGCTGCCCGGGCAAGAACCAGCGGTCTCAGCGATACAGCGGAGTCCTTCTGTCCCTCAAAGGTTCCCAGACAGTTGGGATCGGCTCCGGCTTTGAGAAGAATCTGGACAATCTGCGCGTTGCCGTTCCTCACTGCGTAGTGGAGCGCGCTCCAGCCGTTGGCCGAGGTGCGGCCGTTCACGTCGGCGCCCATCTTGATTAGTTTTTTCGTCAAATCGACGTTGTCAGACCGTACCGCCTTGATCAACGATGCCCGCAAGACATCCGATTCGGAACCCATCTTGCCAAGAGTCTGGTCGCTTTCGCTATTGATCGGCGTTAAAGAGGCCTGCTCGTTGTCTGAATCAGAAGTAGTCTTTTGGGAGATTGTCGCTGCTTCAGCGCGGCTGCCATGGATTGCGGTCATCAGCGAAGTTCTCAACTGTGGTGAGTCTTGTCTGAACCCGAAGACATACACCAGCGAAAGCGAGAGGGCGAGAGCGAAGACGAAGAAGAGCTTGAATTTCATGTCAGGATTCGGTCCTTTCTTTTTGCGCCAGGGAATGCGAAGGAGGCTACTGTCGCGTTTTTCCCTACGGCGAGTATTACATAGGTTTTCTCTGGATAACCACTTTTACTCTTACCATGGTAACCAGGTAACCAGTTAGTCATATCTCGAAGATAAATAGACAAGTTAGATCCAAATATGGAATTAATGCGGTCAACCAGCCTCAACCAGGCCATAACGACGCTGCCAAGCCTCTTTGAGCCGGGCTCGGACCAACTTCCGTTCGGTTTCTGTGGCCTCTATTTCGGCAGCGGGAGCGTTGGCAAAACGGGTGGATTCCATCTTCGCAATTTCAAGCAACTTACTGTCCCGCAAGATGTTAGCTACGCGAAAGCCAGGCAATCCCGCCTGCCGCGTGCCAAAGAATTCTCCGGGGCCGCGTAGCGACAGGTCCAGCTCGGCCAGCTCGAACCCATCCTGCGTACGGACCATAGCATTGAGCCGCTCCTCGCCCCCCGGAGAAACGCGCCCACCGGTAACCAATATGCAGAAGCTCTTTGCCGCGCCGCGGCCCACGCGCCCGCGCAGTTGGTGCAGCTGAGCCAAGCCAAACCGCTCGGCATGTTCGACCACCATCACCGTCGCATTCGGCACATCCACGCCGACTTCGACAACCGTGGTGGCGACAAGCACGTCGATCTCGCCGCGCTGGAAGCGACGCATGATGATCTCTTTCTCGTCGGGGTCCAGCCTTCCGTGCAAAAGGCCCACGCGCAGGCCAGCAAGAGGACCCAGGCGCAGCTTCTCATACATCTCCACGGCCGATTTCAGACCTGACTTCGCTCCCGGATTCGCCTCCTGCGCCGTTTTTGGAAACAGCTCCGCCGTTTTGCCCTTGCGTGTGGATTTGGGTGCCCCAGAGCCTGCCCTGAGCTTGTCGAAGGGTCCGGGTTTTCGGACCTGGGAAGCTGTGGCAGCCTGCGGCACCTCAACCCCAGCCTCGCCCTCGTCGTGCGAAAAATCCAGCTCCGGTTGGTCATCCTTGCTGCCTTCGATCACCGGATAAACGATGTAAGCCTGGCGCCCCTTTTCAGCCTGCTTGCGCACGAAATCCCACACCTCATCGGCCATCTCGGCGGGAACTCGGCGCGTGACGATAGGCGTGCGCCCCGGCGGCAGCTCATCGAGCACGCTCACATCGAGATCGCCATACAGACTAAGAGCCAGGGTCCTCGGAATCGGCGTCGCTGTCATCACCAGCACGTCAGGCTCGGGCTGATTGGGCTTTTTCATCAGCTTGAAGCGCTGCATGACGCCGAAGCGGTGCTGCTCATCGACCACCACCAGGCCGAGCCGGTCAAACTCGACCTTCTCCTCGATCAGCGCATGAGTTCCAATCACCAACTGCGCCTCGCCCCGGTTGATCTGCCCGCGAGTCGAGCGTTTGCGGTCCTCTGTCAGAGAGCCGGTCAGCAGGGCGATTCGGAAATGCCGCGAAGAGTGCTCCAGTAGCTTGCGGATGGCCAAGAAATGCTGCGTGGCCAGAATTTCGGTAGGCGCCATTAGAGCTGCCTGGTAGCCGTTCTCCATCGCAACCAGCATGGCCTGCAGGGCTACGATCGTCTTGCCCGAGCCAACGTCCCCTTGCAGTAGCCGCCGCATCGGATTCGGCTCGCGCATGTCGGCCACAATCTCGCCCAGCGCCCGCTTCTGCGCCGCCGTAGGATGAAACGGCAGCACCTCGCGAATCGCCTCGCGCACCTTATCGGAGGTGGCAAAGCCGATTCCCACGCGCTCTCTCATGCGGCGGCGCTTGAGTTCCAGGCCCAGTTCAAGATAGAAAAGCTCCTCGAAGATCAGCCGCCGGTGGGCTGGCGTCGTCCAGCTCTGCAACTGGGCAAAGGGCGTTCCCTCGGGTGGAAAGTGCGCCTCGCGCAGCGCCGTTTCGCGATCGGGGAGACCGAGCCGCGCGAGCATCGCTTGCGGCAGGCATTCCGGCACCGAGCCGCGCAGACTTTCAAGCAGATTGAAGATCGTCTTGCGCTGCCACCGCGAGGCCAGCCGCGCACCGCCCAGCGACTCGTAGACCGGTGTGATGCGCCCGACCTCGAGCAGCCGCGTCTCATCGTCGTCGCTATCGTCGGGCAGCAGCTCAAACTGTGGCTGGATCATTTTCAGATTGCTCGTGGAGCGCGACGGCTCGACACGCCCGTAGACGGCCACCGTCTGCCCGGCGTGAAACTTGCCCTCGAGATAGCTGCCGTTGAACCAGATGCATTTTAGGGCGAACCGCCCCTGCCCCACAGTCAGCTCGAAGATGGGGGCTTTGCGTGTGCGCAGCAAGGTGAAACCTCGCACCTCGGCGATGACGCTTGCCGTCTCACCGGCCTTCAGCTCATCCAGGCCGCGCGGATTCTGGCGGTCTTCGTAGCGAAAAGGCAGGTGGTAGAGCAGGTCCTCCGCGGTTTCGATATTTTTAGCGGCGAGCATCTGGGCCACGCGCGGACCCACGCCTTTCACATACATCACCGGAGTGTCGAGTTCTGCCACACTCCGGATGCTAAATGGCGCGGCTCCAGCGGAACAAACCAGCCCGGAAAGGTCATGAACCGGGCAACTACTTCGTTGATTATTGTGGAGAGAACAGGAGCTTTCAGGCCCATGTCGATACGATTGGACGAAACTTTGCTTGAAAGCCGGCGTTGATTTTGCGGCGTTCACGGCACGACTGAAGGCGCGCCCTGACACGTTTTGCAATACCAATGGATTCTTCAACAAACTCGATGGAGCACGGTGATTCTTGGACGAAACGTTTTCTAGTCCCTAGTCCCTGATCCCCTATTCCCTGCTTTTCTCACTTTGCCACTGTCAGCTTGACTTCGGTGCTTTGGTCAACGCGGGCACCGGCGGAGGGCTGCTGGGAGATCACCGCGCCTGGCTTGATTGGAAGCGAAGGCGTCGCGGACCCGCTGCCCATCGGCGCTACCGGCACATCGACATAATTTGGGGTCGACTGTATGCCGACGCTGGAAAGTTCGGCCTGCGCGGTGACGACCAGAAGGCCTGTGAGGTCGGGCATAACATAGCCGTCGGGCGTGTCGTCGCCAGGTGCGGCCACCAGAAGATTGATGCTGGGGCTGGCGATGCCCTGCGCGTGGGCTGGAGGGTCCTGAGCGATCACAGTTCCGTCAGCCGCTCCGGTCCAGGGCAGTTGCGCCGTTACGCCGATCTCGAGGCCCACGTGCCTGAGGCGCAGAGCGGCCACGCGATCCTCCTGGCCGACGGTCTCGGGCACCTCGACTTTTTGCGGACCGAGGCTCTCGGAGACGCGCACGCGCCATTCGCGGCGGACGACCGAGCCAGGTTCAGGCGACTGCGAGAGAATGTGCCCCGCGGCCACATCGCCGGAGTAGTAGCGGTTGTCGACATCGAGGTTGAGGCCGAGGCCGGAGGTCTGGCTGCGCGCCTCGGCGACAGTCATGCCCTTGAGCGCGGGGACCTGCACCTCCGCGCCGTGAATGGCAAAGTGCATGGTGGCGATGGCCGACAAGAGCGCCACGGCCACCAGCAGCATCACCAGCGAGCCGATCTGGAAGAAGTTGATGACGTGGCGTCTCATGGGTTGGGGTCTCCGCCGGAATGCCGATCTTCTATTCGATCATAGACTTCCCGTCAAGGGTGTTCTCAGGCGATTGATGAGTGTATACAAAATGTGTATTCTTGAGGTGGAAGGATGCGCCGCAATGAACAGCCGGGAGGTCATTCGCAAGCTCAAGGACGACGGCTGGTTCGAGGTTGCACAGTCTGGAAGCCATAAGCAATTCAAGCATCCGGTCAAGCGGGGACGAGTTACGGTTGTATACCCCAAGAAAGATATTCCTGAAGGAACTCTCAGGAGCATCGAGAAACAATCGGGCCTCAAGCTCAGGTAAAGGAGCCACAATGGAATATATTGCCTACCTTCACAAAGACAAGAACTCGGACTATGGTGTGAGCTTTCCCGACTTTCCCGGATGCATCACCGCCGGTTCCAATTTAGAAGAGGCGCGCAGCATGGCGGCTGAGGCTCTGGCGTTTCATGTGATAGGGATGCGGGAGGATGGCGTTGCGCTTCCCAAGCCCTCCACGCTTGATGACCTGCGCGACGATCCGGCGATGAAAGGGGCAGTGGCTTTTTTGACCGAGTTGCGAGAACCGGAGAAAACCGTTCGGATCAACATCACTGCCCGCCAAAGCCAGATAACCGAGATCGACCGGCGCGCCCGCGCCAAAGGACTTACGCGGTCTTCTTACATCGTGCAAAGCGCGCTGCAGAAGAATGTTGCCTCGCGCTAGCGAGGAACGAATGCCACAAGACACGTGAACGTCAAATACATAAAGCAAAGAAAGAAGACGACTCACGTGCTGAGGTCGGATGCGTATGCTGGGCTGATTTCGCCCGCCTTGAGCTTCTTCCGCATCTTGATACGAGCTTTCAACCCGGCAATAATCCTTCCAACTTCGGTTTCAAAGAGCGGCAAGTTAGCGGCCAGTATACATCTTGCTCGGCCCGCGACTACCGCAAGTTATCCGTTACCGGCTCGGGGTGGATGGTTACACGATAGACTTCAGGGCACTCCAGCTTGAAGCGGTCTTCCAGCGCGGTTATGACTTCGTGGACGCGGCGCATGGTCAGATCGTCGGGCAGGGTGCAGTGGCAGGAGAGTTGGATGTGATCGCCGGTGCGGCCGACGATGATCTCATGCACATCGATAATGTCAGGCAATTGCGTGGCTGTGGCTAACATCGCCTGCTCGATGCGGCGATCTTCCGCAACTTGTTCGGCGGGCTGCTCGATGGTGGCGGGTTCGCTCTCGATGTGGGTGAGCACGGCATCGATCTCGGGGACTTCACGGAGAATCTCCGACTCTAGAGAGCAGACAAAGTCGTGGGCCTTGAGGAGCGGCTGCGCCTCATCCAGTTCCAGATGCTGCTCGACGCGGAGGCGGCCTCGGTGCGACTGCACACTGAGCTCGTGGACGCTGACGTTGTTGCGCGCCGCGACAGCACGAACGCGATCGAAGATGCTCTCGGCCCGCGCTTGGCGAGGGACGGTGTGTATGACGACATCGGCCTCGGGGATGGTGCGATGCACGGCATCGGTCGCGGCCTGCACCAGTTCACCGGTGTGTTCAAAGGTGTAGCGGCGGGGCAGGGCCAGCGTGAAGTCGGCGAAATAGTTGGCCCCGGCGCGGCGGACGCGGGCCTGTTCGACAGAGAGAACGCCGGGCACTCGCGCAACATCTTCGATCAGGCGCGAACGAGTCTCGGAGGGAATCTGATCGAGCAGTACATCCACTGCCTCGCGGCCCAGGCGCACGGTGAGGCGCAGAATCAACAGTGAGACGACCACGGCTGCTGCGGGATCGGCGTATCGCAGAATGGCAATGCCAAAGTGCGCGCCAACCCAGCTTGCCGCGAGGCCGGCGAGCACGGCGAGAGAAGACCAGATGTCGGAGGCGAAGTGGAAGGCGTCTGTGGCTAGGGCGGAAGAGCCGGTGCGGTCGGCTACCACTTTAAGGCGACGCGAGCGCCAGAAGTCCACTGCAATGGAGCAGAGCACGACGGCGACCGACCACACAAAGCCCTGCAATTCCTTGCCGTGGTGGATCATGCGCTGGATCGCTTCATAGATGATCCAGCCGCTGGAGACGGCCATGAGAAGGACTACGCCGAAGGAGGAGAAGTTTTCAAATTTGCCGTGGCCATAGGTGTGATCTTCATCGGCCGGCTTGTCGCTGACCCGCACGGAAAAAAAGGTGAGCATGGAGCCCACCATGTCGAGGCCGGAGTGAGCCGCGTCGGAGAGCACTCCGAGTGAGCCGGAGACCAGGCCCGCGGCCAGCTTGAGCAGCGTCATGGCCGCAGCGGCAAGCATGGAATGCAGCGCGACCCGACGCTTTTCAGCGGAGAAGGCGGCGACGGTTGCGGCGGTGTGCGGCATGATGCCTTTAGGCTACAGCGGCGCGGCAGGCGGTGTACAACCCGGCGATGCCAAAGGTGTAGGGGGCCCAGGAGCACTGCGTATAGCCGGCGGAGGCCATGAGTGCGAGCATCTCAGTGGGCGGGGGAAAGTTGCCCACCGAAGCAGGCAGATAGTTGTAGGCGCCTGCATTGCCGCAGATGGCCCGGCCGATGGCTGGCAGCACGCGTCGAAAGTAGACGGCGTAGGCCTTGCCAATGAGGCCGCCGGGCTCGCTGAATTCAAGAATGCCCAATTGTCCGCCGGGCTTGAGGACGCGGTGAAATTCAAGGAGGCCCGCCTCGTAGTTGGCTAGATTGCGGAATCCAAAGGCCGAGACGATCAGGTCAAGCGATGCAGAGCCCAGCGGCAAGTGAAGGGCGTCGGCTTCGAGTGGAACTGCGCCGGATTTTGCGAACTTGCTTACTCCGCGACTAAGCATATTGCGCGAAAAATCGGCCGCTAGAATGGGGCGCGCATTTTGCGGACGATGCTTGAGCAAGGCCATAGTCATGTCGCCGGTGCCACAGCAGATGTCGAGAATCGCCGCGTTGGGATCGGAGAGGGTTGCGCGAAAGCGCCGCGCCGCACGCCGCCACCAGAGCCGGTCCACGTTGGCTGAGAGGACGTGATTGAGCAGGTCATAGCGCGGTGCGATCGAATCGAACATCTGCCGCACGGCCTGAGCCGCTGTGGCCTCGTCGGTTGCTCCTGGCGGTTTGGCTCCGGTGGTGGTCATTGAGCCTTTGGCGCTGCGGCCTGGGCGAGCATGTAGCTCACGGCGGCTTCCAGTTCGGCTGGAGTTACGTCTTCGACCACACCAGCGTCGCCGATGCCTACGGGCAAGACGAAGCGCCTCACGCCGCCGATGTTTTTTTTGTCGCCGCCTGTCGCGGCGGTTACTTTGGCAGCGCGCAACTTGAGCGGTGGGAGCGGGCCGTAGAGATGGATCAACTTTTCAAGCCGGTCAAACTGGCCGCTGGAGATTGTGCCCCGCTGGCGGGCGAGATGGAGCGCGGCGATCATGCCCCAGCCGATCGCTTCGCCGTGCAGCAGAAGCTTGTAGCGGGTGGCCTGTTCGAGCGCGTGGCCGACGGTGTGGCCGAAGTTGAGAATCATGCGCAAGCCACTCTCGCGCTCGTCCTGGTTGACGACGCCGGCCTTCATGCGGATCGAGGCAGAGATCACTTTTTCGAGAGCTTTGGGCTCGCGGGCCAGCACTTCGCCGGCGTGCTCCTCCATAAAGCGAACCAGGGCGCGGTCGCGGATGATGCCTGCCTTGACGCTCTCCATCAGCCCTGCGCGCAGTTCGCGATCTGAGAGCGTACCGAGCAGATCGATGTCAGCGAAGACGGCGAGCGGCTGATGAAAGCTGCCAACCAGATTTTTCCCCTCGGGCAGGTTGACGCCGGTCTTGCCGCCGACCGAGGAGTCGACTTGCGCAAGAAAAGTTGTCGGGACCTGAACGTATGAGATGCCGCGCATGAAGATTGAGGCAACAAAGCCACCTACGTCGCCGACGATGCCGCCACCAAAGGCAATCAGCAACGAGCCGCGATCGCCGCCGGCCTGGATCATCTGGCGCAGCAGGGCTTCGACGCTCTTGAGGGTCTTGAATTTTTCGCCGGGATCGAGGAAGAGCACGATGGGCGGCTCGGCGAAGGAGGCCAGGAAGCGCTCGCTCCACAGAGCCCAGATGGGCGCAGAGGTGAGCACAAAGACCCGGCGCGGGAGCTTGCCGCGAATGCGTTCAATGCGTGGCGCGAGCGAGGCAATGAGCCCGCTGCCGGTCATTACGTTGTACTTCTCCGAAGATGTTTCGACTCGTATCGTCTGCACGGTACTTCTATCGTAATGCACCCATCGGACGGTGCAGGTTGCGAAACGCGTTGGCGAAAAGATCTGTAAATGAGCCTGGTCACCTTCAGCTCGCGATGCGCAACTCTTCGCGGACAATTCGTTTAGCCCCTCCGAGGCGGGATTATCCACATGAACTGCATTCCCAGGGCTGCGCTTTGCTTGCCCCGTGCTATTTTCACAGCCTCCCGCTGGGAGGCGTGCCGATACCCACTTTTCTTTGGGATTTCCAAGGCCCATTCCGCAACAAGAAACATCTATGCGATTGCTCGGGTATCTCAGGGGCTGAAGCCCGGTTCATTTTTGCTGATTTTGCGGCACGACTAAAGTCGTGCCCTGACACAAAGAGTCGAGCACCTCAGTTCGAAGTTTGTCTGCTTCTTACATCAGCCAAAATAGCGGAATCAGGCCCAAAGCGGCCAGGGAGAGCAGCATCACCAGAGCCTGCACGCCCGTCTTGCGGTCAGCGAGCGAGTAGGCGTAGATGCCTTTCACGACATTGTTGCTCGACGCGGCGATGGCCACGGCGGCGGCAGCCACTTTGAAGGGCGTCAGCGTGCCTGCGGCCTGGGTGAGGCCCATGATGAAGGGGTCAACGTCGCTGACTCCCATGATCGCGGCCAGGGTATTCACTCCGGCTTGTCCCAGATAAGTGACGGCTAACTGGGTGGCCACTAACATCACGAGAAAGAGCGCGGCAAAGACGATGGCTGTAACCAGATCGAGTGGATTCTTGGCTTCGAACTCGCGCTTGACTTCCTGAACGTTCTTATCCGCGATGCGCGACCAGAGGTAGCCGCCGCCGACCGCCAGGGCAGCTACGGAAAGAAATGGGATGTAGAGCAGAAGCATCAACTGCCGGTTGAAGAGGGCCAGCAGAATGACCAGCCGCAGGTACATCACGCCGCAGGCGATCAGGATGCCCCCGGCGAAGAGATGCGGGCGCTGTTCGAGCTTGGCGCGTCGGGCCATGACAACGGTTGTGACAGTAGAAGAGTATGCGCCGCCGAGCAGGGCGGCCAGCGTCACTCCACCCTGGCCCTTGGTGAGCTTTTGCAAGACATAGCTGGCATAAGAGACGGTGCTGATGGCGACGACCACAAGCCACGTCTTGAAGGGATTGATGTGGAACTGGGTGTATTCAGTATGCGGCAGGATGGGCAGAATCACCGCGCTGAGGAAGAGGAATTTGGAGAAAGTTAGGATCTCGTTGGGAGCGATGCGCGAAGCGAGCTTCTCAAGCGCGGCCTTCAAATCGAGCAGCAGCAGGCTGGCAACGCCGAGCGCTGTCGCGATCCAGAGATGGTTGTAACAGATGAGCGCCCCGACAAGGAAGGTTGTCAGGCCGGACATCTCGGTCGTGACTCCTGCAACCTCAGCGCACGAAATTTTGTGCCAATAAGACAGAAGCAGAAATCCCGCGACCACCAGAAAGCCGATGGCCAGAGGCAGGATCTGCGTACCTGAGATCAGAGCGGTGGAGTAGCCGATGAGGCCGATCAGCGGGAAGGTGCGGACTCCGCCAAAAGAGTACGAGCCGGCGGCCGTCTTGTGCTCTTCTCGCTCCAGACCGATGAGGAAGGAGAGAAAGAGCACCAAGACGATCTGCACGGCTTCTGGCGGTAACTGGTTGTAGATCTCCATTCGAGTTCGAGCCTCCGAAGCTTGTCTTCCAGACTGTCTCCCGGGGAGTGAAACGGGCATGGTTCAAGCAGCAGAGGAATTGAGGCCCATTCGCCGGTCCGGGAGTCGTCTGCTAGACAGCTTACACGCTGGCGCGGTGGAGTGGCAGCAAATCTGCAATCCGAGCAAACCGGAAATCGCTGCCCGCGCTATTCTGGAGTGTCCGGTTGTGCCGGACGCCGAGGGAGCCAATGCCAGAAGAGCCAATCAATTCGCTCGCGCAAGCGGAATCTGCCGCACCGCAGGTGCCTGTAGAAGCAGCAAGCGCCCCACCGCAGTTGGCCACCATTGCGACGCTTGGCCAGCACGAGGGCCAGTCCGTCATTCTGCGCGGATGGCTCTACAACCTGCGCGAGAGCGGCAAGCTTCTGTTCCCCATCTTTCGCGACGGCACAGGCACGGTTCAGGGTGTGGCGCATGTCAAGAGCGTCCCGGCCGAGGTCTTCGAGGCTCTCAAGGGGCTTACGCAGGAGTCGAGCGTTATCGTCACCGGCAAGGTACGCGCGGACAAGCGCGCGCCGGGAGGGTACGAGCTTGACGTGGAAGGCATTCAGGTCGTGCAGCGCGTTCCCGAGGCCGACCCCTACCCGATCACGCTCAAGGAGCACGGCGTCGATTTCCTCATGGAGCACCGGCATCTCTGGGTGCGCTCGCCGCGCCAGTCGGCCATTTTGCGCATCCGGGCTGAGATCATGCGGGCCGCGGCGGAGTACTTCGACTCGAATGGTTTTATTCGCACCGATCCGCCGATCCTGACGCCGGCGGCCTGCGAAGGAACGTCCACACTCTTCCCTGTCGATTACTTTGGCGACCCGGCGTATCTCACCCAATCCGGTCAGCTCTACATTGAATCGACGGCGCTGGCGCTGGGCAAGGTCTACAGCTTTGGGCCGACCTTCCGCGCTGAGAAGTCCAAAACCCGTCGCCACCTGACCGAGTTTTGGATGATCGAACCGGAGGTTGCGTTCATGGATCTTGATGGCCTGCTTGAGTTAGCCGAGAACTTCCTTTCGCACATTGTGCAATCGGTACTCAAAAATCGGGCCTCGGAGTTAGTCGTGATCGGCCGTGACCCGGCTAAGCTGCAAGCGATCATCCCGCCCTTCCCGCGCCTTCGCTACGATGAAGCCGCCGAGATGCTCAATCAAGCGCATAAAGATGGCCACCTCGAGGCGCCGTTTGAATATGGCAACGACTTTGGCTCGCCGGATGAGACATGGCTCTCGAGTCAATATGACCGGCCGGTGATGGTACATCGTTACCCGGCGGACGTGAAGGCTTTTTACATGGAGCCCGACCCCGCTGACTCGCGCTATGCGCTATGCGTGGATGTGCTTGCCCCGGAGGGTTATGGCGAGATTGTCGGGGGCTCACAGCGCGTTTCAAGTTATGAGTTATTGAACGCACGCATCGAGCAACATAAGCTGCCCAAAGAGGCCTTCCAATGGTATCTCGATCTGCGGCGCTATGGCAGCGTGCCCCACGCGGGTTTCGGGATGGGCATCGAGCGGGCGGTCGCATGGATCTGCGGTTTGGATCACGTGCGGGAGACGATTCCCTTTGCGAGGACGCTGCACCGCATTTATCCGTAATGCGGATGCCGAAGCATTTTCGCAAGTTGTGCAAACCGGGAGGTTGCCGGTTTTCAGTTCCTTTCCGGAGAAAAACGCGGAGTGGGGGTACACGGAAGTCGATAGAAAGTCAGGGGGTTAAGACCTCCTGCTCCTTCCGCAAAGACGTCTGCAACTACGTGTCTGTGCAGTCGACATCGAGAACTTCGATGCGATAGGCAAGACAGGCATGGTGCAAATCGCCCGGTTCTTTCCCCTTAGACGTTTGTTTTCTCGACGCAAATGATGCCTGGGGGTTGCAGTTTGCCCCTGGAACTATGCAATTGCTCACGTCCGGTACTGAAGAATGAGTTTCCGGTTGAAGACTTCACTCCTTTTCTCCGATAAGAGAATTCTACGAGTCACGCCGGGGATAGCCTTGTCGTGTGCTGCTGGTTGGAAGTGGAAGCTGATGGTTCTGAATGAAGCGCAGCCTTAAATTACGTGCGATAGAGGTCCTCGCTGTCACCGTGCTTGCCGCGGTTTGCGGCATGTTGGCCAGCTATTGGGTCTGGCGAGGGATCACGCTCAGAATGGCTGCGGGCACTCTCGGTCACGAAGCGACGAGAGCCGTGAACGAGGGCGATCTGTATGCCCGCGATCTTCATGACGCGCTGGATGCAATGAACGCCTCGCACGATCCCCACTGTTCCAAGGAGGACATGGAGCTACTCAGCCATCTTCTCAATAACTCCCGCTTTCTCAAGGAGATTGGCCGCATACGCGATAACAGGATCGTCTGCTCGACAGTGCCCGGGCGCGCCAATCAACCCAACAACGAGCTTCCGAGACCGGACTCCATCGGAACGGATCAGGTGAAGGCATACCGAGGACTGCCCATCTTCCGGCTGAACAATATTCAACAGATCGCCCTTCAAGAAGGCGATTCCTATGTTGTTGTGTATCCCTATTTCGACGTGTTTCGGGAGCCCTCGGTCATCCGCAATCAGGTCATAACCGTGTCTGAAACCGAGCGGAAACAACCAATTCCGCTGGCGGGGGTTGCCGTGCAGCCCTCTTGGCCGCAACTGACCACGAACCGCGACTTTCGCATCGGGGAGATGATGTTCTCGACCCGTTGCTCATCGCTCAGCATCAATCATGTTTGCATTACGGCCTATTTCTCGGTGCCCGAAGCTCTGCGAGCGAACCACCGGGAACTGCGTTTCTTCATCGCCTTTGGCTGCCTGACCGGCATCTTTTTCGGCCTCTTCTGCTCGATGCTCTACCGGCGCAATCACAGCATGGAACATCAGCTTCGCAGGGCAATTCGCAGGGACGAGTTGAGCGTGGCATATCAGCCCATCGTGAATCTGGCGAGCCGGCGGATCGTTGGCGCCGAGGCTCTGGCCCGCTGGACCGATGAGGAGGGCGTCGCGGTTGGCCCCGATATCTTCATCAAAATCGCGGAAGAGCGCGGCTTTGTGGGAGAGATTACCCGTCTGGTTGTGCGGCGAGTACTGCGAGAATTCGGAGCCACACTGCGTGACGACCCTGATTTTCACATCAGCATTAACGTGGCCGCAGCGGACCTTGGGGACTCCGAGTTTCTCGGGATGCTTGAGCAGTCACTTGATCAGGCTTCGGTTTCGCCCGAGCGCATCGCGATCGAACTCACCGAGCGATCTACAGCCCGGTACAGAGAGGCAGTGGAGACGATTCATCAACTGCGCCGGCGGGGTCACAGCGTCCAGATCGACGACTTCGGCACCGGATACTCGAGCTTGGCGTATCTGCACGATCTCTCGGTGGACGCCATCAAAATCGACAGAGCCTTCACCAAGGCGATCGGCACCGAAGCAGTGACTGTGGCCATTTTGCCGCAGATTCTTGCCATGGCCGGGACGCTCAATCTG
>JBEKCA010000061.1:0-30133 GCA_050015115.1 Occallatibacter sp.
GAGGGAGATCGAGCGACTGGGTGGAACCCGGCCCATCAAGGTGGATGTGCGTGTGATCGCAGCATCCAACCGTGATCTGGCGAAGATGGTTGCCGACAAAGAGTTTCGTGCAGATCTTTACTATCGTCTCAAGGTCTTCCCAATTCAAGCTCCGCCTCTGCGTGAACGAATCGACGACATCCCTATATTAGTGCGACACTTCGTCAGTCTGCACAGCCGGCGCATGGGCAAGACCATCGAGACCATTCCTGATGCTACGATGGAAGCGCTGGTGAGATGGAAGTGGCCGGGCAACATCCGTGAGTTAGAGAATTTTCTGGAGCGGGCGGTGATCCTTACCCGCGGATCGGCCCTTTACATTCCCGTGGCTGAGCTGACAATCGAAGAGGAGGAGGAAACTCCGCGTGTCGAAAACTCAACACACGAAACTGCCGAGCGAGATCATATGCTACGAGTACTGCGCGATGCGAAAGGCATGATCGCGGGTGACGACGGAGCAGCCGCCCGTTTGGGCCTCAAGCGCACTACATTAAATTCCAAAATGAAGAAACTCGGCATCGTGCGGAGTGACTATATTTAGTCCGGATGACGATATCTCGCCATCGTCACGTCGTCAATCTGTCCAGCAAGTCTAAGCATCGATTGCGACTCTGTTCAGAGTAAGCCCTTTCCTTTCATAGAGCGAGTTGTATCACCGCCAACTCCAAAACCCTTTGGCTAGACGCGTGCACATAGGCAGGCATGGCGCTGAGGATTACAGTTCACGAGCAAGAAAGCTTGATCAAGCTAACCCTGGAAGGGCGGCTCGCCGGCCCGTGGGTGGCTGAACTGTGCAGGGCGTGGAGAGAAACCGCTCCACGCCTTGGAAACAAAAAATTGCTCTTGAACTTGCACGATTTGACTTTCTCGGATGATGAAGGCAAGCAGGCGCTGCGAGAAATCGTTGCGCAAACCCACGCGGAGATCTCTTCCAGCACCCCCCTAACAAGCCATCTCGCACAGGAACTCAGTACCCCCAGAACAAACTGAGTTCAACCGGAGGCCGTTCATGGAATCGACATGTGAAGTAAGTTGCAGGAGCCAGGTTAAACATTCCGGGGAATTTTTCAGCAAGTTATCCCCTTCGGCATTGGAGGATTTTTCCTCAATGGAGCACCCGTCATCCTATGCGGCCAATGCGATGCTGTTCGCAGAGGGAGAACCGGTAAGAGCCCTCTTCGTCATTCTTCAGGGCGAGGTACGCCTATCGATCAACTCCAGCGAAGGCAAGCGTCTAAGCCTGCGCATTGCGAGAGAAGGCGATGTCATCGGGTTGTCGTCAATACTCTCTGGAACACCCTACAACATGACGGCCGAGACGCTGCACCCCTCAAAAATTGCCCCCATCGAACGACGTCAATTCCTGAATTTTCTTGCGCGCCACCCAGACGCCTACCAGTCGGTCATAGAGGAACTGGGACGCCAAATGTCCATAGTCTGTTCGCAGTTACGGACTTTGGGGCTATCCTCTTCTGCACCTGAGAAGCTTGCGCGTCTGCTGCTGGAGTGGAGCGATCGCGGTCAACCGGAGGATTCCGAATGCCGTCTGCGCTTTTCTCTGACACATGAAGAGATCGGCGATTTCATTGGCACGTCGCGTGAAACTGTGACACGCACGTTAAGCAATTTCAAAAAACGTCGTTTGTTGGCATTCCAAGGTTGCATGATGACCATACCCAGCCGCGCAGCGCTGGCAAACTATGCCCATGCACAGGCTTATAACTGAACTCGCTGCATGGATGATTCATAACTTAATACCGGTCGTTCATTCATAGACTCAATCCAACACGGCGGAGCTCGCTGGGCCGCCGAGTTGGAATTCGTCTCCCGAGAGGAAAGGACAACGCCGTCAATGATTGCAATCAAATCTCAACAAACCGCAAGAATTCCTATTCCGACAGACCGGGTAGATGAAGAATTCGGCGAGGGAATGGTGAGGATGTTCATTGCCAAAGCCAACAGAATGCGGCGGACTCAAGGCCTATCGGATCTTAACGTGGGAGCGCTGGCGTCTCCTGGCTTACCTGGCATGATCCGCATCGAGGCAGAATTGCCGTCCTAAGAAAGAAGGTACGTTGTGATCAGCAACTCGTACTGCACTTCTACTGCCGACCCAAACAGAATACTCTGGGCCCAATCTGTGGAAGCGATGTTGATCGCTGAGATTGCTATCTCTATTCGTGCAGATCGCCAAAGCAAGCTACGCCCGGAGAAGCCCCTTCTGCGTGAAAAGGTACAGGGTCAGCTCAGAGAGGCTCTGTCGGCCGTTGTGGGCGTGGCGGCATTTGCGATGGAGGCGTACGACCGAGAAACGGCACGCCACCAAATCCGCGTCGCGACGATCGCTTGTGCTATTGCCCGCGAATTGAGATGGGATGAAGAGCAAGTTCTGGCATTGCGGGTGGCATCTCTCCTGCACGACGTGGGGAAGATGACCGTTCCTCAAGAGATCCTGAACAAACCCGGACGGTTAAACGCGGAGGAGTCTGGTCAAGTTAAGTTACATGCTGAGGCTGGTTACATCATTCTGAAAGAGATTGAGTTCCCCTGGCCGATTGCCGAGGTAGTTCGACAGCACCATGAGCGCATGGACGGCTCCGGTTACCCAAGAGGTTTGAAAGGTGACGATGTCCTGCCCATGGCACGGGTTTTGGCCATTGCCGATGTGCTTGATGCGATGACATCCGCCCGTTCGTATCGACCGCCATTGGCACTGGAGGTCGTGCTCGTCGAACTTGAAGAGCAAGCTGGGACGCTTCTCGATGCGGGGATGGTCAAGCGGTGTGCTTCTCTGTTCCGTGAGAAGCAATGTGAGCTCACGCGCACCTTCTCGGCCACTGACACCGCTGGGGTGCTCCATAGCTACCTCAACAACTCGCGACCACTCGGCGCGTTCGTCTGAACGAGCAGCGACTTAATAAGCAGCCAGAACTTGACCTTGTCGGTGGCGGGGGATTGAAGCTTCGGAGTTATAAGGCAGATTCCTGATTTCCGATCAGCGAATTGGCAACTACCGTCGAAATCCGTGTTCAAGAAAGTGGTTGGTGATGACAAATAAACATACAATTTTTCTGGCGCTCGCAATCTCAATCACGTTCGCTACCATACAGACTGCCGCCTCCACCCACGCCCCCGCTTCAGTGGGGACAAAGAAGACTCCCGAATCTGCGACGCAGCCAAAGCAGATCAAGACGACTAAGCCTGCTGAATCCACTGCAACTTCCTCTCAGTCAACCCACCTTTTCCCCGTCAACGACTCGAAAGGATTGCTGTTGACTTGTATCGCACCAGAAATCGATACGAATCCAGATACGGATGTATTCCAGGACTGTGCCTTGGCGCCAGGCAGGACACTGGACGATGTGATGCACACCTTTGTTGGAGCTATCCATTTGGTGCAGCATCAGCAGATTAAGGAGCGCTCTGAGCGGACCGGAGATCTCGAAGAGGAACCAGCCCAGAAGCCTGAACACAAGTAGTGAAACGTAGCTTTGCTCTAGCATCCGCACCCCAGGCATAGAGCAACCTCAATGTGTTTGCAGCATTCATGGTGAGACCTCGTCAGCGGGGATGCCGAGAAAACCCCTATACCTGTAGAGCTTCGTCAAAGGCGGAGTAAAACCAGGCAACTGGGGCGGAGTAAGAGTTCGCCTCCGCCGGATCCTGTTTTTGCAGGCTGTTGCCGTGATGGCATGGTTCATGGAACATCCGAGGGATGTTCCATGTCGAGATATACGGGCACTGGCGCGGATGCAGACAGCGCAATAGAGCGAGTTGCAAACAGAACGCTCGGCTCGACTATGGAACAGGGTCGGCAAGAGCACCGACGGGACATACACGCTGCGTCTGTTGAAAAAAAACAACTCCTCCGCCAGATGATTCCGACCATATTGGACATTGAGGGCAGCTGCTTTGTGCGCGTAGAGAGCTTTCGGCAAACTGCCGAAAGCTCTCCGTGGTCGCGAGGGACATGTTCTCGTTAACCGCCCGGTGTGAGTCATGGATATGTAATCGGCCATCATCTTCGATGTCATTCATATCACGGCGAATACAACCGTATGGCGCACGTTGAGTTTCCTATCAACCGGAAATCAACATTCATGAAAAACTGCGTGCTGGAAAGAAAAACCTAAGAAACAATGGGCACAAAAATGGGCACAGTGGACACAATCTGGAGGTCAAGAGATTCTCTAAGTTATTGATTCTATGGTGAACGAGGTAGGAATCGAACCTACAACCTGTCGGTTAAGAGGGCAGTCGTGAAGCATGGAGTATCAATGTAATCAACGGAGTACGGAGGAGCAGAGAGGACGATTTGGAGCCTTTTCGGCGCACAATTCGGCGAAGAATTCGGCGAAGCTCTGCTCCTGAACTGAAGATCTCGTCAGAATGGCACTTGGCCCGGCTGACCCAACCGCTTCTGGAAACCTGGTCGTGGACAGAACGGTTGCTTGCCTCACAAAGCACTTCCGAGCGAGTAAAGCTTTTTCGCGCCCCGGGTTGAAAAGGTGAACTGGCGTCTCGTGGGCTTAGCATTCGACGAGATCCAGAAATTATGTGAACCTTATGGCAACACCTGAACTGAGCATTGGCGATTTGCTGACAAGCTGACGGTCCGGGGGCACAGTCCAAAATGTGGCCTGGAAACGCGGTTTGGACTGTTACCGTCAACCGAGAACTCCTCGTCGATCGACTGGATGCCCGCTCCTCAACCCCCGACCGCTGCAAAATGCCGCAACGCTCTGCCCGCTCTGGATCTGCTCCGCGATCAATCCACGCCATTTCGCCAATATCGCCGTCTTGCGCTGTCTCTTGCTTCAAGAGTGCGATAACTTCCTGCGCAAAACAAGATGCGGTTCAAATACCACTCACGGAATTGTCATACTTTGGGAGTAGTCTCCCACTCGATGCGATTCCGGTTTGTTAGCGCGACGACCGCCTTCCGCGCATTAACTGTGGCGGATTTCACTTTGAGTATGGGAATGTTCAGATGGAAGGGGACATTAAGAAATATATCCATGTCTAGCTTCCAGACCGAGAACGGCTCCGGTTGAGATGCCGGAGCCGAGATGATGAATTGTTAGCTCTTCCATTGGAGGATGCTCTGCTGAATGCCAAGCAGGATCCACCGCGTTGGGAGGTACGCCAAGGAAGAAATGACAAATATGGAGGCGATTCGTTGGGCCTACAGTCTCAACAGTGCCTCCCGGTCTTGCTTCGATTCGCTGTTCATAAAAACACCCATGTGGACGAGCACAGCGCCGATCGCCTTAAGAAGTGCTTCAATGTTGGCAGCATTGATTCTTCCAATCGTACCGATTCGGAAGCACGACTCGTAGGACAACTTGCCTGGGTAAATTGCAAAGCCCAGGGTCCAAAGCCTCTCATAGAAGTCGGCGAATTGAAAGGCCGGGTTGGTGGGGTAGCGAAACGAAGTAATAATGAAACTCTGGTCTTCATCCGCGAGATAGATCTCAAAGCCGAGAGCCTTCATTCCGCGACACAGAGCAATGTGGTTTTGCCGGTAGCGCTCCCCGCGTGCGCGCACTCCGCCTTCTGCGTCGAGTTCGTTGAGCGCCTGTTCAAACGCCAGTATGGTGTGAATTGGCGGCGTGAACCGGAAGTGGCCGTTGGCTTCCATTCCAGCCCATTGGTCGTAGAGGTCCAGGCTGAGCGTGCGCGCGTTTCCTTTCGCCGAGTCGAGAGCGCGGCGGTTGGCAAGGACAAAGCCGAATCCCGGCACTCCCTCGATGCACTTATTGGCAGAAGAGACCAGGAAATCGATATGCGAACCCACCATGTCAATCGGAACGGCGCCGAAACTGCTCATCGCATCGACGATGTAGGACGCGTCTGCGGCATGTACCACATGGCCGATTTCTTCCACTTGGTTCAACATGCCGCTAGTCGTTTCACAATGCACCACGGCGACGTGAGTGAATCCGGAACTGGTGGCCAAATATTCTGCGACAAGCTCCGCGGTAAACTTTACATTCTCCGCGACTTCAAAGACGTCCAATGCGATGCCGTAAACTCGCGCTTGTTGAGCCATACGCCGTCCGTATGCGCCGTTGACCAGCACCAACAATTTGCCGTCGCGCGGAATCGCCGATGAGATAACCGACTCGACGACAAAAGTGCCACTGCCCTGCATTAGAATGCACTCGTAGTCCTCGCGAGGATATGGACCGAGGTCGAGCAGGCGCATTCGAATATCGTGAACTGTGGCGAGAAATTCGCTGTCCAGTGATCCAAGATCCCTGAGCATAGCCCCCTTGACCGTTGCGCTCGTGGTCAGAGGGCCGGGGCTAAAGAGCAGTTTGTCTTTCTTAATTGCTTCCATTTTCATTTTCCTCTTCGTCGCCGTCACCGAAATTGGCATCTCCATAATTGATCGGAGGCTGCGGAATCATTGCAACGGATTTCTCTGGAGCGGTATATACCTTTTGGCCGCCCAAATATGTCGCTTCAAGAACAATGTCCTTGATTGCTTCCGGCCTAACCTCGCGCGGATCCTTTTCAAGGACGACAAAGTCCGCCAGCTTTCCGGGAGTAATTGAACCCTTGTTGTTCTCCTCGAATGTGGCGTAGGCTCCGTCCAATGTCCAGACTTTGATTGCCTCATCCACGCTGACTTTCTGATTTTCTCCACGCGCAATGCCGTCGGAACTCTTGCGGGTAACCATATCCTGAATTCTGAGCAACGGGTAAGCTGCAGAAATTGGAGAATCGGAGTGGCCGGCCACATGAATGCCCATGTCGATTGCGGTACGATAAGCGTGCATCATGGAAAGACGTTCCGGCCCATACGACGCAAGGATATTTCCGTACTCCCACATATAGGAATGAAAAACAAGAATCACGCCATCCTTTTTGGCGCGTTCCAACAACGCCTGATTCATGACGCTGGCATGCTCGATGCGCCAGCGAACGTCGGTGCGAGGGTTCTTCGCCTCGGCGCGTTCGATAGCCGTGAGCATCATGTCGATCTCACGGTCGCCATTGGAGTGCGTCGCAACCTGCCAACCGGCGTCCCACCACTTTTGAACATCTTCGTCCAGTTTCTCCTGAGTCCTTGCCGGTTGGATGCCGAAGTAATCCGGGCGGTCAGAGTACGCCTGGCTTAGCCATGCGGTTCGGCCGCTCAACGAGTTGCCCTGAAAATTCTTGAGAGACGTGACGCGAAGTCGATCGTCGCCAAAACCTCGTTTGATTCCAGCCGCATCGACTTGGTCGTAAGATCCAACACTGAACATGAAGCCAACGCGAACTGGATTCCCAGCGTCCCGCAGTTCCTGCATCAAGCGGAACGAAGACGGGCTTCCACCCGCAATGCCCACGCTCGTAAGTCCCCTGGCTGAGTATTGCCGGAAACAATTCAGATACCCTTGAATCTCCTGGTCGTGCGGGATGGCGCTCCGCTCATTTGAGCCGGAACCACGCTCATCACGACGCCCCTTGGAAAGCACACTTCGAGCGCTCTCCCGGATGACGCCGTTTGGCGTCCCATCGGGATCGCGGTCCAGAGCGCCGCCCGGTGGGTCCGGAGTCTCCTTGGTGACGCCCGCCGCCTCCAACATGAAGCTGTTCACAACTGTGATATGACCGGAACCGTGAGTAATCGACACCGGCTGAGTCGTCGACACTTTATCCAGATCGTGCCGGTTAGGATGGCGGCCCAACACTACGTCGTTATACCCATATCCGTTAATCGTCTTGCCCGGTGGCGTGATTCCGGCCTTCCTCTTCAGAGCCGCAACAACTTCGTCGATGGTCTTTACCCGATCACTTCCCAGCCAAACCCTGTAATAGGGCGAGTTTTCATCAAAGATCGCCTGCGGATGCAGGTGTGCATCGTTGAACCCGGGGGTCACCGTCATGCCCTTAAGGTCAATGACTATTGAAGACGGAGTTTTCAGTTTCAGGATTTCCGCATTGGTTCCAACAGCCGTGAATCGACCATTGTCTATCGCGAATGCTTGAGCGGCAGGGTGCGTTGGATCTACAGTTATGACCTTCGCGTTGATGACGATGGTCTCAGCGGCATACGCGACGTTTGCTACGAGCGCGAAGCCTAGAAGAAGTTGCTTGATCATTGATTTCTCCATTTTCTTGGAGCGAAGCGTCCCTGGCGAAGCCAGAGGACGCTCAATTCGGAAAGTTAGAATGTGAATCGCAGGCTAGCTTGGATATTGCGCGGGGTGTTGCTTTGGCTCATGGTCGCCATTTGCCCGAAACTTGCGGATGAAACGCTCGTCGTAGGCCCCGAGAAGATCACATTATTCAGGGCGTTGAACGCCTCAGCGCGAAAAGATATGACGTAGGCTTCACCGATATGCATGTCCTTTTCAACCATCGCGTCAAAATTCCAGGCAGTAGGGTTGTCGATGTCCGCTAGGTGGCGGCTCGCGGTCCCAAAGGTGTAATTCGCAGGTTGCGCGAATGCCGCCGAATTGAAGTATTGACCGCCCAGTCTCATTTGAGGTCCGCCCGACACTTTATCCGGGACCCCTGTAGTATTCGGACGGAAGCCGCCTCCACTAAACGAATAGGAATAATTAGTTGCACTCACGGTTAGGGGTCTACCTGTGTCAAGTGAATAGAATCCGCTCAGCGCCCAGCCGCCCGCGATATGTGAAACAAGACCTCTATTTAGAAGCGGCTTCTGGTGGCCAAATGGCAATTCATAACGAGTATTCCAGCGCACAACGTGTGTCTCATTCTGGTCGGAGCGCGATTTATCACACCTGGGACAATGCAGGTTTTGAAAGCCCGCGTATGTTCCGGCAACACTGGTCATTTCACCAACGTTGTCCAAGGCTTTGCTGAAGGTGTATGCAAAGAGAACCGAAAGCCCCTGTTTTGAACGATGCTCCACCGTCAATTGCCCGGCATTATAAGTGGAATGGCCAACGCCTGAATTCAGTTGGGTAACGCCCGTGAATTGAGGAAACGGGCGAAGCAGTTGTTCATAAGACACCGTCGATGTGCTGATCGTCGAGGTAGGATCCGAGATCACACCGTAAAAGGGATTGGCGACTGTAGTACGTAGCGTGGCGCCGAGAGCAAGAGCGGAGTCAGGAATCTGGTTCAAATAGAGCGGTACCATGAGATGCACACCTTCGTTTCCGGCGTAGGCGGCTGTAACCACGAAATCAGCCGGTAGTAACCGCTGTACGTCGAGCGAATAGTTGATCTGATAGGGAATATTCTGTTGCCGCCCCGGACCCGCAATCGTCTGGCCCAGATTGATGCCCAGGCCAACGCTGTTTCCATAAGGAGTAGGAAGGCCGGATGGAAATGGGCTTGCGAGATTGTAGCCGGCAACCGGCTGGACCCCATTGGACTGCGCAGCGATGGAGGTGGAGGTCCGGATTGCACCTGCCGCGTTTGGGTATTGCTGCCAAGCTGCTGCCGGATGGTAGAAGATGCCCATGCCCGAGTGAATGATCGTCTTGTCGGTTAATTGGTAAGTAAGTCCCAGGCGCGGCGAAAAGTGAAGTTTCTCCGCATCTTGCAACTGTCTGTTTGAGCCATTCAGACCGCGAATTCCTACGCCCCCTACTAGAGTAGGAATCGAGGGCTCGTTAGGAAGAGAGTGAACCTGGCCGTTGATCGGAGAAGTCGATGTCGTATCGACATAGTTCAGCAGATTGTTTTCTTCCACATCTCCTGTCTCGATGTCGTAACGGAAGCCATAGGTGGCAGTCAGCTCGTTGGTTATTTTCCAGGTGTCCTGCGCATAGGATCCATAGTAGTAGTGCACGGAATTGGTCTTCGGTTGGTAGCCGGATGTTACAGTTGCCAACCCCAACAGCAGCTCTGCCATGCCGGAGCCAGAATCTGTCGACGGCGATGGCGAAGCCGTATTAGGGCCGTTTGTGAATTTTGTCCCGGCGCTGATGGACATCTGCTGGGGATCCCATAACTGAACTGGATACCGCCTGAGATCCGCGCCGAATTTGAAGATGTGTTTCCCCTTCACCCAATTGGCGTTCGCTGCGTATTGCCAGACCGAAGAAGCATTGGCTTCGAACGGATACGAATTTCCCAGAGTGCTCACGCTGCCTGTGGCGGTGGCGCCGCTGATACTGATTTGCGGACTCATGTTTGCCGTGATCCCAGGTGCGGCATTGCCTGCATTGATGCCAAGACTTGCCGGAGTCTTGTGCACCGCCTCGGCACGGTTTGATTCGCTATGCGCCCAGGACAGGTGGTGTTCAAAGATCAAGTTTGTCTTAAGAGCCCAGGTGTGGTTGACAGCGATGTTCTTCCCAGGTATTCGGTCGTCAGCCATCACCGGCGATAGTCCATTGCCGAAGTAGTCGCTATTGTGGATGATGTTTGTGAAGTCGGTGTAGTGTCCAAAGATGCTCTGCCGCCCGTTGAACTGATGATCGATTCTGGCATCATAGCTGTTATTGTTGTCGGTTCCCGGCGCATTGGAGAAGAAGTTATTCAGGTTGCTGCTGCCCGTTCCGGGCTGATTGGGTTTCGGATAGAGTGCGAGAATCGCGGCTCCGATCGGGTTTAGGTTAGGAATCTTGTTGCCTGCAAACGCGGTGCGGGTGTAGTTTGTTCCCTTTGCGTTCGCGGTTGTCGTAGATGGATCGTAGATAACGATCAGGTTTCCCTTGGCATCGAACGTTTGCGAAAAATCGCCCTGTCTTTCAAGAGCGGTAGGAACAGTGCCGGTGAATGAGCCGGCGCTCGTATCCCGCAGTCCGTCGTATGAAAAGAAAAAGAACGTCTTGTCGCGGCCGTTCAGCAGTTTCGGAATTACAACCGGCCCACCGAGTCGAAAGCCAAATTGATTTCTGCTGAATGAGCCACGAGCAAGGCCTGCATGGTTGGCGTTGTAGCCGTTGGCATCCATAGACTCATTGCGGAAAAACTCGAAGGCTGATCCGTGGAAACCATTGGTGCCCGAGCGCAATGCAAAAGAAACGTATCCACCGCTGGTTCGCCCAAATTCCGGAGCGTATGCGTCGGTGTAGACGCGGGTCTCTTGCACTGAATCAACTCCTGGAATACCCGCGTCTTGGTTATAGTAAGCCGTTGTATTGGCCGCACCATCGATCAGGACATCCGTTGTCGAGCCCTTTGCGCCGTTGATCCGAAAGGTGTTGCTCCGGCTTTGGCTGGAGTAATTCTGGCCGGATAGCCCGTCGTTCCCTTTGGTGACGCCGGCGGCGATACTGATGATCTGCAACGGATTCCTGATGTTGAGCGGAATGCTTTCTACAAATGCGTTTTCAATCATAAGGCTGCGATCCGCGCGATCGGTTGTCAGTTCCGGCGGCGTATCGGTTACCCGAACAGTCTCTGCCACGGCACCAACTTGCAGCGCCAGGCTGAATACCTTGGATTGCCCCACCTCGAGCGTAATCCCTGTCACCAAGGTGGGTGCGAACCCCTGAGCCAGAGCCTTGATGTCGTATGCTCCCGGAGCGACGGGAGGCAGCAGGAAGGCGCCTGTCCCATTGGTCAAAGTCTCCACCTTGACCCTAGTGTTGATATTTGTCAAGGTCACTGTCGAGCCTTTGATGCCCGCATGTTGAGGGTCGACAACCTCTCCGCTAACGCTGGCATTTTGTGCAAGGAGAGGAAGTGTAAAGAGGGTAGCTGTCGCGAAAAGTAGAAGTCGACTTGCAAAACGCATCGGGTGCTCCATTCGAGAGTGCGCAGGAATCGGATTCGACGGGGCCGGTAAAAGTGCTCTGGCGAGATTCAGTCAGTTTGCCGATTAGCTTGATGCGATGGTAGCCAGCCGCGGCTTCCCGATGATTAAGGCTGAATGAATGAAGATGCGCTTAACGGTAATGAACGTCTGTTCATTCCAAACTGGAGCCCGCAATTCAATTGGCAAGCGACGATGATTGGCATCTATACGTTCTTCGTTCAAATGGCTTAAGGCAACATGGGCGGTTCCTTGGCGGGGGAATCGATCACCGCTTCACCGGCACCGCCTTGATTGCTTCTAAAACTGGAGCGATCCTGAAAACGGCAGCACGTATTGAGAATCGAATCGATTCAACAACTTCTATTTACTTGCCGCGCAGGTCATTGGCTCTAGAATTTCATCTTCTAACGGAACACCGATATTGACGGAGGGCTTCAGATTCCAAATCGGAATCAGCACCGCGCCAGCCAGAAACGCAGAGCCCGCAAGAACAAAGAAGAGGCGATCCCAACCATAATGTTCGCTTACATATACCACCACATATGGGGAGAAGATGGCGCCCAAATGTCCGATGCCGTCCACCAGCCCGGAAGCTGTAGCCGCCGCCTTTGGCTCGCCGATATCCTGTGCTCCCGCCCCGGAAAGCAAAGTATCGGGGCCGAAGGAGAAGATGCCGGCCAGCGAGATGGCCACGGCAGTGCCCAGGAACCCGAAGCTGGTCAGAGCAGGCTCAAACAGCAGGACGATGGCGAAGCCACATAGCATGATCGCCGATACGGGCGCGCGCCGCGACTGACTAAAGCGATCCGAGATGTATCCCGCCATGACCGCCCCGGCAATGCCGATCAGTTCATACAAAGACGATAGATAGCCGGAAGCCTGCAGGCTGTACCTCAGGCTGTTGACCATGTAGAGAGGCAGCCAGAACATCAGCGCGTATCTGCAAAGCTCAAGGAAGAAATAGGAGATGCTGATCATCCACAAGGAAGGTTTACGAAGCAGGGCAGCCAGAACGCTCCAGCTTGTGCGGTCTGCGCGCAGCTCCACTGGATCGATCTGCATTCCGAACGGGAGATCTGCCGGCTCCGGCGTGTCCTTTGCACCTAGCAAGAACAAGGCCGTAACTGCCAGCAGCAGCATGGCTGGAAACAAGAATCCGCGGCGCCACCCAAGCTGCGGCAGCAGCCAGGGCTGCACAATTGCCCAAGTCGCGAAAGCGGTTGCCAGAAAGCCGCCGAGAACATAGTTCGTGCTCCACCACGCCATCGCAATTCCGCGATTATCGCCACGGAACCAGATGGCCATGGTCTTTACAAGCCCCGACCAACCGCTTGACTGCCCCGCGCCATTCAGACAAGCGAAGATCATAAGCCACAGCAAGGAAGCGTGAGCGCCCATCAGAATGTTGCTGAACACAACCAACAGAAGGCCGGCACCGACAACGCGCTTGGCTCCAATGCGGTCCGATAGCGGCCCGCAGCCAAACTGTCCAACGGCATATAGCAGGCTGTATCCGAAAACGATATTAGCCAGAACTATGTTGCGAAGCCCCGAGACGTTATTCAGAAGGGGCAACACAACGCTCAGGTTCTTGCGGCACAGATAAAAGCCGGCGTAGGCGATCCAGGTTATCGCGAAGATCCGGCGCTGTCCGGCAGACAAACTCATCAAGACTCCAGTTCCACCGTGCTACGGCCAACGCCGTACCATCGGCTTGCAGAGGACTGTCTATCAACGCGGCAACAGATAAGCGCCCCACAAGGAGCGCTCGGGCCCATTGTGCACCGGTTCATCTGCCGGTTTCTGCGCGCGGCAAGCTGTCTGGCAATATCAGTATGTATGCGGATTAGCATCCTCTTTACCATCGCAGCGTCTGTCAAATGCCGAAACGTTCAGTGGGTTAAGCGGCGCCGCATTCGACGTTAAGTTAACGGTTTAGCCGAGAGCAGCACCGGTGTCACCGTTTTGTAACATCCCGGCACTACACTGGAATTACAAGAATTCACTTCTATGGGACGCCAATGCAGAAGGAAGAAATTCAACCGGACGAGTTGCGTCAATATGCCTCCGAACTACAGGCAGCCGTCGAAGTTGTCTGCAAGAGTCCGTCCTTCCGCACAAGTCCCAAAAGCTGCCAGTTCCTTGTCCACATTGTTCGGCACACGCTCGATGGCAATGTCGATGAATTAAAGGAACGCCTGATCGGGATCGAGTTACTGGGTCGCGAAGCCTCCTACGATACTGGGTCCGATGCCGGTGTGCGCGTGCGCGCAAACGATGTCCGTAAGAGGCTGGCAGCCTACTACTCCGCCAGTCCTTCCGATCTGCAAATTGCGGTTAATATTCCCTCAGGCTCTTATGTTCCGCGCTTTTATATCTCCCGCCCTCTTCCTCTCGTTCTCCCCGATCGCGAACTTGTACTGGCCGTCGTCCCCCCCGATTCCCGGCCCACGCTGCACCAACCTGCCGCGCTTTCTCTGCCACAATTGGCCTTGCCTTCTCTGGTTGCGCTTTTTCTTTGCGTGATCTGCATTCGCTGGCAGATTGCCCAGGAGGACCCGTTCGTTACCTTCTGGCAAACGGTATTCCAGGATCATCACGCGTTGCTGTATGTGCCCTCATCGACCTCCGATGGTCAACGGGGACTTGCCCCTGGGGACAGGATCGAAGACACCGCCCCATTGCTCAATCTGGCCGGCCAGTTTCATGCCGGAATCGCTCTCACCCGCACACTTACTACTCCTGCTGACACAGAGGAGATTCTGATTCTGATCGGCCCCATCCCTGCGTCGCTCAAAGAATCCTTGCCCGATTCTTCGGCGCTTGAGCGCATCTCGTCCGTCGAGGGAGGCAGGTTGGCAATGAGTAACACGTCTTCTGGCCGACAGATTATCGATCACAACGCTGGTAATTCTATGGTCAATTCCTATGGTCGAGCGGGGTTGCTCACCATCGTCAACGGGGCTCAGCACTCCATTCATATTGATGGCACCGACGACGCCTCCATCGATTCGCTCATCAAATCGATCTGCGACCCCAGCGCATTTCCCGATGGACTCATCAATAGCTTCCAGCAGGGAACGGTCACGCAGATTGTTTTTCCCATGGCACCCCGCGCACAAGCAGTGGTGTTTCATGAATCGTTGCCCGCCACAGAGACGGCGTTGAGCGAAATTCCGTGAAGATGGTAGCCAAGTCCCTTGCTGCGTCGCGCAATCAGGTATTCCTCTCAGCGTGGGTCCTCTACGCCGGTTACTACATCTGCCGCAAGGATATTGGCCCAACAACCGGACCGGGAATCTCTCACTTTGCCCTCAACCTCATCTGCTTCGGGGCCGCCTATGCACTTGCCCAGTTTGTCGGCGGCACCTTGGCAGACAAAATTGGCGCGCGCCGCACAGCGTTGGCGGGCGCAGCTATTTCTGTCTTGTGCACTAGCCTTCTGGCCTTCCATTCCCTGCATGTCATGCAATTGATGCTGCTGCTTGGCAACGGTCTCGGCCAGGGCCTGGGATGGCCAGCGATGCTCAGGCTTCTTGGCCAGTGGTTCCACCGCGGCGAACGGGACCGTGTGCTCGGCTGGTGGAGCACTAGCTACATTCTGGGCGGAGTGCTCGCTACCGCGCTGACCGCGTGGCTGATTGTTCACACTCGGGTTGTCGTACGTTCCGGGTTTGAGCCAGCTTACCTGGTTACCTCCGCTGTCTTGCTCTTCGCAGCGGTCTTTTTCTTTTTTGGAACTGCGAATCTGGCGCGGCCGGTTCCGCCAGATCCTCTACCCTGCGACTCCACACTCATAGAACCTTCTGCCATGCGAACAGAGGCCCGCGCGTGGCGCCAGATCCTGACAAATCGTAGAATTCAGGTCATCTCCGTCGTGTATTTCTTTCTCAAGATGACCCGTTACACCCTGCTCTTCTGGTTGCCTCTTTACCTCACATCGAGCCTGGGTTACACGCAACATTCGGCTGACCATTTCGCCTCCTTCTTTGAACTTTTCGGTTTTCTCGGCCCCCTTATCGCCGCCTTCGCTCTGCGCCGCTGGCTCGGTGGGCGGCGTATGGTGTTGGGCGCTGGAATGCTCTTCGCGCTTGCTTTTATCTGTCTTCTCCATCCTGTTCTTGCAGGCAGTGGATGGTTTGGCACAGCAGTTTCCATCTCTTTAATGGGAATTCTGATCTATGGAGCCGATGTCCTCATGTCCGCCATGGCCGTCCTCGACGCCGTCCCCGGCCAACTGCACGGCCGCGCAGCTGGCTTCGTCAATGGCATCGGTTCCATCGGTCAGACGCTTTCTCCCTTCCTTGTCACGATCTTCGTCTTGCAGTTCGGATGGACAAAACTCTTCGATCTCTTTGTCTTCTTCGCTCTCGTTGCCGGCGGCGTTTGCGTCTTCGGCATCCGCCTCCAAACCGATCAGCCAACGATAGCTAACCGTTAAGCGGTTGCCCCACTCGTTTTCCAATGTAAACTGCGACCATGAATTCACACACTTGCAGTCGTATCATTTGCGCTTTCTCCGCACCGGCAGGCAAACCATGACAAATCCTCTTCACATTCGAGCCATCATGCTGGACTGGGCAGGCACAACGGTCGATCATGGGTCGATGGCGCCAGTACTGGCGCTCCAGACCTTATTTGCACAGCATGGCATTACGCTGTCCACTGAAGATGCCCGTCGCGATATGGGACGGCTCAAGCGGGATCACATCCAGGCTATCCTCGCTCTGCCCAATATTTGTGCTGAATGGAATTCGATTAACGGACGAGAACCTGGCGAGGCAGAGGTTCTCTCCCTGTTCAGCGAGTTTGGCCCGTTGCAGATGAAGATCATTGCGCAACACTCGCAATTGATCCCAGGTGTCTCGCAGGTCGTAAAAGACTGGCAGAAGCGCGGAATCCGGATTGGCAGCACCACTGGTTATACCCGCCAAATGCTGATCCCGGTATTGATCCAGGCTGCCGAGCAAGGCTTTCAACCCGATGCTTCCGTATGTCCAGACGAAGTTGGCGCAGGGCGCCCAGCTCCGTGGATGCTGATGAAGAATGGGCAACTCCTGGATGTCTACCCTCCAAGAACATGCGTAAAGATCGGAGACACGGTAGTCGATATTGCAGAAGGCAGAAATGCCGGCATGTGGACCATTGGGCTTACTCGAACCGGGAACCTGGTTGGGGTCGATGGCCAACAATGGGCGCAACTACCGGAAGCAGCAAAGAAGGTCCGACTCGATCATGCAAAGAAGATTCTCGTCGAAGCGGGCGCTGACTATGTTGCAGAAGATCTTGCTTCATGCAATCAGGCTCTGGCAAAGATCGAAAGGCGTCTCCGTAACGGCAATTGACTGGCCCGAAGTATCGTGCCGCGGCAAGTGACGAGGCTGAACACTGGCCACAGATAGCAAGGCACCGAGAGCTACTGCATTCAACAAGGCCGCATTGGACATGGCCGATCAGCATTCCAGACCACGACGAGCCAAATAGATAATTTGTCCATGCTGTTCACCAAGAGCTGCGGCACTCGCGGTTGAACCGGCTGGCGCTCTCGAAGCCGACCTCGAAAGCGGCGTTTGCTGCGTCCAAGCCTTTGGTCAACATGCGCACGCGCGCCATGTACAGGCGTATCTGCTTCTGGTATCGCAACGGACTCTTCTGGGTCAGTGTGCGGAAGTGTTCGTGAAAAGTAGATACGATCATCTTGGCCAAGTCGGCTAGGTCCGCGTTATCGCTTGGATCGGTATTGGACTCCCATGTGCATTGCCATTGACGCGACATTCCTTCGATTGCCGATTGAACGGCTTGCAATGTCCTCAACGAGTCTAGAGAAGTACTTCTACGCATCGAAACGCCTACAACCGTTCGGCAGGAATACGATGCCAAAGCGATCAGCCGGATTTACTGAGAAACGGCGCAAAGAAAACAAAGGCGTTCGCGACGCATCGGACGTGGCCCCTGAGAGCCCACCGATTACAATTCGGCGAAGTTTGGCGAAGTTCGGCGAAGTTTGATAAATATCGAAATATTACCCTCTGTAAGATACTGATAATGAATGACTTGGTGGACGCGGTAGGAATCGAACCTACAACCTGTCGGTTAAGAGCCACCGAATTCACCAGCCCTCCTGCTGCTATCGTTTGCTATAAACCACTATACAAGATACGTTTACGAGATCCGAAAAAACTGCGGCTTGCTATCCATACAGCCTGAATTGTGACCAGTTTTGACGGAGCGTGGGCACAAAAATGGGCACAGTCGTTTGAGGTGAACCTCTCCATTGAGACAATCTGCAATTGGCACACTTGCCGTTCGATGAATAGTGAGCAATGTGAAAACCCATTCTCTGTTGCGGACCGGGCGGAGCAATCTTGTGGCATGAAACATGGGATTCGGGTTGAGGCGTGGTCGAAGTGGCGGCAGTTGGAGTCGAACCCGACATCAGTGTTGAAAACACTCAACTTACTGATTCTGAGAATGCCAGCATTGCAGAGAATGCCATGATTTCCAAATCTGCTGTACAGCGACTGTACAAAGTTTGCCTAGAATTCCCAGAACTCCAACTTTCAGATCTTTCACAGCAATGAGAAGCGCTCTGAAGCCTTCTTGCAGTATTTCACACGTCGGTCGGTGCAAGTCGCAAATGAAATGACGTTCTCGACGGCTCTTTGATCCCAATTTCGACGACTCGACGACAAAATCTAAACGTGTGCGGTCTCTGGGCGGCATCCCCGCAGCCCGAATACGGAGTCTCGGAACGGGCGGACAGAATCCCGCTCAATTCGACCGTTGGGTGGGGGGATGTCAAGCATTTCATTTGTGCAGAGCCTGTTTTCTGCATTCACATGTCACCGCTCTTCGAAAGGAATCGACTCCCCTAGAACGAGGAGCGAATGGCAGCCTTTCGATACGCTGTGACCAAAGTCATTGTTCGCTCTCCGTCCCTACACTACTCTTCCGCTTAGATGGAAATAGAGACCATGGACACGCAACCGGTAGACGGGAACTCCCTACACGGAAGAGGCAAGAAGCTCAATCGCCGTTTCGTGGCGGACCGATCGCAACGCATCCGGCATTGTGTACAAGGTCTGTTTATGGTTTTGAACGGCTGGATCGGCATACAGTTCTTTCTCTGGGTCCTCTATTTTGAGCGCGGAGGAAGCACTTTCTACGTCCCGCGACCTGTCGGCGTCGAAGGCTGGCTACCCATCGCCGGCCTGATGAACTCCAAATATTTCGTGCTCACTGGGCGCGTGCCGGCAATTCATCCGGCGGCCATGTTTTTGTTCATGGCTTTCCTGCTGATGAGCCTCCTGCTGAAAAAGGCCTTCTGTGCGTGGCTCTGCCCGGTGGGAACGTTTTCGGAGCTTCTATGGAAGCTGGGCCGCAGAATCTTCGGGCGCAATCTGCGACTGCCTCGTTGGGCCGACCTTCCGCTGCGCGGGCTGAAATACTTGTTGCTCGGATTCTTTGTCTTCGTTATCGGCGCGATGTCCGCCGAAGCCCTGGAAAGTTTCATGCACACGTCCTATGGCCTGGTCGCAGACGTGAAGATGATGAATTTCTTTCGCGACATGGGACAGACGGCGGCAATTGTTCTTGCCCTGCTCGTTTTCGGCTCCATGCTGGTCCAGAACTTCTGGTGCCGGTATCTCTGTCCTTATGGCGCGCTGATGGGATTGGTCTCGCTGCTGAGTCCGGTCAAGATTCGCCGCGACGCCGATGCCTGCATCGATTGCGGGAAGTGTGCGCGCGCCTGCCCGGCCGGCCTGCCGGTGGATTGCCTTTTGCAGATCCGGTCAGCGGAGTGCAGCGCGTGCATGGTCTGCGTGGCTGCCTGCCCCGCGCAGGATGCCTTGCAATTCTCTCTGCCACCGAGGCGAGCCGCAGCGCCCGCACAACGCTGGTTTCGCCGCGCGCTTGGACCGCTGGCGGCCGCCTGTATTCTCGCGTACATCTTCTTTGGACTGATACTTCTTGCCCGAGTCACGAGCCATTGGCAGACGAACATCCCCCGTGCCGTCTATACAGACCTGGTACCACATGCGAACGACTTGTCTCATCCTGGTATGTAAGAGTGTGCCGCACGACAAATGTGATCCAGAGCAGGAACAGGATGTTGAAGGGTGAAGGAACCATGTGGGTTTCTGACGTCACTTCACCAACAGCTTCTTGATTGCGCGCAATTCGAAACGGCGATTTGCGATGGTTTTGGGATATGCCATCTTGATTTCTCCCAACGCATCAAGGACGATTTGGGAGACGATTAGGCGTGCGTTCTCCTTGTCGTCAGCGGGAACAATGTACCATGGCGCGTGATGAGTGCTTGTCGCATGGAAGCAACCCTCGTAAGCCTTCATGTGGTGTTTCCAGTAGTTCCGCTCGTAAATGTCTGCGGTGCTGAACTTCCAGTTCTTTCCCGGCTCATCGATACGCTCAAGGAATCGCTTTCGTTGCTCATCGAAGGAAAGGTGCGGGAATATCTTGACGATTTGCGTGCCGTTGCGATGAAGGCGCTTCTGCAAATCGACGATCGAGCCATACCTCTGTACCCAAATGTTCTTGTCGTCGCGCAACTCTTGGGCGAGCCCCTGGCTGCAGAGAAGTTCCGGGTGCACTCGAACGACGAGCACCTCCTCGTAGTAGGAACGGTTGAAGATGCCGATCCTTCCGCGTTCGGGAAGGCGGCAAGTGGTGCGCCAGAGAAAATCATGTTCAAGCTCCTCGGCGCTTGGGTGCTTGAAGCTGAAGACCTCGCAACCTTCCGGACTGACCCCGGATATGACATGGCGTATGGCTCCGTCTTTTCCGGCAGCATCGATGCCTTGGAATACCCGTAGCGCGGCGCGGGACAAAGGGGTTTGAAGCCAAACAAGGCAAATCGGTGATCCCACATTTCTAAAGTCATTCGCTCCATATGCAACGTTTCGGCTCGAAATGGAGTCTATACAGGTAGGTCTGTTTCCACGCAGGCGGAAGGAACTGTCCAACCAAATGTTCGTCCGGGGCCCAATCCCGATCAACGCAAATGCCGCGCGGCAGAGTGTTCCAAGCACCAGGCAGCAGGCGCATAGTCAGAACTCATTATGGAGACAGATGTTTAGGCCCTGTGTTCTGGGGATCGTCGGACTAGCAGTTGCAGTCTTCCTTTGGGAATATGGTTACAAACTTTCCCTCTATCATCGCCATGCGGTGCCGTCATCGGTTCCGATTGCGAAATTGTGGATCGAGCCGCGTAGCGCTTCTGTGGCGGCGGCCTCAAGGCTTAAGGTAAATTCACATTTTGTCTTTAGGGCACAGGCAGTTTCGGTGACTATTCAGCGGCTTCCCCGCATGTGTCACGCCGTCGCCTGCATTCTCCCCTTGTGCGAACGCCACGCTGTGTTTTTCGATTTGCTGATTCCTTCCCGCGCTCCACCTTCACTTCGCTTTCGCCTCGCATAGTTGGCGCCACGGTTCCGCGCTCAAGTTGAGCCCTTGCCGTGCGCTCTGAAACAAAGTGCATCTTGAAGCGATTTCTCAGTGGAGGAACACTCTATGTATTCCCTCTGGTCCCTGCCTGCCATGGCGCTGGCGGTTTCGATGTATGCCGTATGGCGGGATAGGCGTTCTCGAACGCGCGAACTCCCTGCCAACACACCAACTGTTCTTCATGCTCCCGTCAAAGCCGCAACCGTACCTGAGTCTGCCGGGAGACAGACCAGGGTGATTCAATGGAAATCAATAGGCGAGTTTTTCTCGGTTCTCGCAAAGCGCGGTGATCTCGTCGTGTTCGATCTCAGAGCGAATGCTCCATGGGACCCATTTCCGATCCCTACCGCATTTGCGCTTCCCGTCAACCCGAATCAACTGGATACGGTCTTGGAGTGGCTTCCCGCAGACAGGAGCGCGGCATTCTACGGCGCACCCAACCTCAGCATCTTCATGATCGAGACAAGCCATTGCATGGACGGTTCAGCTCCTCTCCACGTTCTGGAAGGCGATCCCAGCCTCGCGGAGGTTGCATGAGCAGACTCTCCAGTTTCGCCAAAGGCGTCGAGGAGACCTCCATTGGAGGTCTCGATGGGCGGGATGTTCAGCCGCCAAAGGCAATCCATGTGCTTTCCGTGGGCCCGGTGGATTTCGGCTGCATGGTCCACGATGCGCTGCTTGATGGACCAAACCCCCACCTTTCCATAGCGCCAAGTTATCGGGAGTTGTGGGCGATTTCGAAGCAGGAATCCATTCAGGTGGTGATCCTTCACAACACGCTCTCCTCGTTCGAGCTTGAAGATGCCAGCCGGTTTATTCGCCGGCGCTGGCCTCACGCCAGGATTCTGGTGCTCCACAGCGGAGAAGGCTTTCTTGAGGATGCTCTGTACGATGAGCGCGTAGCGCTCACGGTGGCCCCGGGGGTTCTACTTGCGGCAATTGAGCGGCTTGCCGGAGGGTGGCAGGGGCAGAGGTCACAAGATGCCGAGCTGTAACGCAGGAATCGCAGAGGTGACCGAATTGAGCAAAACAGAACAGACGAGAGTTTTCAATTCAGGCGATAATGGACAGGTCTTGAGTGTAGCAGCGGTTAAGTGCGGGGAAACATATCCCGAAGTTGCGCCCACTTGCCAGGCCAGAGTCCGGATGGGCTTCCTGGTCAGTCTGCGCGCAAGGCGCTGCTTGTATTCTCCAAAGCACCTCTTCCGTGGTTGTTGATCTGCGAACCCCGATCCACATCCGTCATCCGATCCGTACGACGGAGGTTTCATGTTAATGACTGAAAAGAACAACGTTACATTTGATCCTGCGACCTTTCTTGCGCACGCCGGTCTTGGTCGAAGAATCGTCGATCTGAAGCCAAAGCAGACTTTTTTCGCCCAGGGAGATCCGGCGGACTCAATATTTTATCTTCAGACGGGCCGGGCAAAACTTACTGTCGTTTCGCACGAAGGCAAAGAGGCCACCATCACGCTTCTCTCCACCGGCGATTTCGTTGGGGAGGGGGCGCTCGCCACGGTGCCTGGGCTGCGTTTGTCTACGGCCACTGCCCTCAACACTTGCGTAGCGCTCAAGATCACAAGGGAAGAGATGATCCGCGTAATGCATGATGAGCCGGCGTTCGCGGACTTCTTCTTGAAGTTCTTGCTGGCACGCAGCATGAGAGCCCAGGCCGATCTTGTTGATCAGCTCTTCAATTCCAGCGAGAAGCGTTTGGCTAGGATTCTCCTGTTGATGGCGGAGTTTGGCAAACAAGGGGAAAGGGAAACCTTCATTCCCCCGATTACGCAGGAAACTCTGGCGGAGATGATCGGCACCACGCGGTCCCGTGTCAGTTTCTTCATGAAGCGCTTTCGAAAGCTCGGCTTTATCGATTACAACGGCCGCATCCAGGTACACAGGTCGCTGCTCAATGTGGTCCTGCTCGATCAGCTGCCCGAGCACAACTCCGAGAGGCCTGCAATCGATGCCTATCCGTGAGCTGATACTGGTGACGGTATAGTCCCCTCCCCATCCGCACGAGCGGAGCGCCTAGGTACCGATGAGTTGGCTCGGCGCACTGTACTTTCCTCTCAGAACCTCCATCGCGCAGCATCACAGGGTTTCAAATGAATTGCCGTCCAGCCACCTGAGCAGATTTGTACAGATTGCACATCTTAGCAGGAAGACACTTTTCGCAAGCCTCTCTCGATGCGGTTGCGGCCGCAATGCCAATTTCACTCAGCATGTTTCGTTATTCGAACAAGTGAAGCTATTAAAACCGGACCGCGAGACGACAGGACCTATTGAGGCGTTGTCGCGGGGGATGTTCGTACGCAATTCAATTCAAACGCACGCTTGTTCATTGCGCTTCCCAGTGATCATCTTGTCCCCCCTTGGATCGGCAACCGATGGAGGGAGCAATAACTAGAGAGCCATTACAAGTGAAATCGAGTGCAGAGATGCCTTACTTGCGGAAAGGTCGCTCAGATGACAACAGATTTGAAGCCGAAAGGCCCTGGAAGGGAAAAGTCACCCTGGTTCCAAGTGGGACACTTCCTGTTTCTACTCGCCTTGGCAGTCGCTGTTTTTTTGCTTGCCCAAAGCATGGTGCGCCACCGCTTCTTTCAGGGCGGCCGTATCGACCGATACGGCCATATCAAACAATAGCGGGAACCAAGAGAGTCCTGGCTGCGGCTCCGAGTGACGCCAAGCTGCGCACGACCTAAACTGAGTATCTTATCGAAATCACCTCAACGCGACTATGCGACTTCCTTCACCTTGCTATATCTCGGTGAGCGGCGCACACTGCACGTTCGGCGGTAGGTCCACACGCCATAGCTGGTCACGCGCAGAAGTGCCAACCGCTGGACACGCGCATCCGCCGTTCGCACCGGAGTCCTCCACGCTCAGAGCGATTCACCAGTTCGACCACGCTGGTATTTCGCAGCTGGAGCCGTTGGCAGCATACGCAACGGTTACTAACGCACTTTCAGGCGCACTTGCTACCTGCAGCAGGTGTTGGTGCTGCTACGGCCAGAGCCCCGCTTCCGTCACTGCAATTTGGCTAAGGTACAGAAACGGCAGTAGTTCAAAGCGAAACTCAGCCAAGATCCTAAGCAGGAAGTCAAGACCGGTCGCCACAGGTCGATTACTCATCTATATGTCGTGCTACGATATAGACTGTTGTGCAAGTTCGCTGCTCGATCATGTTGCGATTTCTCGAATGAATACGGAGGTGGCCCGGGTATTCAGGCGCGGAACCGGGAAATCAAGAAGGAAATTCCAAGCTTCATATTGGATTGGCATCTTGCCAAATGCAAAGTTCCAAGATGCGTTTGGCAGAAGAAAGCGCCTCCGAAGCGACGCTCAAGTGTTCTCCTCGCGAGACATCCAATGACCAAACTCTTTGGACAGATCGCCTTCATCTCAGCCCTCTCCTATCGGAGTGCGGCTTTGTGTGTGTTCCTTTTTGCCGACGCAGCTCGCGCGAATTCTCCCACAAATATCTTTGATCCCGCCGGCACCCCGGCCCATTCCATCGTCGGTTTGTCGATGCTTGTGTTCTCCGTCACCGTTATCATCTTTCTCATTGTCGGTGGTTTGCTGCTCTACGCTTTGCTCCGATTCCGCCATCGGCCCGGGGACTCTTTTCGCGAACCGGCTCAGATCTACGGCAGCAATCAGATTGAGCTGGCCTGGACAATTATTCCGATTCTTATCGTCGTGATGCTCTTTCTCACAACCACCAGGGTCATCTTCATCACGGAAAGCATCCCCAAGCCAGCGAGATCGCTTGATGTCACCGTGATCGGGCACCAGTTCTGGTGGGAATATCGTTATCCCGGATTCGGCGTCGTCACCGCGAACGAACTTCACGTCCCCATCAGCGATCCTGCTGATCCGAGACCAACCTATCTTAAGATGTCATCTGCCGACGTCATCCATAGCTTCTGGGTTCCTCGCCTCGCTGGCAAGATGGATGTGATTCCAAATCGCGTTAACACCATGTGGATAGATCCTCAAGTCCCCGGCCTCTATCTGGGACAGTGCGCACAGTACTGTGGAACGCAACACGCAAAGATGTTGCTGCGCGTCTACGCGCAATCCCCGGAAGACTTTGCTGTCTGGATTAAACAACAGCAGAAACCCGCCAATCAGGACTTCACCGGCAACCCGGTCGCGGCCGAAGGACAGGCCGTCTTCTTGCATAACGCCTGCATCAACTGTCATACAGTCGCTGGAACTGTGGCGACAGGGCACTTCGGACCTGACCTCACCCATGTTGGAAGCCGTGACACGCTTGCCTCTGGATCGATCCAGAACACGCCGGAAAATCTGAGAAAGTGGATCGACGACCCAAGTTCGATGAAGCCCGGCGCGCTGATGCCACCGATGCATCTGAACGATCACGACCTGGACGCGATTACGGCTTATCTCACAACGCTTCATTAAACACTTTTCCAGAAAGGAGCGCCGCATGGCAGACTCAACTCCCGTGATGGAAGGAACCGATCAATCTCTAGCGGTCATGCGTCCAGGGTTGGAGGTTATCTACGAGTGGATAACAACGGTCGATCATAAAAAGATCGGCTTAATGTACGTCGGCTACGCGCTCCTCTTTCTTGTCATCGGTGGATTCGAAGCGCTACTGATGCGGATTCAGCTTGCTGTACCCAACAATCATTTTGTATCTCCCGAGGTATTCAACCGGCTCTTCACCATGCATGGCACCACGATGGTCTTCTTCATGGGGATGCCCATGCTGTTCGGCTTCGGCAACTACCTTGTCCCGCTGATGATCGGCGCGCGCGACATGGCGTTCCCACGGTTGAATGCGTTCAGCTTCTGGATCTCCGCGTTTGGTGGTCTGCTCTTGTATTTCAGCTACTTCGGTGGAAGTGGACTCTACGGCGCCGGCTCCGCACCGGACGTCGGCTGGTTTGCTTATGCGCCCCTCACCGCAAAGGCCTTCTCGCCCGGTCACAGCACTGACTACTGGACGCTCGCAGTTTTCCTAAGCGGCATCGGATCCATCGGAACCGCATTGAACATTGTGACCACAATCATCTGCATGCGCTGCAAAGGCATGAAGATGACCCGCTTGCCGCTTCTCGTATGGCTCTATCTTGTTATGTGCTCCATGGTTTTTATTGCTGTCGGACCGCTCACCGCCGCCCAGATCATGCTGACTCTGGACCGCTACGTCGGTTCTCATTTTTTCGACACCCAGGCCGGCGGCTCGGCAGTATTGTGGATGCACTACTTCTGGATCTTCGGCCATCCGGAGGTCTACATCCTGGTACTGCCGGCATTCGCGTTCGTCAACGAGATCGTCCCCGTCTTCTCCCGCAAGGCCATCTTTGGTTATCCTGCGATGGTTGCGGCCTCGGTAGCGATCGGCTTTATTAGCCTCAGCGTGTGGGCACACCATATGTTCACCGTCGGCCTAGGCCCCGCTGGCAATACCTTCTTTGTCTTTGCAACCATGGTCATCTCCGTGCCGACGGGAATCAAGATCTTCAACTGGCTGGCGACCATCTGGGGCGGCAGTATTCACCTCGCCGTCCCGATGATGTTCTGCATTGGCTTCCTGTTTCAGTTCCTCATTGCCGGTCTCACGGGCATCATGCTCTCGGTTGCTCCCTTCGACTGGCAATTGAGCGCCTCCTACTTTGTTGTTGCGCACTTTCACTACGTCCTGGTCGGCGCCATCGTGTTTGCGCTCTTTGGCGCGTTCTATTACTGGTATCCCAAGGTGACGGGCCGGATGATGAGCGAGACACTGGGCAAGTGGCACTTCTGGCTCTTCCTGATTGGCTTCCATCTTACCTTCGATTTCATGCACGTCCCGGGCCTGCTCGGTATGCCCCGGCGGATTTATACCTACGAGGCAGGCCGCGGTTGGGAGGGGTGGAATCTGATCGTTAGTATCGGGGCCATTTTCCAAGTCGCTGGCATTGCCTTCTTCGTCTTCAATCTGGTTCGTTCGTACTTCCGGGGCGAAATCGCCGACCACGACCCCTGGGATGCGTGGACCCTGGAGTGGGCTACATCGTCCCCACCCCCCTCCTATAACTTCGCAATAGAGCCAACGGTTCACAGCCGCCGGCCCCTGTGGGATCTCAAACACCCTGAAGATCCGGACTCCGACTACGAATGATGAATGCTGCCAACACGATTCCTATCGACGCACTGCCTGAGCCGCCGTGGATATTGCCCAGTCGCGGCACGGTCGGCATGGCCTGTCTGATCGTGGCCGAGGCCGCGATCTTCATCATCTTTTTCGTCTCCTATGTCTTCTACCTGGGTAAGAGTCTTACCGGTCCGTATCCCGCGCAGGTGCTACAACTGCCGATCTTCGGCACCGTCTGCCTCCTCTCCAGCAGCTTCACCGTTCATTTCGCGGTCAGTGCCCTGCGCAGGAACAACCTCCGCAATTGCGCCATTGGTCTGGCCTCCACCGTTCTTCTTGGCTCTCTCTTCCTGCTCGGAACCGCGCGGGAGTGGTATCACCTCATTTACTATAACGGGCTGACGATTCGCACCAATCTCTTCGGAACTACCTTTTACTCACTGGTTGGCTTGCACGCAACACACGTCCTTGTCGGGCTCATCATGCTTAGCATCGCGCTTGGGATCTCCCTCGCCGGGCGCATGAAGGAAGCTCACTCGGAGCGGCTCGAAGTGCTTTCTCTCTATTGGCACTTTGTCGACGGTATCTGGGTAGCCGTCTTCCTGGTCGTATACGTCATAGGCAGATAGCTTTCAGAAAGGCGAACATCGATGGAAGAGCGAGGCTTGATTCAGCGCAACACGCCGCAAGGCGAAGGTGAAACCATGCCCGGCGCCGTCGAACTCCCTGCGCCCACAGCGTGGCCCATGGTGCTTGCGCTTGGCATTGCCCTCATGCTTGCGGGCATGGTGACGCACTGGGCCATCAGCCTGCTTGGCCTTCTCCTTGCGCTGAGGGCAATGTGGGGATGGTTCTTCCAGGTTCTTCCGCATGAGCATCACGTCTCAGTTCCGGTCCACGCCGCAGTCATCGCCATCACAAGCGCCCGTACCATCCGCGAGCGCCCGTCGGATGACGTCATGCATCGCAAGATGCTGCCGATCGAAACCTTCAGCATAACGGCCGGGATCAAGGGCGGCATCGCAGGCGGCTTTGCAATGACAGTGCCCGCCGCTCTCTACGGCCTCATCCGTTATCACAGTGTCTGGTATGCCGTAAACCTTCTGGCTGCTGGCGGCTTCGTAAGCTGGGCCGGGCAAAGCAACGCATTTCTCGCCCAGTTTCATATCGAGGGTCTGCTCGCTGCCACGGCCATCCACGCCCTCGCTTCGGTGCTCATCGGCCTGCTGTATGGAGCCATGCTGCCGATGTTTCCCTGGAAGCCCATCCTCACCGCCGGTTTCATCGCGCCACTCCTGTGGACAGGAATCCTCTACTCCGCGATTGGCGTCATCAGTCCAATTCTCGACGCGCGCATCAACTGGCTCTGGTTCGTCCTATCGCAGATCGCCTTCGGCCTGGTCTGCGGCTTCGTCGTCAATCTGCAGGTCAAGGTGCGAACCCCGCAGTTTCAAGCCTTGACCTTCTCCGTTCGCGCCGGACTCCACGGAGATCAAATCGAAACGAAAAGCAAAAAACAATGAGACTGACCACGCTCAAATCCGCGCGGCGCAGCACACTTTTTCTCGCCGCGGTTTGCTTTGCCTTCCTCGGCTGCAATCACATTCCTGGCCGTCCTGGATCTGGACCCGGAGTCCTGCGCCCCGACGAAGTGCTTGCCTTCTCCACGCTCTATAAAGAAAACTGTACAGCCTGTCACGGGGAAAACGGCAGGAACGGCGCGGTGCTCCCGCTCGCCAATCCCGTCTATCTCGCAGTTGCTGGTGAAGACCGTCTGCGCCAGGTCATCGCGAATGGCGTTCCCGGCAAACTCATGCCGCCCTTCGCAAAAAATGCCGGCGGCATGTTGACCGACCAGCAGGTCGCTGCCCTTGCGCAGGGTATAGTGCATACGTGGGGCAGCCCAGATATTCTGAAAGGGCAAAACCCTCCACCCTATGTCGCCACCCAACTCGGCGATCCGATCCGAGGCCAGCAAGCCTTCGCTACCTTCTGCGCCCGCTGCCACGGCTCCACTGGGGAAGGGGCTCCTGGAGATCCGAAAAGCAACTCGGGCAAGCTGGGATCCATCGTGGACTCATCCTACCTCGCTCTGATCAGCGACCAGAATCTCCGTAGTATTACGATCGCCGGCCTCCCCGATCGCGAGATGCCCGATTGGCGGTCAGATCTTCCCTCGTCAACTCCCGCACAACCGCTGACCAACCAGCAGATCACCGACATCGTAGCGTGGCTCGCATCGAAGCGCACGGTCAACCCCGGCCAGCCCTACCCCACGTACCCATGAGGCGCACTGAACCTATGCCGCCAAAAGCAAAGAACCCAGGAGGAGCGCAATGACGCCAACTGAGCAGACTCCACAAAGCGACCAGGTTATGCCGCAAGAGCCCGCGAACGCCCGAAGCACCGGCCACTCCCGCCGAGCCTTTCTCTTCAAGCTCTCTCTCCTCGCCAACGGGGCGGTCGGTGCTATCCTCGCGGTACCCATCATCGGCTATCTTCTGGGCCCCGCCGTAAAGAAGAGTTCGAGCTACGACTCCTGGATCGCGCTCGGCCCGCTCAGCGATTTCCCCGAAGGCGAGACTCGGCTCGTCAACTTCCGCAATCCGATCACAACATCCTGGGATGGCCAGACGGGAGACATCCCCTGCTGGGTGCGCCACGTCTCTGGGGACACCTTTCAGGTCTTCGCCATCAACTGCGCGCACCTCGGCTGCCCCGTCCGCTGGTTCGCCCAGTCCAAACTCTTCCTCTGTCCCTGCCACGGCGGTGCTTACTACGCCGACGGATCCCGCGCCTCAGGCCCGCCCGAACGCGGCCTCTTTGAATAC
>JBEKCA010000062.1:0-29756 GCA_050015115.1 Occallatibacter sp.
ACAGAGATCACCGTCTCCGGGAAGGTGATCGCCCCAAGCGCAATTGGATGATGCGGAGCGCAGAGGGTATCGCCAGTCTTCAGTTCCTTCATGCCCACACAGGCGCAGATGTCGCCAGCCAAAACCTCGGTCACATCCTCGCGCTTGTTGGCGTGCATCTTGACCAGCCTGCCAACGCGCTCGGTCTTCCCGGTGCGCGGGTTAAGAACTGTATCGCCCGTTTTGAGCGAACCCGAGTACACCCGAATGAAGCCGAGTTTGCCGAAGGGATCGTTGATGATTTTGAAGGCCAGCGCAGACAGCGGCTCACTATCTTCAGGCTTGCGGATCTCGATCTTTCCAACATGATCGGGATTGATACCCTCAACCGGTAGCTTGTCCAGCGGGCTGGGCAGGTAATCAACTACTGCATCAAGCAGGGTTTGAACGCCCTTGTTCTTGAAGGCGCTTCCACAAAGCACCGGGAAAATCTTCAGATCGATGGTGGCCTGGCGGATACCGGCTTTAATTTCGGCGATCGACGGCGTTTCGCCTTCGAGAAACTTTTCCAGCAGCACATCGTCGGTCTCGGCGATGACCTCAATCAGCTGCAGGCGGAAGGCCTCAGCCTTCTTTTGCAGATCGGCGGGAATCGGCTCGATCGAGAACTCGGCGCCCATAGTCTCGTCGTGCCAGACAACGGCATTCATCTCAACCAGGTCGATAACGCCCTTGAAGTTGGCCTCTGCACCGATGGGAATCTGCAACGCGACAGGCCGCGCGCCCAGGCGCTTGCGAATCGTGTCGAGAACGTGCTCAAAGTCTGCGCCGTTCTTATCCATCTTGTTGACGAAGCAAATGCGGGGCACTTTATACTTGTCGCCCTGCCGCCACACGGTCTCCGATTGCGGCTGAACGCCGCTGACGGAATCGAACAACGCCACCGCGCTATCGAGAACGCGCAGCGAGCGCTCGACCTCTGCCGTGAAATCCACGTGGCCGGGAGTATCAATAATATTGATGCGATAGTCGCGCCAGGTGCATGTGGTCGCGGCCGAAGTAATCGTTATGCCGCGCTCCTGCTCCTGCTCCATGTAGTCCATGGTCGCAGTGCCTTCATGCACTTCACCAATACGGTGCGTGATGCCGGTATAAAACAGGATGCGCTCTGTCGCTGTCGTCTTTCCGGCGTCGATGTGCGCCATAATACCGATGTTCCGGCAACGATTCAGAGGTACGGTGCGAGCCACGGCAATTCACCTTTGCGAGCACTTCGGGCCCGCGGTTCTGTTTCTTCAAACAATTAAAAGATCCATACATCCAAGGTCTCGATGCTGAGGCCCCGGAAAACTCAACTCAATCAACACTCGCTTACCAGCGGTAGTGAGCAAAGGCGCGGTTGGCCTCGGCCATGCGGTGCACGTCTTCCTTCTTCTTCATCGCCGCGCCGCGCCCGTTGGCCGCGTCCAGCAGCTCGTTCGATAACTTGTCGGTCATACCCTTTTCACCGCGGCTGCGGCCATAGGTCAGGATCCAGCGGATAGCCAGCGAGGTGCGACGGTCTGGAAGGACTTCGATCGGCACTTGGTAGTTTGCGCCACCCACACGGCGGGTCTTCACCTCGAGCAGCGGCTTGCAGTTCTCAACCGCCTTCTTGAAGAGCTTGAGGGCATCGTCGCCGCCGCCCTTCTCTTCGAGAATCTTCATCGCCGCATAAAAGATGTTCTGGGCCGTCGACTTCTTTCCGCCCCACATCATCGAGTTGACAAACTTGGTGACCAGCGTGGAACCATAAACCGGGTCCGGCGCCACTTCCCGCTTCGTTACGTGCCCTTTTCTCGGCATAATCTTCTTCAGTCCTCAGCGCGTATCCGCGCCAGCTTCACTGCCCAAGTCCGGGTTCAAAACTCCGTCCCGGAACCCAAAAACTACTTCTTGCCCTTGGCCGGAGCCGCGCCACCCTTGGCGCGCTTGGCTCCATACTTCGAGCGGCTCTGCTTGCGGTTGGCCACGCCAACCGAATCCAGCGTTCCGCGCACCACGTGATACCGGACGCCGGGCAGATCCTTGACACGGCCGCCGCGAATCAGCACAATCGAGTGCTCCTGCAAGTTGTGGCCGATGCCGGGAATATAGGTGGTGACTTCGATTCCGTTTGTCAGGCGCACACGGGCGACCTTACGCAAAGCCGAGTTCGGCTTTTTGGGCGTCTGCGTGTAGACGCGGGTGCAAACACCGCGCCGCTGAGGCGAGGCCTGCAAAGCCGGTGACGCCGTCTTGTAACGGGGGGCGGTGCGCCCCTTGCGGACAAGCTGATTAAAAGTAGGCAAACTGAAACTCCTTACCCTGTCAAAAACCGGTCAGCCAAAGCGCTGACCCACTCAAGCTAAAAACGTCGCACACATACCCTTGGGCCTTCGGTTGCGAGCGCGAACAACCCAAATACCGTCGCACACACGCACGGAAGCCCGATTCTGCTGCTTCGCGTCTGCCTTCGTTCCAATTCAGACGAGAACCGAGACGGTGGCCGGGCGTTTCCAAATTTCTGGAAAGCCAACTCCGTTTCGCCGGTTCCGGCCCGCATAGCCCTCCAAGGTGGAGAACGCGCGGACGCCGATGCGATTTCTGCCCCTGCCCTTGCAAGAAAAGAGCGACTTCCGGAGCTTGTCAGGCCGGCCAACTGCGCCTGGCCTTTGGGATCGTCACCACCCGATTCTGCCAAGGCGGCCTATCCCTACGCCTCCGTCGTCAAGACACACGATCGGAGACACTCTTGCGCAACCTTTTAAAGATAGCAAGAAATCGGGGTGGGGTCAACGATTTCTGCCCCACCCCATAATTTTTCTCGATTTCTAGTTGATCGACTGCAGTTTCCAGGCGCCGCCATCCAGCGCGAAGGTCGCGATATGCTTGCTGCTCAGTTTATTGCCGGGTGCGTCGGCCATGATCTTCAGATCGGAGGGCACGCCGTCCAGGCTCACGGTCTCAGCGAACGAAACGGTCTTGGTGTTTCCCAGATCGTCCTGCGGATCGCCCACTTCAAGCGCCTTCAGATGATTGGCCGCCACGGTCGTTACAACAAACTCAAAGTTCTTATCGCCTGCATTTTCCGGGTGCCACTCAATCAAATCGCCGCCCTTTTGCAGCTTCAAAACCTTCTTGCCGTCCGGGGTCAGCGTGAAGTCGGCCCAATATTTATTGGGATAGAGCTTGGTTCTCTCCCAGTATTTAGCCGTTACGCCCCGCGCCAAGCCCGGCTGGTCGACCGAGATGTTGGCGCCGACCGCGGGCGTCTGGTCGTATTTGGCCTGGATCATGGCCTGCGCGTCGGCTTTGGTCAGCTCAGGGGCTGACTTGCAACCGCTCAGCAACAACCCTGCGCCCAAAAAACCCAATGTCCCTAAAACAAGCATCTTCGCTGCGTTTTTCACTTTCCCTCCGCATGACTTGCCAATAATTCAAATTGGATCGACTTCGCCATTTTTCTCCTGTTTTCCCATGGGTGTCAATGGGGACGAATGCCGCATCGCTCACAAGCTGTGGATTCTTGCCCCAGGAAGCACAAAAATTGTTGCAGGATGAGCAGATGGGCGAAATCGGGCCATTGCCCCCCCCCACCCGCGGATCTGTCGGCTTCCCAGGGCAACCCCACCCTCGATTTGCCACTCTTGGGTCTTTGACATTCACCGGAGCGCGAACCGCCCAGTCTGCGATAGCATCAATCCACGCTTTGATTCCTTCCCCTCAAGGAAGCGTCCCCATGCACTTTGGTTCTGCCCTTCGCCGGTTTGCGTTGTTCGCCTTGGCCGTTTTAGCGGCGGGATTGTCTGCGCAGTCCTTTGACCTGGATCGCGGCCGGGAGTCGGTGGTCTCGCTTGATGGGTTATGGCGCTTCCATCCCGGCGACTCACCGGCGGTGCCTGGCACTACCGCGCCGTTGTGGGCGAGTCCGACCTTTGACGACTCCGGCTGGGCGCTGCTACGGGGCGACGGGTCGTGGTCTACGCAAGGGTACCGGGGGTTGAGCGGTTTCGCGTGGTACCGGTTTGCGGTGAGAATTCCCGCTGGCGACAAGCCGACCTCGTTGCTGCTTGCGCCCATCCTGACCTCCTTTGAGGTTTATGCCGATGGTCAGCGTGTCAGCGGATCGGGCCGGATGCCACCTGCGCTGATCCCTTCGGCTGAGATCCGTTACCACATTTTCCCGCTCACCACGGGCGGAAGCGGTTTGGCGCGGACTGTGCAAGTGGCGATCCGCGTGTGGCACTCGCCGATCTGGGCAAGTTACGTGGGTGGGGGGCCCTACCTTGCAGGCGGCCTCGGAGGTCAGCTCGCCGGAGACCCCGAGTTGCTGGCTGCCGAGCAACAGTTACTTCAGGTGGACCGCAATGTCCGTTATGTCGACGCATATTCCTATAGCATCACCGCTGGTTTGGTTGGCTTCGCCATCCTCTGCCTGTTTCTCATCCGCAATGCGGAGCTCGAATACCTCTGGTTTGCCGTCATTTTGCTGGCACAGGCAGCAGAGCACGCGTTGAATGTCGGCCAGGAGATCTATTCATTGCTGCCGGTTCCCGTCTACGATTTTCTGGACGGAGTGCTTGCTGCCGGGACTATCATCGCGGCTCTGCTCTTCTTTTCGCGAATTCTCAATGTCCGCGCAGGTATGCTCTCCCGTGTCTTTCTCTTGCTTGCCGCGATCAGCCCGTTCGCGGCCGTCCTTTATCTGCCAGGCTGGTTCTCCGCCCCAGCCTCGGGCGCGATCCAACTTACTTGCCTGCTGCCCGCGGTGGGGTGGATTCTCAGCCTTCTCGTGATCCGGGCTGTGCGCGGCAATATCGACGCCCGCCTGCTGCTGGTCCCTACGCTGCTCGATATGGGCTACTACCTGGCCGACAATCTGGCCATCGTCCTCAATCAGGCTGGATGGATCGTGGCGGCGCATGTGATGGAGATTCGGCTGCCCTTGCCGCCCTTCACCATGGAAATCGGCATCCTGTTCCATCTCATTTTTCTCCTGGCGATGGTGGTTTTTCTTGTACTTCGCTTCACCCGCGCGCGACGCAATGAAGCATGGCTGGCCGGTGAGTTTGAAGCTGCCCGGCAGGTGCAGCAGGTTCTTCTCCTCGACAAACTGGAACAGTGCCCCGGCTTCAATATCGAGTACATCTACCGGCCCGCCGACCAGGTGGGGGGTGATTTCTTTCAGCAGATCAGCGACGGCCAGGGTGGAATGTTGCTGGTTGTGGGCGATGTCAGCGGAAAGGGCTTGCCTGCCGCCATGCTGGTCTCAGTGATCGTGGGAGCGATCCGCGCCGAAGCCGCGCATGGCTCCAGGCCCGCCGCGCTGCTCGACTCGCTCAACGACCGCATGATGGGCCGCTCGCACGATGGCTTCACCACCTGCCTGGCCGCGCACATCTCCGCGGACGGTCTGCTGACCGTCGCCAACGCCGGGCATCTGCCGCCCTACCTTAATGGAGTGGAGATCGCCATTCCAGGCTCGCTGCCTCTAGGCATCCTGGCGCACGCGCAGCACGAGGCCATGAGTCTTCTGCTCACACCCGGTGACCGGCTCACCTTTGTCTCCGACGGCGTGCCCGAATCCCAGGCCAAATCGGGTGAGCTCTTTGGATTCGACCGCACCCGCTCTGTCAGTTGCGAACCCGCCGCAAAGATCGCCGATACTGCGCGCTCCTTCGGCCAACTGGACGACATCACGGTAGTCACCGTGGAGTTTTCAGGCGTATCCGCCGCTGTCGCCAGCGCGAAATGAAGACGAGAAACGACGCCCGGAATGCGAATGGATCCCAGTCGGAACGAGCGATGCGGCGGCGCCACAAAAACGCCGCGCCCGAAATTCTGCATTGCATAGGAAGAATAGATAGTCGGCCTTGGAGAGCGATTTTAGAACTTTTTGCTCTACCCTGAGGTTTTCCAACCAAACCCGCCGCTCGGGCCCGACCTCTTGGAGCGGCAATCTCCGGATAGCCGGTAATCCACCCGGAGCCCAGAAACTCCGGAAAGCTGTCGAGAAGCCGACTTTCGGTATCAAAAGATACGCGCGCGCTTTCGGGTGTGCCCGAAGCCGCCACGCACCGTAATGCCTTCTGCATGCGCCGCTTCGTCAATGCGATAAACTGGGGTCGCGAAAGACAATTTTTTCTCCGTGTAGAAATCGCCGAGACCCGTTCGTTGTCATATTTAAGCCGGGGCCGAAACTATTCTCAAGGAGGCACACGATGCCGCCATTTTTCGTCGCCATCCAGCACCCCGACACCTTCGACCCATTTCAGAAAAGCCCCGACATCGACGTTCCTCGACTGCGCCAACATGGATGAAACCGTGCGTCGGGCAGAAAGCGGGCATCGCCTGCCGGACGCCCGTCGAGATTCGTGCTTTCCTCGAAATGCCATTCGAGTAACGGCAAGAAATCTTTGCAACCTTGTAGAAATTCGTCTCCGCCGTTCGTTGCAATAATGAAGGCGGATCAAGCTACCCCGCCAAATTCAGTTCAGGAGAAAAGTGATGCCGCACTTTGTGATTTCCGGATACCTTCCCAAAAACTTTGACCCCTCCACCATGGACGAAGCCGCGATAGAAGGAATCCACGCTCTCAACCGCGAAATGGATGCCGCGGGCATCGTCAGGTTTTCGGGCGGCCTGGGCGCAAGCCATACCGTGCGCACGCAACCCAACGGTGACGTGGTCGTTACTGATGGACCTTACCTCGAAGCCAAGGAATTCATCGGCGGCATGATGATTATCGAAGTCGCCAATCTCGAAGAAGCGCTCTCGTGGGCACGCAAGAGTGCGAAAGGCACGCGCATGGCGTCCGAGGTACGCGAGATCTTCTTCGTACCCGATCCCTCCCAAGCCTAAGCGCGCAGCCGGCAACACGCCCCAACATGTCCAAACCAACAGGCGTGCGGTGGCCATGAGTTACCGCGCGAGGGAGGGAACCCTTATGCGCAAAAACACCGTTCGCGACACCGTCCTCCTGGTCTGCTCAATGCTTCTTGCCGGACCATGCGCGCACCGCGCGGCGGCGCAAATCCCAGCAAGCCCTTACCCCAAGATGGTGCCGGTCGAACAGTACCTGATGGACCACGACGCAGAAATTGCGCTGGCACGCAGCGCTGCTCCGGACGCCATTTCGCACGATGCCTCCGTGCTGGTCCTGACCCGCCACGGCTACGAGTCCGCCGTGCAAGGTAAGAATGGATGGACCTGCATCGTTGACCGGGGCTGGGGCGGAATGTTGGACAACCCCGATTTCTGGAACCCGAAAATCCGCGCCGCCGCCTGCCTCAATCCGTCAGCGGCTCGTTCGTTCCTTCCCTATGACCTCAAGCGCACCGAACTCGTCCTTGCGGGCCACTCCAAGGAAGAGATCATCGCCGCTACTCAAGCCGCGATTGCAAAGGGAGATCTGCCGATGCTTGAGCCAGGGGCGATGTGCTACATGATGTCCAAAACGTCCTATCTGTTTGACCAGGGTGACCACACGATGTCCCACGTGATGTTCTACACGGCGGACGACGGTGCACCTTGGGGTGCTAACCTCGCCAACTCTCCCATTTTCGGCGTCAGCTACTGGTCCGCTTCACCTGACGCCTACCCGCAACTCAAGTCATTCCCGCGGATCTTTGTCTCCCTAATCGCCGCGGACAGATGGTCTGACGGCACGCCCGCCATGCACATGTAGTTCCGCCACTACCACGTCGCAGTTCACACGAGAACGTCGTACTCTAAGGGATATGAGCGATGTCTCCCGGGCAGTCGAGGCGGTGTGGAAGAACGAAGCCGCACGCCTCATCGCGGGCATCGCTCGCGTCACGCGCGACATCGGTATAGCCGAAGAGCTTGCGCAAGACGCACTCGTCTCCGCGCTCGAACAGTGGCCCAAGCAAGGTATCCCCGAAAATCCCGGCGCATGGCTGATGAAGTCCGCCAAGTGGCGCGCCATCGACTCACTGCGCCGCGCGCAAAACCTCGCGCCCAAACACGAAGAAATCACGTGCGAACTCGAAGAAAAACAACAGCGGCTCGGTGAAGAAATGGAACAGTCATTCGATCAGGTCATCGACGACGATATCCTGCGTCTTCTCTTCACTGCTTGCCACCCGGTGCTGGCCATCGAAGGCCGCATAGCACTCACTCTACGCATTCTGGGCGGCCTCACCACAGCCGAGATCGCCCGAGCATTTCTCGTACCTGAAAAGACGATGGGCCAGCGCATCACCCGGGCAAAGAAAGCTCTCGCCGACGCAAACGTGCCTTTCGAAACGCCGCGCGGCAAAGAACTCCACGAACGCGTCGAGTCGGTCTTGCTTGTGATCTACCTCATCTTCAACGAGGGCTACACTGCCACCTCCGGTGAAGAGTGGTCCCGCGCCGCGCTTGTCGATGAAGCGCTCCGCCTCGCACGCACGCTTATCAAGCTTATCCCTGAGGAGCCGGAAGCCCATGCACTCCTCGCCCTGGTGGAACTCAACGTCTCACGGTCCGCAGCGCGCCGAGGAGTGAACGGCGAAGCCATTCTTCTTCCAGACCAGGACCGTACCCTCTGGGATCGCACCCAAATCCGACGAGGTCTTGCCGCTCTTGATCAAGCGAAAAGACTTGGCGGCAGTTCGGAGTCCTATGCGCTCCAGGCCGCCATAACCGCATGTCACGCACGCGCACTGAGTGTCGAGGATACGGACTGGCAAAGCATTGTCGCCCTCTACGACGTGCTCCTAGAGATCAAACCCTCACCGATCGTCGCGCTCAACCGCGCTGTGGCCGTCAGCATGGCCGATGGCCCTGCAGCCGGACTTGCTGCGGTCGACACAATCGGCGGTCTCTCCAACTACCATTTGCTCCCCAGCGTCCGCGGCGATCTACTGATGAAACTCGGTCGCAACTTGGAAGCGCGGCAAGAACTCCAACGCGCAATTTCTCTGACAGATAACGCACGCGAAAAGCAACTGCTCGCCGAGAAGCTGAACCGGATCGAGAGCGAACAACATTGAGGATAACCATGCCTAGTAGGCTCCATGAGCCATTTACGAGAAGGGGTTCGGGTTTGGAAAAGAGTTCAACCAGATCAGTCCCGATAAACGCCGATGTCGCCGGAAGGGGTTTTCGTCTCGCGCGGGGGGCTGGAGTTAGCGCTTTTCCGGTTGGAAGGTGTTCGTTAGGGCGCCTAGGCCGGGGATGCTGATTTTGACTTGATCGCCTGGCTTGAGCGGGCCTACGCCGGAGGGGGTGCCGGTAAGGATGAGGTCGCCGGGCTCTAAAATCATTGCGGCGGTGATGTGGGCGAGCAAGCGGGGAATGGGAAAGATGAAGTCGAGGGTCGAGGCGTGCTGGCGCAATTCGCCATTGACGCGGGTCTCGATGGTTACGCCGGAATCAATGTCGAGCTCATCGCTCACGAATGGGCCGACGGGGCAGAAGGTGTCGAAGCTCTTGGAGCGAGCCCATTGGCCGTCCTTCTCTTGCAGGTCGCGGGCGGTTACGTCGTTCGCAAGGGTGTAGCCGCGCACGGCAGAGCGCCAGTCCTTCTCGTCGAGATGGCGGACACGGTTGCCGATGACCAGCGCAAGTTCGCCCTCAAAGTCGACGCGAGCCGAGGCCTGGGGCATGAGCACGATGCCGCCCGGAGGAAGCAGCGCCGAGGGAGCTTTCAAAAAGATCAGCGGCTCGGCAGGAAGCTCGTGGCCCAGTTCTTTGACGTGGTCACGATAGTTGCGGCCAATGCAGACGATTTTGGAGGGCATAACGGGGGGAAGCAACTGTGCGGCACTGAGAGGCATGGGCTCGAAATCAAAACTCCACGATGTCGAGCGGCCGTGTTCAAGCCGAAAGAATATGTCTTCTTCGGGAGCGCGGGCGAGTTCGACGATCCAGGGCTCGCCATCGCGATCTTCAATCGTCCCGTAGTGAGTTTGGTTTTCGAGGATGAAGCGGCAGTATCTCATGAGGAATCCTCCATGCGCGGCGCAGGCCGTCAGGGATTAGGTACGGTCTCTTCGGCTTCGGCAGAACGGGTGCTCTCGTGCCCGTTCTGACCGATGGAGCTTACGGTGTAATGGTAGGTGTGGCCGGGCTGGACCTCGGCATCGCGGAAGGCCGGGGAAACCAGAGGCGCTGCGGGCGAGATGCGATGCCAGTGGTCGTCGCCTTCATGGCGATAGACGGCATAACCGGCAAGATCGTCGTCGGTGACAGGCTGCCAGCTCAGGTCGATAGCGGGTGGAGAGCCATTTTCTCCGGCTGTGGCTACGGCGGCGAGACCGGTGGGAACCTCGGGCGGAAATACATCGACAGCATCGACGCGAATTGGTGCTGAGAACTCGCCGGCGAGTTCAAGTGTCAGGCCGTCGATGGTGACGCGGGCGACACGCTGAGCGCGGTACTCGTAGCTCTGGCCGAAGCGAATGTTTTTGTCGAGGGCGCGACAGAGGCCGCCGGAGTCTTCCGGCGCGCAGGAGTCGACGAGCAAATTTTGCTCGAGTGGCTCGGGCTGGGGCGCGAGAAGACCTTCTTTTGGCTTGGTTGCGGGTGGCGTGAGCAGCTTGCGGTGCAGGCGAATTGCTGAAGATTCTTGATTGGCTCCTATGGATTGCCAGTGCAGCGCAACGCCGCGCTTGCGCACTTCGGCGGAAAGGCCGGTTACGGGCGCGGGGGCCTGGCCGGCCAGCACCTTTGCGGCATTCGACAGGCCAGCCGAGCGGCCGTTGCGATTCTTGAGCTCGACGAAGTAGCTAAGGGGGCGGGGCGAACCTGCGGCCAGCGCTGCGGGCAGAGTGTCGGTGAATGTGCCATCAACGCCGGGAGCGAAGGCCAGCGCTACGCCCACGGAATCACAAGTGCCGGAACCTTCTTTCCGGCAGATTTGCACAGGCATTGCAAGGCTTTTCCTGAGCAGAAGCTTGTCAGTATTTCTATTAGGCATAGTCCAGTTGAGAGAGACCTGATTGCCCGCGCGGATCGCGGATAAATCGCTCACGCGGTCCGGCAGATCGAGCGAGGGCGGCTGCGGCGCGCCCGGTGTTCCACAGCCTGCCAGGAGCAGCCCAGCGGCCAGCAAGGTAGCGACGCTTATTGTGCGCAGCGAACTCATTGAATTCAAGTCTATCGGAGCGAGGCAGAAGCTGTGACGCTTGGATCGAATTCAAATTGTGTGGAGGGGGAATCGAACCCCCCGCGTTGCTCCTGGGAGGTGACTCGTCTCGGCGTCAGCGCTGTATCTCATTTGGGGGAGTTTGTTACAGCCAGTTCTCCACAGCAACGCAGCTCCACACCAAACGCCTACGGCATTACTGATTGAGTTCTTCATAATCACCCCCACAAGTATTACTACCGTGGAAAGGCTGACAAAGCCCCCAAACGAGACAGCCGCTGTAACTCCGACGGTCGCCTTTATCCCCAAGTCCGTCAAACTCAATTCATAGCAATTTTACAGCGAAAGCCTCCGCAGCCGTGCGCAGGCTTCGTCGAGGTCCTGATCCTTCTTTGCGAAGCAGAATCGCAGGAAGTTTTCCCCGTGACCCTTCCCTTCGGGTCCGGCTCGGAAGAATGCGGAGCCGGCGACTGCGGCGACTTCTGTGGCGGCGAGCAGATGGCGGGCCTTCTCTGCTGCGGTCTTACCGGGCAGATGGCTCCCGCCGGCCAGGACATAGTAGGCTCCGGCGGGAACGCTGGGTTCGAGTCCGGCATCGCTCAGCGCCGAGAGTATCCGGGCGCGCTTGGATTGGTAATCGATGGCGAGTTGCGCGTAGAAACTCGGCGGAAGCTCTTCGAGGCCCGCGGCGGCCCCATGCTGGAAGGCCGATGGAGCGCAGACATATGTGAGGTCGTGAAAGTAGGCCATCGCGCCAATCCAGCGGGCATCGGCCAGCACGAAGCCCAGACGCCAGCCGGTGACCGAGAAAGTTTTGGAAAAGCCGGAGATAGTGATTGTCCGTTCTCTCATGCCGGGCAACGAGGCGATCGGAATGTGCCGCGCGCCGTCGTAGACGAAGTATTCGTAGATCTCATCAGTAAAGACGAAGAGGTCGCGCTCCTGGGCAAAGGCCGCGAGGGCTTCCAGCTCTGCGTAGGTAAAGACTTTGCCGCTTGGATTGGCCGGGGTGTTGAGGATCAGTGCGCGAGTGAGCGGCGTAACAGCGGCGCGAAGGGTGTCGAGATCGAGCGCCCAATCTGGCTCGGCCAGCGGGACAAAGACTGGCGTAACGCGCAGCGATTGCAGGGTTGAGACATGGTAGCCATAGAAGGGTTCGAAGAGCAGCACTTCGTCGCCGGGATTGAGCAGGGCCATGGCGGCGGCATGCAGTCCGCCGGTAGCGCCAGAGGCGACAAGAATCTCGCTGTCGGGGTCGTAGTCGAGGGCATAGTCACGGCTCTGCTTGGCGGCAATGGCGTTGCGCAGGCGGGCGATGCCGTCGAGGCGGGTGTAGATGTTGTAGCCGTCGTGGATGGCCTTGATCGCACCCTCTTGAACCGGTGCGGGGACCGGGGTATCGCAGACGCCCTGGGCGAGGTTGATGCCGCCGATGCGGTCGCACTCGACGCTCATGGCGCGAATCTCCGACTGCATGGCCGCGGGGGCGAGGTGGCTGAGAGTAAGGCGGGAAGCGGGCTGGGCAACCGGGGTTCGAAGTTCCATCATGATCAATGGTAAAGCAAACGATTTCGCAGGCTCTGCACGAAGAGGCAAAAACCTTAACCCCGGCATCCTTCATTTTGCCGTGAGAACAATACCTGATTTCCGTTCGCCATCTCTTAGCTCGACGATTTGCGGATCGCCTTTGACAAACCCGGCCCTGCTTGTGAACTGAATTTGATAACGCCCAGGCGGAAGGTGTGCGAGACGAAATACTCCATTCGGAGAGGGAACCGAAGAGAGAACAGTGTCCCAGGGTGTGCCACCCGGCTTTACGTTATCCGCGTTGACCCAGCCATCCAGGGAGGTGTTCCCGGGAGATTTTACGACCCCGCTGATGCTTGCTGCGGAGTCAACATACATCTCAACATGGCAATTTGCTCCACCTAAGCCACCGGAAGGGACAACAAGATTCGGCATCTCATCCTGATCTGTTGTTCTGCCGAAATTGGTGAAAGCAGGTGAGAGATCGTCTGGCAGCCCGAGCGAGACAGTGTAAGTTCCACCGGGGATCTCAATGAAAATGAATCGACCTTGCGAATCGCTAGAGGTTTGATACAGAGCTTGACCCGCCTTGGCCATCAGCGAAATCGAAATCCCCTGTAGTGGCTTTTTCTTTGGGTCAACGGAACTCGCGTTGACCTTATAAAGGAAACCGTCGACATCAGGCATTCGTTGACCGGCAGCCAGCTCGCGAAGAGTTTCTATCTCGCTTCCAACTTCCTCGTCTGGCGCAGTCAGAGAGCATATCCCGGTGTACAGGTTTCCACGAATTCCCATCGCATCGATCAGGAACTTGCCGCCAAGCTTGAATCGGTATCCGCAGTCTCCTCCCCCTAGACCGGTGCGAAGGTGAATGATCGTTCCGGCCTTTTGCGGTCCACGGAAGCTCTCGATGACTCGAATCTCGACCAGGACTTGCTGGGGGTGTGTCATACGGCTGTCAGCGCCCGCCCCCGTCAAACCATCGTCGTCGACCAGGTGACCTGAGAGAACCTCGCCTATAAAGTCCACGTCGCCGTACCGGGCCAACCCGCACGTTGGTCTTTGCGTGCAACTGCAGGCCGAAGCCGGACCCGCGCCTGAAACGAGGATGCACGAATTTACAATCAGCCAAAACACGGTCCGCTTCATGGCGGTTCGCCCTCTATCTCTATCGACTTGAAGAATGTTTGAAGGATAACGCTGGATCGGCAGCATGTTCAAATGAAAGGTTCTTGCATTTCTTGGTCCTTGTTATCGCCGCAACCGAAGAAATATGCAAATGGCGGAGCGTAGAATCTATCTTTTATGCATGAACTTTCCATCATTTCGAGTGTTGTTGAGTCGGTGACCGAGGCGCTCGCGGCCTATCCTGCTGCGCGGGTGCTTGAGGTGCGGCTGCGCGTGGGGGCTCTGGCGTCGGTGGTGACTGAGTCGCTGGAGTTCTGCTATGGGATCGCCAGCGAGGGGACGCCGCTTGAAGGCTCGCGACTGGTGGTGAATGTGCTGCCGGTGGTTATGCACTGCGATGCGTGCCGCGAAGACGTAGAGCTTGAGGGCGTGCAGAGCTTCCGCTGCCCGCGATGCGGCGAGCCGTGCAGCGAGATGCGGCAGGGACGCGAGTTGGAGATCGAATCGTTTGAGATTGACGAGATGAGCGAAGCTGAGGTGAAAGGATGACCACCAGGATCGTCGAACTGCGGCGGGGGATTCTCAAGAAAAACGACGAGCTGGCGGCGGGACTGCGGGCAAGCTATGCGGCGGCCGGCGTGCTGGTGCTCAATCTGGTTTCAAGCCCCGGCACAGGCAAGACAGAATTCTTGCAGCGGACCTTGCGCGAGTTGAAGGCGCGCGGTGCGCGGGTTGCGGCGCTGGTGGGCGATCTTGAAACCGACAACGATGCGCGGCGGCTGTCCGCGAGCGGCGCTCCGGTGCGGCAGATCAATACCCACGGAATCTGCCACCTTGACGCGGAGATGATCGGCAAGCATATCGACGGCTGGGAGGGAGTTGTGCTGGGCGGCCTGGATTATCTCTTCATCGAGAATGTCGGCAACCTGGTCTGCCCGTCAAGCTACGACCTGGGCGAGAAGATTCGCGTTGCTCTGCTTTCGGTGACTGAGGGCGAAGACAAGCCGCTCAAGTATCCGACGCTTTTCAACTCGGCAGACGCCGCGGTGATCACTAAAATGGACATCGCGGAGCCCTGCGGCTTTGACCGCGAGACGGCGATCAGGAACATCAACGAGATACGGCCGGGGATACGGATCTTCGAGACCTCAGCCAAGACAGGCGCGGGGATGGAAGAGTGGCTCGGGTATCTTGCTGAAAAACAAGCAAATCATCTCGAGGTGTGCTAAGGTAGTCCCAGGTAACACCTTGGAGCACCTGCCATGCGAACCTCCCCAACTACTCTGAAGCTTGACTCCGAGCTCAAGGAACGTGTGCAAAAAATTGCGCAGGCGCACCGCCGGACACCCCACTGGATCATGTGCGAGGCCGTTCAGCAATTCGTCGAGCGCGAGGAGAAGCGCGAAGATCTCCTGCGAGATGCACGGGCTGCCTGGAAGGAGTATCAGGCGACCGGATGGCACGCCACGGGTGAGGAGACCGACGAATGGCTAGCCAAACTCGAAGCGGGCGAGCAAGCTGAGGCCCCTGAATGCCACCTCTGAGATGGACGCCTCAAAGGCTGCGCGAAGTGGCTCGGCTGCATGATTTTCTTGAGCGCAAGAGCGAAGGGGCGGCCCGGCGCGCAGTCTGCGAGATCCGGCAGGCGATCAATTCGCTCAGCAGTTTTCCGGAGAGGGGACGCCCGATCGAGGACATGCCTGACGAGTTTCGTGAGTGGGTGATAGAGTTCGGCATCGCAACATACGTTGTGCTCTATCGCTATGACGGCAACGAGACGGTCATTCTTGCGATCCGGCACGCAGGGGAGGCGGGCTACTGAGGATGATCGAAGGCAGCCAGCTCAGTGTGATCCAAATCACCCTATACGCCATTCTGCAGACGGTATAAGGTAAAGCCATGTGTCTTGCGATTCCGGGAAAAGTCGAGGAGATTCTCACTGAGGGAGATCTCCGCATTGGGCGGGTGAACTTTGGCGGGGTGGTGAAGCGGGTCTGCCTGGACTATGTGCCGGAGGTCGAGGTCGGCGACTATACCATTGTCCACGTTGGTTTTGCGCTCTCAAAGATCGACGAAGAGACGGCGTTGCAGACCCTGGAAGACTTCCGAGCCATGGGTATGCTGGACACTGAGTTGGAGAGTGAGGACGAAGCCTTTGCGCGGGCTGCCGCTGCTCCGCAGTCTTCGTGCCCTGACGGCTCTTGCTCGGTGGAAGTTCATAAAGCCGTTAATTGAGGTTCGCGGTTTCCCAGGCCCAAAAATCCGGAGCTGGGGCACCCGGCGTTGTTTAGATAGCAGGAGTTGCCATAGCCAATGAAATACCTGACCGAGTTTCGGAATGGCGAGATCGCGCAACGGATGGCGCGGGAGATTGCCTCCATCACCACGCGGCGATGGAAGATTATGGAGGTTTGCGGCGGGCAGACGCACTCGATCATAAAAAATGGAATAGATCAGATGCTGCCGCCCGGGATCGAGATGATCCACGGGCCGGGCTGCCCGGTGTGCGTAACTCCTCTGGAGCTGATCGACAAGGCGCTGGCGATTGCGGCGCAGCCGGGGGTGATCTTCTGCTCCTTCGGCGACATGCTGCGCGTGCCCGGTACTGAGGGCGATCTTTTCCAAGTGAAGGGTGCGGGCGGCGATGTACGCGTGGTCTATTCGCCTCTGGACGCCGTTGAAATCGCGCAAAAGAATCCGGACAGCGAAGTTGTTTTCTTCGGCGTCGGCTTTGAGACTACGGCTCCAGCCAATGCGATGAGCGTGCATGTGGCCAAGCGGCGCGGACTGAAGAATTTTTCGCTGTTGGTTTCGCATGTTCTGGTCCCGCCGGCAATCTCCGCGATTCTTGAGTCTCCTGGCAATATGGTGCAGGCGTTTCTGCTGGCGGGCCATGTTTGCAGCGTGATGGGCTACTGGGAGTATCCGCCGCTGGCGGCCAAATACAAGGTCCCGCTGGTGGTGACGGGCTTTGAGCCGCTCGACCTTCTGGATGGGATTCGCAGGGCGGTGATTCAACTGGAGGCCGGGCGGCACGAGGTGGAGAATGCCTACGAACGGATCGTCAAGTTTGAGGGAAATCAAGGGGCGCAGAAGCTGCTGGCCGAGGTCTTCGAGGTGACGGACCGGGCCTGGCGGGGGATCGGCGTGATTCCCAAGAGCGGCTGGCGGTTGAGCGAGGCCTATCGCGCCTTCGACGCGGAAGAACGCTTCCACATCTCCGGCATTCATACCGAGGAGTCGCCGCTCTGCCGCTCCGGGGATGTGCTGCGCGGGGCCATCAAGCCGGCCGAGTGCGCGGCCTTTGGCAAGGAGTGCACGCCGCGACACCCGCTGGGAGCGACGATGGTTTCGAGCGAAGGGGCCTGCGCGGCCTACTATAACTACGGGCGGTTCTTGTCGGCGGAAGAACTGGCCGGGGCGGGGATGACGAGGGTTGCGCATGTCTGAAGCGTCGCAAGACAATGCAAGCGCCTTAGCGTATCTGAAAAAGCGCCTTGATCGTAGCCCCGCACTATTAAATGAAATTCCCTCAATAAGCATCCACAGCGGGAAGAGTTTGTTTACCCATCATGAAGTCCTTGAGAGAATTTGGGGGCAGCTAGGGACACCACTTCCTCGAGATTGTCGCGCTATCGTGCATGGAACTCCTGTTTTACAACATCCAGATACTGGATTGATCTTTGTAATTGGAATGGGTACTTTCTATTGGTTGAGAATCCCTGCTGAAATGATGATTGAGTTACAAGCCAACGAGCATAATTTCGTTCAGAAGATGTGGAACGGAGAAGTAATCGATGTACGACGGGAGTTAGGTGTTGGCTGGGCCTATGGGGGATGGCGTGAAGCTGAATTGGAATGGTGTATAGAATTCTATAAACAAGCGAACGAGAATAAGGAACTCGGAGTTAGGAATGTCTGATGAGATAAAGGGCACTCCGGATTTTGCTGGCTGGTCGTGTCCGCTGCCGCTTGCCGACTATCCGACTATCGTGATGGGTCACGGCGGTGGCGGCAAGCTCGGCAACGAGTTGGTCGAGCACCTGTTTCTGCCCGCCTTCCGCAATCCTGAGCTGGAAAATCTGGGCGATGCGGCGGTGCTGGAGTTGGGTGGTGGCAGGCTGGCCATGAGCACCGATTCATTCGTTGTTCAGCCGCTCTTCTTTCCCGGCGGCTCGATCGGCGAGCTGGCAGTGAACGGAACAGTCAACGATCTGGCGGTTTCAGGAGCAGAGCCGCGCTTTCTTAGCGCCAGCTTCATCCTGGAAGAGGGCTTTCCGCTGAGCCAGTTGGCGGCGATTGTCGATTCCATGGCAAAGGCTGCTGCTACGGCGGGCGTGAAGATCGTTACCGGCGACACCAAAGTCGTCGAGCGCGGCCACGGCGACGGCTGCTACATTAATACAGCTGGAATTGGCCAGCTGCGGCGGGGGATTCAGGTCGGGCCGCAACGAGCCAAGCCGGGCGATGCGATTCTGGTCTCGGGCACCATCGGCGACCACGGCATGGCCATCATGAGTGTGCGCGAGGGGCTTGAATTCGAGAGCCAGATTCGCTCCGATTGCGCTGCGCTGAATGGGCTGATTGCCGAAGTGCTCACAGCGGTTGGCGGCGCCGTACACGCCATGCGCGACCCGACGCGCGGCGGCCTGGCTTCCACATTGAATGAGATCGCTTTGGCCTCGAGTGTGGGCGTCGAGATCGACGAGCCGAGTCTGCCGGTGCGGCCCGAGGTTCAGGCGGCCTGCGAGTTGCTAGGCCTGGACCCGGTTTACGTGGCAAACGAGGGCAAGGTGGTTTTCTTCGTTGCGCCCGAGGCCGCGGACCAGATTCTTGCACTCTTGCGCGCGCAACCGCTGGGCAAAGACGCCGCGCGCATTGGCCGGGTGACCAGCGAACATCCCCGGATGCTAGTGGCCCGCACTGCGATGGGAGCCAATCGTGTGATCCCTCAACAGATCGGCGAGCAGTTGCCACGAATCTGCTGAGGAATCAGTTCACATTGACCATGCGTGCAGCCGAGCAATTCGGCTACTTGCTGGTGACCCCGCTATCGTTGTTCACCATCAGGCTCGATACATTCACCGGCTCGAAGTCAGACAAGATTAGATTTGTAATGCACTCAAGATCGCTGTTGTTCCATCGAGCATCCGGCGTGCCAATGAGCCCGCCGGAACTTCCGTTGTCGGCCAGAATAATTCCATAGTTTCGGAAAGCTGTGATGATGATCGCGGCTTGCGGACTTGTGGAGGAGCAGGTGGGAGTCGCCACCGAGGCCTTGAGACGATAGATCTCGCCCGCCGGCCCGGACATGGTGCAACTCGCCGGCGGAGAAGATTGCGAGATAAGCGAATCTCTGAGATTCCCCCCTCCTGTTGCCGTGCACTCCCCCGTTCCGGCTGTTTCCGTCGCAGGCCACACCCAGTCAGCCAACATATTGTTGAGAGTGAATCGGATGGGATGCTGAATTGTGCCGTTGGGCGCGCTCGGTGTGCCAGTGCCGATCACCTCATCGGCATTGACAAGCAGCGGCCCCACTGGAAGTCCCGCGGCATCCGATGTTCCATTTCCCTGCGGTGTCAAGGCATTCGAATTTACGTCGGGCCAGAGCGCATTCGACGAGTCCGTCCAGGGACCATTCTGATAGACTCCCTGCCACATCTCATAGAGCGCAGGCTTGTTTCCGCCGCCCGCCTCAAGATAGACCAGCACGTGCCGGTCTCCCGTTGAGTTGCTCGTGCCTTCTGGAGGAGCATACGCCGGTATAGGGCCGGAGGTGAAATACGATTGATACAACGTGGTCGAGACTGATACGTCCGGTTGATTATAAGGGACCTCGATGGCCGGAATCCCGTTCGGAAAATTGGCATACGTGTCCCCAAAGAACGGACGAACCGAGGCTGAAAGGTAGGCGCTATACATTGGCGCGGCCGGGGAAGTATCGACGGGCAAGCCTGTCGTAGCTGCGTCCACCCGATGATGAAAGATCGAGTTTGACGGGAAGATTGTGGCGAGAAAGGCATTGCTACCATTGATGGCAAAGCTGATGTCCTGCGTAGCCGTAGTGTTTGTCGAGTCAGTGACAGCAATCTCAGGAATGTAGGTGCCTTGACCGCCGATCAGTGAGCTGCTGATCTGCCCCGTAGCAGCATTGAGAGACATCCCCTCTGGCAATGGAGGAAAGTCGATAACGTCCGTGCTCAGCGAGTATGTATAGGGCGGAGTGCCGCCGATGGCGGTAATTGTGCAGCCGGCATACGCCGTGCCTTGCGTTCCGCCAGGGCACGAGGTGGTTGTGATCGTCAACGGACTGCCGGATGCCGCTAAAGTCACCGTCGCCGTGGACGTGGTCAGTCCGGCGGCGTTGGTGGCAGTTAATGTGTAGGTGGTCGTCACGGTTGGGCTCACTTTCGTCGATCCATTTGCCGAGGTGGAGGTGAAGGTTCCAGGCGAGATGGAAATGCTCGTCGCCCCGGTTGTCGTCCAACTCAGCGTGCTGCTGGAGCCCGAAGCGATGCTTGTGGGGCTGGCCGTGAATGAAGTGATCTTTGGCTTGCCGGACGTGTTGACCGTAAAGCTCTGCGAGACCGCCGTCGCCGGGGCATAGGTTGCGTTGCCTGCCTGAGAGGCGGTGATCGCGCACGTTCCGGCCGCGATAAATGTGGCGGTCATGCCGGTTACATTGCACACGCTGGTCGTGGTCGAAGAGAAAGAAACCGTCAGCCCCGAGCTGGCCGTTGCCGAGAGCGTCAGAGGTGTCCCTACCGTCTGGGATCCTGGATTGGCGAAGGTAATCGTCTGCGCGATCAGTGCCGCGCTCACTGTGATACTCAGATTGGCGGTTGCCGTCTGCGGCGTGGGCTTTCCCGCGTCGGTCACTGTGATTGCCGTGGGAGCAGTACCCACAGCGCTTTGAGCCGGTGTGCCGGTGATCGCGCCTGTTGAGACATTGATTGAGAGATTGCCCGGCAGGCCGGTCGCGCTATAGGTGTATGGCGCAGTTCCGCCCGAGGCACTGATTGCAGCATTGTATGCTGCGCCGACGGTTCCGCCCGGAAGTGAATCCGTCCCAATAATCAGTTGACTTGGCTGGACAGTCGTGGTCGCTGGTTCGACGCTCGAACCACAACCCGCAAGCAATGCAAACGCACAGATGATTAGACTTGAGCCAAAGTTCCGCATGCCCGCTCTCCCCGGCGCTCGATTCAACCTTGCCGAAGCGGTTTCGCAGACCACTTCCGCAACTCGGCATTTGAGGCGTTCAAGTTCGAAGGCAACGCAAAGGGAACAGAGGTTTCCTGGTAGATCGTACACCCGAATCGCATCGCGCTTTGGTTACAGAAGTTTTTTGGGCTCCGCCGATTTGTCGTGAGCATCCGTAGGTGCGTTCTGCAGCAGACTCAGAGGTTGCATCCACATCTGAGTGACCTCCCGCAACAGTCAATCGAGCAGGTCAAAGGCTTTCTGGATGCGGGCAGAGAGCGTGGTTGGCTCGTCAGCTAGTTTGGTGCTGAGTTCGAGGACAACGGCAGGTGGGGTGGCGAGCGCGTTGAGCGCCGACGTTGCGGTGGGCCAGTCGATATTGCCGTCGCCGGGGAAAAGATGCTCGTCCTTTTGGCCGTGGTTGTCGTGGGCGTGCACTTGCATGATGCGCGGGCCCAAGGCGGCGATGGCCTCAGCAATGCCGACGGTGAGATGCGCGTGGCCCAGGTCGAGGCATACACCGACCGAATCGAGGTGGCCCATGGTGAGGATCTGCATCAGGTGCTCGGGGGTGGTGGGTTCGCCGGTCAGGTTCTCGACCAGCGGACGCACGCCGAGCGGATGGGCGAACGCTCCGAGATGTTCGAGGGCAGTGAGGGCGTACTCAATGGTGCGCGGCGACCACTCGTCGGTCTTCTCTCCCAGATGCACGATGAGGTTGCGGAAGGGAATGGAGTCCGCAGTCTCCAGAGCCCGCTTGATCTCGTCCATGGCGGCGATGCGGCGGCTCTTTTCAGGATGCAGCAGGTTGACCGAGGGAGCGCCCGCGCGGCCCATCTCGCGATCGGGATAGAGCGGGGCGTGCATCGACCAAGGCTGAAGAGAGTTCGAGCGGAACCAGACGGCTAACTCGGCCACGTGTTCGCGGCTTGTGTAGTCGAAGTGCTGACGCGCGGCAAAGATCTCGACAGCCTGCGCGCCGGAGCGAACGGCAGACTCCAGAAGCCCAGGGTGGAGGCGCTGGTTCATGTAGAGGTGTGTCGACAACACTCGCAGCTTGGCCAAAGATCTCCCCCGCGCCGGTTTGACTCATTCGAGCGGACCGTGCGCTGCTCTCATTCTCGCATTTTGGCAAGCGGATCGGGTGTCATGAAAGAAGCCCTTTTGTGCAATCGATGAACGAAGCAGATTCACGGCGTGGAACGGTGTTTTTGTGAAGTTAAATAGATCTTCGATTTTCTGAAAACCAATACCGAAAACTGACCAAAAGTGTACAGAATTTTGCATCCATACCAATGAATTTGGTAATTAAATCGGGTTGGTACGTCTTCCGGAGCCATGTAAAAAGGGAAAGGCGGTGTGACTCGGGCATTCTACGGAAAGGCTCCCTGCAGGCGTGCATTTGGGAACGGGGATTTGGCGTGGCGGACCTGGAGCAGACTCGATTCGATCCGGCTATCTTCCTGGCTCAGGCCGGGCTAGGCCGGAAGGTCGTGCAATTTAAACCCAAACATCCATTCTTCTCACAAGGTGATCCGGCCGATTGCGTTTACTACTTGCAGAGCGGCCGAGCCAGGCTAACCGTGATGTCGAGCGCGGGCAAGGAAGCGACGATTGCATTGCTTGGGGCTGGCGATTTTGTAGGCGAGGAGTCGATGGCGGGAAAACCTGCGCTGCGGATGGCGACGGCAATCGCTATCACTCACTGCACTGCGCTTAAAATCGAGCGGACGGAGATGGTCCGCGTGATGCACGAGGAGCATGCCTTCTCCGATCTCTTTCTGAAGTTTCTGCTGGCCCGCAGCATGAGAACTCAGGCCGATCTGGTCGATCAGCTTTTCAATTCAAGCGAAAAACGGCTGGCGCGGATTCTGCTGCTGATGGCGGAGTTTGGCCAGGAGGGTGAGCAGGCGCCGCTGATCCCAAAAATCTCGCAGGAGACGCTGGCCGAGATGATCGGAACAACGCGCTCCCGGGTGAGCTTCTTCATGAACCGCTTTCGCAAGCTGGGATTCATTGAATATAACGGCGGCATCAAAGTGCATAAATCTCTTCTAAACGTGATTCTTCACGACTAATGCAGCTTCGCTCGATGAGTGGCACATCTCGCGAGTGGCTGCGTTGTTCCACGTGATTCGCGTCACGCGTCATTGTGACGCAGAGCGTTCCATAGTTCACTTTGCTATGAGCAGAGCCGCGCCAATCAAAACTGCGCTATCATAGTCGCAGACAAAACCGAGCTATCATAAGTCTCATAGGAGGAAGCACGCCCATGTCCACTGATCCCGAAGAACTGTCTGCCATTGAAGAGACCGGGGAAGAGTCTGTGAGCTCGCACGTCCTGCGGGCGGTTGGCTGGGTGTCGGTGGGGATCACGCTGGCCGCGATCAGCATTTTTGTGGGCCGCGAACTGCGCAGCCGCTACAAGTTCAAGCGCCGCACCCCCTATGATTTTTACGATCACGCAGGCGAGAGCGAATTCGGCGTCGGGGTCTAGTCGGGCTCTGCCTTAGTACAGATTTCAAAATGCCGCCTTTCGGGGCGGCATTTTACTTCGATCACGCCCTTGGTTCTGCCACGTCAGTAAATGCCTCTCGGGCGGCGGCGATGGTGGAGGCGATCTCGTCCGAACCGTGGGCTGTGCTCAGGAAGGCGGCCTCAAATTGCGATGGCGGCAGCCAGATGCCTCGGTTCAGCATTGCGTTGTGAAAACGGCCAAAGGCAGCGGTGTCTGAGCGGGCTGCCTGCTGATAGTTCGTGACATCGTTGCTAGTAAAGAACCAGGTCCACATCGAACCGACGCGGTTAAGCGTGAGCGGAATGCCGGCTTTGGCAGCCTCGGCAACTACGCCCTCGGCAACGGCTTTGGCTGTGGCCTCAAGCTGCGGATAAACCTTTGCGGCGTGCTCCTGCAAATAACTCAATGTAGCAATGCCTGCGGCCATGGCCAGCGGATTGCCGCTCAGCGTTCCGGCGTGATAGACGGGGCCAAGAGGCGCAAGAAGGTCCATGATGGCGCGCTTGCCGCCGAAGACGCCGACGGGCAGGCCTCCTCCGACGATTTTGCCGAGAGTAACGAGGTCGGCATCGATGCCAAAAAGCTCAAGCGCTCCGCCGAGAGCTACGCGGAAGCCGGTCATTACCTCATCGGCGATCAGCAGTGCGCCTTCGCGGGCGGTGAGGTCGCGCAGGCCTGCGAGGTAGCCAGGGCCGGGCGGGATGCAGCCGGCATTGCCGACAATTGGTTCGATAATTACTGCGGCGATCTGGCCGGGATAAGCTGCAAAGGCGGATTCGACGGCAGGCAGGTCGTTATAAGGTAAAGCGAGAGTCAGGCGGGCGGTCTCCTCGGGAACTCCGGCCGAACCGGGAATGCCAAAGGTCGCCACTCCCGAGCCGGCTTTGACCAGCAGGCCGTCGGCGTGGCCGTGGTAACAGCCCTCGAACTTCACGACGATTTTGCGACCGGTGGCGGCGCGGGCCACGCGAATTGCGCTCATCGTTGCCTCGGTACCGGAGCTAACGAAGCGCAGCTTCTCGATGGCGGGGAAGCAGGCGATGATGCGCTCGGCCAGATCGGCCTCGGTGGCCGTCGACGCGCCAAAACTCGCCGAGGTGCGCGCGGCTCTCTGGATGGCTTCGACAACAGGCGGAAAGGCATGGCCCAAGATCATCGGCCCCCAGGAGCCGAAGTAGTCGATGTAGCGGTTGCCATCGGCGTCTTTGAGCCATGCGCCTTGCGCGCTCTCGACAAACGGAGGCGCGCCGCCCACCGCGCGAAAGGCCCGGACCGGCGAATTCACCCCGCCAGGAAAGAAACGCTCGGCGCGCTGTTGCAGAGCGTGGGAACGGGTACGGACGGGTGCGGGACGCTTTGAACTCATCGTGCGTTCAGTATAGAGGGCGTCATCGCCGCAATTCAGGCGAATTGAATCTCGCTGGCCCGAGCCCGCATCCCCTTGAAGGTGAGCGGCTTTAGAGATCCCGGTGACCGGCTTGTGGTCCTCTTCGACGGCCATTGCGTGCTGTGCAACCGGACGGTGCGGTGGTTTTTGCGGCGTGACCGGGGCGACCGGCTGCGGTTTGCGGCCTTCGAGGCTGAGGGTTGGGGCGAAGCGCTGGCACGGCACGGCATCAGCGTGGCAGATGTTCCGGCTGGTCCCGAGACAATCTTTGTAGTACGGAACTTTGAGGGTGCGGCGGAAGAGGTTTTAATCAGATCCAATGCGGCGCTGGCCGCGCTGCGCGAGTTGCCGCGGCCTTGGCCTGCGATTGCCGCGACGCTGCGACTCATTCCGCGGCCAGTGCGTGACGTCGTCTATCGGCTCGTCGCCCGCTGGCGCAACCGCATCTGGGGACGGCTGGAGAGCTGCCCCATACCAGCGCCCGAGGAGCGGGAGCGGTTTCTATAGCTTTCCGGCTCGGGCGTCGCTGCACCGGCTTGAGGACCTCAAGTTCAGTAGATTGATGGTGATCGAAACGCCGAGTAGGAAACCGGAGATTCCATGAAACCAATTCCGTTCTACTTGGCTGGCAGGATGAACGAAGAGCCATAACACCAGGCCGATAGTCAGCGAAATGTTAGCAAGGAGCATCCTGCCGCGGGCTTTGGGGTCGAGCTGACGAAATCGAATTGACATTCTTCTCTCCTCAAATCAATCAGTGTGGCGATACCAAAAGAATAGGGACATTTTGACCACTCCAAACGTGAGGCAGACGGCCAGCAGGTCCCAGCTAATGATGTGGTCAACCATAAAGCGGCGCTCCCAGAGCGCGATAGCCACGAGCACCGTCGCAAATCCTGCTGTGCTGCTCGAGCGCCGGCGGTGCTCCAGAAAGCGCTCGTCGACAAGCTTGCAGAAAATCGGAATTCTGCTGAGGATCGGATGGGTCATTGCTCCTTCTCCAATTGAAAGATTTCGTCGGTTGGGCACTCAAATAGCCGGGCAAAGGTGAGCGCCAGCTCCAGGCTCGGCACGTAGCGGTTGCGCTCGATTGAGTTGATGCTCTGGCGGGAGACGCCGGCGGCTTGCGCCAGTTGCTCCTGGGTCCATCCGCGGCGGTTCCGTAGATCCTTGACCTGGTTTGTGATCCGATTTGCGACGGTGATCACCATGTAAAGCTAGCTTTCCTTTTCAGAGTAGCGCAGGGTTGATTCTCTGTCAAGCCGGCTTTCCATTCTATCGGGTAGTCTCACCGTGCCGGGGAGTTGTCCACAGTGAGAATGCGGAGCCACATCATCGAAATCCTGCTAAAATCGACCTTTCGGCCCGCAGAGCAATTTAACAATCCCATCCCAAGAAAGACCGCATCGTGCCCGACGAATCCAAATCCAAATCCGTGACCTACGCCGATGCCGGCGTTGACATCAAAAGTGGAGACCGCGCCAAGGAACGCATCAAGTATCTGGCGCAGAAGACCTTTAACCGCAATGTTCTGGGCGGCATCGGCGGCTTCGGCGCGCTCTTTCGGCTGGACATGCAGCGGTGGAAGAACCCCATTCTGGTCAGTTCGGCTGATGGCGTGGGTACCAAGCTCAAGGTGGCCTTTGAGCTTGGCCTGCACCAGACGGTTGGCCAGGATCTGGTGAACCACTGCGTCAACGACATAGCCGTTCAGGGCGCGACACCTTTGTTTTTTCTGGATTATCTGGCCAGCGGCAAGCTCGACCCGGAGGTGACCGAGAGTGTGATCACCGGGCTGGCTGAGGCTTGCAAAGCCAACGCCTGCGCGCTGATCGGCGGCGAAACAGCGCAGATGCCTGGCTTCTATTCCGATGGCGAATACGACCTGGCGGGTTTCATTGTGGGCGCGGTGGACCGTGACAAGATGGTTACCGGAGCAGGCATCAAGGCCGGAGATGTACTGATCGGACTGCCTTCGACCGGCCTACATACCAACGGATATTCGCTGGCCCGCAAACTTTTCTTTGAGGTGGCCGGCTACAAGCACACGCAATATGTGACCGCCATCCGGGAGAAGGCAGGGGCGGCACTGATGCGGACCCACCGCAGCTATCTCCATGTGATTCAAAAGCTGGTGACGGCAGGGCTGACGACTGGCATGGCCCACATCACCGGCGGCGGCATCACGGAGAACCTGCCACGCATTCTGCCCAAGAACATCGGGGCGCAGATCGAGATCGGCTCCTGGCCGGTGCTGCCCATCTTCGAACATCTCCGGGAGCTGGGCCAGGTTTCGCAGGAAGAGATGATGCGCACCTTCAATATGGGCATCGGCTTGATCGCGGCGATCCCGGCGGCCAAGTTTGCGCGGGCGAAAAACCTGCTGGACCGCGCCGAAGAGAAGTTCTACGTTGTTGGCCGCGTCGTCAAGGGCGAGCGCCGGGTGCAGTACACGTAAACAGTGGACTGTAAGCAGTAAGAGGATTTGCAATATGCGAGTATCCCTGGCGAGCCTTGTATTTCTCATGGCTTTCAGTCTTCCGGCACCGGCCGAGAGTAACCCCGATCTCTGCGAAGGGCACGATTGGTTCCAGATGCGCGATAGAGTGGCTGGCGGCGGAGTCTCGCTTCTGTGCAGAGGAGCTGTGGATGCCAGCGTTGAACACCGATCCGCAGCCGAGCGCGAACTGAAGACTGTGATAAGAAAGGTGCCGCACAGTGAGAGTTCATATCGGGCGCATGCGCATCTCGTTTCGATGTACTTTCGCGAAGGCAGAAGCCGGAAGGCACTCGAACAACTGAACCAGATGCTTGCAGAAAAACCCGATGCAGAAGATGTGAAAGCGATACATCCGCTGTTTGAAGTCCTGGCCAGACACCCTGATCAAACCGTTGTGAGCAACAGACCCTCAACGCTGCAAGCGGAGACGATTGAGGGCAATCTCTTCCTGCCTGTGACTGCAAACGGCATTGCGGGATATTACATCGCGGACACAGGCGCGAACATCTCCTTGATGTGTGAATCCGAGGCCCACAGACTGGGCCTGAAGCTCGAAGAGACTTCAACTAAGCTTGGAGATATTAATGGAACGGGTTCAGCGATGCGCCTGGCAGTGGTTCCAGATATGTGGATCGGGAAGACGCATCTGAAAAATGTTGCGTTTACCATATATCCAGACGCGAATGAGCCGTTTGTCGATTTGCCTCAGGGACACAAGGGGATTCTCGGAATTCCAGTGCTAATAGCTTTGGGCGCTTTTCGCGTAGGCAAAGATAATCGCGTTGATATACTGCCGGGTCCAGCGGCCAGTCCCAAAAAGATCCTGCCGCTGGCATTCGACTCGCAGAATCCGACGACGCAACTGAGCCTGAATGGAAAGACGCTCATCTTCACGCTCGACACGGGCGCAGAGCGCACCGAATTATGGCCGGTCTTTGCGTCTGCCTTCCCCGAGTTGATGCGAACAGGGATCAAAAAAGATCACAAACTAACAGGTCTTTCTGGAAGTGCCACGCACGAGTCGGTAGAACTGCCGTCGGTGCACTTTCTGCTCGGTAATGAAGTCACGCTTGCACCGGCATCTGTGTTAACGAAAGCCGATGTGCCAGGTAGCGACTGGGCGGGTGGAAATCTTGGCTTTGATCTCGTTTCGCAACTATTCCCGGTCACTTTTGATTTCCATGCGATGCAATTGATTGTTGAAGATCGCTAAAGATAAGAATACCTGCAACACGGTCGAAGGATTGAAAGGAACTGGCTTCAACGCCTGAGGAAAATCTTGGAACAAGCCACGAAAGACCGCCCCCTTCGCTTGGGAATCTTGCTCTCCGGCCGCGGGTCGAACTTCGTCGCCATCGCCGAGTCGATGCTCGCCGGGCGGCTGAAAGGCGTCGAGATTGCCGTGGTGATCTCGAATGTCGCCGAGGCTGGCGGACTGGCCAAAGCGCGCGAGATGGGGCTCGAATCGGCTTTGTTTGTCTCAAAGGGCCGCAAGCGCGCCGAGCATGACGCCGACGTCATCGCATGCCTGCGCGAACACCGCGCAGATTTGGTCTGCCTGGCCGGGTACATGCGGCTGCTATCGCCGGAGTTCATCACCGCTTTTCCCAATCGCATTCTCAACATTCATCCATCGCTGCTTCCGGCCTTTCCGGGCCTTGAAGCGCAGACGCAGGCCTTCGATTACGGCGTCAAAGTGGCTGGCTGCACAGTGCACTTTGTCGATGAACACCTTGACCACGGGGCGATCGTGTTGCAGCGGGCGATTCCGGTGTTGGAAAGCGACGATGCCCACTCGCTGGCCGAGCACATTCTGGCTGAGGAACACATTGCCTACTCCGAGGCAATCGCCCGTGTGGCCAGCGGCGAGTATGAGATTCGCGGGCGGCGGTTTGTGAGGCGGACCCTTTAACTCAACTGCTTTCGATGGTTGGCGGGCTAGTGAGACTCTGAACAAGTCGTGCTTGCAGTCAAACGGACCCTCAGAGGCTAAAGCTCTGATCGTTATTGCAGCATTTGCGGCATGGCTCAAGCCGTGCCCTTTCAAAACATCAACTCAATGAGAGACTCCCTGTCTTTTCGAGCCAGAGGGTCAGAATTCCACCGACTGAACTCTACTGTCAAACCGCCGATGTCGTTTCCTAGCCGATAAGCTTCTGTAAACAAAAGCGATTAAACTTTCTTCGATCGTTGCCGATAATATCTGGAACAGCAAGTAGGCTTAGATTTAGCCAGAGAAAAGACGGAAGCGCCGAGCCCGGCGAATGTTTTCGCCCACCCCTAGTGTCCTGAGTCATTAATTCGTCTGCAAAATCGCGCGACGGAGTCGAGGATCTGGTCTGCGGTTTTATGCCAGATGAAGGGTTTTGGGTCGTGGTTGTGGTTTTCGATGTAGCGGTCG
>JBEKCA010000063.1:0-29586 GCA_050015115.1 Occallatibacter sp.
GACTGCTCTGCAATGTTTCCTCGGCGGATCGGGCGGGCGGCAAAGGCTGTTGCGAATAACGTGATGCCGGTCACATCCGATCGTCATTTTGGATGCGTACCCTCCATTTGTCCGTAGCAGAGTCACCAGCGGAGACCAGCGTTCGCCACCGGAAGGTCGCCGGTTGATCACCATGAAGCGAGGTAGGCATGGGCCAATCAATTTATCAGTCAATGCAGCAGAAGGGCTACAGCCGCAGAGATTTTCTTCAATTCTGCGCGGCAGCCGCAACGGTGGCGGGCTTCGGTCAAACCGGCGTCGCCCAGGTGGTGTCGGCCTTCGAGAAAAAAGATAAACCGGCCGTCGTCTGGCTGCACTTTCAGGAGTGCACCTGCTGCAGCGAATCGTTTATTCGCGCTTCGCACCCCGTTGTTCTCGACGTGCTTCTCGACGTACTGAACCTCAATTACTCCGAAACCCTGATGGCCGCATCCGGCTTCCAGGCTGAGAAGTGCCTCACCGACACCATTGCCAACAACAAGGGCAAGTACATTGTGCTGGTGGAAGGCGCGGTGCCTACAGGCGACGATGGCGTCTATTGCATGATCGGCGGCAAGACCGCTGAATCGATCTTGCAGACCGTCGCCAAGGATGCCGCCGCAGTGGTGGCGTGGGGTAGTTGCGCCTCCAATGGTTGCGTCCAGGCGGCCAAGCCGAACCCCACCGGAGCTACTCCGATTCACAAGCTGGTTAACAAGCCCGTAATCAACGTTCCAGGCTGCCCGCCTATCGCCGATGTGATGATGGGCGTGGTGACGCACCTGCTGGTGCTTGGAACGCCTCCAGCGCTCGACAGCCAGGGCCGGCCCAAGGAGTTTTATGGCCGCCGCGTTCACGACACTTGTTATCGGCGCCCCAACTACGATGCCGGCCTCTTCGTCGAGTCCTGGGACGACGAGAACGCGCGCAAGGGATTCTGCCTTTACAAGATGGGCTGCCGCGGTCCGGTCACTTACAACGCATGTTCGGTGGTCAAGTGGAACGAAGGCACCAGTTATCCCATTCAGTCCGGCCACGGATGCATCGGTTGCAGCGAAGAGGGCTTCTGGGACAACGGTCCCTTCTACCAGCATCTATCTTCCTTCCCCGGTTTCGGAGTCGAGAGCACGGCAGACACGGTGGGCACGGTTGTCGCAGCCGCCACCCTCGCTGGAGTCGCGGCCCATGTCGTGGCGACCAATGTTCGCAAACGGAGCGTGATTGCCGAAGTGCACGCCGAAGATCAGAAGGAGTCATAAGAGCCTATGACACGCGTCGTCGTCGATCCGGTTACTCGTATAGAAGGCCACCTGCGCATTGAAGCAGTTGTGGAGAACGGCGTCATCACCGACGCATTCAGCGCGGGCACTATGGTGCGCGGCCTTGAGAAGATCCTCATGGGCCGCGATCCACGCGACGCCTGGGCCATCACAGAGCGCGTCTGTGGCGTATGCACCACCGTCCACGCTCTCACCAGCGTTCGCGCGGTTGAAAGCGCACTGGGCATCACCGTCCCGCCCACGGCCGAGCTGATCCGGAACATCATGTTGACCACCCAGTACGTGCAGGATCACGTGATCCACTTCTATCACCTTCATGCGCTCGACTGGGTCGACATTGTCAACGCTCTCAAGGCCGATCCGAAGAAGGCCGCCGAGCTTGCCGCATCCTTCTCTAAGTGGGACAAGAACACAGCCTCCTATTTCACCGAAGTGCAGAACAAGATCAAGGCCTTCGCCGCCAGCGGTCTGGGCATCTTCGCCAACGGCTACTGGGGCCATCCTGCCTACAAGCTGCCGCCTGAAGTGAATCTGATCGCGGTTGCGCATTATCTCGACGCCCTGGAATGGCAAAAGGAGATCGTCAAGATCCACGCCGTCTTCGGCGGCAAAAATCCGCATCCGAATTATCTGGTGGGCGGAGTTCCCTGCTCCATCAATGTCAATGAAGTGGCTGCAATCAACTCTGAGCGTCTCAACCTGGTCTCGCAGCTCATCGATCAGGCTGATGAGTTTGTTAACCAGGTCTACATTCCCGACCTGCTGGCCGTAGCTTCCTTCTACAAGGACTGGGCCAGTTGGGGCGGCGGACTGACGAACTATCTCAGCTACGGCGAATTTCCAACGCAGGGTTATGGAAAGCCGGAGACATTCAAGTATCCGCGCGGCGTGATCCTCGGACGCGACTTAAGCACCGTCCATCCGGTGAACGCGACCGACTCGCAAGAGATCAAAGAGTATATCGCCCACTCCTGGTACAGCTACGAGGGCGGAGACTCGGCGGGCATTCATCCCTGGGCGGGCGAAACAACACTCAACTACACCGGCCCCAAGCCTCCCTTTGAGTCTCTGGAGGGGTACGAGAAGTACTCCTTCCTCAAGACGCCTCGTTGGAAGGAACAGCCGATGGAAGTCGGCCCTCTAGCCAGGCTGTTGGTTGCCTATGCCTCTGGCCGCACCGATGTGCAGGAACTGGTGAAAGACACGCTCGGCAAGCTCAATGTGCCCGTCGCCGCGCTCTTCTCGACCTTGGGACGCACGGCTGCGCGCGGTCTCGATACGGTGCTGGCCATGATCTGGCTCAAGGATTACTTCGGCCAGTTGATGGAGCGCGTCAAGATCAACGAAGTCTCCACATTCAATGGCGAGCGCTGGGAACCGAAGAGCTGGCCCAAGGATGCCGAGGGGGTTGGCCTCACCGAGGCTCCGCGCGGCGCGCTGGCTCACTACATCAAGATTCACGACGGCGCTATCGCCAACTATCAGCTTGTAGTGCCGACAACGTGGAACGGCTCTCCGCGCGACGCCAAACAGCAGCGGTCTTCCTTTGAGCAGGCTCTGATCGGCACGCCGGTCGCCAAACTGGAAGAGCCGGTAGAGATTCTGCGCACCATCCATTCCTTTGACCCGTGTCTTGCCTGCGCCGTTCACTTGTATGACCCGCAGGGTCGGCACCTTCACCAGGTCTCCTTCGAGTGATGCCCATGAGTGCACCGAACATTGGCGTTAAGGATGTCTTTCGCGCGAATGGCAGTCAGCCTGTCGAGTACCGGCGGGTCTATGTGTGGGAGCTGCCGGTACGCGCCTACCACTGGATCAATGCAATTGCACTGGTAGCCTTGTGCATTACCGGCTATCTGATCGGTGCGCCAATCCGCGCCTTCTATGCCGCCGAGGCATATCAACAATATTGGTTTGGCTGGGTGCGGTTCATCCACTTCGTGTCGGCTTTTGTTTACGTCTTCAACTTTTTGGCGCGGCTCTATTGGGGATTCGTCGGCAATAAGTATTCGCATTGGAACGCATTCTTTCCGCTCAAGAAGTCGCAGCGGCAGGAGATTGTCGACGTCATCAAAGCTGACGTTCTCGAAACCAAACTGCACGGGCCCATCTCGACCGGCCACAATGCGCTCGCCGGGTTCATTTACTTCGGCACGTTTCTGGCGTTCGCTTTTCAGACCATCACCGGATTCGCGCTCTATTCCAGCATGAGCAACTCCTGGATGCCGCGCATGTTCCTCTGGGTCGTGCCGTTGATGGGCGGCGAATTCAGCGTCCGATTCTGGCACCACACCTTCCTGTGGTTCTTCGTTACGTTTGTCATCGTCCACGTTTATCTTGCCTTTTATCACGATTACATCGAAGGACGCGGAACAGTATCCTCGATCATCGGCGGATGGAAGTTCGAGCGCGAAAAGAAACAGGATTAGAGCGAATGTTCAGGGTCTTTACCCTTCCAGTACCAGTCGTGCAAGAGCATCGAGTGGCTTTTCCCTGCGAAAAGCCACCTCGCGGCTTGACGAACAGGCCCGCCGATTTGGAGATCCAGAAAAAGTCGGAGAAGATACTGGTCCTCGGCCTGGGCAACGTCCTGATGGGCGATGAGGGCGTCGGCGTTCATGTCGTGCGGGCTCTGGAGCAGCAAACTCTGCCTGCAAATGTCGAATGCCTCGACGGCGGCACTGGCGGCTTCACCCTGCTGGAACCCTTGCAAAGCGCGGGCCGCGTTATCCTCATTGACGCAGCCAACGACGGCAACCCTCCCGGCACCGTCACTCGCACCACGCCCCGCTTCTCGCGCGATTACCCGCCCACGCTCACAGCGCACGACGTCGGTGTGAAGGACCTGCTGGACGTCTTTTATATTCAAGGCGGAGGCCCCGAAGTGATTCTCTACGCCATCGCCATCGATCCCAAGCAGCCGATCTCTATGGATCTCTCCGAAGGAATCGCTCAGGCTGCCCAACTCGCCGTCGTCAAAATCCTGGCGGAGTTGAAGCAGTCTCTCGCTTAGCCATTGTGTGCCCGCACACGACGGCCCTAACCTAGGGGCAGACAGCTGCGATTACCTTTTGAAAACCACCACTGTTCCCCTCGAAGACTCTCCCCACAAGCTCCCGCCACCATCAGAGACTACTGATTCTGCCATTCCGCCCAAGCTATAGCGCAAAGTGCACGCTGAATGCCGACCGCCCGCAACACGTAAAATAGCATCAGGGAGAACGAATGTCGCAGCCCCTCATCATCGACCACGCCGCAAAGCCCGGCAGCACCGCAAAAGCGAATTCCAGCGAATCCCTTGATCCCAAGGATTGGAGCGAATTTCGCGCTCAGGCGCACCGCATGTTGGACAATATCCTCGGCTACGTCGAAGACATCCGCGAGCGGCCCGTCTGGCAGCCGATTCCCGCCGAAGTGCGTGCGAATTTTCGGTCCCCAGCACCACGGCAGGGAGAAGCGCTGGCCAGCGTTCATGCGGAGTTCATGCGTGAGGTGCTGCCTTACACCCAGGGCAACGTGCATCCCGGCTTCATGGGATGGGTCAATGGCGGCGGCACGCCGGTCGGAGTTCTGGCGGAGATGCTCGCTGCCGGTCTGAATGCAAATCTCAGTGGCCGCGATCATATTCCCATCGAGGTCGAACGGCAGGTCACCCGCTGGGTTGCCGAGCTCTTTGGATTTCCCGAAACTTCGAGCGGACTCTTCGTCACCGGAACCTCGATGGCCAACTTGATCGCCGTGCTCATCGCCCGCGATGTTGCGCTGGGCTTCGAGGTGCGCGCCGGTGGAGTCACCGCAGCCCCGAAACGTCTGACCGCGTACACGTCGACATCGGTCCATAGCTGCGTGCCCAAGGCCATGGACATCGTCGGTCTCGGCAGCGATGCGCTGCGTCTGATTCCCACCGACTCCGGCTGCCACATCGATCTCGCGGCGCTCGCCGAGGCCATCCATCGCGATCGCGAGGCGGGATTCACGCCGTTCCTCGTAGTGGGAACCGCGGGCACAGTGAATGCCGGAGCCATCGACGATCTGGCCGGTCTGGCCGACTTATGCCAGCGCGAAAGACTTTGGTTCCACGTCGATGGAGCCTTTGGCGCTCTGGCCAAGCTGGCCCCCGATCTTGCGCCAAAGCTGGTTGGAATGGAACGCGCCGACTCCGTGGCCTTCGACTTTCATAAGTGGGGACAGGCTCCCTACGACGCGGGCTTCATCCTCGTGCGCGACGCCGAGGCGCACAAAAGCACATTTGTCGCTCCGGCAGCCTATCTGCAACGCGCCGAACGCGGCCTCGCAGCAGGCTCGCCCTGGCCCTGCGACTTCGGACCCGATCTATCGCGCGGCTTTCGCGCCTTGAAGGTTTGGTTCACGTTGAAGGTCTTCGGCGTTGAGGCTATCGGAGCGTCGATCTCGCGCACGTGCGCGCTGGCCCGTTATCTAGAGTCGCGCATCGCCGAGACGCCAGAACTGGAGCTGATGGCTCCGGTCGAGCTGAACATCGTCTGTTTCCGCTATTGCCCAAAGGGCTCCGTAGCGGAAGACTCTAATTCAGAACAATCCAACCGGATCAACGACGAGATTGTTGTCCGGCTTCAAGAATCAGGAATCGTTGCGCCGTCCACAACCAAGATCCGAGGCCGTATCGCGATTCGAGCGGCAATCGTAAATCATCGCACCAGCCGCGCAGAGATCGATGCGTTGGTGAAGAATACTCTGGCACTGGGGCAGGCTCTCTAGTTCTCTGACCGTTTGTTCTTGTACCTGTGTCGTGCCCCATCCATTCGCCTTTTTCCTGGCGAATGGGTGGGAAACAGCGAACCCTGAAGTGCGAAATTACACGGTAAAAGACCTAGCTCATTCCCGCTCTTCCAGCCGGGCTACAACCCGCTCGACCATGCGTTCCAGCTCCGCCGCACTCACTTCCGGCGCTGCACCGGCCGTTTCCGCAGATCTGGTAAGGCGCGCATCCGGCAGGCCCATGCGCTGCTTCAGTGCCAGAATCTCATTGATCTTCTCTTCGGGAATCACCTTAAGCGACCGCCCGATCTGCTGCGCGAGCAGATAAGTCTTGCAGCAAGTCTCGAAGATCTCCGTCAGCCATTCGGCATGTGTCACGGTGTCTGCCCAGCACACGATGCCGTGGTTGGTCAGCAGAATAGTATTGTGGTCTTCAACAAAGGGCAGCACCGTCTCGGCAAAGGCCTGCGTGCCGGGAGTCTCATAAGGCGCAACCGCTGCCGGGCCGATGAAAATCTCATACTCGGTGATCAGTCCGTTAGGTGGCGTCGCGCCAGTCACGGCAAAGGCCGTGGCGTAGGGCGGATGGCAATGAACCACAGCGCGGGCGCGCGGGTTCGCCTTATAAATCGCCAGATGCAGCAGCAGTTCGCTGGTGCGCGAACGGTCTCCTGCCAGGATGTTGCCGTCAAGATCAGAGAGGCAGATGTCAGCAGGCACCAGGTCCTCTTTGCTGACCATGGTGGGCGTGCAAAGCACATACTGTGAACTCAGCCGCACACTGATATTGCCGCCGTTGCCATCCACGTACTGCCGCTGCCAGAGCTTGTGTCCGGCGCGAATGATCTCCTGGCGGAATGCCTCAGCCTCCGGCGAACTGGCGGCAGCCAGCGGCGTATCCTCCGCGAGCTTCAGGTCCTTGGGATTCCACGCGAAACCAACCTCTGGTGCGGCCTTCGCCGCTTCCCTGCCCTGCTCCACGACCGAGACCGTCGACTGCTCCATCGCTGACCTCACACTTCGGCGGATGGCCGGACTGAGGCAAGCCCCGGCGTTACATTCAAATTATATAGAACATCATCCTGTGAAAGGTCTCGTTAATCGAGGACGCGAGACAGTGCCCCAAGAATTGATCCCGTCGTAACGATTATGAAGACCGAGGACCGATCTCGAGCTTTTACTCCGTCCCCATCAGTTTCCGCTGCAATGCTTCCAGCGTCTGTCCTTTGGTCTCTGGATAGACGAAGAGCACAACCAGGAACTGCACAACCGTCATGATGGCAAAGAACGTAAAAGGCGTCGCCGTGCTCATCGAATGCACCACCACCGGAAACTCCAGGGCGATCGCCGCGTTCATGAACCAGTGGCTGGCGCTGCCCACACCCTGGCCTTTAGAGCGAACGTGATTGGGAAAAACTTCGCCGATGTAGACCCAAATGACCGCTCCCTGAGAGACGGAAAAGAAGGCAATGTAAGTCACCAGCAGCCAGAGCAGCGCCTCCGGATGGGAGTTGGTGGCAAAGAGCCATGCCACCCCGGCCAGGCAGCTCGCCGTGCCCGCCGCGCCGATGAGCAGCAGCGTCTTGCGGCCCAGCTTGTCGATCAGCGACATGCCAACCAGCGTGAAAAGAAAGTTGGTGGCGCCGATCGCTATGGCCTGCTGGTCGCTCGAAACCTGGCTGAAACCCGCCGCGGCAAAGATATTGTTCAGGTAATACAGAATGGCGTTAATGCCAGCCAGTTGATTGAATGCCCCAATGCTTATCGCCAAAAATAATGGATAGCGATACTTCCACCGGAAGACCGGTTCGTGAGCCGAGGCGTGCTCCTGAGCCAGCGCCTCGCGAATCGCGGCCAATTCAGACTCCGGGTTCGATTCGCCCATCGATTTGAGCACCGCCAGCGCCTCGTCGTTACGGCCGCGCGCGGCAGACCAGCGCGGGCTGCGCGGAATTCCGAAGAGCAGTGCCAGAAAAGCAATCGCCGGAAGCACGGCCACTCCCACCTGCCAGCGCCACTCCGCCGCGCCCAGATGCATCAGGCGAATAAGGTAGTTGGACGTGTAGGCCACCATGATGCCGAAGACCACATTGAGCTGGAAGGCGCTCACCAGACGGCCGCGCCATTTGGCCGGGGCGAGTTCGGCAATGTAAACCGGCCCCAGAACGGACGACGCGCCAATGCCCAGCCCGCCCACAAAACGGAAGAACATAAATGCGGGCCAATTCCATGCGAAGCCACAGCCCACCGCGGAGATCACATACAGCACGGCCGTGAGCCGCAGCGTCTCTCGTCCCCCAAGCTTTTGCCCCACCACGCCGGCCCCGAGCGCTCCAACCACCGTGCCGATCAGCCCGATGGCAACTGTCAAGCCCTTGTTCTGCGGGCTCAAACCATAGAGACGCACAATGGCGTCGATGGCGCCGGAGATCACAATCGTGTCGAAGCCAAAGAGCAGGCCGCCAAGTGCTCCGGTCAGTGTTGCCTTCATCAGATTGAGGTTGGGTCGCATGGTCTCCGGTTCCTGGGATTCCAAACCATCCTACAGACCAGCCCCTCAATCGGCAAACACAAAGCGCGCATCCCTTAAAGGAGGCGCGCGCCGCTCGCCATAACGGTGCTAGACTTTGTCTCTGCCGCTCGACGCGCCCGGCGGCGGGATGAGAATCCAGTTACACCGCAACGAGGTGACTGAAAGCAATGCTCGCTATCCGCCCAAGAATGCCTTGGGACTTCGCACCGCCGCCTCGCCGTCTGTGCGGCGCTGCTCTCGCTCGCGACGGTGAGTTCTTCTAGCAAGCAAGGAGTCCCGCGATGACTAACAGGAAGCTAAGAATCGTTACCCGCTGCATTGCTTTCGCTGTGATGGCCTCCGGGGTAGGTGCTCTACTCGGCGCGCAGACGCCCTCCACACCCAGCGCAGCCGTCCCTGCGGCGCCAACCACGGACTGGAAAAACTACAGCTATGCGGAGGACGGATTCAGCGCCTCCTTCCCTTCCGCGCCGGAATTCTCAAAGCGAGACGTTCCAACCGAGAAAGGCTCGTTCGAGTTGCGCTCGTATCTTGTGGAGTTTGAGCCGGTGGCGCTCTTTGCTGGAGTTTGCGATTACGGGTCGGCAATAGCCGGCATGGATACAGAGAAAGTGCTGCATGGTGCGGAGGACGGAGCCTTGAAGAACTCCAACTCTCATCTGATCAGCGACAAGAAGACAACATTCGGCGTCTATCACGCCCTGACATTCGAGGCCGAGAGCGACACCGCGCACTTCTCCGCCCGCATCTACTTGGTCGGCAGCACGCTTTACCAGACGCTGGTTGTCTACCCGATTGGCAAACCTTACGACGGCGCTTCACGTTTTCTGGACTCTTTCCAGTTGATCGCCAGGGTTGCCAAGTAGCGCACGCAGGGGCCGGTCAGCCTTCAGCGTTCGGGCTGGCCGGCATCACCGCAAGAATCCGGCAGCGGTGCTTGCTCGCCGCGCTCCACGCGACCGCCATCTCACTTTCCATGTAAGCGCAATCACCAGCTTCGAGCACCTCGCTCATTCCCCCTGCATCCAACTGCAGCTTCCCTTCCAGCACATACACCAGGCCGCTGGCTCCGCGGCAGGCATCCGCAACGCACGCCGCTCCCCCGGCGGGAAACTCCATCATCTGAGCCGTCAGTTTCGTCCGCCCCTCAAGTGCATTCAGAGGAGTGATCTTCACCGACTCCAACCCGCGGCTGTTGCCCTGTAAGTGGGCCTTGCGCGTGATCGAGAGAGTGTGTTTGGCGGGCTCGGAGAAAAAGTAGCTCAGACCGACGCCATAGACCCGGCTGATAGTGGCCAATGTTGGCAGCGTGGGGATCATGCGATCCGTTTCGAGCTTTGAGAGCAGCGCGGTCGATAGCTTGGTCTCAGCCGCGAGACGCGAGAGAGTGAGCCGCTTCTTGGTGCGCAGAGAGCGCAGCTTCATTCCGATCGAGTAGGGCGCAAGAAACCATTGCGCGTAAGAAACAGGCTTGTTCAGGGCGATCTCTCCTGGGCTCGGCCGCTAGATTGGGGATGAAGATCATCCGCGGACATGTCTTCGTCTAGATTGACATCTGGCCGCCGTCCAATTCCTCCTGAAACCCTGAAGTTTTTACGGAAAACCCTTCGTCTTTTCGTATCCGGCGGAAATCTTTATCATCCAAGAGAAGACGCAGTCGAGTTGAGGCTGTTTCAGTTTGATTCCATTCACTTCATTCCCAGATAAGAGGATTCCTCCCATGTATCTCGCCCTCCCCCCACGCACTCTCTTACTAGCCATCGTTTGCGCACTCGTTGCCGCGTTTACTGCTCCAATGCTTCTTGCCGACACGATCACCCTAACGAACGGCGACAAACTTACGGGGACGGTTGTCAAGCTAGAGGCCGGCAAGCTTACCTTTAAGACCAGCTATGCCGACGCCATCGTCATTACTTGGGATCAGGTGGCTAGTCTGAAAACCACTCAGCCGTTCATTCTGTCCACGCCCAAAGGAAACCTAAGTGTAACCTCGATCGAACGCGGTAGCGCGGGTCTCATCGTCACCACAGAATCCGGTCCTTCTACAATGAATCCGGCGGCAGTAACCGTCTTGCGAACCCCTGCGGATCAAAAGGCTTATGAAGCCTCGCTCCATCCCGGCTGGGGACACGCCTGGGCCGGCGCGGCCAATGTTAGCCTCGCCCTTACAAAAGGAAACTCAGACACGGCCACCTTCGGTGCGGGATTTACAGGCGCCAGAACCACACCCACCGACAAGACTGCGCTCTATGTCAACACGATTTATAGCGAGAACGCGCACTCCATCCCCACCACCAGCGCCAACGCCACAAACGGTGGACTCCGCTACGACCACAATATCGAACCCAAACTTTTCGTCTTCGGCAGCGGCGACTTCTCCTCCAACGCGCTGCAGGATCTGGATCTTCGCTCCATCACAGGCGGCGGTTTCGGCTGGCACGCTACGAAGTCTCCCAAACAGTCCCTCGATCTGCTCGGCGGAGTGGTGTGGACCCATGAAAGCTATTCAGCCACTGCGACGGCCCCCAGCGCCACCAACAGTTTCGCCGCTCTTAATCTAGGTGAACAGTACACACGTAAAGTCGGCGCCTCAAGCTCGTTGACCGAACAGGCTTTCGTATATCCAGATTTGGATGACCCCGGCCGATATCAGTTCACCATCAACTCCACTTTCTCAACCAAGATAGGAAAGATCTTCAACTGGGTGACCTCTTTCAATGACGAATACACCTCTTTTCCGCCAACTGGAACTGTAAGCAACGACGTAATTCTGACCACCGGGCTTGGAGTTACACTGGCGAGGCATTGAGATACCATAGCTCGTCGAGTTACCTCCGGTCCCTCGGCGGTGCGTCAAGAGCTGGGGGCGCATTAGTTCATTGTTCTACCCGCAAGCCAAGAGAAATTCAAGGAGTTACGTTCGATGGTCGAAGATGGAACGCTGGTTACTATTTAATGGGCATTCGATTACTTCTTTAATAAGAAATTACTCATACAGCCTCTTCCCGTGGTCGTTACGGAAGCGGATAATCAAGATGTTATCAAAAAAACACTGGGCTCACAGAGACCCAAGTATTCGCCGGAAGCGCTGCATTCTTTTTTTCCCGATGTGTTATTTCTCACGCAGGTTCCCGCGACCGCTATAGGTAACTGTGTTCTTTTTTGCCGAATGGATAAACCATCGGCAAACCTGTAGCCCAGGATTCGAGGGCGTGCGTTGGATCCAAGGAAAGAGTCACTCCCAATCTTGCGGAATGCCCCGGATGATGGATACCAGACGATGGGTCTTGGCCGCAAGGCGCAAGAACTTGCCTGTTCCTTTGCCGGATTCCGGTTGGAGACTGATGGAACGCTCTGGCGGGGCGATGCCGTCGTTCACCTGCCTCCCAAAGAATTGGCCGCCTTGCGATTGCTGGTGGCCAACGCAGGCCAGGTTGTTTCGCCTTTGCAGCTTAAGAACGCGTTATGGGGCGATGTTCATGTGACAGCCGACAGCGTTCTCAAGTGCCTGTCCTCACTGCGCGCGCGGCTTGAGCCGGAATCATGCGTTCAAACCGTTTATAAGCGCGGCTACCGCTTTACCGCCGAGGTGTCGTGGCAAGGCAATCCGGTGACCGCGGCGCTCCCGCGGCTTGCCATTTTGCCATTCGCCGCCGTCAACTTTGTACCGGAGCACCTCGGATTCGCGATCGCCGAAGAGACGATTGCTCGTCTTTCAAACGTGCGCCATCCGGCAGTCTCTGTGCTGGCGAGAGACTCAGTCTTCGCGCTCGTCCGCCGCGAGTTTACCGCCGAGCAGATTGGCCAGAGGCTCAGAGCCGACCTGGTGCTCACCGGAACAGTTCGCGGCTTTTCGTCGCAATTCCGGCTGCGCGCCGAGATGATTCGCGTCGAGGATGGAGTGCAGGTCTGGGTTGAAGACCTGCTGGTGGACCACACCCGGCTTTCTGGTATGGAATCTGAATTCGTCGATCGGTTGATCTTCCGCGTGGGCGCTGGGCTCCCCGGCGACCGATCCTCATCGGCCTTGCGGAACAATCTCATCCAGCAGATCTCCGCCTCCGCAGGCACTGATGCCGAGAACGATCGGCGCATCCTGCAAAGAGAAGCCTACGACACATTTCTGCGCGGGCATCATGAGTGGCAAACGCCACATCGCCATCGGATGCAAGACGGGCTGCAACATCTGCTCCGGGCCATCGAACTCGACCCTTCACTGATCTCCGCAAAAGTGGATCTCGCCTACCTCTCAATCACACTTGCCCTGTATGGATATATGCCTCCGACTGTTGCCGCAGACCATCTTCGCCGCGTCGCAGAGTCGATTCCTGATTTGCAGCGCCAGGCCCCGGAGTTGCTTCCGGCACTCGGCTGGGTCAACTTTCACCTCGACCGTGACCTGCCCGCAGCCATTGAGGCCTTCTCTTCCAGCTCGCACTTGCCTCACGATCCCTGGATCACGCGCGCCCGTTCGCTCTTCACGCTCAGCCGGCAGCGCTTCCCTGAAGGCATCGCCATGCTGCGTGCAGCCATCCAGGAAGACCCCTATTCCCCCTGGCTGCAAAGTCGTTTAGCCTGGGCGCTCCATCTCAATGGACAAGCCTCTGAAAGCGTCGACCAGATCCAAAAGGCGCTCGGTCTGTTGGGCGAACACGAATTCACCAAATTCTATGGAGCGTTGATCCTCGCGTATAACTCGGATTTTGCTCGTGCCACCGAGCTTTCAGCGGACCTGGCGCAGCGTCTGCCCTACTTCGACCCCGCCAACGCCGTTCACGCCTATGCACTGGCCTGCGCGGGGCGCAAGGACGAAGCCCGCGCTATCCTCGAACGCCTTCAGTGGCTAGGCCGCGAGCGCTTTCTGCTCAACTCCTTCAACCCCGCCGTTCACGTCGCTCTCGGCGATCTCGATGGCGCAATCGAAGAGCTGCGCATCGCCAACGAGACATGCTGTCCCTGGTTCTTCCAGGTGCTCGCCGACCCGTGCCTGAAGCCGCTTCACAGCCACCCGGAGTTCCAGAAGATGCAGGCGATACTTCCCGCCATGGAGGCCGAGGCGGCCAGGCAACCGCAATTGGAAGCCTGAGCCGGCAGAGGCTCGACGATCGGTCCGTCTCAACCGGTTTCTCCGCTGCTCCAGTGGCTCGTGAGCGCCCTGCCCTTTTCAAATCCCGAACAATCCTTGATGATGAATGAAGTTGCCCGCACTCTGGCCACGCAGTTCGCCGTTACGTCCGGCCCCCTTAGTCGAACGTGAATGTGAATGGCCGATGGTCGCGGCAGCAGCGGAGGCCCGCTTCATGTACAAGATTGTCAAGGCCAGTACCGTCGGCCTCAACATCAAGCAGTTTACGATTGAGGCGCCGCGGATCGCCCGCAAGCAGCGGCCCGGACAGTTCATCATTCTGCGCCTTCATGAAAAGGGTGAGCGCATCCCGCTGACGATTAAATCCTCCGACCCTGCGGCAGGCACGGTCACCATTGCCGTGCAGGCCATCGGCAAGACCACCTCGCTTCTGAACTGTCTTGAGGCAGGCGATTCGATCCTCGACATCGTCGGCCCTCTCGGCCGCCCCTCTGAGATTGAGAACTACGGCACTGCGGTGATCCTGGCCGGCAGCGTGGGCACAGCCATGGCGCTGCCCACAGCCAATGCGCTCAAGGCCGCCGGCAATCACGTGGTCTTCATCGAGGGCGCGCGGAACAAGGAGATGGTGGTCTTCGAGGATGAGGTACGCCAGTCCAGCAGCGAGACCCACATCATGACCGATGACGGCAGCTACGGTGAACATGGCCTCGTCACAAAGAAGCTCGATGAATTGCTCGCCGCCGGACGCAAGATCGACTTTGTGCTGGCCGTCGGCCCGGTGCCCATGATGCGCGCGGTGGCGCGAATTACCGCGCCCCTTGGCATCAAGACCATGGTCAGCTTGAACTCAATCATGGTCGACGGTACAGGCATGTGCGGCGGCTGCCGTGTGCTTCTCGGCGATCAAAGCAAGTTCGCCTGCGTCGATGGCCCGGAGTTCGACGCCTCGCAAGTCAACTTCGAGGTATTAATGCAGCGCAACACCATGTATCGCGCGAAGGAATGCGAGTCGCTCAAGAGCTTTGAAGCGAACAAAGAAGAAGAACTGGCCGAGCTTCGCGCGGAGTTGGCGGCGGCGGAGACTCATTATGTCTGAGGAAAACACTCTTCCGCTGCCCGGGGGAAATACTCTTCCTCTCAAAGACCGCATGAAGATCCTGCGCACGCAAATGCCGGAGCTCGACCCGCAGGTGCGTAGCCGCAACTTCGAAGAAGTCAACCAGGGCCTTGAAGCCGCCGATGCTCTCACTGAGGCCACGCGCTGCCTCTCCTGCGCAAAGCCCGCCTGCGTATTCGATTGCCCGGTGGGTGTGCAGATCAAGCAGATCGTGGCCCTCATCTATGAAGGCGACTATCTTGCCGCGGCAGCCAAGCTCCGCGAAGACAACGCCCTGCCGGCCATCACCGGCCGCGTCTGCCCGCAAGAGAGCCAGTGCGAGGGCGGCTGCATTCTCGGAAAAAGGGGCGCGCCCCTGGCCATCGGTAACCTGGAACGCTTCGTCGCCGATTACGAACGGACCAGCGGCCAACTTGGCCTTCCCGCCATCGCCCCGGCGACGGGAAAGAGCGTAGCCATCGTTGGCAGCGGTCCTGCCGGGCTCTCAGCCGCCGGTGACCTCATTCAAAAGGGCCATCGCGTGCGCGTCTTCGAGGCTCTGCATGAAATTGGCGGCGTTCTCGTCTATGGCATTCCTGAATTTCGCCTGCCCAAGTCCATCGTGAAAGGCGAGGTCGACAATCTGCGCCGCATGGGCGTCGAATTCGAAACCAATGTCGTTGTCGGCAAGAGCATCACCATCGACGAGTTGATGCAAGAGGAAGGCTACGATGCAATCTTCGTCGCCACCGGCGCGGGGCTGCCGGTCTTCCTCGGCGTGCCGGGCGAACATCTCAACGGCGTCTACTCGGCCAACGAATTCCTGACCCGCATTAACCTGATGCGCGCTTACAACGCCGACGAATATGACCAGCCAGTCTATGACTGCCGCGACCGCGATGTGATTGTGGTGGGCGGCGGTAACACGGCCATGGACGCGGTGCGCACAGCTAAGCGGCTTGGCGCGCGGAGCGCTGCGCTCGTCTACCGCCGATCAGAAGCCGAAATGCCGGCCCGCGCCGAAGAGGTGAAGCACGCCCGCGAAGAGGGCGTCGAATTCCGCATGTTGACTGCCCCGATCGCTTTCCTCGGCGACGAAAAAGGATGGCTGACTGGAGCGAGGTGTGTGCGAATGGAGCTGAGCGAACCGGACGAAAGCGGCCGCCGCCGTCCGGTCGAGATCAAGGGCTCAGAGTTCGTTCTGCCCGCGAATGTCGCCATCATCGGCGTGGGCACCACCGCCAACCCGCTAATCCAGAGCACCACACCCGATTTAGCGACCAACAAGCGCAACTACATCGTCGCCGATCCTGAGACCATGCGCACCAGCAAGCCAGGAGTCTTCGCCGGCGGAGACATCGTCACCGGCGGAGCGACGGTCATCTTAGCCATGGGCGCAGGCCGCAAAGCCGCCCGCTCCATCCACAACTACCTGACCAGCGGCCAGTGGTAAAAGAAAGTCATTAGATATCCAGGGCATGTTTCAAAATCAGCCTTGTGTCAGGGCACGACTTCAGTCGTGCCGAAAGAGGGCGGGCGTCGACTGAGAACTTGTCCGTAAATTGGGAAAAGCAATGAAGCGCCGGTCTCCAGACCGGCTGTACTGGCGGCGTCCTCGCCGCCAGACGTCGCCCGCTGCTGTTAAGACCACAGTAACGCTGAGCTGAAGACCGGCGGTGCCAATTTACGGATAGGCTCTGAGGTTCGCGCCTCTCCTGTCCGCCTATTCAGCGAGCCTCTCGTCCTATTCTCAATTGTGCTTCTTTTCTCTTCCCATCAGCTTTCCTCGCTGAGGAGCACGAAAAGTCGCAATTATTTCTCCGTACAATTGCAGAATAACTCTCTCCCCTATGCACAATAAGACCAGTGAAGTGTTTGAAAGCTGCTCAATCGCTCTGGCCCTCCCAGAACTCCTTATGGATGAGGATTTTGCAGGCAACTTCATTGTTTTGACGATTTTACGGCAAACCCATGTCTGTAAAGCCATGAAAACAAGGAATTTGCCTCCAAAATACCGGTGGGGGTATACCCGAATCAGAGTGCATTCTTGGCATCCCGGCCGGGAGAGCATCTGGTGGGTGGTCCACCTCTCGATTCTGAGATGTGGGAAACGACCCTGATCTCTGCCCCCTGGTCTCTGATCTCTGTTCAAAAAAATGGGCGGCAAGAGTTAGACTCTTGCCGCCGCCCGTCCCTGGGTTGTCTTGAAGTTACTGCAATCCTGCTTTGAAAACTAACTCCGAGTTACTGAACTATTGAAGAAGCTTGGTCACTTCCTGCTGAACCGTGTTGGCTTGTGCGAGAGCGGCAATGCCGGTTTGGCTCAAGATCTCGTACTTCGACATATTCGAAGTTGCCGAGGCATAGTCGGTGGCCTGAATTGCGTTTTGCGCCGAAACCACATTCTCCTGCTGGGTGCTCATCACCTGGCTGATCGAATTCAGCGTATTGATCTGCGCGCCGATGTAGCCGTCCTGCGACGCCACGTCACTGATTGCAAGGTTCAGACTGTTCAACGCGGTTTCCGCGTCGGTTTGGTTGGATAGGTCGGTCCCGTTCAATGCCTGGCCTGCTCCATCTGAATAACTGATGGTTGCAATCCCGCTCGACCCGTTGGCGTTGGAAATGATTCCCGCCACGCCGGTTGGAGTGTCCGTCTGTCCGCTGGAAGAGTCGTAGATCGCCGTGCCCGACTCGATGCTGCCGCTGGAAAGCCCGGTGTTGTAAGCGGCGCTGCCTACATAGTTGAGCATTGCCGTCGGCGCGATATCTCTGACAAGTGTTCCGGTGTTTTCGATCTCGCCGGCTGTGCCATAGGTGTTCGATGTCAGCGTCAAGCTATAGAAGCCGTCTGAGGTAGAAGTCCCAAGAGTATTGGCGTTCGTGGACGTGAGAGATGCGGAAACCCCGTAGTCGCCCTTATTGATCTGGTTCACCAATCCCTGAACGGTCTCTCCATTCGAAATGGTGAAGCCTTCCGGCGTCGATCCCACGTCAAAGCTGACCGTGCCGGCGACCGTGTCGCTGGTGCTTGCAAAGGTGCCCAGTGAAGCGACGGATGCTGGGTTGCTGAATGCGTCTTGCAGTGTGTTGCCGGAGATGCTGATGGTGTTTCCATTGGCAACGTCTGATTTCAGCAACAGGTTCCCGTCTGAATTCGTATTCGACGCGGTGATATTCAGGCCGTTGACTCCGGTGCTGCCATTGATCGCATTCTCCAGGTCGGCCACTGTGTTGCCGTTGACGGTAAAGACAGAGCCGAGAAGGGTGCCCAGGCCGCCGGTGGTCACATTATGTGCGGTCGCGCCCATCACGAAAGTCTCCGTGTTGCCGTTGGCCATGATCGTGATGCTCCCGGTGCTGTTGGGCGTGCTGCCCGTCAGCACATCGCCGTTTTGCAGAGTGCCGCTACCCAAACTCAACGTCGTGCTTGAATCGACAGCGGACAGTCCCGGATCGGGGCTTCCAAGACTCACACCCTCGGCCACCGTGTCATTTAAATTCGAGGTGGCGACGATGTTGGTGTTGGCAAAGCTGGACTGAAGCTCCAGAGCGCCGGTTGTGACGTTGACTTGGGCTTCGATGCCCAGGGTGCTGTCGCTGATGGCCTGCGCCAGCGCGCCGATAGTGGTGCCGCCGACAAAATGGTTGTTGCCCGAGTTTACGCCGCTTCCCATGGTGAAAGTTTGCGTCCCGCCCGGACCACCATTGTTTTGAAGCACAATATTGCCGGTGATGTTATCGGTGCTCTGGATGATTCCCGTTGTGCCCACCGTTGCGGAGGCATTCTCCGCCACTACAAGAGGATCTCCACTTTGGCCGCTGGTTGTGGCCCCGAAGATGTCTGTCAAACTTCCGGCCTTGGTAATGGAATTTCCGAAATTGTCTCCCGCGACCGAGATCGTTAGGCCGCCTGTGCCTACCGAGGCATCCAGGCCGATGCCGGCTTGGCTGATGGCGGTTGCCAGGTTGCCCAGTGTTGCCGCTCCACTGCCAAAGTTGCTTGTGTAGTAGGTGTTGGCTACTCCCGTGTTTCCGGTACCCACGACGAATGTCGTGGCCGCGCCCAGCCCGCTGTTGGTGAGAGTGATGGTGCCGGATACCGGATCGCTGGACGACTGGTTGGTCAGCCCATCGGAGTAAACAACCTGCGCCGTGGCCGTGGCCGCACCGCCTGTGCCGGCGGTGGGCGCCTCGGTGACGCTATCTGTCAAAAGGGAGGTTGACGCCGACAGATTGGTGTCGATGGTTGCAAGAGCTGTGGATTGCAAGAACATGCCCCCCGTTGCAAGATCCGTCGAGGCAGTGATGTCGAGATTGGCTGCGGTGCCGGCCGCGCCAGCGCCGTTGAATGCTCCGCCGCCGGGATTGCCCGTGTTGGTGCCGTTGATGGCGTCTTCCAGGCCGACGAGGTTGCTGTCGGCGTCAGACAGATCCCAGGTGTTGGTCCCGGCGTTGACCGAGTCAGAAGCGCCCTGACCAAAGACGAAGGTGGCTGTGTACCCGCCTCCGTTAAGAGCGGTGTCGTTCGTCAAGGTCAGAGTTCCGGTCAGTGCTCCGCCCAGAGTGTTTATCTGCCCTCCATCAACCAGGTCGAGTGTACCGGACTCATGCTGGTTGAGAGCTTGCCCCTCTGCGGGAGTGGTGAACTGCGTGGAATAAGCATCCGCCAGCGTGCTGGTCACGCCAATGTTGGGCGCTGCTCCGTCGGTTGAGATCGCCGAAGTAAAGGAGATCGTCCCATTGACCGGGTTCAGCGCCGCGGTAATGCCTAGAGCGGCATCGTTGGTTCCATTCAGCGCGGTCAGAAGTTGCTGCATGGTGGCCGTGTTTTGCCCGCCAGTTCCGACGACGATCGTGTTTGCGCCAGTCGAGCTGCCACCCATGGTGAAGGTATCCGTGACTCCGTCATTGGTTAGCACTAGGTTGCCGGTAAGGGTATCGGAGGTAGTGCTGGCTCCGCCTGTCGCCACCTGCGCGCCAGTGCTGAGGGCTCCGACATCGCCGGGGGTTGGGGTCGCAGACAATGCATCCGAGAAGTTGATGTTTGAAGTTGCGGTGATGGTGGTGCCCACCGTGCCGGCAGTCAGCACGATCTGGTTGGACGCGTTCACCGAGGCTGTACTGATTCCGAGTGCGCCGTCCGACGTGATTGCACCCAACAGGCCATTGACCGTCTCAGTGGCGACGCCTATCGTTGCGCCCGTAGACACGCCGCCCATGACGAAGGTCTGCGCGACGCCTGCGTTGCCCGCGTCGCCGTTTTGCAAGACGAGGGTGCCGGTGAGCGCTTCGGTACCGGGGGCGAAGCCGGGACCGCCGCCGCCATTCATGGTCAGCGTCGCGGTTGCCTCCGTGCCGGGGTTGGCCGCGGTCCATGCCTGATTGTTTGAAACTGTCAGTGCGGGCGTCGCTTTCAACGTATTGTTACCTGCTCCAGTGACATATTCCAGCGTCGTGCCGGCCGTGTTTGAAGTCATAGTGATGCCGCTGCTGCCCACTGCGGCTGTCACGCCGAGTTCCGTCTGAATAGCAGTCGCCAGGTTACCCAGCGTATCGCCGTTGACGGTGTAGGTGTTTCCTCCGGTGAGCGTTCCCGCGATTGTGCCCGAGGCCGCGCCTGCACCCATCACGAAGATCATCGGGCTGGCTCCAGGTGTCTGGTTGTTCGACAGAACGATGCTGCCAGTGAGCAAATCGCCCGGGGTGTTGGTTCCGTTAATGCCCAGCGTGGCCGTCGCATCGGTGCCAATCCGGCCCTGCGAGTCGTTGGTAAAACTTAAGGAGACTGGATTAGTGGAGTCGGTGCCGTTGCTCAACGCGTTGGGGCCTAGCGGGTTAGGTGCGCTCGTGACTGTCAGCGCCCCGTTTCCCGGTGTGTCGGCCAGCGACAGGCTCTGCGATCCGTCGCCGTTGGTGATAATACTGGCGGTCACCATTCCTTCCGTTCCAACTGCTCCGCCAACATTGGTGTTGATGGCGTTCATCAGACCGGTCAGCGTGCTCGTCGAGGAGCCGATAGTGACCGAGGCTGCTGTTTCGCCTCCCACCTTGACCGTGATCGTCTGTCCCAGGGTCAGTTCCTCATTGGAGATTCCAGCCGGGTTCAAGATACCGCTCGTGCTTGCCGCGCCCGGATCGACGCCCGCCGAGACCAGACCGCCGGTGATCTGAATACCGGTCTGCGTTCCGCCTCCGGAGAGGCCCGCTTGCGCCTGCGTTGTGAAGCTCGCCGTCAAACCAAGCCCCGCGCTGTTAATCGCGTCGATCAGGCCGTTGGCCGTATTGGCAATGCCGGTAGTTCCACCAACCGAGATGCTGGTCGTTGCCGTGCTCTCCGTTCCATTCGCCCCCTTGACAAGGTATGCAACGTTGATCGTGGTCGTGCCGTTGGCATTCAAAGTATCGGTATCCTGCGCATTGGTCACCTGCCCTGCTCCGTTGGTGTGCGAAAGGTTGATGAAGACGCTATTCGAGCCATCGCTGTAGGCCATTACGCCGCCGGTGTCGCCCATACTGGCTTCCGACAGATTGCGAATATTGAGATCGTCGATCGACGAGCCCGCGGCCGAGGAGTCGCCGGTATAGATCGCAACATTCTGCCCGTTGAAGACCTGTTGCTGGTTGTAGGTGGTCGTCTGACCGATGTTGTTAACCTCGGACAGAATCGACTGGTACTCCTGGTTGGCTGCCCCTTCTTGCGTCGAGTTGAGGGTGCCGTTCGAGGCTTCGGTCGCCAGCGTAATCGCGCGGTTGAGCAGGTTCGTGACCTGCGAGAGCGCACCGTCGGCAACCTGGAGCAACCCAACGCCCTCTGTGGCGTTCGTCTCCGATTGCGTCAAGGCTGTCTGGTTGGCCTCGAGGCCGTTGACCAGTGAAAGGCCCGCGGCATCGTCCGCTCCGGAGTTGATCCTCGAACCCGACGACAACTGCTGCAGCACAGTCTGCAAACTGTTGTTGGTGTTGTTCAGATTGTTTTCTGCGTAGATCGCTGAGAGGTTATTCAAGACACCGAGGGCCATGGGAGGTACTCCTTTTGGATGCCTTCAATAGCGCCTCACCCGGCGGTGCATCTTTCATTCCGCCAGGCTTTCCGTTTGTGCCGGCTGGGCGTTCTTGCATCCACCCGGTTCATCGGAGAAGCTGGGAATAACTTTAGTCATAATTTTCAGAGGCGCTTCTTTGCCGATCTGTAGCGCCTCCGTTCAGACTGTCCAGCTTCCGTTCAACCTGTGTCCCAGAGCGATTCAGAAGCTGTCCTGTTGCGCTGCACTTGTCTGTCTCGCTTCGAGACAGGGAGAAGAGGCCAAACGCCGGTGTTTTGACGCCTTCGCAAGGGTTTTTCAACGACAATTGCTCCCTTTCCTGGTTCGATTTGGCTCAAAAAAAATCGGCGGCAAGAGGGTCGCCGCTTGCCGCCAACGGTCATGCCTTCGACCGCATTCTCTCTCTGCTAAAAGCTGGTGGTTCTATCTGCCTTCCTACTGTTCATCTCCACTTCCAGAAGCCTGAGGGGGCTCGGACGCAGCCGGGGCCGCATCGGAGTCCGCACCCTGCGGAGGAGGCGGAGGGGGAGGCGCCATCTGGCGACGGTGCTGGTCGCCCGGTCCCTGACCGTCGCGTCCAGGACCTCTAAATTCCTTGCCGTCGCGTTGTTGCCCGCGATTGTCGCGGAAGGCTTGAACTTGCTTCCACTGCTCCGGTGTCAGTTTGTTGCGGATCGCCAGCAGGAAGCGCGCATTCGCCTTTTCAAGTTCTGCTCTGGCCTGGGCAACCTTGTCGATCTGGGAAAGGATCTTAGCCTCGTTCGGCTGGTCTGCGCCGACCAGTGGCTCCATCTCCAGCTCCGCCTTCTCCACATTGGCCCGCAGGTCGATCAGTTTTTCGCGGTGCTCCATCATGATTCCGTCAAAGGCCTTGCGCTGATCGTCGGTCAGCTTGAGGCGTTCAATCACTCTCGGATTGTTCCACCAGCGCCCGTGATCGCCCTGAAGGCCCAGAGCCTTCTCCATTGGAGGCCGATGCTCCCCGAAGCCTGGCCCCTGTCCCATTCCCATTCCGACGCCGGGCCCTTGCGCCAGCGCTGCGCCTGTCAACAGTGCTCCCGCAAATGCCAATCCCAACCCCACCGTCCCAAATCTCTTCATCGAACTTCTCCTCTCGCTCTCTGCCGAGGGCGCGCACATGTTTTGCAGTTTCGTTTTTACTGGCTTTCGTCCTCGGCCATCAGTTGAGCCAGAGGCTCCATGGCACTTGGAACTTCCCTCGATACATCGCTGTCCACCTTGGCCAATTCACTGTCATCGCCAGCGAGCAACTCCGCTTGCCGGGCCTGTAGATTTTGTTGCTCGGCCAGCAGCCTCTGCTGCTCGATCATGCGGGCCTGGGCGATCTTCACCTCTGTCACATGATGCTTATAGACCGCTCCTGCCGAAACGCTGCCCACAACCAGAGCACAGCCCAGAGCCCAACCAACCGCCAGCCGCCAGGCCCTGCGCCGCACCGGCTCGGCCACAAATCGCGGGCGGTTGAATTCAGCCACGCTCCAGGCATGAACGCTCAGGCGGAAATCCGAGAGCGCCCCATCCATCTGATCTGATTTGTCGGTGAATTCGCCCGCGTCGCTCACGTCGTTCCCTGGCCCGAATTGATCCTTCAAGCTCATCGTCTGCCTCCAAGTTTTTCGCGCACCTTCGCCAATGCCCGCGAAAGATGCGCCTTCACCGTTCCCTCATTGAGTCCGGTGCTCCGCGCAATCTCGCTCAACTCCATCTCTTCCACATAGCGCAACAGAAACACCGTTCGCTGGCGCTCGCTCAATCCTTCAACCGCTTGGCCCACCTGACGCACCCGTTCCTTGGCCAGCAACTGCTGCTCGACCGACCGTTCGCCACTCGGAAGCCATTCGCTGGCATCGTCCAGATTTACCGCATGAGACTGCGTCTGCCGCCAGAATTGTAGCCGCCGATTCCGCCAATGATCCTTTTGCAGGTTGATGGCGATGCGCATCAGCCAAGTCATTGCGCTGGACTCTCCGCGAAAGCTCCCCCAGTTCCGATGCGCTTTAAGAAAACACTCCTGGGTCAGCGTCTCAGAGAGATCCGGATCGCGAGTCGACGAGAGCAGAAACCGGAAGATCTGCGGGCGGTGCTTGGTGACGACAGCCGAAAACTCCTCGGCGGCAATCTCATTTGCCGTGTCAATAGTCATCGCTTCAAATGCTGTGCCGGCTGCCATCACTCAGGTAGACGCCCGCACCGGCTGCAAGTTTACAGCCCTATCGGCAATTCTCGTCTATGAAAATGTAAGTGAGCGAGGAAATGGGATCGCATCGCGTCTCACTGCGGGCCGGTTTGCTTTGGCGCGTTCGCTCCCGCACCCTCCGGTGTCGACGGGGCTACCGGTACAGGAGGCGCCGGAACCGGCTCATTCTTCCCGTGCTCGGGATCGTACTGGACCTTCTCCATCCATGCCTTGAACTTTGCCGCCGGCTCTTCGCCCAGCAAGCCGTTGCTCCGGTGATAAACCGTATTCTCCTTCATCAACACCACTAGATCGCATGTGTCGTACGAGTCCGGTTTACCAAACTGCGGCAATAGAATCTCCAGCTCTTTGCCCGCCTTCTTCCATCGCGCCACGTAGGTTTCATACCCTGCGGAACCCCTGAGCCGCTCTCCGCAGCGATATTTGAAGTCGAAGCCGCGCGGCTCGCCGTTCTCATAGAGATTTGCTCGTCCCTCTCCATCCACATAGTTCACCGTCTGGTAGGCATAATGAGAATAGCCGTTAAACTGATAGATATGCACACGCAAAGGATAATCGGCGGCATTACGTCCACCCGCCAGCGCCACCGTTGAAAGCAGCAAACAGCCCGCAAGCCCGCTCAGAAGAGCACGACGCATCTCCGGATACCCCCTAAAGACCTTCGACGAATTTCACCCCCATCGTAATCCAAGACCGACCGCGCTGCAACTGCGCAGCATGATTCTGCTTTCGAGACCGTCTCTTTTAAAATAGCCAACCCTTAAGTGGCGGCGGCGCTTGCCACCGAGGGGCGCCTTTAGCGACCAGAATGTGCTCGACGCCACCCATACTGATTTCAGTAGGCAAATCCTTTTCAACATAAATCGTATCCCGTTTTCTGCATTTTCTTAATTAACTCGGTCAACTCTCGTTGACCTTTCGGCCCTCGATACGTCCTTATCTCATGCTTTATCAAGTGATTGTAAGCTAGTGGTTTCGTAACCTCCCAAACCACAGGCGTGGCAAGCAACGTGCTAAAACTCCACAATGGCAGGAAGTTCCCCTCATGGAGAAGAGCTTTATCAATCGTTTGCAGGCGATGCTGCTGGCCGTTACCACGGTCGGGTTGGTTGCGCTTGCGTGTTTCAATTTCCTTGAGGAGCGCCATACCCAACAACCCGACGACGGCGTCTGGTGGCGCGAGGCAGCAGATGGCAGCGGGCTTATCGCCGACAAGGTACTTCCCGACAGCCCTGGAAGGCGCGCCGGGATTCAAGTGAACGATTTGCTGACTGGAGTCAGCGTTCTGCCAAAGGGGCTTATTGGAACCGGTCTGCCCACCGGACTCCGGACGCCCGATCCTTTCAGCGAGGTTAAGGAACGTCCGGACGAGACCGGCGCGCAGTCCCCTCCTGAACCTCTCTCCTCCCTTCCCACCGGGATCCGGCCCGTCCCGAGCTATTCACCTGTCGTGCGCGCGGCCGATCTCGAACGCGCCCTTTACCGCACTGGCAGCTACTTCGGGATCGACTACCGGATCATTCGCAAGGGCAGCACGCTGGCCCGGACGGTCGAGGTGATTCCCGAGCCGATGGACCGGAGCCTCGAACTTGGACAGCGGCTTATTGGGCTTGTCTATCTGGCCATCGGCATTTATGTGCTCTTTCGACGCTGGTCCGCGCCACGCGCCACTCACTTCTATCTCTTCTGCCTGGTTTCTTTTGCTTTGTACGCGCTGAAATACACCGGCGCTCTCGACGTCACGGGCCATTGGGACAGGATGGACCAATTGGTCTTCTGGCTCAATGTGCTGGCTGAGTCTCTGCAGCCTGCGCTGTTCTTGCATTTCGCTCTCAGTTTTCCCGAGGAGCGGTTCAAGAAGCTCGGTCGCGCTTGGCTACTACCTTTAATTTACCTGCCCGGAACGGTGCTACTCGGCTTATGGATCTGGGCCTTTAATTTCTGGCAAGCCACAGGGCTCCTCAAGCACCACTTGGATCAGGCCGGTACTGGCTACGACGCTTTCTATTACCTGCTCGCCGCCTACCTCTTTGTGCGCAGTTATCGTCTCGCCGACACGCCGCTTTTGCGCCAGCAGTTGAAGTGGCTCACTCGCGGTGCTCTCTTTGCGGTGATTCCTTTTACGCTCTTTTATGCCGTTCCCTTCCTTCTGGACCGGCAACCTTACAACTGGCTCACTAGCCTGGCGAATCTTTCGATCGTGGTACTGCCACTCACCTTCAGTTGGGCCATCGTCCGCTACCGGCTGATGGATACCGACCTGATTTTCAAGCGTGGCGTGGCGTACACTCTGGCGACAGGACTGATACTAGCCGGCTACTTTGGCGTAGTTGCACTCGTTGCCGAATTGGTTCACACTCGCCTTCCAGAGTCGGTGCGGGAGTGGAGCCTGGGAATCTCCATAGTGGCGATCGCCGCACTCTTTGAACCGCTCAAGCGCAGGATTCAGGGCTGGGTCGACCGGGCCTTTGACCGCCATCGCTACGACTATCGGAGAGCGCTGGTCGAGTTTGGCCGTGGCCTCAGTTCAGAAACCGATTTGAATGCCCTGCTGGAATCGATTGTCGAGCAGCTGCCCAACACTCTGCTGGTAGCACGCGTCGCCGTCTTCCTGGCCCAGGATCATGGCCGCCTGCGCCTGGCCGCCTCCCACGGGCTCCCCTTGGAGGCCAGGGCTGCACAGGATCGAATCGGAGCTGGCGGCATCGGGCTTGGCTCAGTGGGCCCCGGCAAGCTCGATCTTGGCTTCCTGGACTTCGACCACGCCAAAGATCATTCGCACATCTTTCTTGAAAACGCCCAGCTCGCTGTGCACTTGCCACCGGATCAGCAACGCACCGCCGCCTTGCTCGACCTCAACTACTATCTGCCGTGCCGCATTGCCGCTGGCCAGATCCAGACTGAAGAAGCCACACACAACGATCATTTAGCCAAACGCACCATCGCTGTTATTGGCCTGGGTCGCACCATTGGCGGCGACTTCCTGTCCAGCGAGGATGTGGAACTGCTGGAATCGCTGGCAAGTTATATCGGCATCGCGTTGCAGAATGCCAGCCTCTACTCAAGACTGGAAGAAAAGATCGGCGAATTCGAGCGTTTGAAGGAGTTCAACGAGAACATCGTCGAATCGATTAACGTAGGCATTCTGGCTCTCGATCTCGACGACCGCATCGAGAGCTGGAACGCGCAAATGGAAGCCATGTACGCCCTCAGCCGCGCCGAAGCCATCGGCCAGGAGCTGCGCTCGGTCTTTCCCGCGGAGTTTATCGAGGCCCTTGAGACCTTCCGCAACGAGTCCGGTGTTCATCATCTCTACAAATTCCCGCTGACGACCTGCGCCGGCGAGCAGCGCACCGCCAACATCGCCGTCGCTCCGCTGCTCTCGCGGGATTTTGTCTCCGTCGGCCGCATCATCCTGGTCGACGACATCACCGAGAGGGTCTCGCTGGAGACGCAACTGGCACAGGCCGACAAGCTCAGCTCCATCGGCCTGCTCGCCGCAGGTGTCGCCCACGAAATCAACACACCGCTGGCGGTCATCTCCTCGTATGCACAGATGCTCTCAAAGCAGCTCAAAGGCGACGCGCGCCTCGGCCCGGTCCTCGACAAGATCACCCAGCAGAGCTTTCGCGCCGCCGAGATCGCCAATGGACTCTTGAATTTCTCGCGCACGTCAACGACTGAATTTCGCGAGACCAACCTCAACCAGGTCATTCGCGACACGCTCTCCCTGCTGGAGCATCAGTTCAAAACCGCGAAGGTGGTTGTCGATCTCGAATTAGCCGATACGCCGCCCCTCATTCACGGCAATCCCGGCAAGCTGCAGCAGGTCTTTCTCAATCTGCTGCTCAATGCCAAAGAAGCCATGCCAGAGGGCGGCCGGCTGCGCGTGGCAACCCGGATCGATATGCCCAACGGGCATTCAGGCCATATCTCAGCCCTGGTTGCCGACTCCGGCTCGGGCATCGCGCCGGAGCATCTGAAGCGCATCTACGATCCGTTTTTCACCACAAAAACCATGCCCAAACCCGGCGACCGGCGCGGAACCGGTTTGGGGCTCTCGGTTTCGTATGGCATCATTCAAGAGCACGCAGGCAAGATCCATGTCGAAAGCGCGGTCGGCGCCGGCACAACCTTTCATCTCGAGTTTCCCCTGCTGAGGAATTCTGTACATGCCTGAGGTCGAAGTACCCTTGAACCTACCCGCAACCACCACCGGTCCGGCCGGTAACTCCGGATTCGGCAGTGGACTAGCCAACATACTCGTCATCGATGACGAGGCCGCAATCCGCGAATCGCTTGAGGTGCTGCTGACCCTGGAGGGATACACGGTTCAGATGGCCACCGACGGCGTGGAGGGGCTGCGCACCCTCGATCTTGAGAACTTCGACCTGCTGCTGCTCGACTTGAACCTGCCCGGCCAGAGCGGCCTCGAACTGCTCCCTCAGATCAAGGAGCGCCACCCGGAACTGCCGGTCATCATGATCACCGCCTATGGAACTGTCGACAACGTTGTCGAGGCCATCCGCGCCGGCGCAGAGAACTTCGTACAGAAGCCCTGGGACAACGAAAAGCTGCTCGCCGACATTCGCTCCGCCGTCGCCCGCCATCGCGCCGAAGAGGAGGTTTTACAGCTCAAGCGCACCCTGAAGCAGCGCTATAACTTCTCCAACATCGTCGGCAAGAGCGAAGTCATGCTCAAGGTCTTCGACTTGGTCGCCCAGGTCGCCCCAAGCCGGTCTACTGTTTTGATTCAAGGGGAGAGCGGCACAGGCAAGGAACTGATTGCCAAAGCCATCCACGCCAACTCGCCGCGCCGCGACAAGCCTTTCGTCCCGATCAACACAGGCGCAATGCCCAGCGAGTTGCTTGAGTCAACGCTCTTCGGTCACGTCAAAGGGGCATTTACCTCCGCGATCGCCTCGAAGAAAGGCCTCTTTGAAGTCGCCAATGGCGGCACGCTTTTCATGGACGAGATCGCCACCATGGGCATGGACACGCAGGCCAAAATCCTGCGCGTGCTCCAGGACCGCCGATTCATGCATCTGGGCGGCATCTCCGAGGTTCAGGTGGATGTGCGAATTATCGCCGCCACCAACATCGATCTTCGCCAGGCGGTGCGCGACGGCCGCTTCCGCGAAGATCTCTTCTATCGCCTCAACGTGATCAGCGTCGATCTGCCGCCGCTGCGCGCCCGCCGCGAAGACATCCCTCTGCTCGCCAATCACTTCCTGGAGTTTTACGCCAACGAAAATGGCCTTCCCCCGCGGAAACTCTCCGCCGACGCCTTGCGCACGCTGATCGACTACGACTGGCCGGGCAATGTGCGCGAACTCGAAAACTCCATCGAACGCGGCGTCGTGCTCTCTTCCGGCCCCGTCATCGGCTCCGAACTGCTTCCCGGCCACATCACAGGCCGCAGCTTTCAAGACGCTCTGCTGCAGCACAACCCAAACGCCTCGCTCTTCGAGATCCTCGAAGATATCGAGCGCCGCATCATCATCGAAAAGCTCGAGCGTTCCAACTGGAATCAGACCGACGCGGCCGAGCAGTTCCGCATTCCTCTCTC
>JBEKCA010000064.1:0-29566 GCA_050015115.1 Occallatibacter sp.
TACCCACTTCGGAGATAGCGAAACTCAACCTGTCGCCAAAGGCCTTCCATGGCGATTGGAACTACTCCGTGCTCCCTCAATGACGACACGCTTGTGCAGTTTATTTATGCGCGAGCCCTAAGAAGGAAAGGAAGAGGTTCTCCCGTGGATACCCAGAGCAAGCGCAAACCGAAGATCCTGAGACGATCGCCGGCGAGGACACTCTGGATTAGCGTTTTCGCGGGCCTGACAATCGTTGTTCTAATCCTGACGATTGGCGCGGGACTGCTACGTGCGCAATTTCGCGATTCGAATGCGGACCAGCAGAATGACGCCCATCAACAGAGGGCCGAGGAAGAAAGCATTGATCCGGCCAACGCTGGGCGCAAGAAGCAGATCGCCGATGAAAGCGCACAACTGCTCAAACTGGCTACAGACCTCAAGTCCGAGGTGGACAAGAGCAACAAAGACACGCTTTCGATGACGGTGATTCGCAAGGCCGACGCCATCGAAAAACTGGCCCGCGAGGTAAAAGACAAGATGAAGCTCACTGCTGGAGGAAGCTAAGGAATTGGATGGAATTCTCAGCAAACATGCGGTTTCGATTTCCTCTCGTCACGGTCGATGAGCGGCGGGCCGGTCCGCCAAACCGCTGGGTTACCGGGCTGATGCGTGCAGTATTTGGCTTGGCTCTGTTGCTGGCTTTGCCTGGCGGGGCACAATACAGTGCGACGCAAGCTGACGCTCCGCAGGCGGGAAGACAGCGGGGTGGACTGTTCGGCGGAATGGATGACACCGATCCCGTCGCGCAAGAAAAGCGGCTGAGAACGCTCAACGCCGAGCGCCAGAAGTCGCTGGTATCCGACACCAACAAGCTGCTCAAACTGGCTCGCGAACTCGACGAAGAAATCAAACGCACCAATCCCAGCTCGCTCGATCAGATCCAGATGACCAAAGTCGCAGAGATTGAGAAACTGGCGCACCAGGTTAAGGAGAAGATGAGCACCCCGGTGCAGGGAACGACGGATTCTCAGTCCTTTCCTTTCTCTCCGGCCAGGTAGCGATCCGGTCGCCCCCCGCACAGACTGAATCGGCTAGTTAACGGGGTGATCCGGTAAACTGCTGAGAACCCGGCTCGCCGGCGAGGAAGCCCGCAAATGTCTCTGCTTTATGTCGTTGTATTGGCCGTCATCGTGGTTGTGTTGTTAGGAGTGGCCCTCTATCGCACCGCACTGGTGAAGACCAAGGCAGACTACCTGTTGGCCGGGCGGTCGCTGCCCGCAGTGGTACTGGTGCTGACACTTTTAACCTCATGGATCGGCGCCGGATCGCTCTTCGCTGGGGCGGAAAACGCTTATCGGAATGGCTTTGCCGCGTTGTGGATACCGGCCGGAGGCTGGCTGGGGCTGCTGCTGATCTATTTCATTGCGCCTCGGGCGCGGAAGTTCGCGCAATTCACTTTACCCGACCTACTCGAAGCACGCTATAACCAGACGGCGCGTGTGCTGGGCACGATCGCTATTCTCTTCGCTTACGTAGGCATCACCAGCTATCAATTCAAGGGCGGCGGCAACGTGCTGCATCTGATCTTTCCTGAGACGGTCACGCCGGAACTGGGCACCTATATGATCGCGGCGTTTGTGATCGTGACCACCGCCCTGGCCGGAATGTCGTCAGTGGCCTACATGGACGTTGTCATCGGTTCACTGGTTACCGTCATCTGCATCATTGCCGCTCCGGCGTTGTTTTTGAAGACCGGTGGGTGGGTGGGGCTACACGCCGTGCTGCCGGCCACGCACTTTCAGATTCTGGGCAACTTGACTTTGGTCCACGCGTTCGAGTTTCTGGTTCCAGTACTGATGCTGATGCTCGGCAACCAGGTCATGTACCAGAAGTTCTTTTCTGCGCGCTCGGAGCGGGATGCGCGCGTCTCGGTTGTCGGCTGGATACTGGGCACAGTGCTGCTGGAGACGCTAATCGTGGCCATTGCCGTCTTCGGCTCGGCGCTCTACCCAACCGGCGAAGTGGCTGCGCAGCCTTACGAGATTATCCCCTATACGGCGCGGCATGGGCTGCCCGCGCTTCTCGGCGCGCTGCTTTTGGGAGCGCTCTTTGCCAAGGTCGTTTCAACAGCCTCGAACTATCTCTTTTCGCCTGCTACCAACCTTGTCAATGACGTCTTTGTGCGCTACATCGCGCCTGGGGCGTCGAACAAGCGGGTGCTGATCGTTTCGCGTCTGGCCGTGGTGCTGCTGGGCTGCTGGGCGCTCTATCAGGCAGTCTACGCGGAGAGCGTTCTGAAGAAGATGATGTGGGCCTATACGATTTATGCCGCCGCGATAACACCGGTGGTCTTGGCGGCATTCTACTCGAAGCGGGCCACGGCCTGGGGGGCGGTAGCCGCCATCGGCAGCGGAACCGCCGTTACGTTGGCCTGGGATCTGCCTGGTTTGAGGGAAGTTTTACCCCGGATTCTTGGCGATCGCGACGCGATCTTTCCGGCGCTCTTCGCGGCGGTAGCGGCTTTGGTAGTGGTGAGTCTAGTTACAGCCAAGCCCTCTGCGAAACAGTTGGAGCAGTTCGCGGAGTAGTGGACCTGGGTTCTGCCCGAAGAAAAAGTCCTTGCGGATGAGACGATTGGACTTACACTGACGGTGTAAACCAAGTGACGCCATGCCCGTCGCTCAATTGACCATTGAAATTCGCATCGAGCACGCCCAGTCTCTCAAGGACCGGCGACAGGTGGTGCGTTCGCTCAAGGACCAACTCCGTCAGGGCTTCAATATCTCGGTGGCAGAGATGGACGAGGCGGTCACCTGGCAGTCGGCCACCATCGGCGTGGTCGCCATCTCGCGCTCGCGGGATTACCTGCACGGGCTCATCGAAGAGGTTGAGCGGGCGACCCGTCGCATTCTCAACGACCACGGCGCGGAGCTGTCCGACGCCTTCTGGGAGTACGTCGAGAGCTGAGTACCCGATCCCTGCTCGTCGCACAGTGAATCTTCCGCCTTGCGGAAAAAGCCGGACAACAGCAAACGCTATGTTCACCTTTGCACGCTGCCCCCCTATCCGGCTGTTATTCTTGAGTTTGGTCGTTCCGCCTGAGATGACAGCCAAGACACACTTTCCCGTTCGCTCACAGAAATCGAGCTTCACAGTAGCTAGCTGGGCGCTCTTGTCGGCGATCTTCGTCGCCGTCACGCTGGCCTCGCTGTTTACGCCGCCTCTGTTGGACGACGCAGACTCGAACCACGCCCAGGCCGCGCAACACATGGCCGAGAGCGGCGACTGGGTAACGCTGCGGGTGAACGGCATGCGTTATCTTGAGAAGCCGCCACTGCCTTACTGGCTTGACGCAGCGCTCTACCGCGTTTTCGGACAAAACGTCTTTGCCACTCATCTGCCCAATGCGCTGGCCCTGCTCGGTTGCGCCTGGCTGGCCTGGGTGTGCGCCAGTCGCGCATGGAGCCCCCGCGCCGGTCTATACGCCGCACTGGGTGTACTGACCTCCGTCGGCCCGTTTCTTTATACGCGATTCGCCATTCCCGAGGCGCTGCTAAGTTTTCTGTTTCTTGTGGCTCTCTACTGCCTCTTGACCGGCTTTGAACCCGGCCATTCGTCGCGCATCTATGGAATGTGGGCGACGCTGGGCCTTGCGGTGCTTACCAAGGGCCTGATCGCGCCGATCTTCTTCGGAGCCGCGGCCATTCCTTACCTGCTTTTGAGCGGCCAATGGCGGCGCTGGCGTGAGTTAAAGCCGCTGATTGGAACGCTGCTGTTTTTAGCCATCGCCGTGCCGTGGCACATCCTTGCCGGGCTGGCCAACCCTGGCCAGGGCCATCCAATTGGAAATCATCCCACCCCCGGCAACGTACACGGCTTCTGGTACTTCTACTTCATCAACGAACACGTCCTCCGGTTTCTCGGCCGGCGTTATCCGTTCGACTACAACCGGCTGCCCTACGCCGCCTACTGGCTGCTCCATTTTGTGTGGCTATTTCCTTGGAGCCTGTTTTTTCCCGCTTTGATTGCGATTGCCTGGAAGAGCCGCCGGTGGCTTTGGCGCCTGCGCGAAGACACGGGCAAGATGCTGGAGTTTCGCTTGAGCCCGTCCGTCGGGTTGGACGCAGCGGGCAATCCCTCGCAGTTCAGCTTCAAGGTGCGCTGCATCTGGCTAATGGGGATGTTTTCATCATTTCTTCTCGTCTTCTTTTCGTTTTCGACCAATCAGGAATACTACACATTTCCAGCCTGGACGCCGATCCTCATTCTGATTGCGGGGGTGCTGTCGGGCATCGAAGAACATCGCAGCCAGGTTCACACGGAGGACGGCGGCACGCTACCTCTGTCGACCGCGTGGTTGACCGCGGCGCAGGGCGTCTTCGCTGTGGTCGGCGCGATCGTCGCTGCGCTTCTCGGCTGGGGATTGTGGGAGTCGCGCAAACTGCCATTCGTCGCGGATGTCGGCACTCTGCTTGCCCATCGCGGCGTGAGCAATTACACGCTGTCGATGTCGCATCTGTTCGATCTCACCGGCCCAGCGTTTGCTGCGCTGCGCATGCCTGCCATCATCGCAGCCGTCGCGCTGCTGGTGGGACCGGCCGTGGGCTGGATGTTGCGCCTGCGGGGCAAGCACCTGGGTGCAACCATCAGCGTGGCCCTCACATCGGCTGTATTCCTCGTCGCCGCGCATATCGCCTTTGCCCGTTACGAGCCAATGCTGAGTTCAAAACAGTTGGCCGATACTATTATGCAGAAGGGTGCTCCAGCCGATTCGTTCATCATCTTCGGCGACCAGTCCGATGCCTCCTCGGTGGTCTTTTACACGCACGGCTTCTTCCACGGCAAGCCGGCGCTGATCGTCGGTGAAGCCTGTTCGCCGCATGGAGAAGGCACCTCGATGCTGTGGGGTTCCTGTTACAGCGACGCGCCAAAGATATTCCTGAGAGAGGAGCAACTCTCGCAACTCTGGGGCACAGGCGAACGGAAGTGGCTCTTTGCCCAGGACGTCAACCAGTCCAGAGCCGAACAACTGCTCGCCGGCAGGCTCTACCCTGTGCAATCGATCGCCGACAAGGCGCTGTGGACCGACCGGCCGCTGGCAGAGGCCGAGTTGCAGCGTCCGATGGCCGCGCGGCTTAATGAAAGCGAGCGCCCATGAGTCCCCAGCCCGTGAATCAGGATGTTTTGGTTGTGGGAGCCGGTTTTGCCGGCGCGGTGGTTGCCGAGCGGCTGGCCAGCGCCGGACGCGAAGTGTTGGTCATCGACCGGCGCGATCACATCGCGGGCAATGCCTACGATCATGCCGACAGCCACGGCGTGCTGGTGCATGGGTTCGGGCCGCATCTGTTTCACACCAACTCCAACGCGGTCTTTGAGTACCTCTCGCGGTTTACCGGTTGGCACCCCTACGAACACCGGGTCCTGGTCTCACTCGATGGCAGGCTCTACCCGTTGCCTATCAATCAGGACACCATCAACCAGCTCTACAACCTGAATCTTGACGAGGCTGGGGTCGAGCGCTTCCTTGCCGGAGTCCGCGAAACCCGCGATCCTGTGTTGACCAGCGAGGATGTAGTGTTAAATGCGGTGGGCCGCGAGCTCTGCGATAAGATCTTCCGCGGCTACACGCGCAAGCAGTGGAGTCTGGATCTCGCCGAATTGAGTCCCAGCGTTCTGGCCCGCATTCCCACGCGCACCAACCGCGACGACCGCTACTTTACCGATACGCATCAGGCGATGCCTGTCGATGGCTACACAAAGCTCTTCGAGAGATTGCTGACCCATCCCCGCATTCGTTTCGAAACAGGCGTGGAGTTCGTATCCATTCGCGAGCGGGTTCATCCGCGGCTCACAGTCTTTACCGGCTGCATCGACGAATATTTCGGCTTCAGGCTGGGCAGGCTGCCCTACCGGTCCATTCGCTTTGAACACGAGTATCTGACCGGTGTTGAACGATTTCAATCGGTGGCCACCGTCAACTATCCCAACGAGTACGCATTCACGCGCATCACCGAGTTCAAGCACATTACCGGCCAGCAGCACGCGGGGACATCGATTGTTAGGGAGTTTCCCACCAATGAGGGCGAGCCCTACTATCCCGTGCCGCGCCCGGCGAATCAGGAACTCTATCGCCGCTACCAGGAACTCGCTGCGCGAGAACAGAGCGTAGTCTTTCTTGGCCGGCTGGCGCAGTATCGCTACTACAACATGGACCAGGCTGCAGCCGCCGCGCTGAAGCTGGCCTCGGAGATTGCGGGCTGATCAGACTGCAGAAAATATGCTTTGCTTTGAAATAGAGCTGCGAAAAAACATTGTCGAGTACCGTGAAGTGTCAGGGCACGACTTCAGTCGTGCCGCATAAATCGCAAAATCAACTCGGGCTTCAGCCCCTGAAGACGCTTTCCGCAACCAGTGAAGTCGATGGAACAGCCTTCAGCTTATCTTCGCGATGCTTTAAGTCGAATGGGGCTTGGGCTCCGCGGTTGCATGAGAGACAGGCCAGCGCATGGTGCCACCCGGCTCCAGTTCGAAGATCTTGCCGTGCCAGTGCAGGGTGTTATTTGCATAGCTCGCCGCCCAGAGCATGAAGCCGATTAGATCGCGCAGCGGGAAGAGAAAGGCGAGCTTTACCGATTGCTTGCTATGCACCACGAGTCCGCCGACCAGCATGGACTGAACGATCTTGAGCAGCAGCGTGAAGCCGAGCAGCGCCGCGCCCCATAGGGCATGATGGGCCAGAATCCCGCCAAGAAATGCCAGCAGGCCGAATGGCGTGGAAAAGGTCAGCGAGGTGCCGAAGTGTCCCTTGGGCCTCGAAAAGCGTGTGCTGCGCATCCAACTCAACTGATGCCCGATCGACTTCCAGAAACTCGATCTCAGAATCAGATGATTGACAATGTGGTCCGAGATCGCCACGGTCTCGCCGGACTCCGCCACGAGATTGCCCAGCATGTAGTCGTCGGCCGCGTAACAGCCCAGCCGCTCAAAGCCGCCAATGCGCCGGAGCGACGCCTTGCGCACGGCCGAGGATGGTCCGAGAGTGAAGCGCACGCCCTCCAGCATTTGCGCCACCAGCACGCCTGAAGTCATCTCGACCGACATGCCCAGGGCCTCCAACTGCTCGCCGAAGCCGCCGTCGATCGGATCGCCGCTGTAGACGCAAAACGCCGCACCCACGCCAGGATCGCGAAAGGGAGCGACCATCTCGCGCAGATATTCAGGACCAACCGGAATGTCGGCGTCGGTGGCCACCAGCAGATCGTACCGCGCCGCCTGGGCCATAAGATGCATCGAATAACAACGAGCGTTCATCCACGGCGGCTCGCCGGAGTGGAGGATGGTGACCGGGATTTGCGGATAGCGCTTGGCCAGTTTTGCGGCCACGGCCAGGCCAGCATCATTGGGCTGGCGCGCGCAAAAGAGCAGTTCGTAGACTGGGTAATCGAGCTTGAAGTAGTCTTCGAGGCACTCTTCGAGATAAGCAGGAGAGCCGTGCAGAGGTTTGAGAATGCTGACTGGGGGGGTGAAGTCGAAGGACTGGCGTTTCTTGCCGCGCCTGGCAATCAGATATTTCGCAGCCGCAACAAAAACCATCCCGGTAAAGATTGTCGAAGTTGCAATCCCGGCTACGCCTGAAAGGAAAATGAACAATGCCACCACGACGGCTCCTTTGCCGTTCCGCAACTTTCAAGGGAATCTCTGAGGCTAACTTTAACGGATGAGAATGCCTATGTCTACCCGATTGGGGAATTCGCTGCCGTTTTGCCATTCTCGCGTCAAACCCATAACGGGCCCTGGATTCATGTCTTCATCTTGGGCACCATAGTAGAATCACTGAGTCGCGCACAATTTTACTTCTTTTGCAACGATTCAACCCCTCCAGAGCGAGTTAGAGCGTGATGGAGTGCGAGATCGACCAAACCATGACACTCGGTAACGTTCTTATCGTCGCGCTCGGCGCCCTTGCCGCTCTTGGGGTGACCACCTCGGTCGTCTATAGCCTGATGGTCACAGCGGCTGTAGCCGGATTTCGGCGTCACGCGGCAGAGGGTAGCAAGTCGGCCGGGAAGAGCTCGTTCCGGCCTCCGGTCAGCGTGCTAAAGCCCCTGCACGGGGACGAGCCTGATTTAGAAGAGAACCTGGCCAGTTTCTTCATTCAAGACTACCCGGAATATGAGATTCTCTTCTGCGCGCGGCACTCCGCCGATGCTGGGCTACAGGCTGCGCGCCGGGTGGCGGCTCGCTTTCCGCATATCAAGACGCGCTTTCTCGCCTGCGGTGAGCCGCCATGGCCCAATGCGCGCACTTTTTCACTTGAGGTAATGCGCCGCGAGGCGAGCTCTTCCATCCTGGTCGCCTCTGACAGCGACGTTCACGTGGGGCCCGATTACCTGGCCTCGGTGGTCGAGCCGCTTAGCGACCCTAGCGTGGGCATGGTCACCTGCATCTACCGCGGCGTCGCCCGACGCGGATTCTGGGCGCGGCTTGAGGCCATGGGTATGTCGATCGAAATGAGCTCGGGCGTGCTGGTGGCCAACATGCTTGAGGGGATGAAGTTTGCCCTGGGCCCCTCGATGACCATCCGGCAGAGCACAATCGAAAGAATCGGCGGATTGAGGAAAGTGGCCGAGTATTACGCGGACGACTTTGTATTGGGCAACTGGACGGCTCGGGCTGGAGAGACGGTTGTGCTTTCATCACATGTTATCGAGCATCATGTTCTCAATGCGTCGTTCAAGAAGACTTTGACACATCAACAGGACTGGGCAACCAGTACCCGTTTTTCACGACCTTTCGGACATTTGGGCGAGGTGCTGACTTTTGCCGTTCCCTACGGCCTGTTGGGGTTGGGCGTTCTGTGCAGCGCGGGTCATTTTGCGCTGGGAGCGGCGCTGCTTGCCTTTACGGTGCTCGGCAGGATACTACTTTGCCTGCTGGTGGCCGGCGCGGTGGTCGGCGACAAAGTGGCGCTACGCAAGGCTTGGCTCTATCCCGTCCGGGACCTGATGGGTTTCTGCTTCTGGATTGGAAGCTACTTTGGCTCCCGCCGCCTGCGCTACCGCGGCGATCCCTACGAGCTGCTTCCGCAAGGGAGGCTGCGCCGGCTGATCGAAGAGCCCGAGGAGAACGTGACAGCCCGGTTGGCGTCGTAGAGGCTCTTTGCCAGGGTCCCTTGCGTTTCGCGATCGTCAGGCCACTGATAGAGACCTCGTCCTGTAAAGTTGGAAGAGGTGCTTCGCGCTGAGTTGCGACAATCTCCGCGCTTCGGCCCGCTTCCGTTGACAACAACCTCCAATTCGGTCGAACTGGCTGAACTTTTGCAGTCGGTTTTTGGCTTTGCGCGCTTCAGGGCCAATCAGGAGGCGGTTTGCAGAGCTGCGATCCACGGGCGCGATCTGCTGCTCGTCATGCCAACCGGCTTTGGCAAGTCGCTCTGCTACCAGTTGCCCGCAGTTGCCTTGGGCGGAACGGCGCTGGTGATCTCGCCGTTGATCGCGTTGATGGAGGATCAGGCGGCCAAGCTTCTATCGCTCGGACTGCGCGTGGCGCGGATTCACTCCGGCCTCGACCGCAGCGTTGCGCGCCAGGCCTGCATGGATTATCTGCAAGGCAGCCTCCAATTCCTCTTCATCGCGCCTGAGCGGCTGCGCGTGCCTGGCTTCGGCGAGATGCTTGCCAAACGCAAGCCGGCACTGATCGCCATCGACGAGGCGCACTGCATCTCGCAATGGGGGCATGACTTCCGTCCCGACTATCGAATGCTAGGCCAGTATCTGCCGGCACTCAGACCGGCTCCGGTGCTCGCGCTGACGGCTACGGCAACCCCAGCCGTCCAGACCGACATTGTGGCGCAACTCGGGATGGTCAAGCCGGCGCACTTCATTCACGGCTTTCGCCGCGACAATCTCGCCATCGAAGTGGTCGAGCTGCCGATGCCCGATCGGCCGCGGGCGATCTGCGGGCTGTTGGCCAGCGCCGAGCGGCGACCGGCGATCGTCTATGCGACCTCGCGCAAAGGAGCAGAGCGGTTGGCTGAAGAGATCTCTGCGCCAACCAAAACAGGACGGCTTGCTGCTGCGGCCTATCATGCGGGGCTCGACCCGGAGACGCGGGAACGGGTGCAGACGGCCTTCCAGTCTGGCGAGCTTGAAGTTGTGGTGGCAACGATTGCCTTTGGCATGGGCATCGACAAAGCCGACATACGCACGATAATTCACGCGGGGCTGCCGGCTACGCTCGAGGGCTACTACCAGGAGATTGGCCGCGCCGGCCGCGACGGGGCGCCGAGCCGCACCTACCTGATGCACAGCTACGCCGACCAGCGGACACACGACTTTTTCCTCAACCGCGACTATCCTCCGGTAGAGCAGTTGCAGCAGATCTATCGAGCCCTGAGTGATGAGCCGCAGCTTGTCGAGGAGTTGCGGGCTGCGTCAAAACTCAGCGAAGAGGAGTTCGACAAAGCGCTGGAGAAGCTGGAGATTCACGGCGGGGCGCGAGTCAATTTTGGCGGAAATGTGACGGCTGGCGGTTCAGGCTGGAAGAAGACCTACACAGTGCAGGCGCAGCACCGGGCCGGGCAATTCGAGAAGGTGCTGCGATTCACAACTTCGTCCGACTGCAGGATGTCGGCCTTGGTGCGCCACTTCGGCGATGTGGAGGATGCGAGCAGGCCGTGCGGTATCTGCGACGTCTGCGATCCGGCCGGAGCGGTGCTGAGGCTCTTCCGGCGACCGACAGCTGCGGAACGGGAACTTGCGCAGTCAATTGCCGATGAACTGCGAGTGGTTGATTACAAAGCCGCCGGAACGCTGCAACGTAATCTCGACAAGGCGGGCCGAATGAGCCGTGACGAGTTCGACGGACTGCTGGACGCGATGGTGCGGGCCGGCCTGATTGAGATCGAGGAGGCCGAGTTTGAAAAAGACGGAGAAGTTATTCGCTTCCGCAAGGTTCGGTTGACCGCGAGAGGGCTTGAGATGCGAGGTTCGTCCCCTGTGGAACTTCTGATCAGCGACGGCGTGGTGGAGGAGTTTGGCATAGCGCTAGCTCCGTCGAGAAAGGCAAAGGCTGCGAAAGGCAGGGCAGGGAAGTCGATCGAGACGAAATCGGAGATCGTCGAGCCTGCGAAACTAACGGCTGATGGTGAGGCTCTTGCAGCGCGGTTGCGGGAATGGCGTGCCGCCGAGGCAAAGCGGTTGGGCCTTCCCCCCTTCATGGTGCTGCATGATCGCACGCTGACGGCGCTGGCTCAGGTGCGGCCTGCGAATCCGCGAGAGTTGCTGGCAGTGAACGGGATGGGTCCTGCGAAGGCAGAGCGATTTGGCGAGGCGATTCTGGAGTTGTGTGGGGGGCAAGGAACGTACCCGTAAATGGGAATGCAATGTGGTGCCGGCCTCCTGGACGGCTGTACTGGCGGCGTCCACGCCGCCGGACGTCGCCAGAGGCTTTGGAGGTCCACTGGACAGCCACCAGGATGTCGGCGCTACCGATTTACCGATAGGCTCTAACTGAGAACTCCATCAGTGCGCGGCAGGGCAGACGCAGGCTTTGAAGGCTTCCGCAGTGTGATTCGACAAAGTGCATACGTATTGCGGCCAGAAGATCTGGAGTGCCATCGAAGGACTGCCTGCGGAGAAATCGTCGATGTAACTCTGACTCGGCTTCGCTGTTGCGCTTCTGTCTGTTGCGAATCCCGCGATGAGTTTACCGACAGTCGACGAGGAGAACTCCGGCTCGTGATAGCTGCGCGCGAAGTCATACTCTTCGGTCCATTTGGCATCGACGCCGGTCTGATTTGACGCGGTGAAAACACGATAGTCGACAAGCGCCGCGGTGGTTCGATCGATCTGGGCGACAGTGAAAGACGGGTTATTGCCGTGGTTAGGCGAGATCGACGAGATCATCTTGGCCGCGATGGGCTTCGATGAAGCCGGCGGCTGGTTTTCATCCTTCAGAAGGCGTAACTCGTCCATGTGCGTATGAGCGAATATCGCTAACTCAACCACATCGCCAAACTCCGCCAACACATCCGCCATCTTCTCAGTTGAAAGGAACGTGGTCGGCTGCTCGCCGCACACATCGCCCATCTTTTTCATGGTCGAGTAGAGATCGACTCCCGGCGGGATGTGTGCCATTACCCAAACCTTCTGCTTGTTGGCGCGAGCTTCGATCAGTTGCTGCTGAAGCCAGGCAACCTGCGCGTCGGCTGCGCTGGAATCGGCCTTGGCTGCGCAGGTCGAGTAACTCTTCGACATGAAAATGTCGTCGAGTACCAGCAGGCGGCCGCTCTCGATGGGCGCGGGAAGAGCAACGCTGTAATAGCCGCCCGCTGCAAAGTTATCTTCGGCGGCCTGGCGCTCGCCGGCAGGGAATTCCTTTGTAACTTCGCTTCCTGTAACTCTGAGAAACTCGCTGTGAGCGTCGAGCCGGTAGTCGCCACAATTGGAATCGTTATTTCCCAAGGCTACATAGACGGGTACGCCGGGAAATGTTCCGTGTAACTCGTCGATGACATAGTCCAGCGTCTTTTCAACGAATTTCCCATAGTCACCCGGAGCGGCTTTGGGAAAGAGGGACTTGTACTTGCAGTCAAATCCATGAGAGATGAGATCGCCACTGACGGTGACAAATTTTACTCCTGCGGAATGGCTTCGCATGGCCTTCAGGCTCGAATCGAAGAGCGGATAGGAGGTGTCGACGCCGCGAACGTGGCAGCCTTGCTGCAAGGCTTCAAACCGTTTCTGCTGGTCGGACGAAGGAACTGCGGCGAGAATGGCCTTCCATTCACTCGCTGGCGCCGCGGCGAGTTGTGGAACCTTGGCAGGGTCGAAAAATGGCTCGAAGTGGATGTCGCTGACGAGCAGGGCGGGGACCGTGGCCTTGGTTTCTTGCGCCTTGTGATGGTCTTGATTTGTCTTGGAAGGTTGTTGGCTTTGCGCGAGGGCTGCGCACTCGAATAGAAAAAGGCAAACAAGAGCGGTGTGACGTGCGGACGTGGTACGGAAATTTCGGGCTGCAAGAGTCCGGTCCATCGATGCTCCTGACTTACTGATGCCGGTTGGGGTTCGTCGCTTCCCACCCATTCGCCAGAAAGAAGGCGAATGGATGGGGCACGGAGCATTTGTAGCTTATCCGGTGCTGACGCTTACGCGACGCGCTCGATGACGACTGACTTCAGCACTACCGGGGTCTTGGGCTTGTCCTGGGCGGCGCGTTGGACTTTAGAGATCTTGTCGGCAATCTCCTGGCCCTCGACGACTTCGCCAAAGATGGTGTGGTTGCCGGTGAGCCAGGGCGTAGGAGCGACGGTGATAAAGAACTGGCAGCCGTTGGTGCCGGGGCCGCTGTTGGCCATGGCAAGCTTGCCCGACTTGTCGAACTTGTGCGGCGAGCCCTTGGTTTCATCGCCGAAGCGATAGCCGGGTCCGCCCATGCCCGTGCCGGTGGGGTCGCCGCCCTGGATCATGAAGTCGGGAATGACACGGTGGAAGATGGTGCCGTCGAAAAGCTTGTCGGTGGATTTCTTATGCGTGCTCGGATGGGTCCATTCTTTGGAGCCCTCGGCCAGTTCGATGAAGTTCTTGACGGTGATGGGCGCGTCGGACTCAAAGAGCCGGACGGTGATCTTGCCTTCGGTTGTGGTGAAGACGGCGTAGGTTCCTGGCAACAGTGACATGTTTGCTCCTCGCTTGGATTTGTCTGATTGAAATCAATTAATGGAGAGGCGTAGATGTGGCGTTAACGGTATCGGGAAGGGAAAAAGCGACGTTGACGGTAGCGTGGGCCTCCGTCGTCTGTCCGTTTAAGTTTGGGTGGTAACGCCAAGTCTTCACTGCGTCAAGGGCTGCTTCTTGCAGCATCTGCGGGCCACCGATAACGCTGACGTCTTTCACGGATCCGTCTGCGGCGATGGTCACTTGGAGTACGACTGTACCGGAGACCCCTGCGTTTTTTGCATCGACCGGGTAGAGTGGCTGTCTTTTGAGAATGAGCGGGCCCACTTCGTGACCGTCGAAATTCTTGTGTTGTGCGCCGTTCGGTGAGGCTTCTCCCTGTGTCGTCGGCATTGGCTGCCCCTCGCGCACAATCGTCACCTTCTTGAGTACGACCGGAGTCACAGGCTTGTCGTTGCCGTCGCGCTGCACGCGAGCGATGGTCTTGATCACCTCGAGGCTGGAGCCGTCGCACTGGCCGAAGATGGTGTGTTTCTGGTTCAGAAACTCAGTGGGCACTTCGGTGATGAAGAATTGGCTCCCGTTCGTGTTAGGCCCGCTGTTAGCCATAGCCAGACGGCCGGGAACGTCGAAGCCGAGATTCGGGTCGAATTCATCCTCAAACTTGTAGCCGGGATCGCCCATGCCGGTGCCGACAGGATCGCCGCCCTGAATCATGAATTCTGGAATGACGCGATGGAAGATGGTGCCATCGTAGTACGGCTTGTTGTGCTGGACCTTATTTGTGTTGGGGTCGGTCCAATCCTTTGTGCCGTTGGCCAGGGCGATGAAGTTTGCCACCGTTTTGGGCGCTTGCTGCTGAAAGAACTGGCAGGTGATGCGGCCCATGGAGGTATCCATCACCACGGTAGGGCCGTTGGGGTGAGTCATTGCTGCGGCAGTGGCGGCGGGCGCGTCGGGAAGCGCTTCATCTGGCTTAGAAGAGGATTGCGCTTGTGCCGAAGCGGCCAATGCGATGATCAGAGCGGGACGGAGAAGAGTGTGCATTAATTTCATAACGACTTTGAGGTTAAATCATGCAGCTTGCCGACGGCCAGCGTATGGATGGACGCGATTTCGGCCGTATGTCATTCTGAAGCCAGAGGGCCCATGAAAGCGATCAAGAGGCTTCTGTACTTTGCGGGTGCGCTGGCTGTGATTGCCGGGGTTGGATTCCTGGTGCGCCCGATCAGTTACCTCAGCGAGGCAACCTATGCGCGTGAGTTTCTAACAGGAATAGAGAGCCGATCGGTTCAGGTTGCGGGCTATCGCGTGCATTACCTTGTCGAGGGGCCTGCCGATGGACCGGTTGTGGTTCTGATCCACGGGTTGGGTGGTGAAGCAGAGGACTGGCGCAACCTCACGCCCTACTTGGCGCGGGCAGGCTTCCGTGTCTACCGGCCCGATCTGCCCGGCTTTGGCCGCAGCGAGAGGCCGGCCGGTTTCTCCTACTCGGTGCATGATCAGGCCGAAGTGGTCGTCGGTTTTCTGGATGCGCTGGGATTGAAGCAGGTCGACCTGGGCGGTTGGTCGATGGGTGGCTGGATCGCGGAGGTTTTGGCTGCAACGCATCCGGAGCGCGTGAAGCGGCTCATGCTTTTCGACTCGGCTGGAATTTACGAGAAACCGCTGTGGGACACGCGGCTCTTTACCCCCACTTCAGTGGCCGAACTCGACCAACTGGAAGCGCTGCTGATGCCTCATCCGCGCTGGATTCCCAGCTTTGTCGCGCGGGATGTTTTGCGCATCTCAAGCGAACATGCCTGGGTGATCCAGCGGGCCGTAGCCTCGATGCTCACCGGCCAGGATGCGACCGACAAACTGCTGCCCGAGCTTAAGATGCCGGTGCTGATCGTCTGGGGCGAGCTGGACCGGATCACTCCGCTCAGCCAGGGCGAGAAAATTCACAAGCTTGTGCCGCAATCGCAATTGGATGTATTCGCCGGCTGCGGCCATCTTGCTCCCGGCCAATGCACGGTGCAGATCGGCCCCAAGGTTGTGGAGTTTGTGAAGGAATAGTCTGTCCAGAACTCAGTAGATCCAGCGGGCGGTGAGGATGAGTTCGTGGTTGTAGGTGTGGAATTGGCTAGTGGCGATCTGCATTCCCGCGCCGAATGCCAGTCCAGGGCGCGATCCCGGTCGAGTGGGATGTAATCCGCACTTACCAACGATCAGTCCCGGCGTGAGAAATTCCTGCGTCTTGCCGTCATTTGTTCCGCCTTTGAAGGATGTGGCGTTGCTCTCGACCTCCGGCCAGAACAGCTTGCCGATGTGGTACTGCGCCGCGGTGTTCCATGCAATGGGACGTCCGGCGGTCGTGATGGCGGGGTTGCCGGTGGGCAGCGTCGCGCCAATCGTCGATTGCACGTCGAAATGGCCAAAGCCCTTGCCCGCTCCCAACGAAGGAGCGATGCTGGCGTCTGTCGAGCCGTTCTTGTAGCTGCCGGTGGGAATGGTGGCGATCGCAAATGCGCATAGTGTATAGGTGCCGTGCTGCGCGTTGCCGCTGGCGATGCGAACTTTGCCGAGGAACGACATGTCGCCCGCGCCATCTTTGGCAGTTGAATTGTGCTGGATATAGGGCGGAAGATTGATCGCTACCTCGGTTCTGTTCGACAGAATCATGTTGACGCCCTTGCTGTTGTCGAAGTTCCATGTGTGAGTGAGCGTCGGAGTTGTCTGCCGCAGAATGTCAGTGCGCACAACCTGGAAGAGCCCGGTGTAAGTGGTGACGAGCGGTACGGCCCAGCCGGGCTGTTTCGATTGAATGGCGTTGGTGCGCGTCTCCCAACGACTGTAGAACCCGCCCGGGGAGGTGTCTCTCGAGACCTCTTGCGCGGAACCATGGGCTGTGATCAAAAGGAAGAACAGGGAAAGGGGAAGCTTTCTCATGTCAGTGCTTTGAGCATGAAGGCTGGAAGCAGCACGAGCAACGATCTATAGGTGGAGTCTTATCTCAACCGATTGGAGGATGGGAAGGCGCACTGAGATTGGCGGCGGGTGCCTCCGGGTCCGAAAGTCCGGACCTGGGGCACCCAGTTTGATTGGAGATGCGGATTATACGCCGATTACGTCGCAGAGTTCCTTGACGGCGGCCGCGCTCTTCATCAGGGCGGCGTGTTCCTCTTCGTTGAGCTTGATCTCGACAATCTGCTCCAGGCCAGCCGCGCCCAGCTTGCACAGCACGCCCATGTAGTAGCCGTCGATGCCGTATTCGCCCTGGAGGTAGGCCGCGCAGGGAAGAATCTTCTTCTTGTCCTTGAGGATGGCTTCGGCCATCTCGACAGCCGCCGCCGATGGAGCGTAGTAAGCGCTGCCAGTCTTGAGGTGTTTTACAATCTCGCCGCCGCCATTGCGCGTGCGCTCGATAATGGCGTCGATTTTTTCTTTGGAAAGCAGTTCGGTGATGGGAATGGAGGCGACCGTCGTGTAGCGGACAAGCGGAACCATCATGTCGCCGTGGCCTCCGAGAACTAGGCAACTCATGTTCTCGACACTCACCTGGAGTTCCTCCGCGATGAAGCTCTTGAAGCGGCCGGAGTCAAGAATCCCGGCCATGCCGATGACCCGCTCGCGGTTGAAGCCCGAGAGCTTGTAGGCGGCCTGCACCATCGCGTCCAGCGGATTGGAGACGACGATGAGAACCGTCTCCGGCGAGTAAGCAACAACGTTCTTGACCACGTCGGTCATGATTTTGAAATTGGTATGCAGCAGGTCGTCGCGGCTCATGCCTGGCTTGCGCGGCAGTCCGGCGGTGATGATCACGATGTCGCTGTCGGCGGTGTCGGCGTAGTCGTTCGAGCCGGTGATGTGAACATCCGAGCGCTCGATGGGAAGAGCCTGGAGCAGATCAAGCGCCTTGCCCTGTGGCACGCCTTCAACCACATCGATCAGTACGACATCGGCCAGTTCCTTGGCCATGAGCCAGTGCGCCGCCGTCGAGCCTACGTTGCCGGCGCCGATGATGCTTACCTTCTTGCGCATTGCTTTTCCTCCTTGGGGAACGGGTGAAGTGGGGTTAGCGGAGTTAGCTGCGTTAGCCGCGCTTCGCGCGTGTTAGCGGAGTTAGAGATGAGCCGACCTAGCTCCGCTAACCCCGCTAGCTCCGCTTCATATTCCCAATGATTCTGGTCGCAAACTCGCTGGTGCCGACCTTGGTTGCGCCTGCGGTCTGGCGCTCGAAGTCATACGTCACGTGCTTTTGCAGGATCGTCTTTTCCAGCGACGACTCGATGAGGTTGGCTGCTTCCTTCCAGCCGATGTATTCGAGCAGCATGACGCCAGAGAGAATCACCGAACCGGGATTGATCATATCTTTATCGGCGTATTTAGGCGCGGTGCCGTGGGTGGCCTCGAAGACAGCATAGCCATCGCCGATATTCGCGCCGGGAGCGATGCCGAGACCGCCGACCTGCGCCGCCGCCGCGTCGGAGATGTAATCGCCGTTGAGGTTGGTGGTGGCCAGGATGCTGTAGTCCTCGGGCCGGATGATGATCTGCTGGAAGATGGAGTCGGCGATGCGGTCGTTGACGAGGATCTTCGACTTCCATGCGCCGTTGCCATGACTTGAACCAATGGTATCGAGGACGCCCTTGACCTCCGCATAAAGCGAGTCGCGGAAGGCCTGCGATCCGAACTCCAGGCCGGGTTCGATCAGCGCTGCATTCTGCTCGACGGTCAGGCCGGGGTTGGTGTCGGCGTTGCCAAGAATCCAACTCTCGCGTTCGGTGACGATCTGGCCGCGGAATTCCTGCGTCGCGACCTCGTAGCCCCACTCGCGGAATGCGCCCTCGGTGAATTTCTGGATGTTGCCCTTGTGGACTAGAGTGACGGTCTTACGGCCTGACTCAAGCGCGTGGCGGATCGCATAGCGCACCAACCTTTTCGAGCCGAAGATCGAGATTGGCTTGATGCCTACCCCGGAGTCGGCTCGTACCTGCTTCTTGGTCTTGGCCAGCAAGTCGTTGTTGAGGAAATCGATGAGTTTGGCGGCGTCGGCCGAGCCCTGCTTGAACTCAATTCCCGCGTAGACGTCTTCGGTGTTCTCGCGGAAGATCACGATGTCCACCCGCTCGGGATGCTTCACCGGGCTGGGAACGCCCTGGTAATACTTCACCGGACGCACACAGGCGTAGAGGTCGAGCAACTGCCGCAGCGCCACGTTGAGCGAGCGGATGCCTCCGCCAATAGGAGTGGTCAGCGGTCCCTTGATCGAGACGCGCAGGTCGCGGGCCGCGGCGACCGAATCGTCCGGCAGCCATTGACCAAACTGGCGAAAAGCCTTTTCGCCCGCGAAAATCTCAAACCAGCGAATGGAGCGCTTGCCGCCGTAGGCCTTGTCGACCGCGGCATCGAAGACCCGCTGCGAGGCCTTCCAGATGTCGCGCCCCGTGCCGTCGCCTTCGATGAAAGGAATGATGGGATGATCGGGCGCTACGATCTGCCCGTTCAAGTATTCGATCGGTTGGCCGTCCTGCGGCAACGCGAGTCCATTGTAGGTATCTTGCATTGGCTCTGAAATATCCCTTCCTCAGTAGGTTAGAGGTTGAGGCTACCATCCGGGATTCAGGGATTGCAATGGCGCGGCAAAACAGGAGGGGGACGAGATGGAGCGATTTTGCAACGACTAAACGTAAAATTTGGCGTGTGTGGCATACTCGCGCAACGCAGCGAGGAACTGGGCCCGGTCTTTTGGAATTGCAACGATACCGCCTTGACAGGCCATCGGCGCCCGATTGTCGCAAAAAATTGTTACGTAGGGATGGCTGCTCCCGACGCGATCTATCATCTGCCAAGGGACCTCTCTTACGCTCCAGAGCCGCCGCTCGCGAAAACAGAGACGATCGAATTCCCAGTACGTGAGTTGTCTTTTGAGGATCCTAAGGACAGTCATTAATGTATAGGCGATTGCTAATGGGGCTACAAAGTCTGCGTGAAAATTTGTAATCCAAAAGACAAGAAAAAAGCAGCCAATTGCAACATAGAGCCAATATTCAAGTCCGAATTTGGCGCGAAACCGCATACGCAGAGAGCATAACAGATTCACAAGATCGTCTCTGAAGATCGAGAAAGCCTATTGTCGAAGGTTGACATCATGATGCCTTCCAGTGTAGCATCATGATGTGCGTACCACTCTGACCATCGATGACGACATTGCCCGGCTCGTGGAGCAGGAGCAGAGGCGCTCGGGCGAATCTTTCAAGAGCACGGTGAACACTCTGCTTCGCCGGGGCCTGACCGCCAGCCGCAATCCTCAGCCCAGAAAGCGCTTCCAGGTCACCCCAATCGCACTGAATACGGGCCTGGGAACGCGGTATCAAAAAGTCGAAGATCTGATTGAAGCAATGGAAGGTCCAACGCATCGATGATCGTTCTCGATGTCAATCTCCTCATCTACGCATACGACACAACCTGCAAGGATCACAAGAAGGCGCGAGTGTGGGTTGAGGACGTTTTCTCAGGCAATGAGCCAGTTGGTTTGCCTTGGCAGAACATCTCCGCTTTTCTCCGCATCCTCACGTACCCCGAGGCCTTTGGCGAGCGATTCACGATGGACCAGGTCATCGGAATCGTCGACGCCTGGTTAGCGCTGCCTCATGTGCGGACCTTGTCCCCTGGCGAGAATCACTGGGAGTTCTTCCGGGAGATGCTCGTAATGGGTGATGTGCGAGGGAAGCTCACGAGCGACGCGGCATTGGCGGCGCTAACGACAGAGTACGGCGGTGTTCTGTATACGAATGATCGCGATTTTGCACGGTTTCCAGGCTTGAGATGGGTCAATCCGTTGCTGGAATCCTGAAAACCGTCTCTCAATTCTGAGAAAACATTACTGCTCTTTCGCGTCTTTGAATTGGTCCGCCTCAAAGCGGGGAATGCCGAAGTGGCCGCGCAAATGAAGCAGGTCAACCGGGCTCAGATCGCCCTTGAGTGTCGCCAGCGTCAGGCTTTTGGGCGACTCGACCAGCACCACCGCGCCCCGCACATTCACGCCCTCCATCGTCAGCCACACATCCGTGGCTCCATTGTGGAGCGCGCCGCCGGTGCTTGTGGTAACCAGATGCTTCCAGCCGCGCCGGTGGTAGGCCTCGCGGAGCGCTTCCACTTGCGCCTGATCCGCAGTTCTCGCCACGCCAAAGTTAAGCAGGTGAACGCTGATGCCGTCGATCTTGGCGATGGCCTGGCGAGTCTCCGGCTCCGAGTCTGGAATCATGCCGGAGGCCGCGGCCAGCATTGTCCGGTCCAGGGTAAAGCTGGATTTAGCGGCGGCCTCCGAGCTTAAAACTGCGAGAGCAGGCGGAGTCCAGTTCAAATCGATGATCGGTGCCTGAGAGTCTGCCGCGGAAATGGCGGCGTCGGAGCGTGGCAACGCTTGTGCGAAAGCGGCGTGTCCCGCGAAAGTGACGGCCAGAATGCCGATTCCAAGAGAGCGCGAATTCCTCATGCCAAGTTAAACGCGGAAGCCGGCAAAAGGTTGCTCCGAAGTCGCGAAGTGGTCGGCGGGGACCGCCGGTTGGACTAAGTTGCACAAAGATACGATGAAAATGCTGCAAAGGCTGTTTTCACCCGCCTGAATACGATAAACTCATGCGGGTACGTGGTATTCAAATGCCGATTTTGAGACGTATGGAGGGTACATAGAAATTGGGAAAAAGCATGGTGCCGAAGAAGATTTTCTTCACCAAGGGCGTGGGCAAACACAAGGAGCGTTTGACCTCCTTTGAGCTTGCGCTTCGGGATGCGGGGATTGCCTCGCAGAATCTGGTGCGCGTTTCATCGATTTTTCCGCCGCAATGCAAGTTGATCACGCGCAAGCAGGGCCTTCAACATGTCAGTCCCGGTGAAGTGGTCTTTGCGGTAATCGCGGAGAATTCGACCCGCGAGGCTCACCGGCTGCTGGTTTCGAGCATCGGCGTGGCCATTCCCGCCGACAAGGATACCTACGGCTATCTCAGCGAACATCACAGCTTTGGCGAAACCGAAGATCAGGCCGGTGAGTATGCGGAAGAGCTGGCGGCAGAGATGCTGGCCACCACTCTCGACGTGGAATTCGATCCGGATAAGAGTTGGGATGAGAAGAAAGAGATCTATCGCATCTCGAACAAAATAGTCCGCACCAGCAATGTGACGCAATCGGCTGTGGGAGACAAGCGCGGGTTGTGGACGACGACAATTGCCGCGGCTGTGCTGATTCTCGAAGAGTAGGGCATCGAATGCAGCAGACTTTCCAGGCCAATTCCGCGCCATCGGGATTGGCCTTGTCGTGTAGCTTTGAAGGAGAGTTCGGCAACTCATGACGAGTACGCACAAGTACAACGTGGGGCTGGTGCAGATGCGGATGGGCGCGGAGCCGGAGGCCAACTTTGAGGCCGCGCTCGGTCATATTCGCGAGGCTGCGCGGCGGGGGGCCAACGTCGTCTGCCTGCCGGAGCTTTTTCAAACACAATATTTCTGCCAGCGCGAAGATCTGCGCCTCTTCGACCTTGCGGAGATGATTCCTGGACCTTCTACGGCGCGGCTCTCTGGGCTGGCGCGCGAGTTGCGGGTTGCCATCATTGCTTCGCTTTTTGAGCGGCGCGCGCCGGGGCTCTATCACAACACGGCAGTCACTCTGAACGCCGAGGGAGCTATTGCCGGCGTCTATCGCAAGATGCATATTCCGGACGATCCGCTTTACTACGAGAAGTATTATTTTGCGCCCGGCGATCTGGGATTTCAGGCTGTAGATACTGCATTTGGCCGCGTAGGTACGCTGGTCTGCTGGGATCAGTGGTATCCCGAGGCAGCGCGGCTTACGGCTCTCAAGGGAGCGGAGGCGCTCTTCTATCCGACTGCGATTGGCTGGCATCCGGCGGAGAAAGAAGAGTTCGGCGCAGCGCAGGTTGCGGCGTGGCAGACGATTCAGCGCTCGCATGCGATTGCGAACGGAGTCTATGTTGCTGGCGTGAATCGCGTCGGTTTGGAGCATGGCGATATTGACGGTAATCGCGCCGAGGGCCCCGGCATTGAGTTCTTTGGCGGCAGTTTCCTGGCCGATCCCTTTGGCCGCGTTGTCGTGCAGGCTTCGCAGGACGCGGAAGAGATCCTGATCGGTGAGATTGATCTTGGTTTGATTGAGGAGACGCGCCGCAACTGGCCTTTTCTGCGCGACCGCCGCATCGATGCCTACTCGCCCATCACACGGCGCTTTCTTGACCCGGTGAATTCGTGGCCAGCGGACGGAGATTGCTTATAACCCCTGTCATCCTGAGCGAAGCGTAGCGAAATCGAAGGACCTGCGGTTGCTTTTTTCTGGATTCCCATCCTCCCAATAATGTGTGAGTAGAGATTTCCGATGAGTGACGAACGACCGTTTCAACTGGGCTATCGCATGCCCGCCGAGTGGGAGCTGCACGAGGCAACCTGGCTGGCCTGGCCGCACAATCCCGAAGACTGGCCGGGGAAGTTTCAGGCGATCCCGTGGCTCTATGCGGAGATTATGCGACTGCTGGCTGCGCGAGAGCGGGTACACATTCTCGTCGAGGACGCCAAGGCAGAGCAGCGTGCGAGCGGAATTCTGGAGCGTGCGGGCGTGATTCTCGATCGGGTGAGCTTTCACCAGTGGCCTACCAACCGCAGTTGGACCCGGGACTCAGGGCCGATCTTTATTCGGAATTCTGACGGCAAAATTGCTATTACCAACTGGCATTTCAACGGCTGGGCCAAGTACTCCAACTGGCCGCTGGACGATCAGCTGCCGGGGCGCGTTGCGGAGTTGCTGGGCCTGCCGCAGTGGCAACCGGCGGTTGTGTTGGCTGATGGCTCTTCGCGGCGGGTGGTGTTGGAGGGCGGCTCCATCGACACAAATGGCTCAGGGATTTTGCTCACCACTGAGGAATGCCTGCTGAGCGAGGTCCAGCAGCGGAACCCCGGTGTGAATCGCGAGCAACTGGAGCAGGTCTTTCACGACTATCTCGGGATCGACCAGGTGATCTGGCTCGGGAGTGGCATCGCCGGCGACGACACCCACGGCCACATCGACGATACTGCGCGTTTCGTTGGCCCGTCGACGATTGTAACCTGCATCGAGCCGAAGACGGGCGACCCGAATCACGCGCCGCTGGCTGAGAATCTGGATCGGTTGAAGGCAGCGCGAACACTGGACGGAAAGCAATTTGACTTAGTCGAGTTACCGATGCCGAGGCCGGTTGTATTCAGCGGCCAGCGTCTGCCTGCCAGTTATGCCAACTTTTACATCGCGAATGATTTGGTACTGGTTCCAACCTTTCACGATCCCAACGACCGCGTGGCGCTGAACATTCTGGCTGATGTCTTTCTCGGTCGCGAAGTGATTGGCATTCACTCGGTCGATCTGGTCTGGGGCCTGGGCACGCTGCACTGCATGACCCAGCAGCAGCCCGCTACACACCCCAGCGCGATACCATCTGAAAGATGATCGACGATTTGGAAGCAATGCAGACTGCGCTCGATGAAGCCCGCCTTGCTGGCGAGGCCGGCGAAGTGCCGATCGGCGCGGCCGTGGCCTGCGAGGGGGAGATCATCGCGCGCGGGCAGAATCGCGTGCTGCGCGACCTGGACCCTACGGCTCATGCGGAGATCGTCGCCATGCGCGTGGCTGCTGCGGCGGTGGGGAACTACCGGCTGCTTGGCTGCACGCTCTATGTCACTTTGGAGCCCTGCGCCATGTGCGCCGGGGCGATGATTCATGCGCGGCTGGACCGGCTGGTTTTCGCCGCAGCCGATCCCAAAGCTGGGGCGGCCGGATCGGTGCTTGCGGTGCTGAATCATCCGCAGCTTAATCACCAGATGCAAGTCGAGCATGGGATTCTGGCTGAGGAGTCGGCTGAGTTATTACGAAGTTTCTTTCGCGAGCGGCGGTAGAGCGTGATACTGTCGGCGTTGGGCAGACGAGGGTTCCAGCGGTCTTGAATGGGGGACGGAATGGCGGGAAATCGGGGCAAATCGCGAGACTGGGTACGCACTTCAACCTTTCTGGGTGTTCTCGTGGCACTCGTTGAGTGGATGATGGTTAACGAGCTGGTATTTCGTTGGCATTCGTATTTCCTAGCCTCCGCGCACAATAAAGTGCAGATTTATTTGTACATATTCACAATGATCCTAATTCCGTGCCCATGGGTTATTAGCATTGGGGAAATTCGCAACATTGAGAAGAAAATGAGGATGCTAGGAGCAGATGAAGAGGCCATAGCATCACGGCAGAAGGCCATGTTCGACATTCTGTTCATAAGCTACATGGTCCTCATGTTATGCGTCGAAGCGATGTCGGGCCTTCTACCGCAACCCTAACAGCCAGTCCCTATGTAACTGCGCCCTCAACTCCTTGTCAGCGCCTTGATTCGGTCGGCTTCCTGCGGCCACTTTTCTGCTAACTCCGCATAACTCGCGCTGCGGTAATCGGCGAAGTCGAAACCGGGGGTGACTGTACAGCCGAGCAGTGCGACCTTGCCTTCGCCGATGATCCGTGTGCCTTGCCAGACTCCGGCGGGGACTACGAGCTGCACGTGCTGCCCGGCAGATAAATCCTGTCCGAGGGCAAAGAGCGCGGAGCGCCCATCGGGGAGGAGCTGAAGCATCTCCACCGGGTCGCCAAGATAGAAGTGGAAGATCTCGTCCGAGGCCAGGACGTGCATCTCGGAGAAGGCTTCCGATTCGAGCAGATAGTAGATGGCTGTGCTCATGGGGCGATTGCCGCGCGGCATTCCAACGCCGTGGGCCGAGGCATAAGTCCGGCGGTAGAAGCCGCCCTCGACCGGGTGCGGTTCCAGCTTCAGCAGTGTCTTGATCTCGTCGGCGGTCATTCTCACTGATGTTAGCAGCGGGAGGCCGGGTACAATGACCCCATGAAGGTGCTGATGTATGGCGTGACATGGTGCGGGGACTGCCGGGCGGCGAGGAAGTTCCTCGACTCCCACGGCATCGAGTACACCGAGATCGATGTGGATCGCGACAAGGAGGCCTCGGCTGAAGTGATTCACCACGTCGGCAAGCGGGCTGTGCCGCAACTGGTGATCGACGGCGAGTGGTTTCAGCCCTATAGGCCGGGGCGCGGGCTTCTGTTGGATGAACTGCACGAAAAGTTGGGGATTCCTCGGGACTGAGTTGGGTTGGGTTCGTGGTTTCCCATGTCTGGCGCGGTAAGGCTGCGCCAGATATGGGGCACCCATTCTTCCTCGCGGCTGAAGGTATTCACCTCGTACAATCAAGGGTTGGAGAGGGCCGCCCTGCGCGGTGCCGACAAGGAGACTTCCGTGATCGAACGTTATACACGGCCGGCGATGGGCCGCATCTGGACCGAAGAGAACAAATACCGTTGCTGGCTTGAGGTGGAGTCGGCGGCGAGCACCGTGCTGGCACAGGAGGGCGTGATTCCCGAGGCGGCGGCACGGGCCATCGCCGAGAAGGCTGGCTTTACAGTGGCGCGCATTCAGGAGATCGAAGCGGAGGTCAAGCACGACGTCATCGCCTTCACGACTGCGGTGGCCGAAACCCTGAATGCGCAGCAGTTGGGCGACGAGTCCCGCTGGCTGCACTATGGGCTCACCTCGAACGACATTGTAGACACGGCCCAGGCGTTGCAGGTGAAGGCGGCTTCGGCTCTGATCAGGTATGGCATCGTCGAGTTCCTCGACGTGCTCAAGCGTCGGGCCGTCGAGTTCAAACACACGCCGACGATTGGGCGGACACATGGGATTCACGCCGAGCCAACGACCTTTGGTTTGAAGTTGCTCAACTGGTACGCCGAGATGGAGCGCAATCTTGCGCGATTCGACGCCGCCGCCGAGGATATGCGGGTGGGCAAGCTCTCAGGCGCAGTGGGAACCTTTGGCCACCTGAAGCCGGAGCATGAGGAGAAGATCTGCGCGCGGCTGGGATTGAAGCCGGCGCCGGTAGCCACGCAGGTGATTCAGCGCGATCGGCACGCGGCCTACATTTCGACGCTGGCGATTGTCGCGAGCACTCTGGACAAGATCGCCGTCGAGGTCAGGCACCTGCAACGGACCGAGGTGCGCGAGGCGCAGGAGTTCTTCAGCGAAAAGCAGAAGGGCTCGTCGGCAATGCCGCACAAGAAGAACCCCATCACGAGCGAACAGATCAGCGGACTGGCGCGCGTCCTGCGCGGCAATGCGCAGGCTGCTTTCGAAAACATTGCCCTGTGGCACGAGCGGGACATTTCCCATTCATCAGTCGAGCGGGTGATCTTTCCCGATTCGACGATTCTCGTCGACTATCTGTTGGCCAAAACGACCGATTTGATCGGCAGACTGCTGGTCTATCCCGAGCGGATGAAGAAAAACCTTGAAAGCACTGGCGGGCTGATCTTCAGCGGGCAGTTGCTGCTGGACCTGGCCCAGGCCGGAATGATGCGCGAAGATGCTTACCGGCTGGTGCAGACTCATGCCATGAAGGCGTGGAAGAAAGACCTGGTCTTTCGCGATGAGGTGGCGAAGGATGAGGCGATCACCAAACTGCTCGACCAGGAAAAGCTGGCGCAGGCCTTCGACTACAACCGGCAATTGGGCAACGTGGATGCGATCTTCAAGAGGGTGCTGGGCGAGTAGCGACGATGAACAAGCTGGAAGAAGAAGATCTCGCGCGAGTGATGGAAGTGATCCGCCATGCCGTAGAGGCGGACGAGCAGAACGACACGGCCTTCGCGTTGCGGATCATGACGGCCGTGGTTGAGGAGTTCCCAGAGCTTGCGATCGGCCACGGCTACCTGGGCTGGATTCTGTCGCGCAGCGGCCAGTACCGCGAGGCAATCGACCATGGCAGGGTAGGTGTACAACTCTCGCCCGAGTCGGAACGCGTTTCGCTGCTGCTGTTTCGGGTGCTTCTGGCAGCGGGTGAACGCGATCTGGCCTTCGAAGAGATGAAGCGCTTTTTGTCAGCCCGCAAGTCAGAGGAATACTCAAAATTGCTGGCCGAGTGGAAGGAAATCAGCGACGAGGTGCAGTAAGGTTTCGCGGCTTTTAAACCGGGACCCGGGCATCCGACTCGGCGCTTGGTTCAGCCTCAATCAGCAAAAGTGGGTGTCTGTGGATCACATTGAGTTGCGAGGGATCGATTGAATGGCAGACGACCCAGAGTTTGCTGTCCTGAAGATCGCACACGTTATTGATCATGATCTGGACATCACACAGTCATATGAGGTGGCGGTGTTAGACGAGCATGTATATACGTGCATCTCGTTATCCAGGGATGCGATAGAGGTCGGGAAACTCACCGGATACGCGGACTATGAGAAGGCACACATCTGGAACTTTGTTGAAGGCATGAGGCACTCTCATATGAGCATTCGCAAGCTTCTCATGGGAGAACAGAGCGCTAGCGCAGTTGACGCTTTGGCCATCGCGCGGTTACAACTTGAGAATCTCTTTACGATTTGTTTCCTGCTACAGTCGGCAGAAAACGTTCGATTGTTTTTAAAAAATGCTTGGAAGAAGAAATATGTCCGGTTCTTACTTCATCGTGCCGAGCATATTCGATTACGTAGATTCGACGAATACTCCAACAGTGTCGGAGCCGAATTGCTTGACAAATTGCAAGGAGCTTCCTTTGTAAGTGACGCAGAGCGCCGCACGATAGACGTCCAGCAGCTTGGATATCCTTTTGGTCCGAAGCCAAAGCTCGTACGAATAGAAGGATTTCCCACTCCCGCCCAAGTGGTAAAGAAGATCAACAACGCTGACCAGAAGCAAATGCTTGCCCGACTGAATTCTGAATACGAATTCTTATGTTCATTTGCGCATGGGGACGGGGAATCGGTCTTTTTACGAACCGTTGCGGACAAACGGTCACCTTTTCAGAGACTTCATACTACAAGCGAAATTGAGAAGTTCTACCAAGAGCAAGTGCTTGAACCGCCCATCCTCTATAGCGCACTTGGAAGCATTCTTGTAGCGACGGAGGTCGCGGCATCCTTTCCATCGGAAGTCGAACTACGGGCAAGGCTGGGTGAGGCCTGGAACTTTCTTACACGAAGTGCCTTGTCGGCCGTTCCACCTTGGGAGGCCAGAGCTAGGAAGGTACTCGGGGTTGTCGGGGGCTAGTGCCGTGCAGGTGGAGATGATTGTATATTTCTCGGGTTCTTTGTTTTTCGCTGTGCGGGGTAACGAGTGGCAAACCTCATGGGAGCAACAAACCTAACTTTGGCAGTTACCGGCGCATCGGGCGCGGTCTTTGGCCGCGAGATGCTGCGCGCGCTGGAGGCTGATGAGCGCGTGTCTCGCGTTCACTTCGTGGCTTCGGAGAACTCGCTGCGGGTGATGGCCGAGGAACTGGGAGTTAGCGGGCGGAATGATCTCGTGGAAAAGTTGCTCGGCGCGACTTCGGTGAAGACCATGCAGCACTCGGATGCGGACATCGGTGCGGCGATCGCCAGCGGTAGCCATCCTTCCAGTGGCATGATTATCCTGCCTTGTTCGATGGGCACGCTGGCGGCTATCGCGCACGGGTTGGCTAACTCGCTGATCGCGCGCGCAGCCGATGTCACGCTCAAGGAGCGGCGGCCGCTGATTCTCTGCGTACGGGAGACGCCGTTCAACCGGATTCATCTTCGAAATATGACGCTGGCGGCTGAGGCGGGCGCGGTGATCTTTCCCTGCATTCCGGCCTTCTATAACAAGCCCGTGGACTCGACCGAGATGGCGCGGCAGTTTGTTTATCGGGTGCTGGCGCATGTCGGTCTGCCGCAGGCGGCGGCGTTCGTCTGGAAGGATAGGGAATAGGGACTAGTGTCCTGAGTCATTAATTCGTCTGCAAAATCGCGCGACGGAGTCGAGGATCTGGTCTGCGGTTTTATGCCAGATGAAGGGTTTTGGGTCGTGGTTGTGGTTTTCGATGTAGCGGTC
>JBEKCA010000065.1:0-27783 GCA_050015115.1 Occallatibacter sp.
CATCCAGCCAGAACATCTGCTCTATACACTTTTTGACCATGAGAGCAATCTCTTCGCTGTTTTGGAAAAGAACGGCATTGCTTGCGGTGCGTTGCTCGATGCGCTCGTTCTCAAGGTTAATGGCGCGGACTCTGGCACTCTTGAACCCGGCCGGCGCCCGGTAGCTTCGCAGGCTCTGCGCCATTTGCTTGAAGCGAGCCTGAATCGCGTTAGCGGGCGGCCGGATGCGCACGTCGAACCAATCGATGTTTTGCTTGCGGCCGTCGATCTCGGTGAGACCGCTCTCAAAACCGATCTTCGTGAGGCTGGGATCACCAAGGAATCCGTCGAAAAGATCGACGAATCGCAAAAGACTCTTCGGCAGGCCTACGACCCGGAAAGAGGCGCGCGCGCCGAGGGTGCTAATTTGTCGGGACGTGTGCTCGAACGATTTGGGCGGGACCTCACCGCGGCCGCCCGGGCGGGAGAACTTTCGCCCGTCATTGGCCGCGACGAAGAGATCCGCGCTCTCATCCAAACCCTGCTTCGCAAGACCAAGAACAACCCCGTGTTGGTGGGTGATCCTGGTACCGGCAAGACCGCAATCGTCGATGGACTTGCGCTGCGCATCGCCGCGGGCGACATTCCAGAAAGCTTGCGAAAGTGTCGCGTCATTTCTCTTGACATGGCTGCTCTGGTGGCTGGCGCAAAATACCGCGGCGAGTTTGAAGAGCGTCTGAAGGGTGTTATCGACGAAGTCAAACTCAGGATGGGGGAGATCATTCTCTTCCTCGATGAGCTTCATCAGCTTGTCGGAGCGGGAGGCACTGAAGGCGGCATGGATGCGGCCAACCTTCTGAAGCCGGCTCTGGCGCGTGGGGAACTGCGTTGCGTGGGCGCAACCACTTTCGATGAGTTTCGTGAGCGCATAGAGAAGGATGGTGCGCTCGCCCGCCGATTTGAGCAGGTTCAGGTCAAGGAACCTACCGACGAGTCCATGCTTTACATCCTGCGCGGCATCCGCGAGCATTACGAGGCATTCCACGGTGTCAAGTTATCCGACGAAGCGCTTCAGGCAGCAGTGAAACTATCGCGGCGCTATCTTCGCGATCGCTTTCTGCCCGACAAGGCCATTGATGTGATCGACGCCGCTACAGCGCGCCTTCGGATGCAACTCGAATCCAAGCCCACACACGTTGACCAGCAAGAGCGCCTTCTGCTGCGCAAGCGCGCCGAGTTGGAATCGCTCCGCAACGCCGATCCCAGCGCGCAGCAGAAGAAGTCTCTTGCCCTTCTCGAAACCGAGATTGCAACGCTGGAGCCGGAAGTTGCCGCTCTCGCCGAATCCTGGGAGAATCAGCGCACGGCCGCATCGCGCCTGAAGAAGACCCTGCAGGCGATCGAAGAGCAGAGCCGGCTTCTCCAGGCCGCCGAAGCTGCGGGAGATGTCACCAAAGCTGCCGAGATCCACTACGGCTCGCTCGTCTACCTGGAGCAACAACGCGCTGACCTGGAGGCCAAAGCCGCTACGGCGAATGAGTCTCCCATGGTTGCCGACCAGGTTCTGCCCTCGCATATCGCTGAGGTTATCGCGGAGCGCTGTGGCATTCCTGTCAGTCGCCTTCTTGAAAGTGAGCGCGACCGTCTTATTAAGCTGGATGAGCGTCTCGCGGCACGCGTTTTTGGGCAGAACGATGCGGTTCATGCCGTGGCCGAGGCTGCGCGCCGTATGCGGACTGACCTGCAATTGAAGCGTAACCCAAACTCGTTTCTGTTTGCCGGTCCCACCGGCGTTGGCAAGACCGAACTTGCAAAAGCACTTGCCGAAGCGCTGTTCGACGACGAACATGCGCTGATCCGTATTGATATGGGCGAGTACAAAGACAAATCCTCCGTCGCTGGTCTGATCGGCTCTCGTCCTGGTCTCATTGGTTCCGATGAGGGAGGCTTCCTTACCGAGCAGATTCGTCGCTCCCCCTATTCGATAGTTCTCTTTGACGAGGTTGAAAAGGGCCATCCAGAGATCCTCGATCTTCTTCTCGGCGTCCTCGATGAAGGCCGTCTTACCGATGCCAAAGGTCGTTTCTGCGATTTCTCGAATACCATCGTTCTTTTCACTTCCAATCTGGGCGTTCGTGAATCCATGGGCGCAAAGAGCGATGAGGAGCGGAAGAACATTATTCTCGAGGTGGTTCGCGCCAGCCTTCGCCCCGAACTGTACAATCGTATCGGTCAGATCATTGCGTTTAATCCTTTGAGCGAAACGGAACTCAAGCGCATTGTCGGCGTGCAATTGAACTCCCTGGCAAAGAAGCTCGAAGAAGATCGCTCGATTCTGTTTACAGTAAGTCCCGCGGCAATGTCCCTGCTTGCAACCCGCGCTTATGATCCTGAGTATGGCGCGCGTCCTGCGGGCCGGGTCATCCAGCAATTGGTTCTGTCTCCTCTTGCCAGCGCGCTGCTTGAGCAGGAGATATTGGCCGGTCAGAGTGTTCTGTTGGACACTGACGATGACGGCTTAGCATTTCGTGTTCTCCAACCCGATGCCGCATCGAATGCTCAAGAGGTTGTATCGCAATGAACGACTGGATTCCCGTGAAAAAGCTCCTTCTTCTCTTCGTCCTCGCCGCTGTGTCTGTCCCTCTGCTTGCGCAAAACAAGCTCAATTCCACAGATGTGGCCAAAGGATGGCTCAATCTTTACGATGGCAGCTCGATGTTCGGCTGGACTTCTCTCAGCGGGTGGTCCTCTCAAGATCAGATGCTGACTTCTCCGATGGCCAACGAAAGCCACATGGTCACGGCGCTCCCATTTGCCGACTTCGTACTCTCCTTCGAATACCGTTTGAACGCCACACCATCAGGTGCTGCCGTTCGTATTCGAGGTCCACGTTCGGACGAGCCTGCCGACAGTGGATATCGCATCCCTCTCGGAGACGGAAAATCGGAATGGCCCTCTGGAAGCATTGCACTGCGCAGCAAGAATACGCATCCGATTCCCACTCTCAATGCATGGCACAGCGTCTTTATTGAGGCCGATGGCGCACGCATCCTCGTCAAGATTGATGGTCAGAAAACAGCGGAAACCATCGACGACTCCGCCAAATCCGGCTACATTCATTTCAATAGCACTCGCGGCGCAAAACTCGATCTGCGCAATATCTACATCCAGCCGATGCACCTTAATTCCTTATTTAACGGGGTTGATCTTTCGGGGTGGAAGAATATTCCTCTCGTGTCGAGCCACAAGTGGTTCGGCGGTAAACCGCACAGCGCATCCTGGTCGGTGCGCGATGGTGCCATCCATGGTGAAATCGGTCCAGGCGCTTTGGAGAGCACCAATACTTACGATGACTTCGTCCTCCAACTTACTGGCGAGGCCAGAATCGATAAGGACAAGGAATATCGAGCCTTTCCGGCTATCTATCTGAGGAACGATGCGGGGTCCATCGGGACCGGCTATCCGCTTGGATTTGGAAGAAGCACAGGAGAGATACGCGATCTAGCCCGGCCCAGAAATACCATCAAAACTCAATCCATCATGTCACAGACAGTCGTAGCTGGCGGCCATGTTATCGGAATTTTCGTGAATGGATCCCTTGAAACGCTTTTCACGGATACGCGGCCCGATGCTTCTTCCACAAAGGCAGGTGCTAAAACCACTCCTGGAACCATCAGCATAGACATGCCCGAAGATATTTTGACAATAGACCTGCGCAATATCAGCATTGAAAGCATCTCTCATGTTTTTGGAGGTATTGTTCACGCGGCCCCACCCCCTACACCCAATATCCCGGAGGTGGCTGTCGCGCCCTCGACGGCGGCAACCACACAGCAGCAACAGCAGCAGACGGTTGCAGCGATCACCGCAGCTTTGGGAACACCCACGCCGAAAGATCGCCAGCAAGTCGCGGATTTTATGAGTCAGGCTCTAAAGAGCAGCGACCCGAATGAGCAAATGCAGTTGTACGACAAGGTCATCCACATTGATCCGACGAATGCCGCGGCCGTGCAGGGATACAAGGAGGCGGCTGCCAAAGTTGCAGATCAACAACTGCAGGCACAGCAGCAGCAAAACAAGAGCCAGCAACAGCAGATCAGTGAGGGTGAGCGGGAGGACCAGATATCCAACTCCCTGATTGCAGCGCAAAGCTACTTCCTTGCCAATAATATGAAGCAGGCCGACGTCACTCTGCGCACCGCCGAGCGTCTCGATCCAAACAATTCAACAGCGCACGATTTGCGCTTGCGCATAAGTGCCTCGCAGGAACTGCATCGCCGAATCATGGTTCTAATCGCTACCTCTGCGGCATTGCTGCTTCTGGGTGTGGTTACACTCTACTGGCGCTGGCATCGCATGGCCCGCTTTCCGATTCTGTGTGTCATTCACGGGCTTGATCAGGGGCGCGTCTACCCGCTTGATGGCGATGTGACCCGGATTGGCGGTATCGCTCAGGACAGTGGACAGACCAATGACATCGTCATTCGCGATGTCGAGCACCTAGTTTCGCGCTTTCATTGCGATATTCGCAAGAAAGATGGCAGCTTCTTTCTTGTCGACAACAAGAGTTCCAACGGCACCAAAATCGATGGCATGGCCGCCACTCCTGGTTCGATGGTGCCAATTCGAAAGGGAGCAAAGATCGACCTTGGCGGATCCACTGTTCTTCAATTCCGGTTTGAAAAAAGAGAAAAGGTCTGATGCGACTGTAAACGCTACGAACCACATTCTAGATATCAGGAAGACCGGGATTGATGCAGATACGAATTCAAGCTGCGGCAGAAAGCAATCTGGGCCGAGTAAGACAAACGAACGAGGACGCGTTCGGCTTTGACCTTGATCTTGGCCTGTTTGTTGTCTGCGATGGTGTGGGTGGTAGGCAGGCTGGCGAGATCGCCAGTCGACTCGCTGTAGATTCGCTCCTTGATACGTTTTCCCGTCAGGCAGACAGCAATATCGGAGGAGATCTTCTTCATCGCGCCATTCAGCGCGTCAATCGCATTCTCCTCGATGCGTCGGAAGTGGAACCGCTTTACGCCGGTATGAGCACTACTGTGGTGGCAATGCATTTTGACGGCCGGCGAATGACCATCGGGCATATTGGGGATACCCGTGCCTACCTCCTGCGAGATTCGTCGCTGCACCGTCTAACCGAGGATCATTCGTTGCTCGCGGAACATCTGCGAACAGGCCGACGAAGGATGTCGGATGCACAGGCTGCCAAGCTAGAAGGAGTGCTGACTCAGGCGCTTGGCGCCGGTCAGTTTGTCGTGCCCGTCATAACAACGATCCGGGTTCTGATGGGGGATTGTTTTCTTCTGGCGACCGACGGGCTGACTCGCATCGTCTCTCATTCCGAAATTCAATCTACCATGATTGCTACCGTCTCTCCTGAACACGCCTGCGGTCAACTGATTCATGCGGCGAACCGCGCGGGGGGGGACGATAACATCACCTGCATGGTGGTACAGATCGACTGAGCCGGTGATGATGTGCAAGAGTCGTTTCAGCGCGGCCTTCGTGTAAAGATCTTATGAGAATCATTGTTTAGTTAATGAACCGCATCAACGGCTTTGGAAGAAATAGCAGCTTAAACTTTGTCCTTCATGATAAAATTACCGCATACGATATGCAGTTTCAAATGATGAGTGGAACGTTTAGGTGCGGACTAAATTTTTCATCATCCTTACACAATCGAGAGGGAACTTCGTGCGTACTTACCTTCTGTTTGCTGCAATTTCCGTCACTGTCACAGTTGTTGCACAGCAACCAGCTGTTCAGCCAGCGATTACGCCTCCACCAACAACTTTCAAAGTCTACAACAGCGACTTTGCCATCGCTCACACTCGCATTGATCTCGACCTTCATCAAGGTCTAAACGATGTTACTATCCATCAGGTCACAAACCAGCTTGAACCTGATTCGGTAGTACTGAGAGAAACAGATTTGCGGGAGTTCTCCGTGAAGAGCAGCTTCCGAATTATTGAACAGAGCTATGAACCAGGCGTTACCAATCTGCAATCGATGCTACATAGGCACGAAGGCAAGGTTGTCAGCTTTGAGTTGAGCCCCACCGCCGCATTAGACGAACACGCCGTTCCTGGCTCCGTAATCGAGGGGACGATCGTTCGTGCACCGCTCGCCGATTCTGCATCTTCGCAGAATCTGAATATTATCGAGTCTAATGGACAATTGCGCTTTCAAATCCCTGGAACCGCGCTATTTTCTTCTTCAGCCGAGGGTGACTTTCTTAAACCCACACTTCGTTGGCAGATTGATTCACCGAAAGCCCAGAAGCTCACAGCCGAACTTGGCTATATAACCAGAGGGCTGAACTGGGAAGCTGCTTACAGCGTTGTTAAGTCCAGCCCAATTGAGACGGGCAAAAGAGTCCACGGACAGGCCCTTGCGGCCGACGAGGTTGCCGACGTTGTTGGCTGGATCACGATCTCTAACGAGAGCGGAACAGATTTACAGAATGCCACAATCAAGTCTGTCGCCGAATGTGGCGCGGGAATCTCATTACATGATCATTTAATCATGAAGAACCCGGATGCGACCGGTCGCGCCCACTGTATTAAAGAACAGATGACGCGGGATGGCGGCGATGATTCTCATTCTTACGATCTAGACCGTACTCTTGACTTGCACAATGGGGAATCTAAAGAGATACCGTTTATTCAGGCATCGGCGGCGGCCCTTTCGGAGACATACGTCTACGATGGCGCCAACGAGAAACGCCAATCGCATGGCGGTAGCTCCAACAGCATCGCGCAGCAGCAAGACTTTGAAGTTGACTCGGCAAACACGCGAGTCGATATCGTCGATGAGATCGTTAACTCGCAGCTGAACCATCTAGGCGTGTCGCTTCCCGCCGGCAACATTCGCCTCTATCGGAGAGATACAGATGGCGGTTTGGAACTTATCGGCGAGAGCATCATTACCCATACGAAGGCCGACGAAACGTTGAAGCTCATTTCCGGACGGGCTTTGGATGTTAGCGGATCGCGCCGTCAAACTGACTTTCATATCAACCAGAGTGATCGCACGATGGATGAATCTTTTGAGATAAAGCTCATCAACCAGAAATCCCAACCCATCGCTGTGATCGTCAATGAACATCTTGATCGTACTGATAGCTGGGAGATTCAGCGTAAGTCGGCTGACTATACCAAAATCGATGGTCACTCGATCAGATTCTCAGTAAAGGTACCTGCTAATGGACAGAGCATTGTCACTTACTCTGTTCGCTATATCTGGTAGGTCTTAGTCGTTTTGGCGTGCCATCTGCTCGGCAGTCACTTGCAGCTCGCCGATGGCGCGCTTCAACGTAGTCCCAGCTCGATGCTCCCTCACCCTTAAGCAGGCCGGTTGCGCGGGGCATCCTGAAGGCAGTTAGCACCACCGCAGGCGGCTATGCGTTCAACTGCTCCTGCAGTTTGTTGAGCGTGCGGTGCAGGTCTTTGTCGGCGCGGCGCTGGTCGTCGATCTTGGCGATCGAGTGCATCACCGTGGTGTGGTGCTTGTTGCCAAACTGGCGGCCGATCTCGGGCAGGCTGGCCTCGGTCATCTGCTTGGCTAGATACATGGCGATTTGCCGGGGCACGCAAACGTTGCGCGAGTTATTCTTCTGCTTCAGATCGGTAACCTTCATGCCAAACTGTTCGGCCACCGCGCGCTGAATCGCCTCGATCGTGATTTTCCGCACCTGCATATCGATAAACTGCTTGAGGCACTGCTGCGTGGACGCCAGTGTGATCTCCATGCGGTTGAGCTGGCACCATGCGATAAGACGCACCAGGGCGCCTTCCAGTTCGCGCACGTTGGTGCGCACGTTCGACGCGACAAACATCGCCACATCGGTGGGCAATTGCACCTGCTCGCTCTCTGCCTTCTTTTGCAGGATGGCGACCTTAGTCTCAAGGTCGGGCGGCTGAATATCGGCGATCAGACCCCACTCGAAGCGAGAGCGCAGCCGGTCTTCGATCTCCGCAAGCTCCTTCGGCGGACGGTCCGAGGCGATCACAATCTGCTTCATGCTCTCGTGCAGCGCGTTGAAGGTGTGGAAGAATTCCTCCTGCGTTCGCTCCTTTTGAGCGATGAACTGAATGTCGTCGATCAGCAGCACATCCACGGTGCGGAAGCGGTCGCGGAAACTGGTCATGCGATCGTTGCGAAGCGAGGTGATCATCTCGTTCGTAAACTTTTCAGCAGACACGTAGCAGATGCTCGCCGTAGGCTGGCGGCGTTTCACCTCGTGACCGATGGCGTGCATCAGGTGTGTCTTGCCCATTCCGACGCCGCCATAGAGGAAGAGCGGGTTGTAGGCGCGCGAGGGCCGCTCGGCCACAGCCAGCGAAGCAGCGCGCGCGAACTGATTGCCGTTACCGATGACAAACGCGTCAAAGGTATAGCGCTGGTTGAGCTGCGCGGCGGTCGACCAATCGAAGCGTGCCTGCTCCGGCGTGCGCTGCGTCGGTGGAGGCGGCGCGGTAGGCGCGTGAGCCGAGACTGGCGCGAAGCCGCCGTCCTTGCGTTGCGGGGGCACCGAGGGATCTTCTTCCGCCGTGACGAAACAGACGTCATCCAACTCCAACCCGTGCTGCTCGATCGCCTCCTGAATCAGGTCGCTGTACCGTTCTCCGAGGTGCTGAAACTCCTGCGAAGGCACGCGCACGTAGAGCGTCCTGCTGGCCACGTGGCTGTAGCGAGTGGGCTTGAACCAAGTCTCGAAAGACTGGCGGATCACTTTCATTTCCAGTGCCGCGAGAATCTGGAGCCAGGGATTGAGTGCCGTTACCGGCGAAATCGCGATAGCCATCGTGCTCATCCTTGCCTGCGCCGTCTGTTGATTGCGGTCCAGTTCATCCGTCATTTTTGGCAAAAAGATCCTCGGTGGCCCAAAGCACGTGGCTTTGCGTCGTGTTGCGACTACTTACCGACTGCCTGATTGCCGCTGGTCGGCCCCTGAAATACTGACCTCGGGGCCCGGGATAAACCGGTTCCGTGAGACGCTGGGAAACTTTCTTGAACGGTCCCGATAGTAGCACATTTGGGAGTCGTTGTAATCCCTGTTTCACAAACTTTTAGTTCGTGCGATCTGGATGCACCATTGCTGGTGAAACTCGCCTAGTAAGGTTACCAGAGTGTCACACAGAATCGTGCGGAGAGGCACAGAATCACGAGCATTCAAGTCCTGAAAACACCGTCGCCATCGTCGATCGGACCGACGCTCGACCGGTCCGCATTATCTGTCTTAATCGACTTCGGGCTGGATTCTTGGCTCAACTTGCGATACACTTAGAGCTTGCCGTCAAGGCACAGATTTTTTGTCAGGAAACAGGAGTGTATTTTCATGCCCAAGCGCACATTTCAACCTAACCGCCGCAAGCGCGTGAAAACCCACGGTTTCCGTGCCCGCATGAAGACCAAGGCCGGTGCTGCCGTGTTGAGCCGCCGACGCGCCATCGGCCGCAAGCGCGTAGCTGTCAGCGCCGGATTCCGCGACTAGCTCGCGCCTGCCGCTGTATTTGAGCTGGAATGCGCCGAGCCGGATCCGTGGCACAGCCGGCCGTTCTGGACAAGATCCTTCGCGGCACAGCCATGACAATTCCTTCTCAGCTTGGCAGGTGCAACCCTCGGAGACTATCGCTGACTGGCCTTCGTCTCTCGAAGCACGCCGACTACCAGCGCGTATACGCGGCCAGCCGCAAGCGACAATCCGCGTCGATGAGCTGGTTTCTTGCGCCGCAGTCTTCGCTTGGCGTGACATTGAGCCCTCCGGTCGGCCCGCGCGTAGGACTCACCGTCGGCAAGGTGCTGGGCAAAGCTCACGAGCGCAACCGCATCAAACGGCGCTTGCGCGCGGCACTCGCCCGCCACATTGATTCCCTGCCAACAGGCTGCGACTTGATCCTGCATCCTCGCCGCACGGTGATGACGATAGAATTCACGAAACTTGAGGCGGAGATTGTGCGTATCCTTCAGCAGGCAACCTCCGAGGCGGCCCGCATGGCCAGGTCGGCAGCCCCGCAATCCGCCCGCGTCGAGCCCTCGCTATGACCCGCTTCATGCTCGCCATGCTCGCCTTCTATCGCCGCTGGATCTCCCCGGCGATCCATTCGCTTCAGCCCGGCGGCTGCCGCTACTTGCCCACGTGTTCCGAGTATGCCTCCATCGCCATCGCCAATCACGGACCTCTGCGCGGCACGGCTTTGGCTCTCTGGAGACTTCTGCGCTGCAATCCCTTTGTCCGCGGCGGCCTCGATCCCGTACCGCCGGCCGTGAATCCCCAGCATCTCCGCCATGAGCAATTACCATAAGAAGAGCGGCGTTCCAACCTCACGCCGCTGAACGAATAGGACGTATCCCTTGGCAGAATTTCGCAATCCCAATCTTCAGGGCCCCGGCAGTGACAGCGGCGGCAGCGGCGGCGATATGCGCGGCATGATGCTCGTCATGGCCCTGGTGCTCCTCGTTTTTTTTGGTTTCGATTACTTCCGGCAAAAGCAGCAGTCCCTACCCCCATCTGCCGCGCAGAGCCAGAACCAGACTCAGGATCGCGCCCAGTCACCGCAGCTGGCTCAACAGGCCGCAGGTCAGGCCGCGAGCCAGCCAGCGCAGCCGCAATTGGCCTCCGGGGAACCGCCAGTTGCGCCAGCGACTCCAGCCATCACAGCGCAGGCAGAGACCCTGACCAGGATCGAAAACGAACAGTACAAGATCGTCTTCACCAATCGCGGTGCGCAGATCAAGAGCTGGGTGCTGAAGAAATATGTCGATACTGCCGGCAAGCCGCTCGACATGGTGCAGCCGCAGGCAGCCCAGGCCTTTGGGTACCCGCTTTCGTTCTTCACCTATGAGCCGGCTCTCACTAGCCAACTCAATCAGGCGCTTTATCAGGTCACAGCCTCAGGCGCGCAGCCATCAGCTACAGGCGTCGCCGAGGTTCCGGCTACCAACGCGCTTACCTTCCACTACGCGATGGGCGGCCTGGACGTAGTCAAGACCGTCCGCTTCGACCAGACCTATGTCATCACAATTGAGGCCGCGGTCAAGCTCAATGGCTCGCCGGTGCGGGCGCTGGTGGCCTGGCCTGCCGGCCTGGGCGACATGGAGGAGTTCCTTCCTTCCTCTTCGACCCGGTCTCCGGTGCGCACCTCGGCATCGTCGCAGTTCACCTGGTTTCTCAACGGCAAACAGGATTCGACGGGACCTGCCTCGTCGAGCTTCCTCTTCTGGTCGCATCCAGGGGTCACTGGAAACGAAACGTTCAACCTGCCTTATTCCTATGCGGCGATCACCGACCTTTACTTCGTCTCGGCCTTTTTGCCTGACGTGCCTGATCGCGCCACACTGGTCACGCTGCATCACACCATCGATCTTCCCAGGAGCTTGAGCGACCCGACCAGCGAAAAGTCTCCGGCCCACCTGCTCGGCCTGGCCATGGGCGATACCAGCGGCGTGACCCGGCTGCGCCTCTATGCCGGTCCCAAGGCGATGGACGTGCTGGCCTCTGTCCACTCCATCGGCCCGGACGGCAAGCCCAACGGACCGACGCTTGAGCCGCTCATTCAGTTCGGCAGTATGCTGGGAATCATCGCCAAGCCTCTCTACCTGGCCCTGCGCTACCTGGTTGAGCACGGCGTCAACAACTGGGGCTGGGCGATCATCATCATCACTGTGATCTTCAACCTGCTCATGCTGCCGACGCGCATCATGATGATGAAGACGTCGTTGAAGACAGCGCGCATCCAGCCCAAGGTCGAGGCCATCAAGAAGCGCTATGCGCATCTGAAGATGAACGATCCCAAGCGCGCCGACATGAACGCCGAGATCATGGAGTTGCATAAGTCTGAGGGCATCAACATGGTCGGCGGATGCCTGCCGATTCTCATCCAGATGCCGCTCTTTTTCGCATACTTTCGCGTACTGCAGAACACAGTCGAGTTGCGCCAGGCTCACTGGTTCTGGCTTCACGATCTCTCGGCACCTGACCCGCTTCACATCCTGCCCATCCTGATCATCATCACCATGTTCCTTACGCAGTACATCACGCCCTCGCCGCAGATGCCTAAGGAACAGCAGCGGATGATGGCGTTCATGATGCCGGCCATCTTCGGCTTCATGTTGTGGAGCTATGCATCGGGCCTCTCGCTCTATTGGGGCACCGGCAACATCATCAACTTGGCCATCCAGATCGGCATCAATCTCTCGCCTATCGGCAAAGAGCTGCACGCCATTGCGGACAAGCGCGCTGCCAAAAAGGTCGGTGGCAATCCAAAAACCATCCAGGGCCGTCGATAGACCGCGTCAACAAACAATCCAAGCCCCGCTCAAGACAAGTCCTGAGCGGGGCTTTTCTTTTTCCGAATGAATTCCGGGTGCCCAAGTTCTCCGGGTGCCCCACCCTCGGCGCGTATTTGTTTTTGCGCCTAGGGTGGGAGACCACGAGGCTCCCGTTACAGCAAAGATGAAAATACTCAAAGAACCTTCTCCGGAGTGCCCTACATCTTCCCGGCGTTCTGTGCCGGGAAGATGTGGGAGCGTGTAATGGCACAATAGACCTATGCTGCCGCTTGATGAAACGCCTCCAAACCAGATTGTGCTTTCCGCTGCCCAGGCCCGCGTGCTGGGCGCACTGGTCGAGAAAGAAGTAACCACGCCGGACTATTACCCGCTCTCGCTCAATGCGCTCATCAACGCCTGCAATCAGCGCTCTAACCGCGAGCCGGTGATGGATCTGGACGAGGAAGATGTGCGTCACGCCTTGCATCGCCTGGAGGATCTGCGGCTGGCCGGGCGTGCGCGCGGGGCCGACGGGCGCGTCACCAAGTACGAGCACTGGCTGGGCGAGTTTTTCAACTTCAGCCGCGCGGAGACAGCGCTGGTCTGCGTGCTGCTGCTGCGCGGTCCGCAGACACCGGGCGAATTGCGCGGGCGGACTGAGAGAATGCATCGCTTCGACGAGCTCACCGACGTGCTGGCCGCCCTGCAAAAGCTAATGGAGCGCGAGCCGCCGCTGGCGGCCGTCTTGCCGCGCCTGCCGGGAACCAAGGAGTCGCGCTATGCGCATCTGCTCTCGGGAGGCGTGGAAGCCGTGTCGGCTGCGGAAAATGCCCTCGGAAGGCGCTCGCCTTTGCAGAACGGGGAGGCGGACGCCGGCCTGAACGCCGGCCACGAAGAGCGGATTGCGCGGCTTGAGGCGATCATCGTCGAGTTGCGCCAGGAGATGGCCATTCTGCGCCAGAGGATTGACGATCTCTTTGGCGACGGGTAGTCGCCCATGAGCTTTCGACCGTTTATAATGCTGGCGAATCGAAATGAAAGGATCGAACCATGCTGAAAGTCAGGTTAGCCGTAGCGTCTCTTGGAATTGCGACAATGTTGACCGCATCACCCCCCTTGCACGCTCAAAAAGCGAACAACGTTCCCGCTGCTCCACTGCCTTCGCAAATCCTCACCGCGAAGAAAGTCTTCATCTCCAACGCGGGAGGCTTGCTCGATCTCAACATAGTGAGTGGCGACCGAAGGCGGGACTACAACCAGTTCTACGCAGCCGTTCAGGCCTGGGGACGATACGAGTTGGTTGCCTCTCCCGCGGATGCCGATCTGATTCTGCAGATCAGCATTATGTACATTCCACGCCAGTTCGGCGATCAGGCCGTGCCGTTTCCGAGCTTCAGGCTGGCGCTGCTGGACCCAAAAACGAATGTTGCGTTATGGGTCCTGGACGAATTCCTGGTAGACAGGCCGGGCTTGAGCATGATCCGCGAAAAGAATCGCGACAAGGCATTCGACGAAGCGATCGATAGAGTCGTGGGCGACTTGAAGGCGCTCACGACCGAGCCTGCCGCCGCTAATCCCGGCAAGTAGGCGGAACCATCGAGCCTGAATTGCGAAGCTAAATCAGCTCGTACCCCGCGAACCAGTAGCCAATCTCGAAGGCCGCGGTCTCCTCGGCATCGGAGCCGTGGATGGCATTCTCTGACATTGAAGCCGCGAATTTCTTGCGGAGGGTTCCCTCGTCGGCATTGGCCGGGTTGGTCGCGCCCATCAGCTTGCGCAGATCGGCAATCGCGTTCTCTTTCTCCAGAACCATTAGGACAAGCGGCCCCGAAGACATGAAAGCGCAGAGCCCGTCGAAGAACGGTTTTCCCGTATGGACGGCATAGAATCCTTTGGCCTGCTCTTTCGAGATCGTCTGCCGCTTGACGGCGACAATCTGAAATCCGGCCCGATCGATCTCGGCCAGAATTGCGCCGGTGAATCCTTTGCGAACCGCGTCCGGCTTGACGATGCTGAAGGTGCGTTGCGCCACTTGATATGCTCCCTGGGAAGAACCAGCTTCCGCGATTTCATTGTAACTGCCGGTTCCTGGGCTGTTTTGCGGCGCGTCAATCTGCTAAAGTGTCGGCATGATTCAAGTTGTCGCCTCACACCACCGCACTCTGGTCGCTCTGGCCGCCGCCCTCGTCGTCCTCCCTGCCATTGGCCAGACCTCCGCGCCCGCCGCCAAGCCTGCAACGTCCGAGCTGCGCGTCTTCGACCCTTCACTGATCGACACGGCCGTCGACCCATGCGAGAACTTCTACCGCTACAGTTGCAACGGCTGGTTCAAGCGCAACCCGCTACCCGCTGACCAAGCCGTGTATGGCCGCTTCACGGAACTTTTTGAGCTGAACCGGTTGCACCTGAAAGAGATTCTCGAGGAGCAAGCGTACGGGTCCCATACGAAACGCTCGGCCAACGAAGAAAAAATCGGCGACGAGTACGGAAGCTGCATGGACACGGCGGCCATCAACAAGCTGGGCCTCTCGCCGCTGTTTCCGGAGTTGGAAAGAATTGCCGCGCTTAAGTCGGCAGCGGATCTGCCGGCACTGCTGGCGCATCTGCACGCTATTGGAGTGAATGCATTCTTCAGCATGGGATCGAATCAGGACTATGCCGATTCGACCTCGGTGATCAGTTTCTATGGCGCTGGCGGGCTCGGTCTGCCCGAGCGCGATTACTACACGCGCACCGATGCGAAATCTATCGAGACCCGCCAGCAATACCTGGACCACGTTCGCAAGATCTTTGTGCTGGCCGGCGAACCAGATGCACAGGCCGCGAAAGACGCAGACGCGGTGATGGGCATCGAGACGCGCCTGGCCAAAGCCTCACTCACCATCACCGAGCAGCGCGACCCGCAAAATCTGAATCATCCGACCAACATTGCCAGCTTCGGCAAGGAACTGACGCATTTTTCGCTCGCCGATTATGTCGCTGCTGCCCATGCTCCCGCCGCCGGCAAGGCCAACGACATGGAGCCGAAGTTCTTTGCCGAATTCAACACTCTCATGGCCGACACGCCCATCGATCAGATCAAGGCCTATCTGCGCTCTCGTCTGCTGCACGCCTATTCCGGAACCAGTTTGCCGGAGAGCTTCGATCAGGAGTACTGGAACTTCTACGCGCACACGCTGAATGGCGCCGAGAAGCAACAGGAGCGCTGGAAGCGCTGCACAAGCCGCGTCGATCGCGAGTTGGGCGAGGCGCTGGGCCAGGTTTATGTCGCGCGCTACTTCCCTCCTGCGGAGAAGAAACAAGCTCTCGAGATGACGCTGGCTATCGAGCAAACCATGGGCAAGGATATTGATTCGCTGGACTGGATGAGCGCCGCAACGAAGATTCAAGCCAAAGAGAAGCTGCACACGGTGATGAACAAGGTCGGCTATCCAGATAAGTGGCGCGATTATTCAAGTCTGAAGATTGTTCGCGGCGATGCTCTCGGCAACCAGATGCGTGCGGATGAGTTCGAGGTGGCCCGCGACCTGGCCAAGATCGGCAAGCCGGTCGACAAGGGCGAATGGCAGATGACTCCGCCCACGGTGAACGCCTACTACGATCCGCAGATGAACAATGTGAATTTTCCCGCCGGCTACTTCCAACCGCCGTTTTATAGCGACAAGGAAGACGACGCAGCCAACTATGGCGACATGGGATCGACCATCGGCCACGAATTGACGCATGGCTTCGACGATGAGGGCCGCCAGTACGACAAGGACGGCAATCTCAAGAACTGGTGGACCCCGGAAGACGAGAAGAACTTTACCGACCGGGCCGATTGCATGGTCAAGCAGTATGACGCTATCGAGGCTGTGCCGGGCGTTCACCTGAACGGCAAGCTCACGCTCGGCGAAAACCTAGCCGATCTCGGCGGTCTGTGGCTGGCCTGGCTGGCCTGGCTCGACAAGGCGCAGGCCGCGCACCTCGATATGAGCGCAAAGACAGACGGTTACACGCCTGATCAGCGCTTCTGGATCGCTTACGCGCAACAGTGGTGCACCCAGACGCGGCCCGAGCAGTTGCGTACCCAGGCCCAGGGCGATCCCCACGCGCCAGACGAGTACCGAACGAATTCGGTGTTGCAGGATCTGCCGGAGTTTGGTAAGAGCTTCAGTTGCAAGAAGACTGCGGCGATGATCAGCCCAAAGCCATGCCGGGTGTGGTAACAAGGGCGTGCATTCAGGAGATGGTTAAGGAACTCGGGCCTTGTGTCAGGGCACGACTTCAGTCGTGCCGTAGATCGCGCTAAACGAACGCGGGCTTCAGCCCCTGAGGTAAACCACTTCCGCGCGCCGTTGGCGGACAATGAATCCTTGATGAGAAGTGGGGAACCGCTGACGGATCAGTTCCGTTCTTAACTTTTGGGACAGTTCTGCCTGAGGACGACAAAACGAGGGAACCAAATGGCGGATTTGTTTGAGATGGTCTTTGGAACGATCACCGATTTATTCTTTGAGGCTGTATCTCAGGACGGTTCGGAATCGTTACACGGTCTGCAAACGGCTCTCAACGAGAAAAGCAATGAGACCATCATCGCTCTCGGTCTTTCCATTGATCCTTAACCCCCTCCGATCACCCGCGCCAGCGTCGCGCCGATTTCGGCTGGTGAGACCACGACATGAATCCCGGCCTCAGTCATGGCCTTCATCTTGTCGGCGGCTGTTCCCTGGCCTCCGCTGATGATGGCTCCGGCGTGGCCCATGCGGCGGCCCGGAGGCGCGGTCTGTCCGGCGATGAAACCGACTACCGGCTTCCTCACATGCTTCTTGACGAACGTGGCAGCAGCCTCTTCAGCCGCCCCGCCGATCTCGCCGATCATGATGATCGCCTCAGTCTCAGGATCATTGTTGAGCAAACGCAGCGCGTCGATGTGCGTAGTGCCAATGATCGGATCGCCGCCGATGCCGATGGCGGTGGATTGGCCGATTCCCCGCAGTGTTAGCTGATAGACGGCCTCATAAGTCAGCGTGCCGGAGCGGGAGACGATGCCCACCGAACCCTCTTTGTGAATGCGGCCCGGCATGATACCTATCTTGGCTTTTCCGGGCGAGATGACGCCGGGACAGTTAGGGCCGATGAGCCGCGACTTGGAGTTTTTGAGCTTTGCCCATACCTTGACCATATCGAGCGTTGGAATGCCCTCAGTGATGGCGACGATCAGCGGAATGCCCGCGTCCTCGGCCTCAAGAATGGCATCGGCGGCGAAGGGCGGCGGCACGAAGATCATCGTCGCGTTTGCGCCAGTTGCGGCCACCGCGTCGGCTACGGTGTTGAAAACCGGCCAGCCCTCATGCGTCGTGCCACCTTTGCCGGGGGTGACGCCGCCAACAACTTTCGTGCCATACTCGGCGCAGCTCATGGCGTGAAAGGTGCCTTCTTTGCCAGTAAGTCCCTGCACGATAAGTCGAGTTTCTTTGTTAACCAAAACAGCCATTAAGAACAGCTCCTAGCTTCCAGCCTCTAGCTCCAAAAATACCGGATGAATACGCCGAGCATCTACGAAGTCTCGATGCTAAGAACTTCGGCTTTGCTCAGCGTTTCTTCATTCCCTCAGGGGCTAAAGCCCGATGTTCGTTGTGTTGCGTTTGCGGCACGACTAAAGTCGTGCCCTGACACAAAACAGCTCGTCCTTAGTGTCTTTTAGCGCCAATGGCTCAAGACCGGGAACTAGAGGCCAATGGCTAACAGCTAAGAGCTAGAAGCTGCCTTCACCACTAGTTCCGCCGCTTCTTTCATCGTTTCGCCCACCTGGAAATTGAGGCCTGATTCCTTGAGAATCCTGCGGCCCTCTTCGACGTTCGTTCCTTCGAGGCGCAGCACGATCGGTATCTTGATTTTTAGGTTGCGGGCTGCGGCGACTACGCCGGTGGCCAGACGGTCAACGCGCAGAATACCGCCGAAGATGTTAATCAAGATCGCTTTCACATTGGCGTCTGAGAGCAGGATCTCAAAGGCATGTTCGATCTGTTCCTGAGTCGCGCCGCCGCCCACGTCGAGGAAATTAGCAGGACTGCCGCCGGCGTACTGAATGATGTCCATCGTCGCCATAGCCAGCCCCGCACCGTTGACCATGCAGGCGATGGATCCGTCGAGTTTGATGTAATTGAGCGCGTATTTGCTGGCCTCGACTTCGAGCGGGTCTTCTTCAGCTGTGTCGCGCAGGGCCTTGATGTCTGCGTGGCGGAAGATGGCGTTGTCGTCGAAGGTGATCTTGGCGTCGAGAGCGAAGAGCTTGTCGTCGGTGGTGGTGATGAAGGGATTGATCTCGACCAGCGAGGCATCCGTCTCGATGAAGGCCTTGTACAGACTTTGCAGAAAAACCACGGCAGCATTGATCTGCGCTGGCTTGAGCCCGAGAGCGAAGGCCAGCTTGCGCGCCTGCCACGCGCCAAAGCCCACTGCCGGGTCGATGGTCTCTTTGAATATGGCCTCTGGAGTCTTGGCGGCAACCACTTCAATCTCCATGCCGCCGGCCTGCGAGGCCATGAAGACCAGCCTGCCCGTCGCACGGTCGAGAACAATGCCGAGATAAAGTTCGCGGTCGATTGCGGCTGTCTCTTCGATGAGCAGCCGCTGAACTTTTTGTCCCTGGGGCCCGGTCTGGTGAGTCACCAGCGTCATGCCGAGAATGTTTTTGGCGTGGAGTTCGGCCTCCTCGCGTGTTCGGGCCACCTTGACGCCACCGCCCTTGCCACGGCCTCCGGCATGAATCTGCGCCTTGACGACGACACCCGAAGCGCCCTCGGCGAAGAGCTTGCGCGCCACTGTCGAGGCCTCTTCGAGTGTGTTGGCCACTTCGCCCGTAGGCACAGCAACGCCGTATCTCGCCAGGATTTCCTTCGCTTGATACTCGTGAATCTTCATGATGCTTGCGACCGTCCAGTCCGCTGCATAGGGGGTTCGGGATCGGGTCTGGAGGCATCCAGAGGTTCGAGGCCGTGTCAGCGGTAATGAAATAGTATCCTGCCCGCCAAAGAAGCCGCAATCGAAAGTGCGGATCGGCGGTTCGGAGGTCCGGTCTGGCTTTGGGCCATTACCATAAGATATATGGCTACTTTGAAGGAGCTACTGAAGCTGCTGGCCGAAGATGGCGCGGCATTGACTCGCGAGCAGGCTGCTCAAGTGCTGGAAGAAATACTGACCGGCGATGTGCCAGAGGTAGAGACGGCAGCGCTGCTGACGGTGATGGCCACGCGCGGCGAACAAGCCGCGGAACTGGCCGGCTTTGTGCAGGTGATGCGCGAGCGAGCGACGACGCTGCCGTTGACGGCCGCTGAGCGCGACCAGCTTGTGGACGTGGTCGGCACGGGCGGTGGCGGACCGCTGACCTTCAATATCTCCTCGGGCGCGGCGCTGGTGGCGGCTGCCGCCGGAGCCAAGGTCGCCAAGCACGGCAATCGCGCGGTCACCTCGCTCTGTGGCGCGGCCGATGTGTTGGAGGCGCTGGGCGTGCCGATTACGCTGGGGCCGGAGCTGGCCGTCGAGTGCCTGCGCGAGACGGGCTTTATGTTTCTCTATGCGCCGCTCTATCACCCGGCGATGAAAGCGCTTGGACCGCTACGCCGCGCGCTGGGCTTCAGGACGATCCTCAATCTCTGTGGACCGTTGTCGAATCCCGCTGGAGCGCGGGCGCAGGTGATCGGCGTGCTTGCGCCGAGCCGTGTGCTGCTGGTGGGCCGCACGCTGCTGGCGTTGGAAGCCAAAAAAGCCTTCATCGTTCATGGGACCGACGGCATCGATGAACTGACGACCACCGGAGAATCGGTGGTGGCGCGCGTCGAAGAATCTGAGACAGGCGAAACCAAGTTGAAGGCCGCAAAGATCACGCCGGAGATGGCCGGGTTGCCGCGCGCTACACTCGATCAATTTGTCGGCGGCGACGTGAAGACCAATGCGGCTCTGCTTTACGACGTGCTGACCGGCATTCCCGGAGCGCGGCGCGACATTGTGCTGCTGAACGCCGCCGCAGGTCTGGTTGCCGCGGGAATGGCCAGAGATTTGAAGGAAGGCGTCAAACTGGGCGCTGACGCGATCGACTCCGGTGAGGCGGCGGCAACACTGGCTAAGCTGCGGCAGTTTGGGGCGAAGCACGCGCAGGTCTAAAGCAACAGCGCCACGGTCAGCGAATCGGGTTCGCCGTCGAAGTATTTCTTCAGGGCGTCGTTGAAGTCGGTTGAGTCCATGGCTGCGTGGGCGGCGGCGTGCGCGAAGAGCGTCATCGACGAGCGAGACTTGAGGTCGTCGGGGGTGCCGAGAATCTCGCGGATCGTGCGTCCCTCGACGAGCGTGATCAGCCGGGTGCACCGGCCAAGCCGCGGGCCGAGCACCGGATGCCGCAAGTAGGCCACAGCCTCCTCGAGCGATCCGATGCCAAAGTAGATCGACTGCGAGCTGCGGCCCAGGCCCTTCATCTGCGGAAAGATGAACCAGATCCAGTGGGTGCGCTTCTCTCCCGCGCGCAGCTCAGCCAAGACCTCTTCAAAGACCGAGGCCTGAGCGCTCAAGAATCGTTCCAGATTGAAGGGGTCTTCCATCGACTACCTCTTCTGGAGAGCCCTTACACCTCCAACGGGCTTTTGGGAAGACGGTCAATGCCGGACGAAAGTCACAGTGTGCCTGCGTCGGGGGCCTTTGGTGTTTTCAGGACTACTTTACCTGAATCGCCGCCGATCTCAACCTCGAAATATGCAGAAGTTTATGGTTTGCCTACTCTGAAGCCGTGACCAAGGCCGCGAGAAACCAAAACCCGCCTTCAGGATTCGTCCCGCTCCGGCTGCCACTGATCCATTAGGTCGCGGTCGATCCGGTCTTCGCGATTCTCCCGTTCCTCTTGCTCGCGGCGCTTCTCCCGCTCTTCACGCTCTTCGCGGCCATCCGCCATAGCCCCCTCCTCTCTTCAGTGTAAGAGTGAACTCCGGCGTCTGAATGCTGTCAACGGGGCGGCAGTTGCACGCGCTATATCGGAAATCGCGGCTTGCAAATGCACCCTGCGAAACGGTAAAACAATCACGTCTCAGGCCAATCCCGTTGGCCGGTTTTGAAGTGACCGCGTATGGCCGGTTTTAAGGTGACCGCCGAGGCTGGAAGAGCGTCTGAAGAGCATGTCCCTGACTGGCAGGACGGAGCATCTACAGTATTTCGCAACAAGACTCAGTGGCGCCGCTCAACACGTTTTTGTTTTGAAGGGTGGCATGGGCAAGAAGCAGCGCCGGCTGATCGCAGAGGCTATGGCTTCTGTATCAGACAATGAATCGCGAGTGATTCTGGCCACGGGAAGCTACATTGGGGAAGGGTTCGACGATGCACGTTTGGACACGTTGTTCCTTGCCATGCCTATCTCCTGGAAGGGGACACTGCAGCAATATGCTGGCCGCCCCCATCGTCTCCACGACAACAAGCGCGTCGTGCAAGTCTATGATTACATCGACAACGGGGTCCTGATGCTGGCAAGAGTGTACCAGCGCAGATTAAGGGGCTACAGCGCAATCGGGTACGCAATCGACCAGGCGACTGACCGGCTGTCTTTTCTTTAAGTCTCACACCCGTAACCAGACCGCTTCCCAGGCCATGCCACTTCCCGCACACTTCGTCTGATTGGAACCTCCTACCAGGGCATGAACTTGACCACTGGTTGCACGGTGAAGAACTTATTCTTGGGTTGATTCCGGTCAACTCTGGCTCTTGGGAGTGGAAGTTGCGCTCACGGATTGTCCGAACATGTTCAGCAGAGCCGAAAACACGCTGGTGAGCCGCTCCGGGGTCACTGAATCCGGGAGAGGAATGGTCAATGCCGGGCGGTTCGTTCGGGGATCGCTGGTGAACAGAGTGGGCAACACTTGAGCCACGCGCGGTGCGGGAGCGGCCGTGGAATTGGCCGCCGTGCCGCCCGCCGTGATCGACTCGATCAATCGCAATCCAGCCTCGATGAAAGAGGCCGCGGCCAGTTCTACACCGTTGCCGCCAGAAGTTGCCGGAGGCGAAGGACGAGTGGCTGGAGGCACTGGTACCGTTGCACCCTCCAAACCCGCCGACTGCGTTTGCACGTCCTGCAGCGTCTGCGAAAGCGCAACCGCCTCGGCGGGAGCCTGGTCAATCACCGGTTTCGGCCGTCCCGGTTCTCCGGCGAAAATCTCTTTCACCGCCTGTAGCATCGTCTTGCGGCCCAGCTTGGCGAAGCTCACCTCGTCCGTGGGTGAATCGAAGACTCCGGCAAACAAAGATTTCTTCAAGGCCAGCGTCTCCCACACGCGCTCTTCGATGCTCTTCTCCGTGAGCATGTGAATTACGTGTACAGGTCGCGACTGGCCCAGCCGGTGTACGCGCCCGATGCGCTGCTCGAGCCGTGCCGGGTTCCACGGGGGCTCGAAGTTCACAACCACTGAGGCCGCTTGCAGATTGAGGCCCACGCCTCCCGCATCGGTCGAGAGAAAGACCTTGCAGGCAGGATCGTTGCGAAACTGCTCGATCAAAGCGCCGCGTTTCCGAGAGGGTATGCCACCATGGAGCGACACAAATCCGATGCCCAGCTTGCGCAACTCCTCGCCTGCCAGATGCGTCATTCGTTCAAACTCGCTGAAGACCACCACTTTGCGTTCTTCGCCCACGACGAAGTCGGTCATGATCTCGCGGAACTCCTGGAGCTTGGGCGAATGGTGGGTCTGCTTGTCGAAGAGGAATGTCGAGTTGCACAACATTCGCATGTTTTGGATGTAGCACAGTATGCGCTTTTGATCGATTTCGGAGAGCCATCCCTGGCGTTCCCATTTGCGCATGAGCGTCGCCAGCATATCGCTCTGCTCGAAGTAAGGTTCCGCCTGCTGGCTGGTCAACGGCACGCGAAAAACTTTGTCGGTTCGCTCGGGCAGATCCTTCAGCACCTCCGGGCGCGTGCGTCGCAGCAGGATCGGGGCCAACTGCTTGTGAATCTGATCCAGGCCGCGGTAGCCGGTCAGGCGGCCTTTTTCGTCCTGCACACGGTGCTCGTCCACGAAGCGGAACGCGGGGCCGAGCCTGCGGCCGTCGACGAACTCGACGACGGAAAAGAGCTCCTCCAGTTTGTTTTCAAGAGGCGTGCCAGTCAGCACCAGGGCGTAGCGGCTCTTCAATTGTTTGATGGTGCGCGCGGTCGCGGTAGTCCAGTTTCTGATTCGTTGCGCCTCGTCGAGGATGATCAGGTCTGGACGCAGTTCCTGCATGAATCGGATGTCTTTGAGAACCAGCTCGTAGTTGGTGAGGGTGAAAAACTCCGGGGACGCATACATCGCGCGCCGCTGCGGCAACAGACCTTCGACGATCTTCACAGAGCGGTCGGTAAACTTTTCGATCTCCGTCTTCCACTGGTATTTGACCGAGGCCGGCGCAATCACCAGCACTCTCTCGATCCCGCGCCGTTTACGCAGAAGTTCGGCCATTGCCAGCGCTTGAATTGTCTTGCCCAGCCCCATGTCGTCGGCCAAGACTGCACGACCGCGGCAAGCCGCGAAAATCGCGCCCCGCACCTGATACGGCAGAAGCTTGGTTTTCAATACCCCCGCGGTGGGATCTTGTCCCCGCTTCAGTTTTCGAAGCAGCTTGCGCTCAAGCTCAAGGCCTTCGGCGAGCTCATTTTCGCGGTCGATGTAATCCAGGACGTCGCTGTAGATGATCGCCTGGCCGTCCGCGTTGCGCAGCGCCTCCAGCACCTCGGAGAATCCCTGGTAACGCTCTCGGCGCAGAAGGCCGCTGGTGTCGAAGTGTTCCGCTGCGAGCGACAGGAGCGCAGGCGAAGGCGATGCGGGCATACGCAGCCGCACCTCAATCGTATTTCCGTACTGAAGCGAGATGGATGCGCGCGTGCGCTTGAACTTCGCGGCTTCCAACGTCTTCTGATGGCGCTTCCGCAGCCGCAGAAGCATCGCCTCGACGTGCTTGCAGGTTCCCAGCGTATTGATCGCGAAATCCGGGCACGAGCAGTAATTCTCGAAAAGCCCCAGACCACGAATCGCCACCTTATAGGTGCGCCCGCTGGCCGACTTGACGCTGTAATCCCCATAAGGTCCGCTTGCTGGCCGTTTCAATATCCTCAACTGAGCTGCAACGGCCCTTTCCCTCCGGGCGGTGATCTGCTGTTCGATTAGCATAGAAAAGTTTCCTCTTCAGGAGCGTACAACATGGCCCGCCGCCACGGGCCAATACACCGGGCGATTGAAACGCTCTTACACAGGGTGGGTTCTTCCGCTTGGACAAAACGGCTGATTTCCGGATCTCCGAGAGATGGTGGGTAATGCCAAGTCGAATGGACCTTACGTCCGCCAAGCCGCCAAAACCTCTTCGATCTTATCGCCGACAGTCTGACGGGCTGTAGAGCGATTCATTCCTCGTTCCAGGAGTTTGTCGTACTCGGTATGTTTATGCCGAACCGCTGCGACCACTGCCGCAGTCAAAGCGCGCTCCTCCAGATTCCTGCCCGCCACTGTCCGCCCAACTCGCCCACTTCCCCTGGCGGCGGTATGTTCGGCGATTGTAGCTAGTTCATGAGACGGGCAGCCGGGAAACAAAACTCCGATCTGTTTTGCCATGCGAGCAACCAGTTTGCGGTCTTCATCGCGCCGTCGAATGGCCTCGCGTGCGCGTCCAACCGCCCGTTCATCCGCGTCTTCCGCGCATTCCCGCTCGGCTTTTTCCAGGACTGATGTCTCGACCAGAACACCCTGTCTCTCGTAGCGTTTTCGGGTCCGGCTGAAGCGCACCACCACAGCATTTCGCGCACTATGCTTCGTTGCTCGCCGCGTCAAAGCCACGCCGCCCGCGGCAAGAAACTCCAGGTCGCCGAACCCGGCGCAGGCCAAGCAGAGCGGCTGCTCGGAATCCATCAAGAGGAACGATCCCTCGCCCATCTCCACGCCGCACTCCGAGCATTGAGCGTCGCGCAGAATCTGGACGATGACAGGCTGTGGAACGCGACCCAGCTTTTCCTGGAGCTTCATTTGCTTGAGCTCAGGGAGGGCTGGCGATATGTAGTGCGTAGAGTATTTTGTCTCGATCGCCGGGTCTCCGCTCTCACTGAATTGCAAGGGGATGGTCCCGGACCGCGCTCTGCGCACGTAGCCAGTTTCACTTGGCTTCAGGCCCTTTTCCCGAGCCCAACGCCGGAATATTTCCATCGACGAAGAGATCTTGTGGAGATTTCCTTGAATCACTCGCTCCAGACAATCCACCCGCCCTTTGCGCCAGGAATCGACGTGCATGAGCAACAAGAGTCCCATTCCGCAAAACACGTCAATCGCGCTGACGTATTGTTGACGCGACAACGCGGCTTCCGCAGCCCGAATTACGCGCTCTTCCAACCTCGATTGACGATCGGAATTCGACATACCATCCAAGATAATAAGGATACCGTTGCCGGCAACTGCTCCTCGGGGTTGGAGTCGATAACGACAAGAGCGCGCAGTCCGAGCAGCTCCGCCGGTGCGATTTGTACCTTTCCCTGAGTTCGTGCGGCAAATTGCCGGTTCCTCGCCAAGGCGCGGCCTTCACCGTGGTGCCCAGGGCGTCGTGAACATAGCGATCGAGCTCCTGGAGCTCGGGTTGCAACTGCGGCTCCGTCACAAAGAATATGCACGATAACACAACATATTTGATCGTGCATTTCAAGTGTTATATTGACAAACGGCGCACTGCTGCACGATCAGCCCATTGGCCGCATCGTGTGCACACACTTTACCCGCAAAATACCGAAGGGTAATCTTTCCGGGCCCGCTCTCGAAGATGGAATCGAATGGACCATCAAGCTCAGCGAAGTCGAAGCGCCACATATTGTCGAGCGTTTCCGGGTGCGTTTGATTGCGTTGGAGAGCAGCTCTTTTGCGGCTCCGGGGTGGCGCTCGAACATCAGATCACGGTTTCCGGCAATAACGACCTTGAATCGATGTGGCTGCTTGCCTAGCCAATGATTGAAATCGACAATCTCCTTCGGCGTGTCGCCGAATGCCATGAAATTCCCTGCATGAATGAGCACATCCCCAGCCGGTACGCTCAATTTGGCGTGCTGGCCGTGGGTGTCGCTAATGCACACGATGCGGACAGGCGGCATGGATCAACTTTGCTTTGAATCGTCTTTGAGAAGTTCGGGATGGGTTGTCTTCAACCACTCATTCACCTGATCTCGCAAAAGAGCCAAGTCTCTTATGACCTGCGCGAGATCGGTGGGCGAGACGCCGCCAGCCAAGTCGTAACTCGTGGTGTTTCTCTTCTGCGAATGAGATTTGATCTTGCGTACCCACCTCTCTCGCGCAGCAGCATCCTGCGTCAGGGTATGTTCGAGGCTTTCGATCACCCGCTGGTGATGCCCCTGGCCCAGAGAGACACGAAAGCCGCTTGCCCGCAGAGCAATGTTGGCGAGCATAAGAATGCCGTTGTAGGCCGCCTGAAAACGAAGATCGTCGGAGATGCCCTCCACCTTCATGTCCGCCTGCGAGCGGTCCACGATGCTGAAGAGGTCGGCAATCTCCCTCGGACTGCTGGGCTCAACCTTGTACCAACCGAGTTGTACCAACTTTTCTAAACTCATCCTCGTCGCCGATCAGGAAGACCTTCTTGCTCTTCTTCAATGATTGCAGAAAGTGGTTGCCTTCGCGAAGGCGTGCTCTCACGTCTTCAAGTGAGTAGATGGTTGGATTCACAGGACGCCGTAACTGCTTCTCCACGGGACCGACAGCATCCAATACTTCGTCAAGCGTAATCGCACCGATCACCATCAGGTCAATGTCGCTCGCGGCTTTCTCATCGCCGCGGGCAACCGAGCCATAGACAAAGGCAACGCTGATACGGGACGAAAGCGGGGCGAGAGCAGCCTTGAGCATCTGAAATACACCGGTGGTTTTTGCGAGCAAGGCCCGAAGTTCTGGGAATTCCGGATGCTCCTGATTGGCCTGGTAAAACACCTGACTACCCACAGCTGAGCGCTTGATCAGTCCTGCGTCGGCGAGTAATGCAAGTTCGCGCTGAACAGTCCCCACACTCGTCTCGACCTGGCGGGCAATTTGGCGAACGAAGAAAGTTTCGTCGGGCGCACCATACAGAAGCGCCAGAACTCTACCTCTGGTCTGGCCAAAGAGCAGATCCCCAACGGACGTGAGAGGTGTTCTCATTCCGAGAACAATTGTACTCAAAATGAGTACAGATTGGCTAACGGTGCGCACTTATCTCGACAAACACCCCACTGCGCAGCGAAAACGTGGATCGCGTTTCAGATCTCAATTTCCTGGTCGTAGGCCGCGAGGTCAGCGAGTGCCGCCCTGCGTTCGGTCTGGATTTTCGCTTCTCGGGCGACAGCCTTCGGCTGCATCACGGCTTGGATTTCGTCAAAGTTCCACGGGCGAAACTCGTGGGTATCAACGCCCACGTCAAGAGAGAGCGCCAGAGGCTCGTCCGGCAGGTTGCCGTGCGAGTGTCCGTAGAGGTGCCACGCGCCTTGGGCGTGGTGTGGCCACACTC
>JBEKCA010000066.1:0-27257 GCA_050015115.1 Occallatibacter sp.
CTCAAACAGATCCTTGATAAAATGTCGGCCATCACCGGCCTGCCTTCGCCGACAATGAAGATTCCCTTCGCCGTCGCAGCGACGTATGCGTTTTTTGAGGAGTGGATCACCGGCCGCATTCGACGCCGCGAGCCCCGAGCGACGCTGGAAGAGGTCCGCATGGGCCGCAAGAAGATGTACGCTAGCAGTGCCCACGCCCAGCAGGAGCTAGGCTTTCGCCTCCTCCCCGTCAACCCAGCAATGAAAGCCGCGATAGACTGGTTCCGCAGCAACGGCTATGCACCATGAAAACCTATCGCGAATGGGCGCCCGCTGAAGCCGACGTTTTGAAAGGGCACGACTTCAGTCGTGCCGCAAAGCAACAAAATGAAGATGGGCTTTAGCCCCTGAGGGAAAGGATAGAGTATCAATGAGAAATTGGTTGAGAGTTTCTGGTCTACTAGCCATTTTCTTGTTGCCATTAGCTTTGAAGGGACAGCTCCTCTGCATTGATGCGCGTAACGGTCGATCAACCGAAGGGGATTGTTCCTGTGAGGGCGAGAAAGTCTCTCTCAACCTTACGATTGCTAAATCGGTCAAAGTGACGGGCGCGCTCTTTGATGTGACAGGGGCGCCCATTCAATACAACGAGAGCATTATTGAAGTCCGAGATCCATTGAAGAACAAGATCCTGTCTTCAGTGGTACTCGACGAGCAGGCGAGATTTGATCTCGGTGTTGTTCCCGAGGGCACATATCGCTTGGTCACTTATAAGAAGAATGGGAAGAAGACCAGCCGGTTACCTCTCTTTGACCAACCCAAACTCATGTTCTGTTCGGGTGAGAGTGAGTGCAAACTCAGAATAGTGCTAACTATTCATGGTACTGATCAACCATACGAGTTTTGCCCGCCCAAATAACCGGCCAGCAAAACACCGCAACTCAAGGATTGACAATCACATGACCCGCACCGCCATCATCGCCGCTATGCCCGCCGAACTGAAGCCGCTCACTCGCGGCTGGCTGCACCAGCGCCAAGACCGTGTGGATCTCTGGCGTTGGAGATTCGACGGAGGCGAATGGATCGCCGCCTGCGCCGGAGCTGGCGTCCAGGCAGCCACCCGCGCCTTCGCCGAAGTCGAAAAGAGCGGGGAAGTCGATCAGGTCATCTCCACCGGCTGGGCCGGAGCCCTGGGCGAAGATCTCGCTCCCGGCCACGCCTTCGACGTTTCCGCAGTCATCGACGCCCGCACCGGCGAACTCTTTCTGACCTCCTGTTTTGCGTTGGGGACCAAGGTTTTGAAAGGGCACGGCCTTAGCCGTACCGCAGACGCGCAGACTGAGAACGCGGCTCTAGCCACCGAGGGAATGCAAACGGACAGCAGAACGATCCCTCAGGGGCTAAAGCCCGGAGATTCAATTGGACCTGCAATCGGCACGGCTAAAGCCATGCCCTTTCAAAACGAGTTCTCGCCGGTGACGGGAAATTCGAATGATGCTGCAATCGGCACGGCTGAAGCCGCGCCCTTTCAAAACGAACTTTGGCTCGTTACCAGCACCAGGGTTGCCGACGCCCACGAAAAGCTTCGCCTAGCCGAGACCTACTCGGCCTCTCTAGTCGACATGGAGGCCTCCGCTGTCGCCCGTCTCGCCCAGATGCGCGGCATCCCTTTTTATTGCATCAAGGGAATCAGCGACGGCTACACCGATAAACTTCCTGATTTCAATCGCTTTATCTCGCCCGATGGCCAGTTTCACACCGCTCGCCTCGTCCTTTTCGCCATCTCACGCCCCCAGCACTGGCCCGCACTCATCCGGATGGGCGAAAATAGCAGAAAGGCCGCACGCGCGATCGCAGACTCCCTGCTCGATCTGCTGGATAAAGACGGCCAAATCAGGAAACGGAATGGCTACCCAAACCACCAACGCTGAGCCCCAAATCGAAAACGCAATTCCCGCCACCATGCGCGCTGTAGTTTATCGCGGCGTCAACGACATGCGCGTCGAGACCGTCCCCGTCCCGACGATCGGCGCGGGCGAACTGCTAATCAAGGTCGCCACCTGCGGCGTCTGCGGAACGGATCTGAAGAAGATCCACACCGGCTCACACTCCGCTCCGCGCATCTTCGGCCACGAGATGGCCGGAACCGTGGTCAAACTCGGCGCGGGCGTCACTAAGTTCAGGCTCGGCGATCGCGTCGTCGTCCATCATCACGTTCCCTGTGGCGAGTGCTACTACTGCCGCAAGCAGACCCCGGCGCAATGCGCGCTCTACAAGAAAGTCGGCTCGACGGCCGGCTTCGAGCCCTCCGGCGGCGGCTTTGCGGAATACATTCGCGTCATGGATTGGATAGCCTCCAGCCGCGGCGTTGTGCCCATTCCCGACGGCGTGCCCTTCGAGCAGGCGGCATTTCTTGAGCCGGTCAACACCGTCCTCAAGGGCGTGAAGATGCTCAATCTGGCCCCCGACGACACCGTTCTGGTCATCGGCCAAGGCCCCATCGGCCTGATGCACGCTGTCCTCGCCAGCCGCACCGGAGCCCGCGTCCTCACCTCCGATCTTTACCCCGAACGCCACGCCATAGCCGCCAAATTCGGCCTCGACGACCCCATCGATGCAGGCAAGGAAAACGTCGTCGAACGCGTCCTTGCTGAGACCGAAGGCCGTGGCGCTGACGCCGTCATTCTCGCCGTCGGCGGCAATGCGCTGATTAAATCCTGCATGGCCGCTGTGCGTCCCGGCGGCAATGTGATGCTCTTTGCCCAGACCCAGCATGGCGAAGCCATATTCGACCCCGGCCAGGTCTGCATGGACGAAAAGACCCTGCTCGGCTCGTACTCATCTTCCTTCGAGATTCTTGACGAGGTCACCAGCCTGGTCTTCGACGGCTACCGTAACGGTTTCGACTTGACGCAACTGATCTCCCACCGTTTTCCGCTCGAAGTGGCCGTAGCCGCAATCGAGATCGCATCGGCCCCCAAAGCCGACTCGATGAAGATTATGATTGAGCCTACGCTTGGCGCAGGTGCAAACCGATGATTTCCAGCCCGGCGCAAGAGGTCCACTTGTCGTGGAATGGGCCACGTCGCTTAACAACAGTGGTACTGAGCAGCACCGTAGCCGCTTGATGAGGGATCGATGCCAAAGAGCGTAAAGGACGCAATCCGACAAGGCCGTACTACGGTCGAGGACGTTCTGCAGGTTGGCCGAAATACCGTTGAGGACGTTCTGCAGGTTGGCCGCACCAGGGTTGGGGAGGTCCTCAATGTTGGCCGCAACACGGTCGAGGATGTTCTGCTCGTCGGCCGCAACACCGTTGAAGATGTTCTACAAGTTGGCCGCGGAACCATGAATGCGGCGGTGTTGCATGGCCGCGAAGATGTGCGCATTGAGCGGGTTCCGGTTCCCGAGGCGGGCCCCGGCGAGCTGATAGTGAGCGTCGGCGCGGCGCTTACCTGCGGCACCGATCTCAAAGTCTTCCGCCGAGGCTATCACGCGCGCATGATCGTGCCGCCGGCGCTCTTTGGCCACGAACTGGCCGGAACCATCGTCCAGGCCGGCGAGGGCGTTACGAACTTTGCCTCAGGCGACCGCGTCGTGGCTCTCAACTCCGCGCCTTGCGGCCAGTGTTATTTCTGCGAACGCGGGCAAGAGAACCTCTGCGACGATCTGCTCTTCAACAACGGCGCGTATGCCGAGTTCATTCGCATCCCGGCGCGCATCGTCGCCAAAAACACGCTCCGCATTCCTGAACACGTCCCCCTGGAACACGCTGCGCTCACTGAGCCTCTGGCCTGCGCCGTTCACGGCTTTGAAGACTCGCGCCCGCACCCCGGCGACACGGTAGCCATCATCGGCGGAGGCCCGCTGGGCCTGATGATTCTTCACGTTGCTGCCTTGGCCGGATGCGAGGTGATCGCGATTGTCAAGCACGACGGCCAGGTCGAGGCCGCGAGGCAGTTGGGCGCCGCTCACGTTGTTCAAGCCACCAACATTCGCAAGGCCATCCGAGACGTTCGCGCGCTTACCCCAAAAGATCGCGGCGTAGATATCGCCATCGAGGCTGTGGGAACCCCCGAGGCTTGGGAAGAGGCCGTCGAGATGGTGCGCAAGGGCGGCACGGTCAACTTTTTTGGCGGATGCGCCGTGGGCACGCACGTCAGTCTCGACACCAATCGCATCCACTACTCCGACATCACCCTGCGCGCCACCTTCCACCACACCCCGGCCATCTGCCGCATGGCTCTCGACCTGATTGCCAGCGGCCGCTTCCAGGCCGGAGCTTTCATCACCGGCCACGCCCACCTCTACGAACTCAATCGTGTTTTCGAAAAACTGATGAAGCGCTCCAGCGAGATCAAGACTGCCATCGTACCTTAGGCCATTTTCATGGAGAGCGTAAGGAATGGGTGCCCCACCCTCGCCGCGCTTTTGTTTTTGCGGCTAGGGTGGGATTGGAAGATGCTGTTTTGCAGCACGGGCGAAATAGCCAACGCAACACGAACACACCTCCGCACGCCCTGGCCCGCTATCTCGGTGCGGGCTCGATCGAATCCGCTAATGCATAAGCCAGCACGGCCATAATCGCGGCGTTTTCGTTCAGGTGCCGCGGGTCAATCTTGTCAAATGTGTCGGCGGCGGTGTGGTGGTAGTTGAAGTAGGTCCGGCTGTCCTGATCGGGCGTAAAGGTAGGAACACCCTTCTGAGTGAGCCCTTCAATATCTGCTCCAGTGTCATCGGATGGGACGAGGGCTCCAGCTCTGAATGCGTCCAGCACCCCGGCCACGGGACGCAGCCAATGGCCCAACTCCGGCTTGCCAGCGTAGTCGATGCCGGTAGGATGGTCTGCCCCAAGGTCGCTCTCAATGGCTCCAATATGGTCGAAGATCTGATCCCTGTGGTCGGCCATATAGGCCGCAGCGCCTTCAGAGCCTTCTTCCTCGCTCATCCAGGCAACAAACCGGATCGTGCGTCGGGGATGAATTCCAAGCTCGCTCAAAAGATGAATCACCTGCATGGCGACTGCTACTCCCGCTCCGTCGTCGATAGCGCCCGTGCCAAGGTCCCACGAATCCAGATGGCCAGAGACGATGACTACTTGTTCGGGATGCTCTGTGCCCTTCCAGTCGGCGATGACGTTGTAGCTGGAGGCATCAGGTAAAGTCTGCGGAGTCAAGGTCAGATGCATCTTCACCGGACCCTGGCTGATGAGATTCTTGAGCAGGTCTGCGTCCTCGGCTGTAACGGCGGCCGCGGGGATCTTGGGTACATCGCTGGAATATTCGGTCTGGCCTGTGTGAGGCAGGCGGAAGTCGGCGCCGCCAACCGAGCGGACCAGCACTGCAACCGCGCCAAGAGTCGCTCCAGCATTGGGTCCATAGTGGCGGTAGGCCACCGCGTCTCCATAAGCTTCGCCACCGCGTCCCTGAGCGGCCAGTTCCTTGTCAAATTTGCGATTCAAGAGCAGGATCTTACCCTTGACCGCACCTGCCGGAAGTGCGCGAAGCTGCTTCCAGTCGTCAACCACCACAACTTCGGCGGTCAGACCCTCGGCGGGTGTAGCAACACTGCCGCCCAGGGCCGTCAAGACGACTTTTTGTGTGGTCCCAACCGCCTGACCCGGCCAGTAGACCAGCTCGCCCGTCTCGATGCCGCGTACCCAGTGCGGGACCGTTGCCTTCTCGAGCGTAACCTCCGCTCCGAGCGCGGTCATTCGCTCCGCTACGTAGTGGAGAGCCTGTTCGGCCTGAGGCGAACCGCTCAGCCGGGGGCCGATATTGTCGGTGAGGTGGCGCAGTTCGCTGAGGGCATAGGGGTCCGAGAGGGCGACGTCGCGCAAGCGCTCCATGGCGGCCAGTTGGGCGGGGGTCCAGGCGCTTTTGCCTTCGGTGAGCAAGGCATTGACGCGGTCCTGGCTGGTAGGCTGGCTGGCCGGCGAAGCGGCTTGGGCAGAGCAGAGGGCGGCAAAGAGCGTTGCAGCGAGTGACGCAAGGAGAATCAGAGCAATCGCCCCGAGGCGTTTTCGATCGAAATCCATGAGGGATATTAGCACAAGAGGTTTTGCGACACTTTTGACCAGATCGCGTCTATACCACAGGAAGGGTTCACTTCCCGCCTTGCTCTGAAGCGGCCGCGGACCTGGGCAACCGGGCTGAAACGGAGTTTCTGCAAGGCGATCAGCGGCCCTAAGCCAGGCAGCAGATTTGCGCCGTTGGCTATACTGTAATGTTGATGTACTCAAAAAAACCGAACCCGAAACCAACAATCCAGCCGCGAGGCTGATCAACTATGAAGAGGTCAACGAACCGATGAAATCGCTCTTTGAACGGCTGCGCGAACGCCGTCTCGCATCAGTGTTTGTCCTGCTTGCCACCCTTTCGGCCGCAATTGTGGCCACTTCCTTTGCCGCCCACGGCGTTCGCGGAGAAGAGAAGCAGAATGAGAGTGCCGATGCCACCCCCCTCAGGGTGGATAACTCCACCGTTCCCGCAAACAAATTCGTGACGATTGCCAAAGAGGTTGGGCCTGCGGTAGTCAACATCAACACCCGGACACTGCCGAAGCAGGGCAGCAACAAGGGCAATCGCAACTTCCGTTTCCACATGCAGCAGCCCCACCAGCCCGGCAACGGCGACGATCAGGACCAGGATCAGGATCAGGACCAGCAAGGCCAGGGCCAGCAGAACTTTCAGGACTTCTTCAACCGCTTCTTTGGCGGCCAGATGCCCGATCAGGAAGGCGGCGACGACGGCCAGGTCCGCGAGTCGCTTGGTTCAGGCTTCATCGTCGACCCCAAGGGCTACATCATCACCAACTATCATGTGATCGATAAGGCCGACAAGATCTACGTAAAGCTCTCAACCGATCCCGACGGCACAACTGATATGGGCCGGCCCGCGCGAGTCATCGGCTTCGATAAGGCTACGGATCTGGCGGTCATCAAAATCGACACCAGCGCTCCGCTGCCGACCGTCAAACTGGGCAACTCCGAGTCAACGCAGGTAGGCGATTGGGTCGAGGCCATCGGCAGCCCGTTTGCCCTGGCGCAGACCGTCACCGCGGGAATCATCTCGGCCAAGAACCGGACCATCGAGCCCGGCGTCGGTGGCCAGTTCCAGCACTTCATTCAGACCGATGCGGCAATCAATCCCGGCAACTCAGGCGGCCCATTGCTCAATATGAATGGCGAGGTAATCGGCGTCAACACGGCCATCTACACTCAGTCCGGTGGCTATCAGGGCCTGGGTTTCGCCATGCCGTCCAATACCGTGGCCGAGATCTATAACGACCTGATCAGCCCCAGCCACAAGGTCACTCGCGGCTCCATCGGCATTCAGTTCAAGGCGGGACTCTCAGGCGCGGTCAATCGCGTTTACGGCTTCAAAAATGGCGTCATAATCCAGGAGATCACGCCAGGCGGTCCGGCCGAGAAGGCTGGCCTCAAGCCGGGCGACATTATCTCCGCCATCGATGGCCGGCAAATCAAGGACGGCGACGATCTGGTCAACGAGATCGCCAGCCGCCGGCCGGGCTCGAGCGTCCGTCTCGGCTACGTCAGAGACGGCAAAGAGGCTGACGCGACCGTCACCATCGGTGACCGCGAAAAAGTCTTTGCCGATCTGGGTAACCAGCGGGCTGAGACGAACCCCGATGAAAAGGGCGATGTCGGCGAAACCAAGCTGGGCATCGTGGTCCGCGAGGAATCGCAGGCCACTGCGGGCAAGCTGCACACTCCGGGCGTCGTGATTCAGTCGGTGCGCTCGGGCTCCTTCGCCGACCTGCAAGGACTCGAGCCGGGCCTGGTGATCACCCGCGTCAACAAGCACTCGACAAGCACCAAGGACGAGTTCGACGCAGTTGTGACCAAGCTCAAGCCAGGTGACGATGTGGTTTTCGAGGTGTTGGATCCGCGTCATCCCAACGATGGCATCAACTACATCGGAGGGACGCTGGAGTAAGAGCTGGGAAAGCCCGGGTGCCCCACCCTCGCCGCGCCTTTGTTTTTGCGGCCAGGGTGGGACAGCTCGCATTACGCAGTGGTAGATCGTCCCTTCCGGAACAAGCCGGGGTACCCCGGAGGGAACCGCAGGTTTTGAGCGGAGGGAGCCGGGGGTTTTAACCCCCGAAAAGGATGCGATTCCTGCAGGCCTTTAGGCCGGGCCATTGGTCCCTTTCCTGCGCAAGAAACCATCTAAAACTGTAGTAGTAAGGCGGGGTAACTCTTCCGGCCCTCTTTTAGTCATGACTTCCAAGAGGCACCGGCGCTTTTTTTCTTGCCGCAATGTGAGACAATTCGCTAGACTTTAGCACAAAGTCCGGTGAGAAACCGCTGTCTTTGAGGAGAACCAGGTTGCTTACTTTGCGAGCAAGCATGGAGATTGTGCTGTTTGCCGCACTGGCTGCGTCGCCATTTCCCGCATCGGCAACCGTTCATCACGCTGGCGCGACGACCCACTCCAAACACGGCAGCCACAAAACCGTCGCCAAGTCGCACCGCCTGCACGGGCAACAGGCTATTGAACCGGCCAGGGTCACCCAGATCCAGCAAGCTCTGATTCGGGAGCATTATTTGAATGGCGAAGCCAACGGCAATTGGGACGATGCGACCAAAGCCGCCATGCAGAAGTATCAAGCGGACCAGGGCTGGCAGACCAAGCTGATGCCCGATTCGCGTGCCTTGAAAAAGCTCGGCCTCGGCCCCGACTACTCGAATGCCATCAATGCCAAGGATTCTTCCTTTGCCGCGCCGCCCCCGGCCAGCACGCCAGCCCCAGCAGCAACGGCGGGCTTTGCCGATGCCGCAGGAGTCAACCACTAAGCCGAATCTTCGGTAGCGGTGCAGTTTCCGGTTCGCTGGTCGCTCATCCAGAATATGCAAAACTGGTGTGGGCAGCATAGCTCTTCGGTGCGTGCTCAGAAAACGCCGTAGAGATTAATCTCCGGAAACCGCCCTTATCGCATTGGTACTGTGTCAACGATAAGCCACACGGCATCCTGATGACACCCTATAGGAGGCGTTGCGAATGTTATCGATAAAGCATAGCAATTCCTCGAAATCAGGCGGAAATGGCCTCCCGGCATCCTGTTCGAATCCTCGCAAAGTGAAGCTCTGAATATGGCCGTCCCTCTGTATTGATACTTCGAGATTGGTTTGGTAATCTCTGCGCTCTACCTCTGCTACCGCGAAGATCAACCCGCTTGATTCCGTAACACCTTTCCCATCGAGGAGGATTCGGAGTGTTTTCATCTGTTCAGATGTAAGACGTCTATGTTGGATAATCATCTCCGTTTCACCGCGTTCCATATAGTCCAAACTCTGGTCACTGAAGACAGACACATACAAGAGCTTACCTGCGGGAAAATAGAAACCGCTGTTTTCAGTAAATATCTCAAGAATCTTGGAAGGCTTTGGACTAGAAGAAAGCCCAGACTGGTTGCCAACACTCAGAGTCATCAATGCGAAAAAGAATACAGCGCTGCGGTACTTCATCGCCGCCCCCTATTTTCCTCAGATGCAGTGCGTTGTAAGCGATCAGGCAAACCGCTTGCCCATGATTTTAACGCCCCCTTCGCATTCCGGGTGTATCGTAGGCGATTCGGAGCCTACGCCACGACCCGCGATTCCAAGGGGCCCCTTGCGATAGGCGCCCTATGGCTTTCCGGCATCCTTCGTGCCGCTCGCCGGCGCGAGAAAGCCGCTGTCCGTCAGCCAGTCGCCCATGCGCTGGGGCCAGGTCTTGACCGTCACCAGATTTGAGTGTTCGCCCATATTGAAAGCGTGCCTGCCCTTGGCCAAGAAGATCGCCTCCACAGAAACGCCCGCAGCCCGCATCTTCTGATAAAGTTCCAGCGTCACCTTGTCGCACTGGTAGTCGTCATCGTTGGCGACCAGCATAAAGGCTGGTGGCGCATCGGGCGGAATTGTATCGGGCGCCTTGCCCCCGGGATAGATCAGCATTTGAAAATCCGGCCTGCCATTCAGCCGGTCAACAGGATCGGCTGCGGCAGGGTCGCCGTCACCCGGCGCATAAGCGACCAGTGAGATGACGGCTCCTCCTGCCGAAAAACCCAGCATCCCCACGCGGTGCGGGTCAATGTTCCACTGGGCTGCGCGGCTGCGCACAAGCCGCATGGCCCGGTACGCGTCCTGGCGCACATTTTCCATCGTGTACGGAGAGTTTTTCTCCCCCGGCAGGCGATACTTCAGCGCAAAAGCTGCCACGCCGATGCTGTTGAGATACTCCGCCGCCTGCTTGCCCTCTGCATTGAAGACCAGCTCGCGAAATCCGCCGCCGGGAGCGATCACCACAGCGGCCCCCGTCGCCCTTTCTTTAGGCGGCAGGAAAACCGTGATCGAAGGATTGTTCACATTGCGAACCCAGTAATCCTGTGCCTGCTCCGGCTCATCCTTGCGGTTCTCGAATCCAGGCGCACCCTTATCCCAGAGAGGAATCACCTGCGGCGAAGGTTGAGCGCTCACCACGACGCAAAGCGCAATCGAAGAAACCAAAACGGCGAGGATAGTCTTCATCGGGTCTGAGTCCTTTCGCAGCTTGCGGCGCAGCGTGCGCGTAAAGAGTAGAGATTTAGAACCCGCCCGCAAATTGGGAAACAGATGTAGCGCCGGTCTCCAGACCGGCTGTACTGGCGGCGTCCGCGCCGCCAGACGCCGTCTATGAGTCTGGCGACCCACAGAACAGCCGACCTGGAGGTCGGCGCTCCCAATTTACGACAGTCTCTTAGAGCGGCGGCATCCCCCTCAGCAGGAACTCGTAGCGTGGGCGCAGTGCGTCCGGGCCGGAGCTAACGTTGCTGTCGAGATGAATGAGCGAGTCATTCTTGTCGTACCGGGGCCACGGCGGCAAGCCCTGGCCGTTCGGGTCCCCGGTTTTGGCGAAGTTCGTCCAGTAACTCATCATCAAATCGCTCAACCTGCGGTCCTCGTCGCGGACGATCTCGCCGGGCCGAGTATCGAGCGTGCCGAAGACGTACTCGATATCGTCGGAGTGAAATGCGGATGTGCCCAGGTGGTACTTGCTGGGCAGGGCAGGCAATTCGAAGTGGTAGCGGTAGACCGGCGAGTCTCCAGTCTTGCGATGTGCCTCCACCCACTTCCACGTGGCGAAGGCGATGAATGAGTCGCTGCCATAGTCAACTGCGGAGCGCACTGCCTGCTCATCCCTATCGCCCGGATAGAGCCTCAGAAACTCTTCGGCGCGATCCCCAAAGTGCCTGGCAGCATAAGCCTTCCATTTCCAGGCCGTCATGCCGTCGCCCAATGAACTATCTTCGTCGCGATTCCAGCCCGCCAGCAGCGGCACATGCGCTTGTCTTCCGGCTGTATACGTTTCCTCAATAGGCTCGACGATCACCTTGCCATCGATATAGGCGGGAATGCCGGAGATTCCTTTCTCTCGAGCCGCTTCGAGGATCTTCTGAGCGGGCCAGGCGCGCAGTTCCTGGGTCGAGGAGACGCCCAGCGACCCAACCCACTCTCCGTCCCTCTCCCGCTCCGGTCTCGCAGGGATAGCCCGCGGCGCGCCCGGCAATGCCGAGCCGCTCTCTCCGATGGCCTTGTGAAACAGCCCGCGGGCCATCGGGGAGGCCATCAGCGTACTCACCGCAAACGACCCCGCGCTTTCGCCAAAGATCGTGACATTGTCGGGATCGCCGCCGAACTCCGCGATATTGGCCTTGACCCAACGAAGCGCCGCGATCATATCGAGCAGTCCGTAGTTCCCAGCCGCACCGCCTTCCTCTTTGGCCAGATCGTCGGTGGCCAGAAAGCCGAAGACGCCCAGCCGATAGTTGATGGTGACCAGCACAACGCCCTTGAGTGGTAGAAACCCTCCGCCATGACGCGGTTCTGAGGCTCCTCCAGCCCTGTAGCCGCCGCCGTGAATCCAGAACATCACCGGCAGCTTGCTCTTGGTCCTGGCGCCGGCCGGCGTGTAGACATTCAGGAAGAGGCAATCCTCGCTCTCTCCGCCATCGAGAAAGGCAAGATCATCGAAGACGTGTCCCTGGACGCAGTGCGCGCCAAACTGGGTTGCATCGCGCTCACCTTTCCATTTCACCGGTGCCTGCGGCGGACGCCAGCGCAGATTGCCAACCGGCGGGGCCGCGTAGGGCAGGCCCAGAAACGCCTTCACTTTGCCATCGTTGATGGTCTTGCCGTGAACCTTGCCTTGTTCAGTTATCACAATCAGCGGGTCCGCAACGACCCGGCCGCCCATTCCTGCCGCCAACATTGCCATCCCCAACGCGCAAATCGCGCTCACTCCGGCACACATCAAAAAGAGCCTCCGCGGATCACCATATCAGGACGCGCTGAGAGTTGCGCGTGACTCTTGAAACGCAATAGCCATTAGTTACCGATAACATCGATAGCCGCCGTGATTGTCTTCGGTGGCATGCAGGCGTTGTTATCGCAGGCCTGGTAGCGCAGTCGGGCTTCCACCAGGTGGTTGCCAGCGGTGGCAACGATGCGCGCCTGGATGGTGAACTCGCCGGTGTAGACGTTCAGCTTAATGCTGGGATCGAGGGGCAGGGCAAACTCAGTCCCGCGTGGATAGGCGGCCGATTCAAGGCGCACGCCCGAGTCGTCGGGGATGGTAAGGCTGGTAGGGATGAGCTCTTCCTGGCTTGGGTTGTGCGAGTTGATGTGCAGGCCCGGCGCGACGCGGAAGTGAAGCTCAATCCCCGCCGTATTTCCGGCTTTAAGAGTGATCTGTTCGGGGTAGAGATACGTGACTGCAGGCGGCCTGGAGGTGGTGCGGGCAGTGAGACCGTCTGTCGGGCTCTGCGCAAGAGCGAAGGGAGCGGCGAATGCCAGGGTTGCCGCTATGGCAATAAAAGTCCCAGTCTTTCCAGGAGTCATCGATTCTTCCTCATGCTTGCCCAACGAAGCCGTCACTTAGACGTTCGAGCATGTCCTTTAACCCCGCTAACTCCGTGAACTCCGCTACCCTAGTTCTCCAGCGCCTTCTTGATTTTCGACTCAATCTCATTCTTTGACGTCAGCCCCAGTTGCGAAGCGATCACCATCCCATTGCGGTTCACAAAAAACGAAGTTGGCAGATCGTCCAGGCCGCCATAAGGCTTACTGATCGAGTCGCCACCGATCAGCACCGGGTAGGGCATCTTCATCTGCTGAACGAAGTGCGCAATCTCTTTCTTCTCCCCGCTCAGTCTTGCGGGGTCATCGCGGTCAAGGTCGTCCATCGAGACGCCGATAATCTCAAAGCCCTGCGCGGCGTACTGGTCACGCAATTCGATCAGCCAAGGGGTTTCGATCTTGCATGGAGCGCACCATATGGCCCAGAAGTTGATCAGCAGCGCCTTGCCCTTGTAGTCGGCCAGCGAGAGCTTCTTTCCGTTCAAATCCTCGAGACTAAAGTCGGGCGCGGCCTTGCCCTCGAGCGGCGAGAGGTACTGGGACGTGTCGCCGGTGGCGCTGGCAACCAGTTCGCCCTGCGCAGCAGAAGCGAGCAACCGCTCTGAGGCCTGCTTGCGATACTCAAAGTTGGCCCATCCAGCCCAGGCAAAAGTGGCCAGAATGAAAAGAACGGCTGTGATGACCAGCGTATTGCGCTTCACGGGGACTAAGACCTCTCGGGTCTATTGTACGATTCAGGCAACCCAAAGCACTTGGACTCCTCGCAAATAACTAATCCCCGCGCCTCTCCTCTGGCGCGGACCAGCCGAAGGCAGTTGGCCTCACCGCAGGTGGCGGAACTGATACGATCAATAACCGATGAGTGAAGAAGGAAAACAGTCCGGCTCTGAGGGCCGCAACCCCGAACCGGCGGCTCTGGTACGCACCGAGGCGGCGGCCCTCGAGGCTCTGGCCACGCGCCTCGAAGGCCCGATGGCCGCCACTTTCGACCGTGCCATAGAACTGATCCTGCGCTGCGGCGCTGAGCGCGGACGGGTGGTCGTCACCGGCATGGGCAAGAGCGGAATCATCGCGCAGAAGATCGCCGCAACGCTCAGCTCCACTGGCTCTCCAGCCCTGTTTCTGCATCCGGCAGAGGCTGTGCACGGCGACCTTGGCGTGCTGATGGCGGGCGATGTTGTCGTAGCGCTCTCTGCCAGCGGCGAGACGGAGGAAATCCTGCGCCTGCTGGCCACGCTCAAGCGCAAGGGCGGCGCGCTAATCAGCTTCACCTGCAAGCTGGATTCGACTCTGGCCGGAGCCAGCGATGTGGCTCTCGACTGCTGCGTCGAACGCGAGGCCTGCGGGCTCAATCTCGCGCCGACGGCCTCGACGACCACCATGTTAGCGCTTGGCGACGCGCTGGCTGTTGCGGTGAGTCTTCGCAAGGGCTTCAAGGCCGAAGACTTTGCGGAACTGCATCCGGGCGGCAAACTCGGCAAGCGCCTGGCCAAAGTGCGCGACCTGATGCACTCCGGCGACGCCGTGCCGATGGTGGCAACCTCGACGCCGATGAGCGACGTGATCTATGAGATGTCGTCGAAAAAACTCGGCATGACGACGGTGCAGGAGCAACACCAACTCAAGGGCGTAATCAGCGACGGCGACCTGCGGCGACTACTCGAGCGCGAAGGCGGCGCGGCACTTTGTCGCACAGCCGGAGAGGCGATGAATGCCCATCCGCGCACGATTGCCGCAAATGAATTCGCCGCGACAGCGCTGGCGATTCTCGAAGAGCGGAAGATCACTTCGCTGGTTGTCGTCGACGCCGAAGGGACAGTCGAAGGCGTGCTGCACCTGCATGACCTGTGGGGCGTGGAGTTGATCTAGTTGTACCCGCCACACAGGTGGCAGCTTGTGTTTTGAAAGGGCGCGACTTCACAGGCTGCGGTGAAGCCCATTAAGGGCAATTTCTTTGAAAGTGCACGGCTTCAGTCGTGCCGCAAACGACGCACATTCAAATACCGGCTTTAGCCGCAGAGGGATGTTTTTCGTGGATTTTCCCATTGATTAGGTCTGTATGTGAACAAGTCTCGTGGAGGCCTGCACTAGCGCGGCGATGGAGCCCTTCTCATCAACTATTCATCTTGAAATCAATAGAGACTTTCCCGCGTCGCATGTGTTCCTGTAAGGTAGTTGTGGGCTTTTCGCCCAGAACGAATTCAAGACAAAGAAGGACAAATATGAAGAAGAAGTTTCTCGCAACCATCGCCCTCGCCCTTGCATTCGCTACCGGAGCAGTCGTTTCCGCACAGGTGCGTGACTGGCACGATCTGGATGCAGTTCACAAGCACGTGATCGAAGCCATTCATGAGATGGAGCATGCCCGTGCAGCCAACCACTATGACATGATGGGCCACGGCGCCAAGGCCGAGCAGCATCTGCGCGACGCCGAGCGCGAATTGGGCCTGGCAGTAGACGCCTCCAGGGCCTCAAGTCGGTAGCGCCGACCTCCAGGTCGGCTGTCCTGTGGGTCTCCAGACCCACAGTCGTCGTCTAGCTGCGTCGATGCCGCCAGCACCGCCGATCTGGAGATTGCGACATTCCTTTCTCAATTTACGAATGTGTTCTTAGCGCCGTATTTCTCATCCTCGGTGAACCCCTTTCCTTCGCTCATCTATCCTGAATTCATGTCCCTCTCTGCAAATAGAACTGCCCTCATCACGGGCGCATCGAGCGGCTTTGGCCTGCTGACAGCCGTTACTCTCGCGCGGCGCGGCTGGCGCGTACTGGCGACGATGCGCGATCTTTCGCGCCGTCAGTATCTGGAAGATGCGGCCCGCGCAGCCGGCGTCCTTGACCGCATCGAGACATTTGCTCTCGACGTCACCGACAACAAGCAGATTGCCCAACTCGCCGCTTCGATCTCCGCCCGCTCCTCACGCCTCGATGCAATCGTCAACAATGCCGGCTTTGCAATGGCGGGCTTTGTCGAGGATGTTTCCGACGCAGAACTGCGCCAACAGTTCGATACGAACTTCTTTGGCGCGGCAGCGGTGACGCGAGCCTTTCTGCCTCAGCTTCGCCGCCAGGGCTCAGGCCACGTTGTGATGCTTTCATCGATCTCCGGGCGAATGGGCTTTCCGGGCGTCGGCAGTTACTCGGCCTCGAAGTTTGCGCTCGAAGGCTGGGCCGAGACCTTGCGTCTGGAGATGATGCCGCTGGGGGTTCAGGTCGTCCTTGTTGAGCCGGGTTCATTTGAGACCGATATATGGACTCGCAACGCGATCCTCTCCGCAGATGCGCAGAGTGCGGCTTCGCCGAATGCCGCACGCACAACGCGACTGCTGAGCAGCCGTGAGGCGAGCAAGCTCAAGGCCAATCCGCAGAGAGTTGCCGACGGCATTGCGGCGATTCTCGACGATCCGCGACCGCGTTTGCGGTATGTCGTCGGCGGCGATGCGAAATTGGGGCTCTTGCTCAAGACCGCATTGCCATCGAAGCTGCTGGAATGGGTGCTGATCAGGGTGAGCGGGATTGGGAAGTAGGCCCGGCGGGTGGCGACCGGGAGGGAATTTACAGGTAAACTAGAAGCATGGCGGAGATCAGGCGCAGAAAAACGGGAACAGTCAAAATCGGACAAGTTCGCGTGGGCTGGGAGGTTCCGGTCGTCGTGCAGTCGATGACCAACACCGACACGGCCGACGTAGCGGGAACCATCGAACAGGTTGCGGCGCTCGCGCTGGCCGGCTCAGAGATCGTGCGCGTCACGGTCAACAACGAAGAGGCCGCAGCCGCCGTTCCGCACATCGTTGAAGGCCTCGACAAGCGCGGCCTGCGAGTGCCGATCGTTGGCGACTTCCACTACAACGGGCATCTGCTGCTCAAGAAGTATCCCGCTACGGCGCGGGCGCTGGCCAAGTACCGCATCAACCCCGGCAACGCATCGATTGGCAAAAAGGATAACGACAATTTTCAGGTCATGATCGAGTGCGCCATCGAGAACCAGAAGCCGGTCCGCATCGGCGTCAACTGGGGTTCGCTCGACCAGCAATTGCTGACGCGCCTGATGGACGAGAACAGCCGCCTGCCGCAGCCCGCGCCCGCACGCGAAGTGATGATGGAGGCGATGGTGCGCAGCGCCCTCGACTCCGCCACAGCCGCCGAGCGCTACGGTCTGGGCCACGACCAGATTATTTTGTCGGCCAAGGTCAGCGGAGTGCGGGATCTGATCGATGTCTACACCAACCTAGCCGCCCGCTGCGACTATCCGCTGCATCTCGGGCTGACCGAGGCGGGTATGGGTTCGAAGGGGCTGATCGCCTCAACGGCCGGGCTGGCTCCGCTGCTGCTGGCCGGGATCGGCGACACGATTCGCGTGAGCCTCACGCCCAAGCCCGGCGGCGACCGGACAGAAGAAGTGTTGGCCGCCCAGCAGGTCTTGCAGTCGCTCTCGATTCGCAGTTTTTCGCCGCAGGTCACCAGTTGCCCAGGCTGCGGGCGCACGACCAGCACATATTTCCAGGAACTGGCCGAGCAGATTCAGAGCTATCTGCGCGTCTCAATGCCCGAGTGGCGTAAAAAGTATCCCGGCGTGGAAGAGTTGAAGCTGGCCGTGATGGGCTGCATCGTCAACGGCCCCGGCGAGTCAAAGCACGCCAACCTCGGCATCAGCCTTCCGGGCACTTTTGAGGAGCCTAAAGCGCCAGTCTATGTCGATGGCAAGCTCTACAAAACCCTGCACGGCGATACGATAGTAGCCGAGTTCAAGCAGATCCTCGACAACTACGTAGTGAGCCATTACGGCCAGGGAGCAAAATACACCGAGCTTTCGGCGGCGCGATAATTTTCCTCTGCTTGGGCAATCACGAGTAGAATCGATAGCCATGAAAACCATAGTTTGCCTTCTTCTCTCTTTTGCCATTAAGGCAAATTTTCTGCTTGCGCAGTCTCAGGCCACTTCCCGCACAGAGCAACCATTCGAAGTTCAGATTTTGAGGGGAGTTGCGGAGAAGCTACTCGTACACAAAGCTGACGTCATCTGTCCACGGATCGCAATGCCTGCTCACGTCATAGGCACTGTTGTCGTGGCAATTGAAATCAATAGGAATGGGGATGTCCTTCATCCCAAAGTGATCTCGGGCCCGGCAATGTTGCAAAAGAGAGTCCTTGATGCAGTTCGGAAGTACAAATATAAGCCTTATCTCTTGAACGGTACGGCTATTGATGTGGAAACAACCGTTGCGGTCACCCTGGACTCCAATCTCGATTGTCATTTCGAGTAAGAAATCTGCAGGCTGTTCCTCCCGTTCTCGTAGACTACTTCCCATTCAGGCCAATTCGCGCTAGGATGGCGGCAATCTTCTTTGGAGGGTTTCTGTGCATCTGCGGCCAATTGGCTGGATTGTGCTACTCTTTGCAATAGCGCCGACACTGGCTCTCGCTGCCAAGCCAAAGCCCTGCGTGACGGCCGATGAAGCTACCCAACTCGTGAACAAAGATGTCTGCGTCTCGGCCCACGTTTACGAGGTGGTTGAGTTGCCGGACGGGACGCGATTCCTTGATGTGTGCGCGCCGGAGACGCCAGACGACAAGTGCCGCTTCACCATCGTGAGCCTGCGCGAGGATCATCAGGAAGTGGGCGAGCTCGCAAAGTATCGCGACATGAACGTGCAAGTCAGAGGGATCGTCCAGCCGATGCACGGACGCGCGGGACTGGTGGTGAGCCATGCCCGACAATTCTATGGCGGGCCGCCGAAGTTCAAACCCAACCCCAGGCTGGCGCGCGGCTTCAACGCCGACCAGAGTCGCCCGGCAGTTCATGATCCCAATCTGCGCCCGCAGGGCGGCAGGCGTGCGTTTATGAATACAAGGGACACAGAAATGTTGCCGGCGAGATGAAGTTCGCGGTTTCCCACCCATTCCGCAGAAAAGAGCGGAATGGGGCACGGAAGATCCCTTCGCACTCGAAAAGAATTCTGCTATGCGGCCTCTTCCAGCGGCGGGGCAAAGCGGGCGCCGGCGCGAAGAATGATGCACGAGAAGACCAGAGCAATCAGCGTCGCTCCAAGGCCGATGCGCAGGCTGCTCGCGCGGTCTGAGATGAAGCCAATGATCTGCGGCGAGAAGGTGTCTCCGAAACAGTGAATGATGAAGAGATTGCAGGCGATGGCCGTGGCGCGAACCGGTCCGGTAACCGAGTTGACGATGGCGGTATTGAGCGGTCCGGTGTTGAGGAAAAGAAAAAACTCGGCGGCGAAGAGCGCCGGAACGGCCCAGGCCGCAGGACCGAAGAAGACCAGCACTCCGCAGGGCAGCGTGAGGGCGACACTCCAGAATGACAGCAGGTAAAGCGCGCGATGATTGGTGCGCAGCCAGCGCTGGGCGATCCAGCCGCCGATCAGGGTTCCGGCGATGCCGTCGACCACAGTGATAGCGCCGACCACCTGGCTCGATCCACCAACCGACATTCCCGCCGAGCGGCGCAGGAACTCCGGCACCCAGGCCGAGATACCGCCCATGGCAAAAGTCAGCGTAGCCAGACCAAAGGTCGCGGTAAGATAGGCGGGGTTGGTGAAAAGCTTGACGGCCTTCGAAAGAAATTCGACAACGGACTTCCGGGAGGTCGTCTCCCTTCGCACGGGTCGGACGCGGTCAGAGGCTCCGCGCTCGGGTTCACTTCCAAAAAGTCCATAAAGCACAGCGACGATCAGGCCGGGAATGGCGCAGATGAAAAACGGAGCACGCCAGCCCCATAGAGGACCCAACTGGCCGCCGGCCACATAGCCGATAGCCGCTCCGACAGGGATTGCCAAATAGAAAATGGAAAGAATCCGGTTGCGGTCGCGCTCTGGATAGAAGTCGGCCAGCACGGCAGGGGCAAAGATGCCGAATGTGGCCTCGCCTACCCCGACGAATGCATGGCGCAGGTAAAGCGTCGTATAGTCGTGGACCCACGCAGTGGCCAGTGTCGCCACGCTCCAGAGCACCGCTCCGGCGATGATCAGCGGCTTGCGCGGAAACCAGTCGCCCAGCCAGCCGGTCAGTGGGGCGGCAAACATATAGAAGATGAAAAGCGCGGTGGTCAGCGCGCCCATCTGCTGATCGGTCGCGTGGAATTCGTGTTGGATCAGTGAGACTTCGCCGGGAAGAATGTAGCGGTCGATGTAGTTGAGCAGATTGAGGGCGATGAGCAGCACCAGCGTCCCCTGTGCGGGGGTGATGCGGGGGCGCGCAGACTGGGAAGTGGTCGCCATTTACTCTTTGGGCCGGGGCCACCGGGCCTCAACCGTGGTGCCGATGCCGCCGCGGGGACGGAACTCGCCTTTGACCACCGCCCAGACCGGTTCGCAGGCCTTGACCACGTCTTCTAGCACTTGATTGACGATGTTTTCCTGAAAGATTCCCAGATTTCGGTAACTGAAGAGATACTCTTTGAGCGATTTCAGTTCTAGGCAGCGATCGCGCGGCATGTACCGAATGGTCAGAGTCCCGAAGTCGGGCAGTCCGGTCTTCGGGCAGACGGAGGTCATCTCGGGATCGTCGATCAGAATCTCGTAGCCGGGAAACTGGTTGGGCCAGGTCTCGATGGCGGGAAAGGGAAAATCGAGGCCGGCTTGGGCGTGGGCGCCGGTGTAGCGTGGGGCATGGCTCAGGACTGGGCTTGGTTTCTCGGACATGGGTCGATTGTAACGAGGATCAGTATTGGCTGGCCAGACTTGGGGGCGGCTCGATCTTTCGCGTCCCAGGGCCAAGTCTCTGAGTCCTATATACTGGCTCTGGTTGCCTGAATGATACAAGAGAGAAAGCAGTTGGACCGCCGCTGGCTTTGGCTGGGCGCTGCGCTCCTGACGATTGCAGTATTTTTCTCGGTACGATCGCTGACCCGGGATCGCCTGCCGGTGCGCGTTGCGGCGGCGGCTCATGTGCCGCTGATCAACACAATCAGTACCAATGGCCGGGTCGAGCCGGAGGTAAATTACCAGGTCCATAGTCCACTCTCAACCACCGTCAACGCGGTCTATGTTCAACCAGGCGACGAGGTAGCGGCGGGCAAGCTATTGCTGGTGCTCGACGATGTGCAGGCACGAGCCAAGGAGGCGACGGCCGAGAGCGGCGTGAAGGCCGCGCAGGCAGCGCTCGAGGCGGTGACCCATAACGGAAGCCAGCAGGAGCGTCAGATGGCGGTTGCCGATGAGACGCGCGCGCGGTTGGAGCGCGATGAGGCGCGCCGCAGCCTGGATGCGCTCGTCAAGCTCAACGCGACAGGCGCGGCCTCAAATAACGAAGTGGCCGCAGCGCGCCAGCGCCTCGATTCGGCCGAGGCCAGCTTGAGCGCATTGGATCAGACTTCGAAGAGCCGCTACTCGCCGGCAGAGATCGAACGGGCGCGTGCGGCATTGGCTGACGCCGAGGCCAACCTCGTGGCGGCGCGGCAGGTCGTGGCGCAGACCTCGGTTCGTGCCCCGGCGGCGGGAACCGTTTATAGCCTTGACGCGGGTCGGACGGAGTTTGTCGAAGAGGGCAAGCTGCTGCTCCAATTGGCCGACTTGCACCACGAGCGCATACGGGCCTATTTCGACGAGCCGGAGATCGGGAGGCTGGCTGTCGGTCAGAAGATTCAGATCAAATGGGATGCCAAGCCGGGGCGCATCTGGAATGGGCACATCGAGCAGACACCGGTGACGGTCATCAACCTGGGCACCCGCAGCGTGGGCGAGGTGCTGGTGAAGATCGACGACGCGGACGCGGGACTGCTGCCCGACACGAATGTGACCGTGACAGTGACGATCTCGAGCGATCCGGACGTGCTGAGCATACCTCGCGAGGCGCTGCACACAGAGAACGGCAAGACCTATGTCTACAAAGTCGTTGGCTCTGGATTGCAGAGGACATATGTGACGATCGGGACCATCAATCTGACCCAGGTGGCCATTCTCTCCGGCCTTGAAAACGGGGACGTGGTTGCAACCGGGACACCCAGTGGACTGCCTTTGCAGGAGGGTATTCCCATCAAGGTTGTGCGGTGAGGAGATCCGTGAAATTTGCGCTGGTGGGGCTGGTTCTTGCGGCTGTCGCGGTCGTTGCCGCGTGTGCGCAGAGCAGCGGAAGCGCTCAGCTTTCCCAGGCCAACTCCGCTTTGCAGGCTGGCGAGGCCGATAAGGCGCTGGCGCTATTGAATCCGCTGGCCAAGCCGGGCGGCAAGCCCGAAGCCTATAACCTCCGATGCCGCGTGGAGTACACACTGGAGCTGTGGGATCGGGCAATCGACGACTGCCAAATGGCAATCAAGCTCGACGGGCAGAATTCTGACGACCACATGTGGCTGGCCCGCGCGACAGGCGAAAAGGCGAGCCGGGCGTCGTTCATCAATGCGTATTCACTGGCCAAGCTTGCCAGAGCCGAATTTGAAGCGGCCGCCCGGCTCAACCCCTCCAACGGACCGGCTCTGGCCGACTTGGGTGAGTTTTATTGCCAGGCGCCCTCGGTGGTGGGCGGAGGCGCGGACAAGGCCGAGGGAGTGGCTGCGCAGTTAGAGAAATTCGACCCGGTCCGGGGCCTCGAATTGCGGGGCAAGATTGCCGAGCAGCGCAAGGATTACGGCACGGCTGAGCGCGAGTTCAAGGCGGCGATAGCGAAGTCGCCCCGTCCGGCGTTTCAGTGGATGGCGCTTGCCGGATTCTATCGCCACCAAAAGCGCTACACCGAGATGGAGTCGGCCGTACACAGCGGCCAGAGCGCTGCCGAGCGGGACAAGCGCTCAAGCGAAGCGCTCTATAACGGAGCGAATGTACTGCGTCTCTCCAGTCGCGACCCGGAGCGGGCGGCGAAGATGCTGGAGGAGTATTTGGCGAGCCCGAGCAAGTCGGAAGATGCGCCCGCATTTGTCGCGTATACCTGGCTCGCGCAGCTCGAGCAAAAGCTTGGAGACTCGGCAGCAGCCAGCGAGTCACGGGCGGCGGCGCTGGCTCTGGCGCATGAATACAAACCGGCGCTGGAATTGAAGCATTGAGGGTTGAGAGCGCGTGACCAAGAGCAAAAATCCGTTGAACGGCTGGACAGCGATGCTGATCGCGGCAGTATTGGCGGCAGCGCCGCTGCTAGCTTCAGCGCAGGTCTCGTTGGCCACAGTGGTCGATCTGGCGCAGCGCAATTCGAGCGCGGTCAAGCTGGCCGAGGCCGACGTGAAAAAGGCGCAGGCAGCTCTTGATCAGGCTCAGGACGCGTATATTCCAAATCTCGTCATCGGCTCCAATGTCGGCTATTCTCACGGCTTTCCAACTGGCCAACCGTCTGTCGGAAGCGCGACCATGCAATCGCTGGTCTTCAGTTACTCGCAGCGCCAATACGTTCGAGCCGCACGCGCCGGGATTGATGCCGCCAACCTTCAGCTCAAAGATGCCTGCGAAGCGGTTGCTTTCGATGCTTCCAGCACATACATCGAGCTTGACACGGTGGATCGTGAGTTGGAGGCCGCCCGGCAACAGGTTTCCTTTGCCGCCGATCTAGTGAAGATCGAGCAGCAGCGTGTCGATGCGGGTGTTGACTCGGCGCTCGATCTCCTCGAAGCTCGTCTTACCATGGCGCAGCTGAAACTAAAACAGCTTCACCTTGAAACCCGCGCCGGCACGCTCGCCAGGCAGATTGCGGTTCTCACTGCCATGCCCGTCGGCTCGATCCTGCCAGACCGTTCCAGTATCCCCGAAATTCCTGCTGTCACCGCGACTGAGGCACCGCGTCGGCTGCCCGGAGTTGAGGCCGCCGGTTCAATTGCGCTCTCCAAGCAGCACCAAGCCAAGGGTGACGACCTTGCCTGGCGCAGACCGCAGATCGGATTTGGAGCCGTCTACAACTACGACTCCGACGAACTCAACAGCTACTCAACGTATTACAAGAACTTCACTCCCAACAACGTCAGCTTTGGCCTCCAGGTCACCTTTCCTTTCTTCGACTTTGCGCTCCGTGCAAAAGCCAAGGAGACAGCGGCCGAAGCTCTACGGGCCACGGTTGAAGCCGAACAGGCGCAGCGGCAAAACGATGTCGCCATCGCTACGCTCACTGGCAACTTGCGGGAATTGGATACTTTAGCGGAGGTCGCGAGTCTAAAACAGCAGATCGCCGACGAGCAGCTCAAATCGGTATTGACACAATTGGAGTTAGGAAACGGAGCCGAAAGCGGCCCAGGCGCTCAGCCGCAACTGAGCCCCAAGGCCGAGCAACAGGCGCGCATCGATGAACGGCAAAAGTACCAGGATGCGCTCGACGCCGGCTTGGATCTGGCAAAGGCGAGATTGAGCCTGCTTCGCGCACTAGGGCATATGGGCGACTGGCTGAACGAATTGCACGGAAAGTAAGTCGCAAGCGCGAGATGCCGAATGCCGCAGGGCAATCGCATGAACGAGTTTGTTGATGAAGATGATTTTTTAAATGGCCCTGTAAGATCAGCAACCGCATCCCCTCCCGGAGGGAGATGTCGAAAATAGCCCAGGGCAAGCCAAGCGCAGCCCTGGGAATGCATCCGAGTCGAGTTCTCCGCCCCGGAGGGGCGGTGCGAATGCCCTTTTCGTGTTCATGCGAATGCCCCGCCGAATGCCCGCCGGATCACGAAAAAGAAAATCCAGAATGCTAGAATAGAAGGGATGCCTATGCCTCTGAAGACGCTCTTTCTGAATCCACCCTCCTTTGAAGGTTTTGATGGCGGCGCCGGATCCCGCTGGCCGGCCACACGCGAGATCGAGTCCTACTGGTACCCCGTCTGGCTCACCTACCCAGCCGGATTGCTGGAGGGCTCACGCCTGCTCGACGCGCCCCCGCATCACGTCTCGGCCCAGGAAACCATCAACATCTGCAAAGACTACGAGTTTCTGGTGCTCTTTACCTCGACAATTGGCTGGGAGGGCGATCAGCGGCTGGCTGAGGCCATCAAGGCGGCCCATCCGTCGATTCGCATTGCATTTGTTGGACCGTCGGTGACTACGGACCCGGACCGCGCCCTCAATGAGTGCGCCGCGCTCGACTTCATCTGCCGCCGCGAGTTCGATTACTCCGTCGTAGAGTTTGCGCAGGGCAAGCCGCTCAATGAGATTCTCGGCATCAGCTACAAGCTCAATGGCAAGGTCACCCACAATCCCGACCGGCCGCAGGTCGAGGATCTCGACGCGATGCCTTGGGCCACCAAGATTTACAAGCGCGACATGGACGTGACCCGCTACAGCGTGCCCTTCCTGCTGCATCCATTCATTGCGCTCTACTCAACGCGGGGCTGCCCGGCGCAGTGTACCTTCTGCCTCTGGCCGCAAACCCTCAGCGGGCACGCGTGGCGCAAGCGCTCCACCGACGACGTGGCCGCCGAGCTGGCCTGGGCCAAGCAGAACTTCCCGCATGTGAAGGAGTTTTTCTTTGACGATGACACCTTCAATATTCAAAAGCAGCGTACCATCGAACTTTGCGAGAAACTAAAGCCGCTGGGCATCACTTGGAGCTGTACCTCGCGTGTGACTACCGACCGCGACACCTTGAAGGCGATGAAAGAGGCCGGCTGCCGTTTGCTCATCGTTGGCTTCGAGTCCGGCGATCCGCAGATCCTCAAGAACATCAAAAAAGGCGCTACTGTCGAGCGCGCGCGCGCCTTCGCCAAGGACTGCCACGACCTCGGCCTGACCATTCACGGCGACTTCATCCTCGGTCTTCCGGGCGAAACAAAAGAGTCAATCCGCAATACCATCAACTTTGCCAAATCGCTCGACGTCGAGACGATTCAGGTTTCCATCGCCCACGCCTATCCGGGAACGGAGTTTTACGACTACGCCAAAACCAACGGTTTTATCGTGAACACCGCCGCGATGATGGACGAGGGCGGCCACCAGATGGCGCACATCGAGTATCCCGGCCTGCCCACCGATTACGTTCTCGAGATGGTGCATCGCTTCTACGACGAATATTACTTCCGGCCCAAGGCCGCCTTCCGTGTGGTCTGGAAGGCGATCGTCAACCGCGATGTGCCCCGCCTTTACGTCGAGGCAAAGTCTTTCATGAAGCTTCGCGCGCAGCGCAACAAGATGGTGAAGACGGCGCGCAGTCAGGCCGCCGACCCGCCCGCTCCGGCAAGCGCCAAGGCGTAGGGCGTGATTCACGAATTCGCTCTGTGTCAGGGCACGGCTTTAGTCGTGCCGAAAGAGGGGCCGAAAAAGACTGGGCTTTAGCCCCTGACGACCCACAATCGTCGGCCTAAATTTGGTGTAGCCTGATCCAGGAAAAGACCGACACGCTGATGGCTCATCACAAACTTTCGCCATGGCAGTACATGACTCTGGGGCTTGTCTCCGTGTGCACTCCACTGGGGGATAGCTGCCTGCGGCGAGGCATGGCCCGTATCCCACCTATCTCGCTGGCCCATCCAACATCGCTCATCGCGGCCGTATTCACTCCCTGGATCGTTCTCGGGATCGCCTTGCTGATTGGCTATTTTGCAAGCTATCTGACTGCGCTTTCCTGGGCCGATCTGACCTTTGTGATGCCGGCGGCGGCAGGCCTCGGGAATTTGATTCTCGCGTTGCTCTCGCGCTTCTGGCTTCATGAAGCGATCTCGCTCGAGCGCTGGGCCGGTATTGTGCTGGTCACCGTAGGCGTCGGCTTCGTCGCGCATGGACCATCGCTGACCGAGCGACCGGTCGTCGATGCCCCTGGCCTCACAAGCACAGAGCAGCCGGCTCTGGAGGAGCAGTTGCGATGACCGTTCTTTCCACCACAGGCTTCTGGGCCGCGATCGCGATGATTGCAGCCATAGTGCTCACTTCGACCACTGGTGAAGTGCTGACCGCCGCGGCGATGAAGTCCATCGGCGACTTGGACGAAATTCGCGCACGCTCGGGACTCAAAGGAGCCACTCGCGCCGTTATCACATGTCCGCTCTTCTTTGCCGGGGTGTGCTTTCTGGCGCTGGCCTTCTTTTCATTGCTGATGGCTTTGAATCATCTTCCCGTAAGCCTGGTCGCACCCGCATCGGCCTCGCTTACGCTTGTGACAAATGCCATCGCCGCCAAGCTCTTCCTCAAAGAAAACGTCGACCGGCGACGCTGGACGGCGGCTGTGCTAGTCTGCATCGGCGTTTATTTCCTGGCGCATTGATGAATTAAGAGCTTATCCGCAAATCGGTACCGCTGGCCTCCAAGCCGGCTGTTCTGTGGGTCTCCAGACCCACAGGCGGAGTCTGGCTGCGTGGATGCCCCGATCACTGCCAGTCAGGAGACCGGCGCCGCATTCCGTTCTCCATTCACGAATTCATCCCCTATCCGGCAGTTGATCTGTTGAAATCGCCTGGAAGGATAGACTGGTAGCGGTTTTTCATTGCCATGGGGGTTTCACCGGATGGGTGATCTGTCAGGGTCGGAGATTTCCGTTT
>JBEKCA010000067.1:0-26817 GCA_050015115.1 Occallatibacter sp.
CCACCGCAGCAGTTGGAGCTTTGCCTGGCTGCGCGAGGCCTGCCCCTGCGCCACCTGCATCGACGAGCGCAAAGCCCAAGGCCGCAAGCCCGGCCAGCCCAAAGCCAAGCCAGCAGCCGTTCTGCCCATGTACACCGCGCCGCCCAAACCCGCCAGCGCCCACGCCGTTGGCCGCTATGCCATCCAGTTCAACTGGCAAGACGGCCACTCCGGCGGCATCTATTCCTGGGAGTATCTTCGCCGCGCCTGCGTGTGCCCCGAGTGCACCTTCGACGAAAACGAAACCACCGGCACGCCGAACTGAGCTTGGTAGCTATGCACAACGCTTGGCGCATCCGCGCTGGTGCGGTCTTCGCCACGCTCAAGCAGTGCCTGGATTTCGCTCGATGAATGTCTCACGATAGTAGATTTGACGCTCATCGCCAGCCACATTACAAAGTAAACATCTACGCGGAAAAATGAGGGCCTATCGCCCCGGCAGCCCCGCATGCCACCAGCCCAGACGCACCGCCAGGTAGCGCAGAGCCAGACACGCCCCGACAGCCGCCGTCAGCACCAAGAGCAGCTTTCCCAGCCCCAGAAGCCGCACGCCCCAGCCTTCGCCGCGCGGTCCCCGCGCCTTGCCCACATTGGACGCGAACTCCATCCAGTCGCGCTCATCGTCCTGCAGCAGGCCGCTGGCGTAATAGGCCTTCAAATAGCGCTCGGTCCACGTACCCTGATCCAGACCCACCACAGACGCATAGCCGCGCACAATTCCCTTGCTCAGAATGCCGCCCGGAAGCGCGCGAAACCTCTCCTGCTCCAGCGCCTCAAGGTACTGGCAGCTGATCTTGGTGACTGCGGTAATGTCCGCCAGCGCAATGCCGCGGCTCAACCGCTCCATGCGCAGGTCTTCTCCAAAGTTACCCATCGCCGACCAATAATGGATCGAGATTTGGTGAGATTTCCACATCCACAATATACCCGCCTTGCGCCGCGGTCAAAGTTTTTCTTGTTCTTTCTCTTTCTTTTCATGAATCTGCGCCCTTATCAGGACCGAATTGGTACAAATTGGGACGTTCTCATGCTTTCATTTCTCCGCTCGTCTCGCCCAAACCTACCCCGCCTCCCCGCCTCAAGCCAGGCTGTTACCCTGATAACGAGGGGCTCTCGCATCGCCGTCGCGCCCCCAGACAGTGGAGTCAGGCTCGACCAATGCATAAGCTCATCTTTGCCAATCTCTTCCATCGCCCCGTTCGCTCCATCATCAGCGTCCTCGCGGTTGCCATTGAAGTCGTCATGATCCTCTCCATCGTCGCCATTTTCATGGGCATGTTGAATGACCAGAAGCAGCGCACCAACGGCATCGGCGCCGATCTTGTCGTCCGTCCCTCCAACGCCAGCTTTGTCAACGGCGTCGGTGGCGCGCCCATGTCCGTCAAGATCGCCGACGTCTTCCGCCGCATGCCCCACGTGGCCGTTGCCGCGCCCGTCTTTACCAACTTCTCCATGGGCAGTTCAGTCGAGATTCTTTACGGCATTGACTACGCCAGCTACAACGCCCTCAAGCCCTTCACCTGGGTAGCCGGTGGGCCATTTCAAGGGCCGCGCGACGTCATCATCGACGACGTTTTTGCCCGCACCAACGGGGGCCATAAGGTCGGCGACACCATCACTATCCTCAACCACCCCTTCCGCATCTGCGGCATTGTTGAGAGCGGCAAGGGCGCGCGCAAGCTGGTGCCCATCGATACCATGGGCGAGCTCACCGGCTCAGACGGCAAAGCCTCCGTCCTCTATCTCAAGAGCGACAACATCGTCAATCAAGACGCCATCCGCCAGGAGATTGCCGCCACCAAAGGCCTTGAAGGCTACAACGTCCAAACCATGGACGAGCTGATCTCGCTTTATACGCCGGCCAAGTTTCCCGGCTTCAATCTTGCTCTGAATGTCGTCATCACCATCGCCGTCATTGTCGGCATCCTGGTGATCTTTCAGACCATGTACACCGCCGTCCTTGAGCGCACCCGCGAGATCGGAATTCTCAAGTCCATGGGCGCGTCCAAGCTAACCATCGTCAGCGTCGTGCTGCGTGAGTGCGTGGCACTGGCCATCGCCGGCGTGCTGGTAGGCATCGCGGCCACTTATGGCGTGCGCCTCTTCCTCAACATGCGCTTTGCCGCCTTCAGCTTTGAGCTCACCCCCGGCTGGATCGCCAGAGGCGCGGCCATAGCATTTATCAGCTCGGTCTGCGGCGCTCTCTATCCCTCCTGGATGGCCGCCCGCAAAGACCCCATTGACGCCCTGGCCTACGAATAAGTCTATTCGCCGTGGATAAAAGATAGCCTGCGTGCCCCATCCATTCCGCGTCTCATTTCTGGCGCGGACTGGCCGAAGCCGTCTGACCCGGACAATGAGCCTCGAACCTTCCGCGAGCGAATACGAGCAGCCAGGCGCACCGGGGTGCCCGCGGGTGCTGCCGTACACTAAAGTTGTTCGCACAGGATTTCCCCATGAAGAAAACAGTCATCAGCCTTTACGCCGCCGTTACCGTCGCCCTCATGGTCTGGGGCTTTTATCAGGCCATCTATGTTGCGCCAGACGAGCAGACCATGCATGAAGTCCAGCGCATCTTCTACTACCACGTCCCCTCGGCCATGGTCGCCTTTCTCTTCTTCGCCATATCGCTGGCCGGCTCCATTGGCTTTCTCGCTTTCCGCCGCGGCAACATCAAATGGGCGCAAATCTCCGACGCCTGGGCGCTTGCCGGAGCCGAAGTCGGCGTCGTCTTCTGCACCGTGGTGCTGATCACCGGACCCATCTGGGGCCGCCGCGCCTGGGGCATCTGGTGGACATGGGATGCGCGGCTCACCACCACGCTCGTCCTCTGGCTCATCTACGTCAGCTACCTCCTCCTGCGCCGCTTCGCCGCCGGACCGCAAGTCCAGACGCTGGCGGCCGTCCTCGGCATCTTCGGCGCCCTTGACGTTCCCATCGTCTACATGTCCAACCGCTGGTGGCGCACCCAGCATCCCGCGCCCGTCTTTGGCGGCGACGCCGATTCCGGCATCAAAGACCCCACCATGCTCCACGCCTTTGGCTGGAATGTGCTCGCCTGGCTGGCCTGGGGCATACTCATTCTCCTCCTCCGCTACTATGTAGAGCGCCAGCAGCAGACCATCGACGCCCAGCAGGCGCAAGACGCCTTGAACGCCTGAAAAATGGAATTCTAACGCCATCCAAACAAGAGGGGGATCATGGACCAAAGAGCGATTCTCGACCACCAGTTCACCGTCGCGGCCTACGCCATCACCTGGGCCATCCAACTCGCCTACCTCGCCTGGCTAGGCCTCAAGTGGCGCGCCCAAAAGCGCTCCGCGACATTATCAGCCACCAAGCCGCGTCGATGAAACGCCGCGGACAGAGACGATTCGCTGCTCACTCCGCTGGAACAACTCCCTAACCCCGGAGACTGTCGCAATGCCGATTGTCGGCGCGGGAAATCAGAAGCCGTTGAGTCTTGCCTGCGCAAAGCCGCCGCCCGTCAGCGTGCATGCGGCCAGATAGCCGCGCTGATCTTTCTCACAGTAGACAAGAATTCTGCGATCGCGGGGCAACTCGCTGAGCCGATCCTGGAACTGGTTGTTGGGCTTTCAATTTTATGGCGAGATTGTTCTCTCTTATATTCATGAAGCACCCAGACCGGCGCGACCGCCCGCATCGTTCTCAAGCGGAACAAATGAAGCTGCAAACTCGTAGATCACCAAATGAACAACCCGCGTGAATTGTCGAACCAGCCAACCGACTTCCTATCAAGCCGCCTCTTGGACCTGACAAGACGGATCGACGGCGTTGACCAGCAGTTGTCGCGTGTTCTGGTTCCGTGGGTAGTGCAACATCCGCGGTATCTCCCAAGCTTCCTGCGCCTTGCGCGTACCATTAGGCAGTCGAAGCGCGTGCGAGCCCGTGCGCTTGCCGATGGGGTAAGGGTGCCGCCCTTTCTCGTTTTAAGCGTCACCTCTAAATGCAATTTGCGCTGTGTCGGTTGCTTCGCCGGGGACGTCGGAACCATCACCAGCTCACCGGCGCAGCTCGGTCTCGATCTAGGTGACTGGTACGGAATTGTTGACCAGGCGGTTCGGCTGGGGGTGATGGCGTTCATGATCGCCGGCGGAGAGCCATTCCTGCTGCCTGGCATTGCCAAACTCTTCCGCGACTATCCAGATCGGCTCTTTCTTGTCTTTACCAACGGAACCTCCTTGCAGCCAGCCGACTACGAACTTTTGAGGAACTGCTCCAACACGGTAGTTGTGGTCAGCCTGGAAGGCGATCGTGATCTGACCGATCGGCGCCGGGGTACTGGGGTCTACGCAAAGGCTCTCGGATCACTCGACCGGTTGCGAGACGCGGGTGTCTTGACTGGCATTGCCGTGACGGTGGCTTTGGCAAATGTCGCGTACTGGTCCGACCCTGCGAATATTGACGCCCTGATTGCCCACAGCGGGCCGCTCGCCATGTTCATCGAGCAGATTCCCACCGGCGGATGTGAAAACGGCTCGGTACTCACGGCAGAGCAGCGTATTCGCTTTCGCCAGACCGTCGTCCAGTATCGGGAACGCGCCACCGGCGGAGCTTACATCATTCATTCGCCGGCTGATGAAGAGACCCTCGGCGGCTGTGTTTCCGCCGGACGCGGCTTTGCCCACGTGAATCCGAATGGGGACGTCACGGCCTGTCCCGTCTCCCCACTCGCGACGCACAACCTGAGAACGTCAAACCTGCGTGAGGCCCTGGCCAGCTCACTCTTTTCCATGATCCGCGACAACGCGCATCTGCTTGAGACCGAAGGGCACCCTTGCGGGCTGTCAGCGCACGCCGCGGAGTTGGAGAGCATGACCAAATCTTTGGGCGCATATCGCACCGGCGCAGCTGAATCCGCGGCGCGGGACAATGCATGGCCACTCGCAATCCGGTGACCGCAATCAAGCCAACTATGCGGCTAGGGTGGGATCGCTGGATGCCGACCTTACAGAGGAGGGAAAGTGCTCCAGAACCTATTGCGCCGACGGCTGTGTGTAGGTATAGAACTCATACGCATCCAGAAAAACCGCCAGCGGAATCGTAAAGACTCCATCCGGATCGGGATGCGCGCCCCACGGGTTGCGCAGCGTCACCGTCTGCGCCGTCTCGTCGTAATCCAGCACCGTGTAGCAGTGGGAAGGCACCCACCAGTTTGCGCTGGCATAGCCTTGGCCGGAGGGCGTGGCCCATGTTCCAGCCACCATGGCCAGCTTTCCGGCATGAAGCCGCTGCAACTGCCCAACGGTCAGTTTTTTATCGGCCACCTGTCCAGTCTCGCCCTTGCCCATAAAAGCCTCGAAGACACGTCCCGGCACGCCGCCCTGGCCGAGACTTTTAAAGGCTCCAAAGACCTCGCCGTTTTGCTCCACGGTCTGCGCAACCGAGTCAAAGAAGCCCTGCATATCCAGAAAGCTCCCCAGCATCTCCGCCTCGGTGGCGGGGACGCCCAGCGCACTCAGTTGCGCGGCCAGCCGCGCTTTGAGCGTCGCTTTGTCAATGGCTCCATCCTGCTGCACCACGGCGCGCACAGCGCGGTCGTAGGCTACGAGTGGCAGGCCTGACTCATCCAGGAACGACAGCGCAAAGGGCTTGGTAAATGCGGGAATCATATCCGATTTACCGATGGCCCCAACCAGGCTCTGGCGCAACTCGCGCTGCGCGTATGCGCGCATCAGCACCGCAACCCAAACGCCCTCGGAGCGGTCATAGCCATGCGCCCGACCAAACTCCATATCCTCGGGGAGCACCACCTCCTCCGGCCCATCCAGAAAGCGAACCCGGTAGCCTCCGCCAGGATTGGAAGCGATGGCAGCGCGCAGAGTCTCCGGCGCGGCCTTGGCCAGCGCGGCAATCGATGCGTGAAAATAGCAACTCCCCAGCGAGCCTTGCAAAACCGCTTGCGCGCTCACCCCGTGCGCTCCGTAAAGCGGCGTCTTCTCCTCGGTCGCGGCGGCCACGGACAGGCTGGCTCCCGCCAAGCCGCACCCCAATAGCGACATGACAATCCAAGAATTCGGCCTCAGCATCCTTCGATCCCCTTGAGTGGCAATTTTTGCGCCAGCATTGGTTGGCGAAAGAATATCACGCCGCGAATGAACAGTGATTTCAACCGGCCGATATACAGAAAACAGGCCAATCTTTTGTGAAGATTTCCAACCCGCAAACCGCCGTGCTAAAGTAGGAGCACCCCCGGAAACACCTTACCCTTTATGTCCAGAGATGAGTTCATGCCGAAGTCTACTTGGGTGATCGGGCGCGGGTACGACTGCGACCTCGTAGTGACCGACGCCGCTGTTTCCAGCCATCATTGCCGCCTGACGCAGCAGGGCGACGTCTACCTGCTGGAAGACTTGGGATCGCGTAACGGCACATTTGTCAATGGACTCAGGATCGCTCCCGGTGAGCAGCTTCGTCTGGCGTATGGAGCGCGCGTCACGCTTGGCTTGCAGTCGCCGATGCCCTGGCCCGTCCCCTCCGCCGCGGGCCACGATTCAGGCAGAGTTCCACGTCCGCCGGTGCGGTCTGGAAGCGATCGCGAAATCACCATTGGCCGCTCTCCGGAATCCGACGTTCAGATCGACCTGCCGATCGTCAGTTGGCATCACGCCGTCATCACGGAAGAGCGCGGCAAGTACTTTATAGAAGACCGCAACTCCAGCAACGGCACTGCCATCGGCGAGCTGAGCAATCGCATTCAGCGCTCGGTGCTGGATCCTTCGGACGAAGTCTTTCTCGGCTCTTACAAGGTTTCCGCCAGACAGTTGCTCTCTCTTGAAACCAAGGTCGAGATCGGCGAGGCGGCCTTTCAGAAGGTCTCTTTCCGCGGCGACATCATGGAGGTGGGCCGCGATCCCAAATGCGAAATCTCCCTCGACCTGCCGATGGTTTCCTGGCGTCATGCGCGGCTCACCAAGACGCCCGCCGGCATTCTGGTGGAAGATCTCGGCTCGCGCAACGGGACGTATGTCAACGGCGTGCGCGCCATCGGCAAGGTGCTGGCCAAAGCCGGGCAGGAGATAGGCCTGGGCAGCGTCCGCTTCCAGCTTCTCGAGTCCGGCGAGCTGGCGCAGCGCGATTACAACGGCAAGGTCACCATCGAGGCCAAGGACATCGTCGTCCATGCGCCCAATGGCAAACGCCTGCTGGATGCCGTCTCGCTGACTGTTTTTCCTTACGAATTAGTCGCGCTGATGGGCCCGGCAGGCGCAGGCAAAACTACCCTGCTCAAAGCCCTGAACGGCTATACGCGGCCCGCACAGGGAACCGTGCTCTTCCGCGGACAGAACCTCTACGACTACTACGACCTCTATCGCCACATGATGGGCTACGTGCCCCAGGACGACATCGTTCATCCGCAGTTGACCGTTCGCCAGGCGCTGTATTTTTCCGCTCGCCTGCGCACCGACCTCACCGACGCCGAAATCGACGCCCGCGCCGAAAAGGTGCTCTACAACCTCGGAATTCCAGACAAGATCGATACTGTCATTGGTTCCCCTGAGAAAAAGACCCTCAGTGGCGGCCAGCGCAAGCGCGTCAATATTGCATTGGAGCTGATCACCGACACTCCGGTTCTCTTTCTAGACGAGCCCACCAGCGGTCTTTCGTCCTATGATGCCGAGTCTGTCGTTGATCTGCTCAAGGAGCTTTCCAAAACCGGCAAGACCATCCTGACCACCATCCACCAGCCCAGCCTCAAGGTCTACAAGCAATTCGACGACTTGATCATGGTCTCGCGCGACAAGGGCGAGAAGCCCGGTGCGCTGGTCTACTTTGGCCCGGCTTATCCAGACTCCATTCAGTTCTTCAATCCGCCTATCACTGGCGCTCCCATCAAGCCGCAGGAACTGAATCCAGAGATGTTGTTTAGCGGCATGAACGCCGTGGGCGAGGCGAACCGCACCGAGGCTTGGCGTCAGCGCTACCTGGCTTCGCGCTACCGGCAGGAGTTTGTGGCCAACCGCAGCGGCAAGCAGCCGGCCAGCAGCGACAAACCCGGCGGAGAAAAGCCGCGCCGCGCCTTCGGCTTGGGCCAGTGGCTGGCGCTGGTCAAGCGCAACCTTATCGTCCGGCTTCAGGACCGCGCCCAGACCACGATTCTGCTCTTGCAGGCGCCGCTCTTCGCAGTGCTGGTTACGCTGGTCAACTACCCGTTGCGCGCCGACCATTTTGACGAGATCTCTGAGAAGCTGCCCATCGTCCACTTTCTCATGGTAGTCGCGGCCATCTGGTTTGGCTGCAACAACGCCGCCCGGGATATCGTCGGCGAGTGGACTATCTACAAGCGCGAGCGCATGGTCACGCTCAAGCTGCTGCCCTATATCTTCTCCAAGCTCGCCGTGCTGCTTGGCTTGTGCATCTTCCAGTGCGGCTCGATGCTGGCTATCGTCTATCTCACCTGCGGGCTGCATAGCAACTTCGGCTGGGACTTCCTCGTCCTGCTTCTCTCGTCAATGATCGGCGCGGGGCTGGGACTGGCCATCTCGGCGCTCTCCAAGACGAATGAGAGCGCCATTGCTCTGCTGCCAGTGGTGCTGCTGCCTATCATTGCGCTGGGCGGCGGGATGAGGCCCATCTATCTCATGCCCAAAGCCGGGCAGGTTATCAGCACCATTATTCCTTCCCGCTGGTCTTTTGAGGCCAATATGCTGCATGAGGCCGAGGCCAAAGAGTGGGGCCAGAATCAGCCCGTCCCCGACCTCACCTGTGTCGTGCCCACGCCGCCGCCGGACAAGAGCCAGTCGCTGGTCATCGTCGATCCCAATGACTCGAACCCCTCGCTCAACGTCAAGGGTGATGCCGCCGAGGGCAGCATCCCGCGCTACCTCATCAACTTCACCGATTCCAGCGGTGCGGAGCGTACTTGCCGCGCTACTGAGCATGAGAAGGTCGCGCGTCCTAACGCAATCTACGATGCTGTCCCCTACCGCCATCGCTTCCTGGATTCGATGGCCGTGCTCGGCGCGATGCTCCTGATCCTGGTCTCCGGCGTCATCGCCATTCTGCGCAGCCGCGACAACGATCCGCAGTAAAGGTAGCAACGTCAGACGCGGTCGCCCTGTCATTCCTGTGCCTCAAGTACTGAAATCGTTGAATTTGTATCTGCGATCTTTTATGGTGGACCTGCAGGGATTCGAACCCCGAACCAAGGGATTATGAGTCGAGCCATAACACTGTAAGTTATTGATAATAAACTGAATGTGAGCGTAATCTGGAAAAGCCCTAAGTAACTGAGCGACCGTAACTTAACGCAGTTTTCCGGGTTTGGGCAAAGCTGACGAGTGTACCGCTATTGTACCCGCACATCAAAACTTATAGGCGCGTGGTTGCCATATAGATACACGCTGGGTATCGTTTGCCGGTACCAATCAGAGGAATGGCTAACCTCCCAATGTGCGTTACTCCTAGCGCAGTTCCAAAACCGCATTTCACTATTCGAACCGCTCATTTTCGCGCCTCTCCTGCGACGCCTCACGCTGTCGTACAACGTCGAGTACGCTCAGGAGGCGCATTTTCTCCGCCGCCACAAACGCAACTATGTTTGGGTCGTGGTAATCCGCAAGTGAATCAAGCAGCTTGACGTTCGCCTCCCACGGCGGTACTTGTGAACCCGACCAGCCCATTGGCTGAAATCTCTCGATGAATCGCTTGAGCACCTCGATGCGATCCGGCGCTTGTTCCAGCAGTTTCAATGCTACCTTTGTCCAATGACGGATCTCCGTATTCTGTTCCACCTTGAATGGGAAGATTGCGGAAGCCATGAGGGGGTATCGGATATTCCTGTCCTGCTCGCACCATTCCAGCAGAATCTGTTCTGGAACATTGTCGAAGGCCAAGCCACCTCGCCCATAAGTTTGGTAACGGATCTGATAGATTTGGTCATCCGGCGTTGTGCCAAGGGGAAAAAGCGCGTTGAGCGTAACAGTCGGCTGAACGGCAAGCAGCATTCCTAAAACGCCAGTCGTTTCCGAGTTGATGAAGTGCCTGCGCACCAATGACTCCCTTACGCGCTGACACATTTCGTATGCGACCAATGAACCTTCAGGTCCAGTCAAGCAATGCTTTGCCAGCTCATTCAGATGGTAAGTCTGGTTATCGTTTCTATCGGCAAAATCAAATCGGCCCAGGAGCGACCTGCCCGCGACCAAAATTTCTCTGGGAACCGGAACCTTGTCACGCTCATATAAAGCGATACGCATCCACAAGATTTCCAACGCAACATCGAATCCACCTGGAAGTTCCAAAATAAGCGAGGATAGATCGGCGAGACCCTCTCCACTTAGGGTGTCCCATGTATATACCAGGGTTCGATACCTCTCGATGGGCGCAATGCCGTTTGCAAGAGAACGCTTCAGACGCTCAACACCTTGAAGCTGTATTCCAGCACGGCACTGAAGTAGCGGGAACCACTCTGCTAGCGATGAATGGTTCATGCTCTCGTCGAGTAGAATCTCCACGAGTTCCGAATTTACGCTCCGTAGATTAAGCAGAAAGATACCTAGACTTTCAGCGGATTGCTGCTTAGGATCAATCTGGATGAATTGGTCCAGGATACTTTCCCACAGCCCTCTGTAATCTGACGAACTGTCAATCATTCCCTTAACAAAATGCCCAACGTACATCCAGGATTCCGCTGAAACGAGATCCGGCAACAACTCTTTAAATGCAGTTTCACTTTGTGCAACGTTTTGGCCAAGCTCATACGCCAAGGCTTGCATCCGATCCATGTGGGCTGTGACGTCGTCTTGAGGGCCAAGATCATCGAATGCGCTATGAGCGTTGCGAAAAACCACTGCGCGGGTGCGGTCAACCAGATTCCTTGGAGCAAAAAGCTCCTCAAGGACGATTAGTCTGCGCTCCTGGTCCGCATCCAGCGGTTCTTGCCGCCATCGCCTGATTGAGTGAATGGCCCTCCAGCCATCGGACCAGAAATGTCCTGTCGAGAACGCCCTGCAGATGTCTTCGACCACGTCATACATTCCGACATGATTCCAAAGCCCACGAAGGTTATCTGCTACTGTCTTACGAATCCTTGGTGCGATTGCCTCATTGACAATGAGTCTTTTGCAAAGAAAAAGCGCTGACCTATACCAGTGAAGGATTTCATCGTGCGTCCTTGGATCGAAGCCGTAATCGCGGGGCCGTGCGCCGAAGTCGAAGCATTGAGAGGATGTAAAATTATAGGTCTCGAAGACAGCATTCAATGCAGAGACTCCAAACTCGCGCCGCTGTTCACTCTCCGATCCGAGCAACGATTCGACAACAGTTAGTCGCTGTTCGATAGTCGCGTGCGTCCCGGAGAGGTAGAGGTGGAAGAGTGATGGAAAACTTTTCTTGACCCGACTCAAATACGGTTCAGGTTGTTCATCTTCGATTAAATCGAAGAGCAATGTCACGGCCTTGTCGAAGAGACCGGGATCATACGCAAGCGAGAGCAGAAGTGTGCGGAATTCCTCTCCCATCAACGGAGTGCTATTAGCGGTCGCCTCTTGGATCGCTCTTTGAATTGCGTCCAAGGTAGCACCGGGAGCCACTGGGGCAACATTGCAAAGCATAGATACCCCCAAGTCGTTGAGGCTGCCGAGCCGTCCCAACATACCGTCGGCAGATAGCCACTGCTCAACTATTGACCGCGCCTCAGCACTGGTATGCAGATAGCCGAGACGCCGCGAGAACGATTTCAGAAGTCTGGCAGGCGCACTCCTCCAGAACTGCTCCAATGCTGCTGGCGCGATGCTTTCGAGGGCTAGCGCTGCCAACCTATTCGCGAGGCCATGAGGCAATAGTGCCCGCCATACGCCTCTCGACTGTAGAAGGTCTCGACTCTGCAATTTTGAAAGATCGCGGTAAACTGACCGGATGTCTTTGCCGATGAGGTCAGCAAATCTCCAGAGTTCTGCTCCTTCTGCGCGCGAGTCGTCTGCCCCTTGAAACGAATAGACTAACGAACAGGCCTGGGCGGTCTGCAGAAGAGAATCGTCAGGCTGATTACGCTGGTGGAAGAGGCGACGGAACAACTCGGCGTCTCTAAGTTCCGCCACTGACTCGCCAGATCTGATCGTGTTGGCCAAAGCAATTGCCACTCTCGCGTTGCCGCCGGCAAACCTTGCGACCGACTGGACGTTCACCTGGGAGAGCATTGGGAAACGATGCTCAATAATCCTTTCAATCAGTTCGTCGGATGAAGGTTGAAGGTCGAAGACATCCGTTCCTTCAGGCAGATCATCTTGGATGTCGAACTCGACGGTTAGCAAGCTGAGATGGCTTCCTGATGCCCTGCAAACCTCTGAAAGCTGCCGGTGAAGTTCCTGTCCGCAATTGTCGACGATCAGGATCGCCCGTATTCCCTGTGCCAAAAGATCAGAAGCTATTGCAACCGGTTGGGGTTTGGGTCCGTCGGACAAATTAGTGTATACGGCAAGCGATGGATCAAGAGCGCCCTGACCGAGTCTTTCATCGAATAGTGCCTGAGCTAACCGCGTCTTGCCTACTCCAGAGAGTCCGATGAGTCGAACCACACCCTGCTCTGACGAGAGGCGGGCTCGCATTTGTTGGATGCCCTCAAGCGCGGAGAGGCTTTTCCCCTGCCCATCACGGCCGGAGACGCGTAGTGCCTCGTCTAGGAGATATTCTGACTTTGGGCTCTCGTTTGTCGTAGCCCACGACCCATGCGGTTTCCAGCCGTGGATCGCCCTTCCAATCTTCTCGCGCAGCCAAAAGCAAAGCCCCAAATGTTCTCGAACCCATGTTGCAACACGGTTTCGGTCATAAAAATCGAGGTACAGTGAGCTAACAATTGGAAGTCCACTCACAGCCTCAGCCATCGCCGCGCGACGAGCGCGGAGTGCGGTATCGGAAACTGATCCTTTCGAACTCACAATGATGTAGGCACCAGTAGCTTCGCCGAGTTCCTGGATAACGGACCGAATAGTTCCCCCAGGCTTCATCTCGGCGAGGATGGCGGCCCGTGGCATGTCTTGAGCCTTGACTTGAAACCCGGTCAACGAGCGCGGCAAGTTCAGTTGTTGTCCCACCTGTCCGGGTAGGGATGCGCGAACGTCAAGCCCGCCGTCGGCTGCGTTCTGATCTCCGCCCCATGTAACCCCGAGCGGGGAGAAGCCGCCCCTCCTGGCCTCGGCCTCGCATAGACGGCCAACGAGCGTACGAAGGTCTTCGTCATTAAGGAGCGATACGTGATCGCCAGTTATCTCGAACATAGAGCGGCCGATCTTTGAACCAGAGTAGTGTGGGTGCATCGATCCAAGCGGGGAGCTTCAGCCTGTAAAAACCTCAAGAATCCGATGGAGGGTCCTCTTTCAATATAGGCCTGAAGCTTCGGCACGATTGGGTGCCTTTTCTGAGTAGAAGGCAAACTGGAAAATGGGACTCGCCATGACCATATGCATTCCCTGAACAGCCTCAATACGCGTCCTTCCAAAATGCGCCATATATTCCCGAACGGGAATATATGGCGCAAAGCGGGGTTGATTATGTGATATGTTCCCGACCGGTAACTTTTCTCTTGACTTCGTATTGATAATGCATCACCATTCCCGTACGGGAATAATTGCGGTGAATCAATGAATTATTCAGCACAAGAGATCGGCCAAATTGTCCGGGAAAGCCGGAAACGGTTGGGCGTCACGCAAAAGGACTTGGCGCTGACCTCCGGTACGGGGCTGCGCTTCATTATTGAACTCGAAAAAGGCAAGGAAACCTGCCAGATTGGCAAGGTACTGACCGTCCTGCAAACGCTGGGAATCAGGATTGTGTTTACACCGCCTGCGGTCTCCGAGGGTGAGGACTAGCGCATGGCGAGAACGCTGGATGTCTACTTCCACCGCGAGTTAATCGGCCACCTTATTCAGGATGATGGCGGCCAGATGGTCTTTGACTATGCAGAAAGCTGGCTGCAACTACCTGATGCCACGCCCTTGTCCCACTCGTTGCCGCTGCGGCGGAAGCGCTTCTCGGGCAAGGAATGTCGGGGCTACTTCGCCGGTGTTCTGCCGGAGGAGAGCAAGCGCGAGATCATCGCCCGCAACCTGGGCATCAGTGCACGCAACGATTACGCGATGCTGGAACGGATCGGCGGGGAGTGCGCGGGCGCTGTCACGTTCCTTCCCGCTGGCGAAGCCCTGCCCGCGCCTGACCACCACTACCGAGCGCTTTCCTCGTCTGAGCTGGCGGGGATTCTCCGGGAACTGCCGCGCCGTCCGTTGCTGGCTGGCGAGACCGGCATTCGCCTTTCTCTTGCCGGTGCACAGGACAAGATCGCAGTGCGCGTGGAGGGCGATGCCATCTCGCTCCCCCTGGGCGGCGCGCCAAGCACGCATATTCTGAAGCCCGCCGTGGAGCGGTTCGCCGGAGTCGTTTTCAACGAAGCCTACTGCATGAGACTCGCTGCGGTGGTTGGCCTGCCAGTGGCAAAAACTGAAATCCGGCGTGTAGAAGACGTTGAATACCTGCTGGTCGAACGTTACGACCGGACGCACAGCCAGGGTCCAGAAGGCGTAACGCTTGAACGCCTGCATCAGGAGGACTTCTGCCAAGCACTGGGCATAGTCTCCGAGAACAAGTATCAAAAGGAAGGTGGGCCGTCGCTCAAACAGTGTTTCGCTCTGCTGCGTGAGGTCTCCAGCGCTCCTGTCTTCGACCTGGCGCGCCTGCTGGACGCCGTAATCTTTAACTTTCTGGTCGGGAACAATGACGCGCACGGCAAGAACTTTTCACTGCTCTATCGTAGTACGGGCACGGCGGGCATGGAGATGCGGCTTGCGCCCCTCTACGATGTCGTCAGCACCCGCTACTATTCCGAATTGACCCGCGAGATGGCGATGAAGATCGGCGGCGAGTATTCATACGAGAGAGTGTCGAGAGCAAACTTCGAGCAACTTGCCGAAGATGCCGGACTTGCCAAGCCGCTTGTGCGTCGCCGTGTGCCGGAACTGGCCGAAGCGGCTCTCTCGAATCTTGACAAAATCGGGATCGAACACCCCGTTGCCGAAGCGCTGACAGGGCAGATACGCGAACGTTGCGATGACATTCGGAAGCGCTTCGGTAAGTGATGAATAGGTTGTCTCTGTCCTCCTTGAGTGCAACGGGCTGTTAACCGCAAACCTAGAATTCTGCGGAAGCTGATCGGCGAAGCGTGGCCGATTCCATTACTAATCGATGCTTCAGTTAAGCTGCGGTAAAGCGGCTATGCAACCCATAGCAGGGAAAGAGTAGTGGTGCTATTCTTTCTGCAACCCAGCGGATGACGTTTTTGGACTTCGGCAAAACAGAGGCCTGCATTGAAAGTCTTCCTAAGCTCGACATTTAGGGACCTCGAACCTGAGCGCGAAGCCGTGCTTCTGGCACTCCGCCGCAGGCACCAGACCGCAATCGCGATGGAGGACTTTCTGGCAGGCCCCGCTCCTACCCTGGAAACCGCTTTAACGCACCTTCGGGAATCCGACCTTGTTTTATTGGTTTTGGCATTTGAGTCGGGAAGCCTGCTTGATAATGGGTCCGGCCGATCATACACCCGTGCCGAATACGATGAGGCAATGAAACTCGGCCTCGATGTGTTGGTATTCCTCAAGACAGAGAAACCTAGGTGGCGGCCGTGGGACAAGAAGTTCAGATGGGTTAACAAGGAGAAATCCCCTGGACGACATCGGGCTCTCGACGAATTTAAGGCAGACGTCGATCGCCAACAAACTTGGACGACCTTTAAGACCCCCGAGAGCCTCGCGCTGGCCGCAATTCAGTCAATGGACGCTTGGGATGATAAAGGCAGACCAGGCGCGCGAAAGACGTTCTCCACAGCGGTCGAGTATTTTGGTCAAAATGCTCCGCAGTTTGCGAGCCCGATCCTGGACCTCTCCACGACGCTAGTTGGCCGCGCCGACGCGGTTGCGGCACTAAACGCATTCTTGGCGAATTCGGACCGGTCGGTCTTTGTGCTTAGCGGCCGGGGTGGCATGGGGAAGTCAAAGCTCTTACATGACTGGAGTCGCGCAACCGCCGACTGGGAGATTGCGGTCCTCAAGTATCGGCCGCTCTGGCATCCAGAATCGGACAAAGAAATTCCAATAGGACCAACAGTCATTGTCATCGACGATGCTCACCGGCCGGAGATTGATGGAGACATCGCGAACCTCGTCCAGTTATTTTGTGCGCGACGAATCCGTCAACCTCTAAAGCTCCTTTTCTCGACCCGCCCCGGTGTCGCCTCGTACTCTCTCCGGAGCCTGAGGCGGATGATTGCGGAATCGGAAATAGAGGAATTCCCTGAGTTGTCCGACCTGACCACCCCTCAGGCTGAGAAACTCGCAGAAGAAGTACTCGGCCCCTCTCATTCAGCAAACGCGAAAAGGCTTGCTCAGATCGCCGGAAAGTCGCCGCTAGTGATTGTAGCCGGCGGAAGGTTAATCGCCACCGGAAGGGTCGATCTGGCCCGGCTAACGAGCGACACGGAATTCCGAAAAGAGGTGTTCGGTCGATTCATCGATGAACTCCGCCTTGAAGGACCGGAATTTCCATTCAATCCGCCGCGCCCCTTGCTTGATCTCATTGCTGCGCTCGGCCCGGTCGATGTGCAAAACGAGCAATTTTTAGTAGGCGCAGAAGAATTTCTACGTGCAACGCGCGACAAAATTCTCAGGACCATTAGCGAACTGGCCCGCCGGGGAATTCTTTCTCGCGAAGACGGCCCCGTCCGAATCCTTCCCGATGTCGTTTCGGACTTCATTCTCGAAGACTGCTGTGTAGGAGTGAACGGAGCGTCCACACAGTTTGCGGATCGCGTATACGGCGTATTCGGCCCTTTTTTTTTCAAACAGCTGATACGGAATCTTGCCGAATTAGATTGGCGCGTTGGGCCGCGCGAATATGGGCTTAGCCTCCTCGCAGATATTTGGAGGCGCATTGAGCAAAATTTCCTTGAGAGTGACAATTATGCGCGGCACACGCTGCTTGCGGACCTGCTCCCGGCTGCGTTTTTCCAGCCGGAGGGGGTCTTTCGCCTTATAGAAATCGCGCGGTCGAAACCCGCTGCGGAGGTTGAACCTGCCTTTCGCGGCCTTCTGAAAAACGGAAGGCGGTACGCCCTTGAACCCGCACCTCGCCTTCTCGAAGCCACAGCGCACAATCTCCCGTTTCTTCAGCGTTCCGTGGATATACTTTGGGAGCTCGCGCGCCACGATGATCCTTCGGATAACTCCGATACAACCGCTCGAAGGACGTTGGAGCGGTTGGCCTCTTATGATCTGAATCGCTGGGCGAGTTTCAATTTCGCCATGCTCCTGCAGTGCGTCCGCCTTTGCCAGAAGCCAGGTGCATTCGATTCCTCATTCACACCAGTGGACATCGTTGACCAAATTCTCGAACGAGAGGGAGAATTCAACGAGGTCGAAGGAAACACATTTCGTTTCGGCGGGTTCGGGCTAAACTACGCAGCCGTCGGACCCACGCGACAGAATGCAATAGACTTTCTCGGTTCGTTAGTAGCGGAAGGAAATGATCGGGTGGCAGTTAGGGCCATTCACTCGCTTGAGCATCTCTTGCACGACTATTTAACCCGAGTCGGACGGCAGCGGTCGGAGAGCGAAGTGGCATGGCAAAACGAGGAAAGACTCAACTGTCTGAAGATCTTGACCAACCGTCTTGAGAGAAGCCCCGTTAGCCTCCCAATCCGCTCTGAAATCTATGACGCTGTGCGGTCAGGAACCGGATTCCACTACACAGAACCCATCCGACAAGCCTGCACGGCACTGCTGCCAAAACTTGAAAGGGATAGCGATCTAGCCGTTTTCGACGCACTTTCAAGAAGGGAGGGCGACCTTCCTCTAATAGACAGGGACAACCCAGCGGGCTCATGGGAGGTCCAATACCGAGCCCTGATCGAAGAGGCACACAATATCTTGGCAGCGATTGGGGAAGGGGAACGCGCCGAAAAGTTAATAAGTCAAGTGAAAGCGGCTCACGCAGCTGGAATTGAGACTCGAGGATTTACCGCAATTCTTCATTCCTTTTCCCGCGAGACAGGATTTATAGTCGCACTGACAGACCGAATCTTAGAGGATGAACAATCGCCCCAACTGATCAATGAGTTGGCGATCACCTTAGATGCGATGCATTCCTACGCCTCGCCGGAATTCCATACCAGGGCAAGGGCCGCTCTGCTTTCTGGCACCGCGCACTATGTCGTGGCCGCATCGTCCGCCTTGCGCGTCTACAGAGAAAATGCAACCGTAGTGGATGCGGCACTGATCGGCGACTTTATCAGACTTCCAAATCCCGTCGTAAAGCGACACGCCCTATACGCAATCGCTTATATGGGTGGAAGCCGTGCGATTCTCCCGAACTTACTCGAAGCGGCGCTGGCGGTGGACATAGGCACTGATGCGACTCTGGCTGACGCACTAACGGAAGCCTTCGGTCCATACGGCGTTCCTTTCTCGCTGTTGACTGAGGAAACAGCCCGTGCGCTTCTAAGAAAATTCATACCATTCGAGGATTTTGACCTTCGGCAAGGAACAATACCGCGGTTCCTTAGCAGTATCGTGGGCGACTTTCCGGACCAAGTGCTCGATCTCCTTCTAACTCGTGTACAAATCGAAGAGCGGAGGCGCGCAGCAGGCGACTGGAAATATGAGGCACTCGGGATGGATTTTAACGCCATCTCATTTATGAGCGTACCCACCGAAAGGAAGCGGCCAATGCTTAATCGTTGCATTCTGGCCCTCATGCCGCTCAAACTCTCAGATGGATCTCTCTCCAAGATCTTTTGGAGTATCGACCCAGTTGGAGCCGAGTGCTTTCGTGCAATTGCCGATTCACTACAAAGCGCAGATCCGTTCCAAGCGACCAGGATCGAGTGTCTGTTGCAGCACTCACCAAGAGGAGCAATCTACGCCTACGGAGAACTTCGAAAAATTGGAGCCGTGTTGCAACCAGAGTCACAAGCAGCTGCGATCATCCAAGACTGGTGTGACCTCGCTGACCAAAAACGCCAACTGAACAACGATCAGATCCCTGACGCTGCAAACGCGGGCTGGTTTGACATCGCTGACCAACAATAGCGCCAATTGAACAACGATTGAAACCCTGAAGTTCCAGGAATTGGTGCCCTCAGATCTCGATTTTGAGATTTGGGGCGCACGAACCCCTCCCAAGCCACTGATTACCTCTGGAAAACGCCCACGTGCCAGAATGAATTCTGGATTTCCGCTAAATCCCCTTCCCACTCGCGAAACCCAGATGCTGGAGAAGCCTACGTCGTGCATCTTCATAATTCCATGACAAAGATCGCGCAGTAGTAGGCATCCTATTCCGCTGATTCTACTCGGAGAAGCGTAGCAGGCAACCGGCTAGGGCAACCTCATTCGATCTCAAAGTCTCCCCGGCGACGCCCTAGAACTGCGCGGCGCTGTCTGGGCTGCCCCTCACGTTCGAGGGTAATGTTGCGCCCTTCTACCCGCGCCCATGCTTCGGCGCGTTGTTCGCTCCTGGCGCACTCGCGGTCGCCGCGTGGGCCAAAGACAGCATTGGCAGTGCGTGCGGTGTAGTTGGTCCAGTTGCGGTTCTCTGCCTCGCGCCCCTGGCTGGCGTTATCGTTCAGAGCTTGCGTGATGGCCTGTTGATCGTGACCCGTTACGCGCATTCTTACCGCAATCATCCAATCAAGCTGTGAGGCGTTCCGCACCTCGATACGATTAAGAATGTCAGCCTTGTGCAACTGATACGCCATGCTCAGCGACGGCATTCCAGACGGCATTACCGGAACCGGCTGGCCCTCACTGGGACCGCGAACGATCTCCGGGCGCAACTCTGGATTGTTGATCTTGAATCCATGTTGCGCGGCAAGCTGCGCACAGAGTTGCTTAAATTCGTCGGGGCCGGTGATGGTCAGTGTTCCCCACTTCTGTGCACCCAACTGGAGCGCGGCAAGAACGGCGGCCTCATCCTGCGCCTGCCAGACATCAATGCGCTTGCCGCGATCCGTAAAGCTGACGCGACTCGGATCAATGCGCGATGAATAGTGAATTTCAGCCAATCGCGTTTGCGCGGACTGACGCACCTGCGCGGTGAAATCGCGGATGTCGCGCTTGCATGGTATCTCGTCTCCGTCTCCAAGAATTGCCGCATCGGGCTTTCCCGTGTCCCGATACCTCCATTGCTCTGCGAGCTGAGCTTCTCCCTGCTCTACAAGGGACTGCTCGAAGGTCTTCCGCCGGCCGAACTTCATTCGGAGATTGTCACGCTCGCGCTTTTGCCGCTCCATCAGTTCGGCTCTGTGCTTGGCATGTTCGGCGGCCAAGAGGCTCCTGGCAACATTCAAGGCATCACCGGACCACTTGCCGCCCTGGTATAGCGCAGACCGCTCTTTGCGAAACTGCGCAGACTGCATATCACGCGCGGCGCGATGATCCACGCGTTGCTGGACTTTGGCAGCTTCCTTTTGTTTGCGGTTCGCTGCGAGTGTCTTGCGATACTCATCCCAGTTCGCTGGCATATCCGGGCGAAGAGGCTCTGCTCTGCGCGGCTGGAGCTGCATTGAATTGGCGCGGCTATCAGGATGAAATTCACCCAGCCGCTCCTCCATCCGAATCCTGCTGAATTCACGACCGATGCAAGAGGCCTTGAGCGGCTGGTCTCCCACCCAAAGCACTGCGCCGCTGCCTTTCCGCTCATAGCGCATATCGACCTGGGCAAGCCCTTCATGCACCTGAACCCATGATTTTGCATTGAGCAAAATTGGTGCCGCCTTTTCCTGTGCGATTCGTTCGTAGGATTTCTCTCCGGTTGCGTTCTCATGGTCCCGCGCTTTCGAGCGGGGCTGAGGCTCGCGCACACCGCTTGCTCGTGTGACCTGACCGCTGCGGTCGGCGACATAGCGAGCGTTTCTCTCTGCCTCCCAACCCTGCGCGCGGATAATCTCCGCGATGGCCTTGTGCGCCTTGTCGATGCACCATCCCTTGTCTTCGACGCGCAACGTTTCGGGATGAACGCGATTGAGAACGACATGAAGATGATAGTTCTCCGTGTTGCGGTGCAATGCAAAAACGGCAAGATGGCCGTTGCTCATACCGAGATGCCGTTTCAGAATTTCTACGGCTTCATTACATTGCGCTTGCGTCGGCTGCTCGCCTTCCTTCCAACTCAACAACCAATGATCGACGGGGTCTTTACTCCGAGTCGCCTCTATTGCAAGAGCGACCATTTCGGCGCGTTGACCTTGCTGCGAGTTCGAATAGAAGTTTCCGTTTGCGCCAATGTACTCTGCCTTCTGTGCGTCTGCGCTTCCATCGGCCTCGATGTAGTCGAGCAAACTGCCAATGCGCGAAGCCTTGCTCGATTGCGTCTTCGGATTGGCGATGTACTTAACGATCATGGTTGGCGACTCGTTCGATGGCTGCGCGTATTGCGCAGATTGTCGCGATGCACTCGTCTACCAATTCGACGTGCTGGGCGAGCTTGTTCATTGCATATTTTTGCAGGCCGCCCAACCGGCGAAGCTCGCGAATCATCATCAGGTCAGTTGCCGCGTGAATCGTTTTGCCAAAAGCGCGCTTGCGAACCAGCTCGCTTATGCTCATCCCGGCAAGGTCGGCCTCGTCGCGAAGTTGCACGCGCTCAGCCGCCGTCAACCGCATTTCAAATCGTGCAGAGGCGCGATCATTGGTTCGTGAAGTGAACGGCATTGTCTTTTCTCAACGCGCAGCGTGCGCGGTTAGTTTCAGGATGATCCTCGATGAGACAAGCGTAGCGCGGAGCATCGTAGGCGACGGGTTAGACGACACAGGGCGAAGCCATGTGTACGGATAACCCGCATCCTGTACCGCTCTTCCAACACATAGCGCGATACACTCACAACTTATCCGAGAAATTGTCTTCACGCAAGGCCACAGCGCGCACAGAAATCGTCGCAAGAAATATTTTGCTACGCACTCTTACACCTAATTACGCTCACCTTCGAATAACTACGCATCACCTGATAAATAGAGGCGTTTTCACATTTTTATTCTGATCTCCTCTCGTGCTATTTTGCATATATTCCTCGTTGCAGGAAACTCTACGGAGGAACTTGATGACACAAAGAGAAGTAATCACTGAGGCAATGCTTCAAGCTGCCATCGCGGCCTTGGATAAACGGATTGCAATGCCTCCTCTTCCTGCGGAGAAAAGATATTCGCGCAGAGAAGCATTTGCAAAACTGCGTGGAAAGGCCAAGGAAGCACTCGCTGCCGGACACACTCTCGAAACGGTGCTCGATGATCTCAAGGGTGTTGGCCTCGGCATGACAATCTCGACCGCGCGGCAATATCTGAAACCCGGAAGAAAATCAATTAAGGTGCGCGGTGGTATTCAACTGAAAGCCCAAGAGAAACCGCTTGCGAAGACTGCTCCGGCTGCGCCCGCAAAATCTAGTGCAGTCCCGCTAAGCACAGTTGCGGCGAAAAAGGGAACATTCACGGTAATCGAAGACGACAAGGAAATCTGAGGAGGAAGCATGGGAAAGCCTGTGTACATGGTAAGCGGTTCAAAGGGTGGCGTCGGCAAAAGCATCGTTTCGATGTCTCTGATTCATTACCTCTCAAAGCGCGACGAGAAGCTGTTGCTGATTGATGCGGATACTGCAAATCCTGATGTCGGCAAGGCGTATGGAAAGACAGTCGAAACCGTCTACATCAACCTGGACGAAAAGGACGGATGGATGGACCTTGTAAATCGTCTGGCTGTGCAGCCCGATGAGACCGTGGTCGTTAACACACCCGCTCGCAGTGGAGTGGGCGTAAAACTCTACGGAACGCTGCTCACGGAATCCATGCAAGAATTGGGCCGCAATTTGGTAACGCTGTGGGTAATCAATTCACAGCGGGATAGCCTCCAACTCTTGAAGGAATATCTGGACGTAGCCGGCGGTCATACGACCCATGTTCTTCGCAATCTGTACCACGGGCCGGAACGCAAATTTGAGCTATACAACAGTTCCAAGATCAGGGCAACGGTAGAGGCTCAGGGTAAGACTTTCAATTTCCCAGAGGTGGCAGACCGCATCTCCGATCTGTTGCACAGTGAGCGACTGACGATTGAAAAAGTAATCGAGGTCGCGCCCATCGGAAATCGTGCTGAGGTAAACCGCTGGGTAAAGGAGTGTGCATCCGTCTTTGATGGGGTTGTTGCATGAACCTCGATACAGCCTTTTACTCAATCTATGGCCGTGCTCCGAATGCTGATGAAACGAATCAATTCAATCGCATCGGTAAGGAACTCGGCATCCGTGACAATGATGCGATATGGGCCATCGCATTTTTACTTGGGCACCATCTTGATCTGGCGAAACAGATGCCGGAACAAATCGAGAAACTGATTTCGCAATCGCTCTCCAAGTACGCTTCTTCGCTAGACAGTGCTCGCAGGTTGGCTGAAACTGATCTTGCGGCAACGAAGGCGCGCATAGATGCAACTGTGAGCCAAGCCGTTGTAACGTCGGCGCAGAGAGAGATTGCGCGGGCCGCTCAAACTGTTGCACAAATCACGGCTCGTAAATCCTGGCTTCAGTGGCTCGGCGGCGCAGCGGTTGTGGGAATGCTTTTGATTGCTGGAGCCTTCTATTGGGGATATGCCATCGGGAATACAAATGGATATGCCCGTTCGCTCGATGTAAAAGCGGTGTCTGCCTGGGCTGCGTCAAGTGAAGGGCAAGCTGCTTACAAGCTGGATCAGGACGGGGATTTGAGGTCTTTGATTCGATGTGACCGTGATGGTTGGACAGTGCGACGGAGCCAGGACGGCAAGCATAAGCTGTGTATTGTGCATCCTACCAGCGGTGGTCTTGTTTCTGGCTGGTACGTCCCGTAGGCTCCTGGGAAAAGGCGACAACAGAGACCAGAGAGACCTACGCTTGAAGTTCAATAGGATAAAGGGTGTATCCTCTTTTTGGTGGGTGAGAGGATTTATGAACAATCCTGGTTTGCAGATTCCTGCCCTTTACGAAGCTGTTACAAACAGTGAAATTGCAGCAGACGAGATAACCGAGAGCGAACGGCTACCTGATACGGACGGGGAAACGCTTCCATTCACGCAGTTGGGTGGCGCACGCTTCGAGATATTGGCCTATCATCTGCTTTCCGGCGACCCTCTCAATCCTCAAGCAAAAGTGGTTCTTGTGAAGAGTTCCGGGGATCAGGGCCGGGATGTGCTTGTCTACACCGATGGAAGTCTTCAGACTATTGTGCAATGCAAGAACCTTTCGACTGCCATAACGAAACCGCAGATTCTTCGGGAGCTTGTGAAGTTAATTTTGCACGACACCAATACCCCTTTCATTCCAGAAGATGGCGTCAACTATGAGATCTGGGCCCCCGGCGGCCTCTTCGAGCCTGCGGAACAGTTGCTGGCCGACTGGCCAAAGCAACTTCTTGAGGAGGACGTTCGCGCGGCCTTTGATGCGGTTACAACTGAGTACGAGAAGCTGAAAGATTTTACCTGGGACCAGTCAAACGAACGGCTCCTGGTAACGCTTCGCGCGAAACTCAAGCCGTGGCGTAAGCTTAATCTCGACCTGGCTAGGCAAGTTCGCAACAATCACGACCTCCATGTTCGCTATTTCGCAGTAAACAGCGTCATGCCTACAAAGGCTGTGCAATCCTATTTCCGCCAGAGAGAAGCAAGCGATGACAGCACGCGTAGCGCGATGCTTTCGATGACGACACAGGCGAGCGAAGGTCTGAGTTCAATTCAGGAGAGCCTGTCGAAGTTGCACGGACATGATTCGTCCAGCGAAATCGATCGTGACATCGATCAGGCGCGTGATCGGATTCGGGCAGGAGCGGCAGACGAGGCGAAGATACTTCTAAGGAGAGTGCAGGACAACTACAGTGGACGACTGACGTCGTACCATCGTTTCCGCATCGCATCCAACCTGGCATTTGTAGCTTTGCACGAGAGCAAGCTGTCTGAAGCTTCGCAGCTTTTCCTCCAAGCGGCACAGTACGAGCCGAACAATGAACACGCTCAGATCAACGAGGTACTCGCATACTACCTCGTGCGGGAGAATCGCCGCGCCTTCGACCTGGCGTCTGCCCTTCGGAAGCAATATCCGGCCTCTTCCCGGCTTGCTACCTTCTGGGTTGCGACGGCTCCAGATGAGATGCAGATTAACGACATCGACGAGCAACTTGGCCCCATCCTCAGAGCAGATCCCGAGGTTTCCACAGCCCTAGCGCAACGCGCGGTCCAACAAGATCAACTGGAGCTGGCCTCGGACTACGCGACGTCATCGAAGAAGCTTCGCCCCGAATGGTCTCAGCCGCAACAAGTTCTGGCACAGATCGAGCTGCGGCGCGCCCTGCCCAGTGTGGGGGGCCGAACGCTCAAGACAAAACAGCGGCTTCAGCACGCGGAGAATACGGTGGCAATTGCCACGGAAGCCTTATCGCTTGCTCAGCGAGAGGGTGCGAAGTCATCTCAGGTTGAGATTCTTCTGATAAGATGCCGAGGATACCTGCTACAAGGCAAGGTGGCGGAAGGGAGCAGTGACGCCGCTTCTGCGATGGCATTATTGCCGCACCATCAGGACGCACTTCTCGCACTTGCGGAGAGTAAACTCGCCGAGGGCAAGCTCCAGGAGTCTGCGGACGCCGCAGAAAAGCTCAACGACATCGCTCTGGTGCTGCCGGTTCGGATGATGCAAGCGTTTTCCTTGTCATCCACAGGAACCGATGCCAACCTCGACAAAGCGATTGCCATTCTTCTTGAAATCACGAATTTGCTGCCGGCGCCCATGCGAGCGCCAGCGGCGATTCTTGCGGTCAAGGCGATGGTGCGTCGTAGAAAGATCGATGTCGCCGAGTCGTATCTGCGCAGCCTTTCCGGACAGGTTGACGCCGCGACCGAGCTAGCACTGAAGAGTGGGGTCGAGCAGGACGCAAACCGCGCAGTTGAAATTGCTCTCGATGCGAAGTTCCGCTGCACGGGAGAGACCCATTTCGAAACCAAGGACTTCCTGGCCAGGACATTTATGCGCTTACAGCGTCCGGGAGATGCGTTGTCTCTCCTACAAGAGCTTTACGCGAGTGAGTCCCCAGCCTTTGACCTGAGATTGTTTGTCGATTGTGCGTTCAAGCTGGAACGCCACGACATCATCATGGAGGTGTTTGACAAGCTGTCCGAGCAACCCGGACGCCGCTGGGAGGAGATCGAGTTCGAGGTTCAGTTCCTCGAAAAGTACAACATTCCCAAAGCCATTACCCGGTTGACGACGTTCCTAAGAGAGAATCCTGGCCACAAGGTCGCGCAATTGCGCCTTTCGACCATCGGCGTTTTGCATCGCAAACCTGATTTGGTCAAATCATCTATCGCTGACCTGCCCACCGTTGAAGAGCTTCCGAGTGGGTATATTCGGGTCGCGGTAGGGGTCCTGAGCCAAGGTTCAGACAAGGCCAAGACGGTCGATTATGCCTATCGCTACTTACGGGTCCATTTTGATGAACTGGATGCGTATAAGGCGATGATCCAAAGTGTACTTGCCACAGGCAGTATGGCGATCCCCGAGGTTTCCCTCCCGGAGGTCGTCATGGGCGCGGCGGTTCAATACCAACTGCAACCGAGCGGCGAACTGAAGTGGGTTGTTCTGGAGAAGACAGACCGCCCGGTTCGGGACTTCGATGAAATCTCGCCCGCCGATCCACGGACAGCGGAACTGCTTGGCAAGAGGGTCGGGGATGTTTTTGTTGAAGTGAAAGGAAGCATTCGGGACACCGA
>JBEKCA010000068.1:0-26804 GCA_050015115.1 Occallatibacter sp.
AAAGCCGCCTAACAGGTACTTCCCGAAGTGTCCACTTAAAATAAATGGACACTTCGCAAATCAGTCCTTACCCAAAATCCACGACCCCGCGAATGGTCAACAGGGACAGACCACACGCTTACGAATCAACCGCCAGGTCATTCGGAATATTCAGCTCTGCGCTGGTAGCGGGTATGTTGTCGCCGTTATAGCCGCTGGCGCAGTCCCCGGCCACGGTGGAGATGATGCCAGTGGAGGCTGTTACCACACGGACACTGGAACAGAGACCGTCCGCAATGTAGAGGTTGCCTACTGTATCGACTGCGACGGCCGTGGGGGATTGTAACGCTGCGTTGACCGCCAGTCCACCATCGCCGAAGCTGCCGTATGTGCCATTTCCGGCAACCGTGGAGATGATCCCCGTGGAGGCCGAGACCACACGGATACGTCTATCATCCGCGATGTAGACATTGCCATTTTGATCTACCGCCAACGCCCCAGGCCCGTCCAAACCTGCGCTTGTTGCCGCGCCACCATCACCGCTGAAAAATGGGATACCATTTCCGGCAACCGCGGAGATTATGCCTGTGGAGGCCGTCACCATACGGACATAATTGGACATATCCGAGAAATAGAGGTCTCCGGTCGAGTCGACTGCTAAAGACACAGGGGAAATCTCTACATAGGGGCCGGTAGCCGAAAAACCATCGCCCTGGGATCCCTGTTGACTGGTGTAGCTCCCAGCCACCACAGAGATGATGCCGGCGGGAGTCACTTTACGGATGACGTTGCACCAATAATCTATAAAGTAGATGTTTCCGGCCGCATCGAGCCTTACGTCAGCAGGGAACCCCACCTCCGCACTGAGAGCCGGTCCACCATCGCCGGAGCAATTCTCGGTGCCGTTTCCTGCCACAACGCTGATGATGCTGGTGGAAGCCGAAACCTTAAGAATATAGGATTCGTAACTGAGATAGACGTTATCGTACGCATCCACTGCTATGCCATAAATACCGGCCAGTCCGATATTTGTCGCCAACATGCCAGCGCCGCTGGCACCGGCAGTACCGAAGCTTCCGTTTCCAGCCACGGTGCTGATCATTCCTGGACCGGGAATCATCGAAACCATCAACTGGACCGTGGCAGTCGCTGTGTTGTAGTCCGTGGTGTCGGTGGGCGTGAAGGTTGTCGAAAGGGGAAAGACTCCACCTTGCGACATAATTGTGCCGGCTGCTGGGGAATAAACGATGGTCCCTGGTACGTTGGCGGTTGCATTCAATTGGGTCGCGCTGAGTGCCGTGCCAGATGTGACAGGTGCTGGCGTGGCCCAGGTGATTGCGGGGGTTGCCTTGTTCACGGTTACACTGGTCGAGCCGGGGACGGTATTGTAGTTGGCCGTGACACTCGGAGTGAAAGTCACACTCTGGGATGCAGCGCCCGCGCCAGGAGCCGTGCTTGGGGTGGTGAACGAGAAGCTACCGGCTACCGATGCCGTTCCCCCCGTCAGCGTCGAAGAGGCCAGTGTCTGGCCATAGGTGATGTTGCTGGCCACGGGCCATGCCGAGACCGTCGGCGTCGCCTTCGCTACTGTCACACTCGACGAGCCGCTCGCAGGAATGTTGTAGTCCGTCGTATCGGTGGGAGTGAAGGTCACACCCTGCGATGAAGTCCCTGCATTAGGAACCGTCGACGGCGTGGTCCATGCAAAGCCGCCGGCAACCGACGCCGTTCCGCCCGTCAGCGACGAGGATGCAAGCGTCTGGCCATAGGTAATGTTGCTGGCCGTAGGCCATGCCGAGACCGTTGGCGTCGCCTTGGCCACTGTCACACTCGCGGAGCCGGGGACAGTGTTGTAGTTGGCCGTGACACTGGGCGTAAAGGTCACACCCTGAGAGGCGGTGCCCGCACCAGGGGCTGTAGTTGGCGTGGTCCATGCAAAACTGCCAGCCACCGACGCCGTTCCCCCTGTCAGTGTCGAGGATGCAAGCGTCTGACCATAGGTGATGCCACTGGCCGTGGGCCATGCAGAGACCGAGGGGGTTGCCTTGGCCACCGTCACACTCGACGAACCACTCGCAGGGATGTTGTAGTCCGTCGTATCGGTGGGGGTGAAGGTAACACCCTGCGATGAAGTCCCTGCATTAGGAACCGTCGACGGCGTGGTCCATGCAAAGCCGCCGGCAACCGTCGCAGTGCCGCCTGTCAACGACGAGGAAGCCAGCGTCTGGCCATAGGTAATGTTGCTGGCAGTAGGCCACGCAGAGACCGTTGGTGTCGCCTTGGCCACCGTCACACTCACCGAGCCGGGGACGGTGTTGTAGTTGGCCGTGACACTTGGAGTGAAAGTCACACTCTGGGATGCAGCGCCCGCGCCAGGAGCCGTGCTTGGGGTGGTGAACGAGAAGCTACCGGCTACCGATGCCGTTCCCCCCGTCAGTGTCGAGGATGCCAGAGTCTGGCCTCAGGTAATGTTGCTGGCCGCAGGCCATGCCGAGACCGTCGGCGTCGCCTTCGCTACTGTCACACTCGACGAGCCGCTCGCAGGGATGTTGTAGTCCGTCGTATCGGTGGGGGTGAAGGTAACACCCTGCGATGAAGTCCCTGCATTAGGAACCGTCGACGGCGTGGTCCATGCAAAGCCGCCGGCCACTGACGCCGTTCCGCCCGTCAGTGTCGAGGATGCCAGAGTCTGGCCATAGGTGATGCCGCCGGCAGTAGGCCATGCCGAGATCGTCGGCGTTGCCTTGGCCACCGTCACAGTCACTGAGCCGTGGACGGTATTGTAGTTGGCCGTGACACTGGGAGTGAAGGTCACACTCTGAGAAGCAGTGCCCGCACCAGGGGCCGTAGTCGGCGTGGTCCATGCAAAGCTGCCGGCTACGGATGCGGTACCGCCCGTCAGCGACGAGGAGGCAAGCGTCTGGCCATAGGTAATGTTGCTGGCCGTAGGCCACGCAGAGACCGACGGTGTCGCCTTGGCCACTGTCACACTCGACGAGCCGCTCGCAGGAATGTTGTAGTCCACCGTATCGGTGGGAGTGAAGGTCACCCCCTGCGATGAAGTCCCCGCATTAGGAACCGTCGACGGCGTGGTCCATGCAAAGCCGCCGGCCACTGACGCCGTTCCGCCCGTCAGCGACGAGGAGGCCAGTATCTGGCCATAGGTAATGTTGCTGGCCGTTGGCCATGCAGAGACCGACGGCGTCGCCTTGGCCACCGCCACACTCACCGAGCCGCTAGCAGGGATGTTGTAGTCCGTCGTATCGCTGGGCGTGAAGGTCACGCTCTGCGATGAAGTCCCCGCATTAGGAACCGTCGACGGCGTGGTCCATGCAAAAGTGCCGGCCACCGACGCTGTTCCGCCTGTCAGCGTCGAAGAGGCCAGTGTCTGGCCATAGGTGATGCCGCTGGCCGTTGGCCATGCCGACACAGACAGCGTGGCCTTGGCCACCGTCACGTTGGTTGAGCCGCTCGAAGGAATGTTGTAGTCCGTCGTATCGGTGGGGGTAAAGGTCACGGCTTGCGATGAAGTCCCCGCAAGAGGAACGGTGGACGGTATGGTCCAAGCGAAGCTGCCGGCAACCGTCGCCGTTCCGCCCGTCAGCGACGAGGACGCCAGCGTCTGGCCATAGGTGATGTTGCTGGCCGTGGGCCATGCCGAGACCGACGGCGTGGCCTTGGCTACTGCCACACTCACCGAGCCACTCGCAGGAATGTTGTAATCCGTCGTATCGGTGGGGGTGAGGGTGACGCTCTGCCACGAGGTTCCCGCATTAGGAACCGTTGACGGTGAGGTCCATGCAAAAGTGCCGCCGATAATTGAAAATGTGCCGCCACTCAGCGTAGAGGAGGCAAGCGTTTGGCCGTATGTTATGCCGCTCGCCGTCGGCCATGCGGTGACTGTTGGAGTAGCCTTGGCCACCGTCACGTTCACCGAACCGGCCACGCTGTTGTAGTTTTGCGAGGCACCCGGCATGAATGTCACGCTATGCGAGGAAGTTCCCGCGTTGAGTGACACGACTGTTGTAGTCCAATAAAAAACGCCGGCGACTGAAGCTGTGCCGCCAGTGAGTGTCGAAGAGGCTAGCGACTGCCCGTAGGTGATGCCGCTCGCCGTAGGCCATGCAGAGACTGTCGGCGTGGCTGGATTGACGACAACGCTTTGCGCAACTGGAGATGCCGGCGCGTAGGTAGTGTTGCCTGCTTGGCTAGCTTCCACCTCCACAGTGCCTGCTCCGGTGAAAGTTAGCGTGTTACCGCTGATCGAACCTGGACCGGACATGATGATGTAGCTGACAGGCAGGCCAGAACTGGCTGTGGCTGACAGAGTGATCGGTGCTACACCGTAGGTCACCGGAGAGGCAGGTGCTGGAAAATTGATGGTCTGCGAGGCGGTTCTTACAGTTTGGGTAAGACCGCTAAAATTAGCCGTCTGATTACTTCCCGCATAATAACTCCAAACCGCGGTGATCACATCCGACCCAACAGGGAGACTGCTCGTACTGAAGGATGCGGAACCGCCGGACCCGGAAACCGAAGTCGATCCAATTGAGCTGCCATTGGAATAGAAAGTGACAGTGCCGCTAAATGGCGGACCACCGCTGATCGAGATTGTCACGGTGCTGCCATATACGGAAGGATTTGGAGACGAAGTAATATAGTTGGCGCGACAGTACAGTGGCGCGAATAAAGTAAGCAGTACAAGAATCACAGTCCAATTGCGGTACTTCGCGCCACTTTTGCGATCATGCTGAGTTGTGGAGAAATCCACAAACGTCCTAGTCAAATTGCAATGTGCGCTCATTGAACTTCTCCTCACGCGGAAGGTTGTGCACCGCGAAGTTTTGCCATGCGTCTGCACTGAGCCCCTAGTCTCACCTACCGACTTGCCCACGTGCATTGCAAACTCCTCGACCGAGTTCATCATCGCGGCTATCTCCGCCAGTCTTCCCGTCCGCGTTGCTGCGGCGGGATTGACACTGCAAATTGCGGGTGAGTGCCCGCGCGCTATCTCAACTCCACGATCCGTACTCATTGGCTCTGCTCCGATCCGGTGATCGTCACCGTTGCGGAGCCCGGTGTTGCCGGCGTGGCGCCTGTTCCCTGGTCGATCTCGCAAGTCGTCCGCAGTCGAGAGTCAAACGCCCGGTTCAGCGTAAGATCGCTGCCGAGCGCAGCATTCGCCAGGGCGCCGAAGGCCGTATACTGGCTGCTCACCGCAATCTGGCTGTTCGGCGAGTTAACACAAGGCAGATTCGTCGTTGTTGCCGGCGGGGCAAAGAGCAATGTCGGCATAGTTATTCCATTGATCACGGTCGTCGCCAAGTTGCTCACCGTCCTCAATCGGCCCGCACCATCATATGTGTAGCTCAACGTGATAGGCGGCGAGGTCGAAGTTGGGCCAAAACCGGTGGTGGAGGATGTGAGATTGCCTGCAAGATCGTAAGTATAGACCGGAGAATAAGACGCCCCGTTCGCCTGGCTCGCCAGCGTGTACTGCTGCTCATTCAAAGCACGCCCCATTAGGTCGTAGGCAAGGATCGACCGCTTGGTCAAGAATCCGGTTGAAGGGGCGGTTACAGGGGTGGCCGGACATGCGCCTGCGGAATAGCTACGAGTCCATTCGTTCTTTAATCGCCCCACAAATCCAGCAGTCGTCCCGTATTCAAACCACGATGAGGGCGTACCGCTGACATCACTGGAATAGCTCGTGCAAAACAACCGATTCATACTGTCGTATTGATAGGCAGATATCACACCGCGTGCATCGGTTTTCGATTGAACGTTGCCATTGGGATCATAGACGTAATTGACGGTGCCAGTCTCAGGGTTGGTGGCCGACTGCGGCCGCGAGAGGCTGTCGTAGCTGAATGTCCGCATTCGATAGCCCGGCGAATTGGTGGGCCCTCCCCACTGATTCACCGAGAGCAGATTGTTCAGCGTATCGTAGCCGTAATCCGTCTCCATGCTTGGAGACGGAGATATACCGTTCGGCTCCATGACCTCAATAAGCTGGCCCAAACCGTTCGAGGTACGCTGCCAGTCGTTGCCGTTTTCATCTTGAGAGTCGACCCAGGATCCGGTCAGAGTGACTAAATGCGAATTGCAGTTTGATTTCGGCTGAACTGGAAGTGATGGTGTGCCGTTGTAGCACCACCACTGGGTGGAAACGGCGTCGGCGTCCAGTTGATATACCATTCTGCCCAGCGCGTCGTAAGAATAAGTAGTTGTGCCGTTGGGCGAAGAACGATATGGATTCGTCTTTGTGTGAACTTGGCCGGTTCCGTAATACGTGATGTCGGTAATGTCGGCTCCGGCGGGATCGGAAAACAGTTCCGTTCGAACAACGTGGCCAATTCCGTCCATGATCGAGGTGTTCGATACCCAATTTGAAAGCGGTGTCACAAGTGGGCACGCGGGCAGACTTCCCGGCGTGTTCAGCAGCTTACTGGTGGTGATGCTAGGCGATGAAGAAGAATCCACATAGCAGACATATGTCATGCCTTGATCGGGATAAGTCGTCTGCGTAAGTCTATTCAAAGGGTCGCTGTATTGGTACGTAGTGGCTACTCCCGCGCTCACATCGTTGTCATCCTGTGAGGATGAGAGTTGTCCATCGGAATAACGGTACTTGTAGTAGTGATGCTGTCTAGCACCACCAACACCGACTGGCGGAGAGGTGACAGTCGTAAGATAGGCATCCGTAGCTACTGCGCTTCCCGTGTCGGTGAACTGATCCGTATAGTCGTAACTTGTGGTGTTGCCGCGCGGGTCGGTTACACTCGTCACTTGTCCCGCCACATCGTACTTCATCGTGGTGACAGGATTGGCAGGACATGTTCCCAAACAGTTTTTGGTGATGGTGGTGACATTGCCACGGCCGCTCGCAGGATTCGTTCCAGCAGGATAGAGTTGATCGTCATGATTGACGACTGAAACCTGCGCTCCTCCGGATACCGCGGCGCTGACTGCCGTTTGATCGTACCAGTAATCCGTTTCCGCCACTTTCGCTCCCTTGCCATATACCACCACGCTCTGTGGACGGGCATACATCTGAGGAGGGAATACGGGAGGACTGCCAACAGGAAGGCCCGCCGCTGATCCTGCGATCGGAAAGCTTTGAAAGCTTGTAACGGTTTCTCGGGCGGGCGTGATGCTCGGCGCACTCGGCGAAGGGCCGGTACATGCGGCACTCGCAGTTGCACCCTGCGACCCGAAATCGTACTCCTTGTCATCAGAAACCTGGCCCGAGAAATATTTATAGAAATGGCCCGAGGTCAGCCCGCTCATGCCATTCAGCGTATTGAAATCGCAGGCCATCTGAAATTGGTTGTACCAGCCCTTTGTCTCCGTATTGAGCACATTCCCATTCCAATCGGAAGTGGTGACCGATTGCTCCAGCGGCAACTGAGCGGCAATGGCTTGAGTGGAGTACGGCGTTTGGGCAAGAGAATAGGGCGTGTAGTTATATGTCGCAGTATAGCTTTCGTTTGCTATGTTGTCAGTCGTCTTAACCGTAGTAGTCTTTGAACTCCAGTCCAGCTGAGCTGGGGAGTTACTCGTCGAATATGCCGGCCAATTGGTCGAAAGGCCAAATGTCTGAATCAGCGCAACATTTGTGCCATCGAAACTAACCGTACGTGTACTGACTACAGGCGGTGTGTATAGATACTGACACATGTTCGGCATCGGCGCATTTTTAGGACCCTCCTGTTCATCACCGGATGGGGATGCCCAGGTGGAAAATGTGCCCAGCTCCGAGTAGCTACTGGCGGGGTTACTAGTATTGTTAATAAGTGTCGTTGTCCAGGCATAGGTAACCCATCCACCATCCGGATAATCGATCTCATTGAGAAGACCATAGGGATTCGAAACGCCATGCAACGTATTACTTCCATAGTAGAAGGAGTACTGCTGATTATTTGGCAGAATAATGGCAGTGATGACGTTCTGAGTTCCGCCGTTTGTGGTCGGGATTCCTGAACAGGCCTGTCCTCCCACGAGGGTCACAGGAGGAGGAATCGCATGCATAGACGGAGTGTAGGAGGAATTGACCGACCCCCATTGTACTTTGTATTGCAGGCCACCAGCCAGATAAATGGGATTTGTGCCACCGACCGTAACTATGTCTGTGCTGCCACTGGTTCCAGTGCCCGCGATCGATAAAGTCCAGCGCCCCAAAGTGTCTTTGTAGCCAAGCTGATAATTAGCAGAGGGAGACCCGGTGGGAAGGATCAGATTCCCATTCCGGTCTTCAATTTGAGTCGGAGGATAACCCGACGCCGACCCCAGCAAAAACTGATAGGTGGTTCCGTTGGAATCGTAAACGTTCACAGATTCGGCGTCGACACCGTTACCGTTAGACGCTCCATTAATAGCTGCGGTAATCTCTGCGTCGCCGCCCTGCGGGACTACACCCGCAATATTGCCAACACCCTGAGGGAAAAACATAGGGGAGACATCGCACTCGCCGTTATACTTAATATCGGTAACATAGTTGTCCTGATTTTCCGCTATCAACCAGCCAAGCGGGAGATTGTGACTCGCACCTGACGCATCGGTGAAGACATAGTTGGAGTAGTAGGTGCATTGCACACCTCACTCGGGGTCCCCGTAATCTTGTGTGTCGGCCATCCAAGTGGAGGCTGAAAGAGTGGGGATATAGGAGTATTGCCATCCTCCCCCGCCGGGGTTTTGCGTCCCGGTGGCCATGAAATATTCCGAAACGAAACCCAAGTCCATGCCCGTCGGATTGTCAAGGTGAAGCATCCCTGAAAAGTTGTATGTGATAGAGAAGGGGATAGTAAGGCCCCTGCCCTTTGCCATTGGCGGAGTAATCCGCAAGCTTACCTGGCCACTGGAAGGATCAACCGTCTCGGACAAGAAGTGTATGTAGTCATGTCCGGCACCTGCAACCGGGGTGGCTGTTTCGCCGTTGACCGATGCTCCGATCGTCTGAGCCAGCAGTGAAGAGCTCGAGCCTGCGAAGGCGAGCAAGGTTGACACAAGAAAGATCAAACGGCCCAAGAACAAGATGCCTCTAGAATTTCCAGTTTTTGCCATGATTGCAGTCTCCATACAGATCGTTGACAATTGAATTCCCGCCCGGCACTGGCCGACAACTCGGGAGTTCGGATGCTTCGTGATTAACGGCATCGTGCCGGTCGCTGTCCCGCCCAATAGCAAAGTCAGAGCGCAACTCGTGCCATGAGCCGGGGCGCCAGAATCTTCGATGTGGGTTGAGACACAACTTCAAAGGAAGAGTGCATGAGGCTTGCTGCAATCTCTTTCAAAACGTTTTCCTTTGGTCCCAGGATGTCCAACCCAATCTATTGTCAGAAAGTCGAAAAGTCAAGATGAATTTACGACTGCGTGATGCAGGTCACATGATGACAACCATCGCATTGACTAATTCATAAACACATAGATTTCAGGAATACCTAATCAAATGAGGGAGCGATGCCAGTTCCCTGCCTTAGGGTCGATGCCCATTTCCGGCATTACGTCGCAGCACATTATCCAAATGGTTCAAACAATTACGGAGCGCGGCGCGGCAGAGATGGCCAAACGCTGCCTTGGCTTGTCCAAGCAGGTTTTTGAATATGCGACTACTCAGGGGTATGCGACATCAAACCCTGCCGCTGGAATCAAGCCTTCCCTCGTCATCAAGGCACCGCCAGTCGTCAACCGTGCGCGTGTGAATGGCGCCGATCTCCCCGCCCTTTTGAAGGCCGTAGATGCGTACAAGGGGCGGAGAATTGTCCAGCTCATGATTCAGATGATGTTCCTGTCCCTTACGCGCACGCAGGAGCTTCTCGGGGCAGTTTGGACGGAATTCGATTTCGAGGCGAAGTTCTGGCGCATTCCCCAAGCGCGAATGAAGATGAAGTCGCCGCACATTGTTCCGCTATCAAACCAGATGCTCGCGGTTCTCCGCAAACTCAGAGAGTTTTCTGGCGAAAGTGCATATTTGTTTCCTTCAGAATTTAAGTCAGCGAAAACTCTCAACGAGAACACGATTCTCAACGCGCTTGCCGAGATGGGGTACAAGGGTGTGCAGACCGGGCATGGATTCCGTGGTCTTGCATCAACAATCCTCCATGAGCGTGGGTTTGACCCCGAGCACATTGAATTGCAGTTCGCACACGCAAAACGGAAAAAGTGCCCCAGCCGCGTACAATCATGCGCTCTACCTGGAGCCCCGAGCACAGATGATGCAAGACTGGGCCGATTATCTTGAGCGGCTCCGGCGTTCGTAGTTTTACATGTTGTTCTCTGTACGGATCGCTACGAATCATAGCCCGAGGCTTTACAACGCACAAGGAGCAGCCTCTCCATGTCGCAGGGGGCCCAGCGTGTCTCGTGCATTCCATTCCAGCTTGGAATGATCGACTCCGGGAAGAGCAACAACGTGTTGGGGTGCGACAGCGCAATTTGCTGGATCGTCCGCTCTTGCATTGCAAGCCTGGAGTCAATGTCGTCGTGAGTTCGCGCTCCGCCGAAATTGGTGTTGACGGCAAGAATATGAGGATCGTGAACGGGAGGATAGGATCGAGCGTGGGTTGCGATGGATGCCGTTACGAGAACGGCAAGCGTCATTGCTGTGCCAAATCGCCTGTACGCCGCTATCAATATGATGGCTAGCCCCAGTCCGAACCAGCGGGTTCCGGGAAACCAGTGGCCCGCCGCGATAAGCGGATGGGCAACAGTTACTAGGCTCAGCGGTGGCAGCGCAAGAGCCGCGAGAGCGGCGATTGTGGAGACTGGCAGGTAACGGTGGCTGTAGAAGCCGATCCAAGTAGCCGAGCCGAGCGCGACTAGAGCAGCCCAGATGCCAAGAGGCAAAACGAAGTTGTGGCCCGTCCGAAAGAAGCCCTGAGCGCCGGGAATGACACTCCAAGTGGCGGCTGCGTAGTTGAAGACGCCACAAAGCGTGTCCAGGCGCCGCCTTGACTGAAGGTATACAAAAGGAAAAAGCAAGGCGAGATAATTCAGAGCGGGGTCGCCGCTCCAGCCTGCGCCGCCGATTGCGGCGGACGTGGCGAAGAGGACCGCTGTCCTGGCCTGAGCTGGAAGATGAATGCTCGGTATTCTCCATCTCGCTCTGCTTGGTGCGACGGTTGTTGTTTCTGAAATGTTCATCGCTTTCTGCCTTCTGGACATGCGCGGTGACGTGCATTGCCCGGTTAATTCGGATTGTTGGTTTGGTGGTACGAACGCTCTGCGAGCAAGGGGCGAATCCAACTGTGGACGGATCGCAATGGGATCGGGCCAAAGTACCGGGAATCGAAGCTCCGGGGACTGAAGGAGCTGACAACCCATAGTTCATCTTTCTGGACCCGGTACGTTCCTGCCGGGAACGGATGAAGCTGCCGCCCTGTCGAATCGCGGCTTATGGTTGCGGTGTTCGGCAGCGGTTGACAGTTGACGACGATGCCGGCGGCGGAAATCTCCACAGTGTCGCCGGGCCACGCAACCACCGGCTTGATGAGAGGCGAAAATCCATCCGGGCAGGTACGCATGGGATCTCGATAGTTCGGCTGGCCCCTCATCGACGGCCAGCGAACATCGGGACAGAAAAACACATAAGGCGCGGGGTTGCGAGGGGTGCCCGCTGGGTCGGCAATTTCCCGGTAAATCCCGAACGGAACGGAATGGGTGTAGTTGAAGATGAGGCCGAAACCAACCCACGCAAACATCGTGGCAAGCCAAGCTTGATAATATGACGGCCCTCTTCTACGTAATCTTTCGTCGGCTTCGAGCGCGGCGTTTCTGTCAATTCCTTGAAAACAAGAGTTGCACACGAATAACCGGCCATTTGAGTTAGAATCGCAGCATCCTTTAAGGAAGCCTTCCGGTGAATGTTTTTTATCGACGGCTGCTGCCGACTGTGCTTGTGTTGCTCGTTCTATTGTTGCTTTTTGTGGGCTTTGTGTGGCGATTGGAGGCCCGAAAAGATACACGGGGCCAGCGGAGTTCACAGGCAGTCTCAGGCTCTTCGTCAACTCCATCGCAGAATTGGGGCGACCGCTTCGGCGACGGCACGCCGGATTTTCTGAGGCTTCCGGACCCATCCGATCAAGCTGCATTTCGCCGCTGGTTTACGCTGGTCGCCGAGTACCAGGCGATTCGCCCCAGGAATGAACTTCCCGCCGAGATCAGCGATTGCGCCAGTCTGCTGCGCTTCTCCTATCGCGAGGCCCTCAAACGCCACAACGAGGCATGGTTTTTGACGACAGGCATCGAAGTGGCCGCGCCTCCGGGGGAGATGCGCGCTTGGCATTATCCGGATACGCCGCTCGGCGCGTCGCTCTTTCGCGTCAAGCCTGGCGCTTTCGAGCCAGGCGATCTAACCAATGGCACCTTTGCCCAATTTGCCGACGCTAAGACGCTGGTCGAGCGCAATGCCTACTTTGTCAGCCGTGATGTGCGGCAAGCCCAGCAAGGCGACTTATTGTTTTTCCGCCAGTTCGGACAATCGTCCCCGTGGCATTCTATGATTGTTGCCGAAGCCGGAGCGCTGCCAAGGGTGGTTTATCATACCGGACCAGATCATGGAAAGGCCGGTGAGTTGCGTCGCGTTCTGCTCTCTGAACTGCTGGATCATCCGCAGCCGCAATGGCGGCCTGTGGCCCAAAACCCTAACTTTCTCGGCGTTTATCGCTGGAATATATTGCGAGGAAACCCATGAGGTTCCGTTCGTCGCTGTTGGCCGCTTCGCTCTTTATCCTTCTGACCTCTTCGGCTGCGCTGGCCGCCGACAAGGACGCGCCGCGCAGCTTTTCGCTCTCCACCACGCGCACCTTTTCTCCGGGCGAGAGCGTGAAGATTCAGCTTTACGCGAAGAATGTTCCTGCGCTGGAGTTTCGCGTGTACAAGGTGCACGACACGCAGAAGTTCTTTGCCGGGCTGAAGGATATGCATAGTTACGGTGTGCAGAGCCAATCGCCGAACGAACAGGTGGACCAGCGGAGCTTTCTGGAGTGGCTGCACGACTTCAAAGCTGGCCTCTGGTACCGAGTTCGACACTTCTTTCGCGGCCAGTTTACTGACGATGCGCGAGACGGCTTCCGCGAGGGCCAGGGCAAGCTGGGCAAAAAGAGCCAGGTGGTGGGAGCGACGGGCTTTGCGGCGATTCCTCTGCTGAATGAGTCTCAACTCATCGCACGCTGGAAGCTGGTCACTCCGCCGGCCATCGTCAGCGAGACGCAGCAGTTGCCCATCGATGGGCTGAGCGCGGGCGTTTATCTGATTGAAGCCACCGACGGCACGTACAAGGCTTACACGGTGGCCATCGTCACCAGCATTGCCGTGGTAGAGCGGGCGGGCAGCGGGCGGGCTGACTTATACGTAGCCGACCGCAAGACCGGCGCGCCGATTGAGAAGGCCGACGTGGCGCTGTGGTCCGACGGGCACGAACAATCGACGGGAAAGACCGGCGCGGACGGTTTGGCCTCGCTGACGTTGAAGGTGCGCGGAGGAGCGCAAGGAGCGACGCCGGAGAACGTCTGGATTCTGGCGCGACACGGAGACGATGCGGCCATCATTACGCCGTACGGCTATGCCTTCGGCGCGGGAAGTTCGGCCAATCTTAACTCCTATATCTATACCGACCGTCCTGTTTACAGGCCTGGGCACACAGTGCACATAAAAGCCGTGGTGCGCCGCGAGAAAGACGATGCGTTGCTACTGCCTGAGGACTGTTCGCTCGAATTGACGGTCAAAGATGCGGACGGGAAGGCCGTGCTCAAGCAGAATGCGCAGGTTTCGCCGCATGGAACGGTAACGGCAGATTTAACTTTGGAAGCCGATGCGGCGCTAGGTTACTACAGCATCGAATTCACGCGCAGCGACGTGCTCGGCGCCGGCAGTTTCTATGTCGAGGAGTACAAGAAGCCGGAGTACCAGGTGACGGTCAAACCGGCCACTCAACGCGTCCTTCAGGGCAATTCGATTCAGGCCGTCATTGAAGCGCGCTACTTCTTCGGTGAGCCGGTGGCTGGGGCCAAGGTGAAGTACGTTGTCCATACTTCGCAGCATTATTGGTGGGATGAGGACGAAGAAGACGCGGATGGCAACGAAGCCGAGGGCGGCGATAACTCCGACTATAGCTACGGCGAGAGCGAGCAGCAGGAACAGGAGGGAATTCTCGACGCCGAGGGGAGGCTTACCGTTTCACTACCCACGGCCATCGACGCCAAGCACAACGATCAGGACTATCGCATTGAAGCGCGCGTGACGGACGCCGGCGAACGTGAGGTCACTGGTCACGTGACGGTGCTGGCGACCTATGGCTCCTTCCGCTTGAGCGTGGAGCCTACCAGTTATGTCTTTTCGCCGGGGCAGACGCCCAAGGTGAGAGTGACGGCACAGGATTATGATGGCAAGCCGGTGCAAGCGCAGGTTCATCTGTCGGTCGATCTGGAGAAGTGGGAGTCTGTGCAGCAAGACGGCTACTCGACCCGTCAGCGGACAGAGACGGCGGTCACCGGCAAAGATACCGCGACCGCCGCGGACGGCTCGGTGTTGGTCGAACTTCCCGCCATCACCGGCAGCGGCGACTTCGAGATTACAGCCAGCGCCGAAACGCCGGAGAAGCGTAGCGTCGAAGGCAAGACATGGGTCTGGATCTGGAACGATTCCGGCGATTGGTACAACCAGAACACGCAGGCGCAGATCATCGCCGACAAGAAGAGTTATCAGGTGGGCGACGTAGCGCATCTATTGCTGGTCACAGGCCTCAAGGATTCATGGGCGGTGGTGACGGCCGAGGGCAACAGTGTGCAGTCGCGGCAGTTGATTCATGCCACAAGCGAGAGTTTCGCCTTCGACGTGCCGATCACCAAACTGGCGCAGCCAAATCTGGTAGTGAACGCGGTGATCGTTCACGACGATCAGTTAATGACCGCGCAGAAATCTCTCAAAGTTCCGCTGGTCGAGCGGACGCTGACCATCACCGCCATGCCGAGCAAGCCGCGCTTCCTGCCCGGTGATACTGGCAGCTTCGACGTGCTGGCGGTTGATTACCAGGGCAAGCCGGTGGAGGCCGACCTGAGCTTTGGCGAGGTCGATGAAGCGCTCTACTCGGTGCGCAACGATGAGACTGGCAATATCGTCAATTCCTTCTATCCTAAGCGTGAAGTGGAGTTGAGTCCGGAAAGTTCCTTTGCTTATTACTTCTACGGCGAGGCTGGATTGAAATCTCCTTTGCTGGCACGCTTGAACGATGGGCTCTTCCATCCGCGCATGGCGCAGGTAAAGCCGGGTTCGGACCTGGTTGTGCCCAAGGTGCGTAAAGCCTTCCCGGATACGGCTTACTGGAATCCGAATGTGCACACCGGCCCCGACGGCCATGCGCGTGTCAGCTTCGCCTTCCCGGATTCGTTGACCACATGGCGAACGACGATTCGCGGCATGACCGACGACGGCAAGGCCGGCAGCGTGGTGACGCGCGTGCTGGTGCGCAAGAATCTGATTGTGCGTCTTGCCGCGCCTCGCTTCTTTCGCCAGGGCGACGAAACGATGCTGCGCGTGATTGCGCACAACTATCTGGAGACGGCCAAAGACGTGACCTTTGCGCTGGATGTGAGTGGCGTAGAGGTGATCGGCGGCCAGACACAAAAGGTGAACATACCCGCCAAAGGCGAGAGCTATGTAGACTGGCGTGTGAAGGCGCGCGCGACCGGCAATGTTGTGCTGACTGCCAAGGCGCTGACCAACGAAGAATCCGACGCACTGGAGATGACGCTGCCGGTGCTGCCCTTTGGCGTGAAGCAGCGGGCTGCCACTTCGGGAGTGGTCTTCAGCGGCGATAGCCAGAACCAGTGGAACTTTGGCTATCCTGCCAGCTCGGATGCGGGTTCGCGCGGGCTGACCATCACCGTTGCGCCCAGCGTGGCGGGCACGGTCTTCGATGCTCTCGATTACCTCACCAGCTATCCGTGGGGATGTACCGAGCAGACGATGTCCAGCTTCCTGCCGGACCTGATCGTCTCGCAGGCGGTGGACAAACTGCATCTGAAGTCGCCCACCGACCCGGTCATCCTGAACGATATGATCCATGCTGGCCTCGAACGGCTCTACAGCTTTCAGCACGATGACGGAGGTTGGGGATGGTGGCCGGACGATCCCAGCCACGTCTTCATGACCGCATATGTGGTCAGCGGGCTGGGCCAGGCGCAGAGTGCCGGTTACAAGATCGATGAAGGACGTTTCAATAAAGGCCACGCCTGGCTGCAATCCGCGCTGACCGAGCATCCGGAAATGATCCCCGACCTGCGCGCTTATGTGGTTTACGCGCTGGCCACCACAGGCGGCGCGCCGAAGGACGCTTTCGATAAAGCTTGGTCGAGCCGCGACAAGATCAGCGACGAGGGCCTTGCGCTGGTTGGCTTGGCGCTGGACGCTGCTGGAGACAGCCGCGCGCACGATGCGGCGCTGCTGCTGGAAAAGAAGGCCAAGACCGACGATTCCGATGCGCATTGGACAGGGACCTACGACGGATTGCTCGAATATTGGGACGATACATCCGCTGAGACGACGGCCTTCGCACTGAAGTTGCTAGTCAAACAGGATCGGACAAGTGGCCTGCTACCCAAGGCGGCTGTGTGGCTCGGCAAGCATCGCGATGGCGACTATTGGTACTCCACCAAGCAAACAGCGATGGTGATTGGAGGACTCACCGACTATCTGGCCGTGAGCGGTGAGTTGGCGAACAGTTCCGATGTCGAGGTGCTTGTGAATGGCGCGAGCGTGGGCAAGCGCCACTTCGGCCCTGAAGACGCTTTCGTACTGCCCTGGAAGATCAAAATCCCCGCGGCGCAGTCAGCCAACGGTGGCCAGCTGACGGTGCGCAAGAGCGGCAACGGCATCACCTATTGGAGCGCCGAAAACACCTGGTACTCCGCTGGCCGCAGAGCCTTCCAGCAAGGGCAACTGGCCCTTAACATCACGCGTGACTATTACGTGCTCCAGAAAAATCAGCCCAAGCCGACCGATGCGATCACCTATGACCTGGTTCCGCTGAAAGTCGCGGTTCACGTGGGCGACATTGTTGCCGTACGGCTGGCTGTGAATGGAAGCAGTTGGAAGTATCTGCTGGCCGAAGATCCGATTCCTGCCGGCACCGAGTTCCTGCCCAACACCGGACTCTACACGTTGAACAGCAAGCCCAGTTGGTGGTACGACTGGTACACGCGCAAGGAGTTCCACGACGACCGCGCGGCCTTCTTCAACACCGAATTCAACAGTCGGCGTGAGTATGTCTACTTGCTCAAGGTAGTCAATCCGGGCAAATTCCAAATCAGCCCCGCGCAGGCCGGACCGATGTATCAATCGAATGTGCAGGCAACGACCGATCCCGCAACGCTGGAGGTGCAGCCGTGATGTATTTCAGAGATTTATTTCGCCGTCTGCGCCAGAGCTACCGCTGGATTGCCGCGCAATTTGTTTTGACGCTGTTGATGATTTTGATTGGAATCGCTTGGACGCGTTTGCCGGAGAAGCACGTGTGGCAGGTTCTGCTCTCGCTGCTCTTGCCGTTGCTTGTGGCCATTTCCGCGCTGGAGTTGCAGGCGGGGACGATGCGCAGCCTGGCCAACGACGACGGCAAGCGCGTCAAGCTGCCGTGGGGCGCGCTCTCGCTGCTCTTCTGGATCGCCATGGTGTGGGTCTGCTGGTTGGTGCTGGATTGGTGCGACGATCAGATTCCGCAGTGGGCTGGCTATCTGAACTCGCAGGCTCCGGCGCACTGGCGCGCAAAGTTTCTCACCTACCAGCATCTTTCTTTGTGGATGAGTTACATCGAGTGGGTTCTCCGCTGGATCGTGGTTCCCGCCAAGGTTATTCCCTACGCGACAGCCTCGGCGCAGTGCGGCTGGCGGCTGCCCGTGCGTCGTGTGCTGCAACTGATCTGGAACTGGCGCTGGTGGCTGGGTGTGACCATCATTGCACTCGTAAGTGTTAGCCTGCCGGGCCACTTCTATTCCGCCGATCCGCATGGTACGGTCTCCGCGCAGGTCTGGCACGTATCGCTGAAACTGGCCGCGAGTTATCTGCTCGGCGTCGGCGGCTGGCTTCTGCTGCTGGCTTGGGCGGGCGTGCTCTTCGGTTGCCAAGAGCCGCTACCGGAGAACGATCTCTTGACCGAACTATTTGAGCGCCTCTGCGCAAGCCGTCGTTGGGTTGCAGCGCAGTTTGGTTGGGTACTGCTACTTGATTTCGCAGGCATCATGGTGTCGCGTATTCACGACAACCAAAAGTGGAGAGACTGGATATCGGTACCGCTCCTGCTCGCGCTGCTGGTTGCGGGAATAGTCTTGCATACAGGCATGATGCGGTCGCTGCTGAGCGACGGAGGAAAACGCGTCAGAATGATCTGGGGCGCGCTTTTGATGCTGCTCTGGGCGGTTTTGGCCTCGTTTATCGCATATTTATTAAGCCTCTGGCGAGCACTGATTGCGCCCTGCGTGGTTGGTCTGCTCGTGGCACCAGCCATCCTTCTTCCATTAGCGGCAGCCTCGGCAATGTGGGGCCTGCGATTGCCCTGGCGTAGGCTTCTACAGCTTATAGTTGAATGGCGGTGGTGGCTTGGACTGATTGCTGCGACTGTGATGGGTATCGCATTGCCTGCCCTTCTCAAAGCCTCAATGCAAGGTGATGACATCTTCTGGAAAATGGGTCTAGGGCCGGTTGTCATCGGCTTGCTGGCAATGGGGAGTTGGCTTTTGCTGCTGGGTTGGCTCGCTGTGCTCTTCAACCGTTCATTGCCGCACGTGAAGGAGGAACTTGCCGAAATTCCAGCATTGACCGGTCCGCCGGAGCCTGACAAGCAAGCCTCGGTTAAGCTGCCGTTACCGGAGGGTGAGTAGCGCGCTCTGCGGGATGCCCGTGCGCAGCCACTCCAAAACCTGCGCGCGGCCAAAGCGATCGAGAAGTTGTTGAGCGTACCAGCCGGCGGCGTGGTGCGCGGCCTCCGACTCTTCTTCGCTTGACGCATGAGCCAGCTTTTCGCTGATCGCTTCCGGAGTCAGATTGCTTCCCGCCCTTTCGCCAGTAAAACGGCGAAAGGATGGAGCACGGAATTCTTTTCTTGGATCGCTGGATTGCACGTCGCCCGCCCACGCCTCCACCAGCCCTTCGCGCAGCCAGAGCGGCGTCTGCGCGGTAGCCTGCTCCTCCACCAGAGCGTGCAGGAATTCGTGACGAGTAATGCTTGCAAGCAGCTTGCGCGCGGCAAGAATTCGCAGCGGTTGCAGCGCGATCAAGTCGCCTTCGGTGAAGGCCGCCACCCAGCCAGGAGCCAGCGTTGCATCGCGAAAGGCCGGCGTCGAGCGATAAGTTTTGACTCCAATTGCATCGCGAGGAGCAAGCCCACTACGATTCTCCGCCTCGCTCAATGCGCTCGACAGAGCCGGAAGAAACGCACCATCCTCCGGCGAACTGGTCTCCAGCGTAAAGCCCTGTCCATTCAAACGCTGCCATGCCGCGCCAGTCGTCTCTTCCGCAACCGTTGCGCCGGGAAAGTACTGCGCAAGAATCTCGCCGTAGCCGCGCCCTTCGTGCGCCATCTCCGCCGCTCCCGCCTGGCAGAGGCCCACGCCGTGTCCCGAGCCGCGTCCATGAAAGAGAAAGCCGTCGCCTTGCGGCGCAATCTCAAACCAATTGCTGCGAATCCGGTTCCATCCCAGCGCGCGGCCCACCGCGAGCCGAAAATCCTCCGTGGAAATTTTTGCGTCACCGATGAGCAGCGTCGTGGCGCGGCCCGACTCGCCGCGCTGACCAACCGTCAGAGTCTTCCATCCGTGCGCAACTAGGCCCGCCGCGGCCAACGCCCGAGTCACCTCCGCGCGAGACAGCGTGGCCGACCATTCGCTCGATCCTGCGCGCTGACAATAGGGATCATTTCGCGACTCAAGCAAACCTTGCGCCGAGTGGCCCTTCGGCCAGACCTCCGCCGCGCTCGCCGTGCGCCCGCCGCAGTTCTGATGAAAGTACGCCTCGGCGCGGCTTCCAGTGCGCCATAAGCTCTCGTCGGCAGTGGCCAGCGCAGCCGCATGAGCCTCGTGCGTGGTGTGCCAATGCACCCACTGGCAATGCGTCGAGTCGCAGACATCAAAGGGCACGTGCCCGTGAGCGGGAGCCAGCGCAAAGCTGCGCGCCACCACCGCCAGCGCCTTGCGCGATTCGATGGAATCCGCCGCGCCGCTCTCTGCGGCCACAACCAACTCAACGTAGCGCTCCACCGGCAGTGTGACAGCCAGCACCAGCGCACCCGATTGCGCCGTGATTCTGAGCGGATAAGCGAGCGTCAGAAATTCTCCGTGTGCGGAAATCCTGTAACTGCCCGCGAGCACCAACTCTGCGGAGGCGAGCGTCTTTCCCCGCGAATCAATCCAGGACAGCTTGTCCCTGGTGACTCGAAGCGTAATCGCTGCAAGCGAACGGGCTGTGCAATTCTCGCAATGCTGAAGCGTTGCGCCAGAGATGGGCGTAATGGTGGCATCGCGATCATGCCACAGCGTCCACAGGCCCACGCGAATTGTTGTGCGCGGAGCCGTCTGGGCTTGTGCCATTGCCCAGGACGCGGCCAGACAGAGTGCCAACGCGATCCGCCTCATGGTTTCCTCAGCGGCGAATGCGCCAGCAACCTTGCCGCCACCAGCGCGGCATCCGAGCCATGGCCAGCCGGCAGATAAACAGCCACAATCACCCGCGGCGATTCCGCGGGCACAAGGCCCACAAACCAGCCATGCGTCGCGCCGCCACCGCTCTCCGCGCTGGCCGTTCCGGTTTTACCGGCAATGGCAACGCCGCCCAGCGATGCCGTGCCCGCCATGCCAAAGCTGGCCGAGTCCGTCAGCCCTGCGCTTACAGTTTTCGTTGCCACCGTCTCCGGGTGGGTAGCCATCTCCGCCGCCAGCGACCGGTACGCCTCGGCTAACTCCGGCAGCGTCACGCGAATCCCCTCCACGCCCAGCGCGGCAAGCTCCACCTGCTCCCGTGTGCGCGACTCGCGAAAATCGGCCATTACCTCCTGCCGAGTCAATCCGGTAGCCGCCAGCAAGCCTCGCTCGCTGAGGGCTTGCCGCAACTCCCGTGGCGAAAGCGTTCCCGCCAACTCCGCATAATACGAGTTACAGGACCAGGTCAACGCCTGTTGTGCATTCATAGGGTCGGCAGGCGGATGAGCGCAGTTGAGCTGGTGGCTGTCGATCCGCATCTGTCGGCTGCAAGTGACCCTTCGTTGCGGATCCCAACGCCCTGACGCCAGCGCAAAATAAAGAATCAGTGGCTTCAACGTCGAGCCAGGCGTGGACAGGGTCCGGCTCGCTTCGGCAAGGCGCGCCGAGGCGAGAAGATCTCCCGAGCCGATCTCCAGAACCAGCACCCGCGCATCGGAAGCTTCATGCGAGGCTTGGTCTACCGCACGCTGCCACTGAAGATCGACGCGCGTCAGGCCTTGCACCGAGCTGGCCGTCTGCCCCCAGCAGGAAGTGCTAGCGATAGCCAGCCCTGCCAGCAGAATCCCCGTCTGTTTCCAAACTGGCTGCATATTTAGATTATGAATCATGAGTCTTGCGAGATTGGCGGGCACTTCCGATGGATAGTTGATAGAGTCGCCCAGAGTTCGCCAATCGGCCAACGCAGAATTGTTGGTTTACGACTACAGGCCTGTGTACTCACGGAGCCTACCTCGGCGGCAGGTGGCCGTCGGCGAGTGCACCGGCGATTTGTCGCCAGCCATGTGGAGAATTCTTTCTGTTCTATCAAGACGGGAGGCTCTATCATCAGATGCGAAAGTCAGGCCCTGATGGTAGCAGCGGCCCATGCGGTCAAGCAGAGGAGATCGAAGAGTGAATCTCAGCCGTGTGCCAGACAGAACGACAGATGAAGTGCGTTTTCTAGTTGAAGCTGAACTGCGGAAGATCGCCAACGCCAGCATTGTGCAAGGGCTCCAAACATTCCTAGTTGAGCCACGTATTGAGATGAGAACTTGGGAATGGGGGAAGCCACTTGCGGACTATCCTGTCTGGATAGTTGCTGAAAGTTCTCGCTATGACTACGGGATTGTGTTTTCGGACTATGGGTTTGCGCCAGGCCATCCTTGGGGACTTGTTTTCCTTTCGCACAATGAATTTAACGCGGATTACTGCTGGTATCCCACGTTGGAAGATGCGTACAAGGACTCACGACTCCTTGAGGAGCATGAGGAAACGCAGGCGGAGAACCATCAGACGAATATTACCTAGCCGCAGCGCCTCAGAGTGGAGACGGTGTAGCTGGCGAGAACAGCCCTCACCACTCGGCGACACTCCGGCCTCGGGCCCGGTCCATCATCCTCGAACGGAGCGTTTTGTTGAACTCCCCCATCCATCCCTTGTCGGACTCGCCGACCGAGAGATTCATGGCGCGCATCCGGCGGGTGATTGAATCAAGCGCCTTTCCATCGCGAAGAATGTCCTTGTCTTTGCCTGCCGCGGAGGCGTAGAGCTGCTCGGGGTTGCTTCGCAGGCTGTCGATGACGACAATATTTCCCGGCTGAAGGTCTCCCCGCGCCCATGCCGCTCGGAGAGTGGCATCGTGGCGGATAATCTCGATCTTGCCTTCAGTTGTCTCGAAGATGGTCTGAAGAGCGCCGGTGCGCTCGTCTTCGCTGTTGAGGAGAACCCGCCCGATTAGCTTCTTGGAGATTGAGGAATACTCCATCGGCGCGTGGGGATCGCTGATCGCCACGCCGCTGCGGAACAGCGTCCGCGCGCGGTCCTGAATGTCCTTCATCTGCTGGAGTTGCGTGACGAAATCGGAGCGTACAAGCCAACGGTCTCCGGCGTATGGTTTCGAGAGACCAAGCTCCTTGAGGTGCCGGAGCCGGGCCACTTCCGCCGCGCTTGCGGCGGCTCCCGCATCTTTGTACGCCGGGTCCATGCCGAATGGGATCACTCGGCCGGCCAGTCTTCGGTCCAGGGGCGTGACACGGTTGGCGGTAAGCTCGATCTGCTTCTGATGCTCGATGTCTGCGATGGTTCGCGGGCCGAGCTGCCGTGTCAGTGAGCTTTGTACGGCTTCTCTGAGTCCCCTGCGAATCAGGTCTGGTGGAAGTTTGAGCGACTCCCCGGATGGTAGACGGCCCCGCACAATAATGTGTGCGTGGGGATGGTCGATATTGCGGTGGACCACACCTCCCCATTCAACCGGCGCTCGCCGACTTCGCCGCCACTCAGATGAAGGGGACCATCGAAGAGGCCGGATTGACGACCCGGCAACTTCTGGAGGATGTCCAGGCCAGCCTCCATGATTCCATCGCTGGGGAGACCATCCTCAGGTGCTATACGGATGAAACGCGGCAGCAGTTCGCCGCCGTCATCCGTACCATCATCGAATCCAGCCTCGCGCAAGCGCTGGCAACGTCGCAAAAGCAGATGGATGGCTGGCTGAAGGGCGCTCTCGACGGGGCGATTCGCAACGCCCAAGACGCGCTGGCGGCGGTATCGCGGGATTTCCGGGACAAGCTGCTCGGGGCCTGGAGCTACCTGCTGTGGAGCGTCTTTGCCGGTGGCCTTCTCTGCGGCTTTGGCCTGCTCTTCCTTGGGTATTGGCTGGGAAAGCACCTGTGATTCTCTATGTACCCTCGCAACGAATCAACTCGGAAGACAAATCTCACGATGCGCGTCAGAGTAGAATGCAGAGTAATGGACATTATTTCCCTTCTCAGTCAACCCGAAGGCAAAACGCTGGAGTTCAAGCGCGACCTTTCCTCGCCCGAAGGAGCGCTTAAGGCCATTATTGCGTTCGCCAACACCTCCGGGGGAACTCTTGTCATTGGAATTGAGGACGGGACAAAAGAGGTCAAGGGCATTCCGGACGTTTTGACAGAGGAAGAACGCCTCGCCAACCTGATTGCCGACAACATCTCTCCCAAGCTGGTCCCCTCCATTGAGGTCATTCCTTGGCGAAAGAAGCACTTGCTGGCCGTTGAGATCTATCCAAGCCCGAATCGTCCTCACTATTTGAATCGGTTGGGACCGGAAGCAGGCGTTCTTGTCCGCGTGGGTTCCACGAACCGGCGAGCCGATCTTTACCTGGTCGAAGAGATGAAGCGGTATAGCCAGGTTTCGTCGTTCGACGAACAGCCGATGCCGGCATTGAACTCGGAAGTGATCGACTTCCGAGCTGCTTCCGAGTATTTCAAGCCGATTCGCAAGCTGGAACAGGGTGACCTACTCACTCTCAAGATGGCGACGAAATACCAGGGCCGAATTGTGCCGACGATCGGAGGCATCCTCCTGTTCGGCACCGACCGGCTCAGCCATTATCCCGACGCATGGATACAGGTGGGGAGGTTTGCGGGCGACGACAAGCGCAGGCTACTTGACTCCACAGAAATTCACTCATACTTGCCGGAAGCCGCAGAGGAGACAATTGCGTTCCTGCAAAAGCATATGGCACGAGAGGCGGTTATTGGATCGGTGAAGCGAACGGATCACTGGACATACCCGGTGGTCGCCGTCCGAGAAGCCATCATGAATGCAATCGTCCATGCGGACTACGCCCAGCCTGGAGCACCGATCAGGGTTGCTCTCTTCGACAATCGGCTGGAGATTGAAAACCCTGGATTGCTTCCGTTCGGCCTCACGATTGAAGACATTCAAAGAGGCATCTCCAAGTTGCGCAACCGCGTACTTGGGCGAGTCTTTCTGGAACTCAAGCTAATTGAACAATGGGGAAGCGGAATCCAGAGAATGACCGCCGCATGTGTGGACCGTGGCTTGGATGCTCCCATATTTGAGGAGATCGGCACACATTTTCGCGTAACATTGTCGGCAGTTCCTCGTCGTGCCCCCTCAAGAGACGCCCGAGATGAAGCCATTCTCTCCGCCCTTGCTGCGAGTGCCGAGAGCGGGCTTTCAACTTCGCAGATCGCAAAACAAATCGATCTTTCTGTCCGTGCGGCAAGAACGCGCCTCGCTTCGCTGGTTGAACGCGGACTGATTGTGGAGATTGGAAGCGGGCCACAAGATCCACATCGGCGTTATCACCTTGCTCCATCGAATTCATGAACCTCACTCCGTTCATGCTGTGTCGAGCGAGCTTCGCATTTGATCTAGCCGAACTCCGGAACTCCGTGAATCGGACCTTCGAGCGTCGCGATACGCCCATCACCGAGGATGTGCCCACGGGCTTTTCACGGCTGTACGGGGAGGAGTAGGGAGCAAGATGGAAGGCCTTTCTGAAGCGTGAACAGATGAACGCTGCCCCAGAGAATCTGCACGTCGTGCTTGAGGATTTACGCCGCTTTCTGACTCCGTTGACGGCAAAATCAGGCAGCGATTCACACGGGCAACTCAGTGGACCTTGGCAGAATGAGTGTAAGATACAACCGAAAGTGCACGGCTCTGGGTCTCACAATCCGCAGAAGTATTACTGGTGCTGAAGCCATGAACAAAGTAGCAATCGATTCTGAAATTTATATGACAGTAAAGTTGCTTGTCTCTATGTTCGAACGCGGTGACAATGCAACAAAATATGAATTGTGGCATGAATATCTTTGTCGCCGAACGGCCTGGAAAACTATGACCAATGATCCAGACGAGATAGACAAGCGCATTACAAATGCATTCATTCGGGTTGGATGGCAATGGTGGGAGAATCTTGATATGGCTGATTTTACTTTTGTTCCATTGGTCAGAATACATCAGCATCCGGTTGGTCATGGTGGCTTCCATACTGGAGCACTTGGCAACGGCAGAGCCCAGATTCGATGGATCTATGACTGTGGATCGTGGACATCTGTCGGTAAACGAGCGCTCAAGCGAGAAATTAACCAGTATTCCCAAGTGAGGGGCCGCAATCGTGAAGAGGACGCTCTGGAAAACATAAAGAAAATCAGAGTTGATCTATTCTTCGTTTCGCACTTTGATAGTGATCATGTTTCAGGAATATCTGAGTTGCTTGATGGTGTGACGATTGATACCGTGGTCATACCTTACATTGACCCGATTGATCGGGCTGCAATATTTGCGGCAACTGCTGTAGATAAAGGAGTAAGTGAACAATTCGCCTCCTTTATGAGCGATATTCCGGCGTGGTTCAGTGAACGTAACGTTCGACGGATAATTCTAGTTGGACAGGGTGGCCCAGATACTACGGCGCGCTTGGCTCAACGCGAACCACCACCTGGTGGCAACGTTCAAAATCAACGCACGTCCGGTCTTACGTTTATCAACGAAACTGGAAGACAAGCCAATCTGGGCGAAACTGGTTTAGTGAGCATTGCGCCGGGTGCTGGCTGGATTGTAGAACTTATTCCAGGAGCTGCAACAGATTGGACACTTCTTCCATTCGTATCAAAGGCTAGTGATGATGCAAGGCGCCGAATTGAAACTGAACTTACTGAACTTCTCGGAATCTCTCCCACAGACAAGGGCTTTCCGGAAATACTTCTGAAAAAGCTTACAGACGGAGCATTTCGCAAAAGATTGAAGGTTGCTTACAAGCGATCAGGACTCGGAGATGCAAACACCGTTTCGATGTCTTTGTATGCTGGACCGTACAGGAAATGCACCCTAACCTCCCGTAAACTAATTTTTACGGATAAGTGGTCTGAGCGCCGCCCTTCAGGGTGGCTGCTGACAGGTGATTCTGAATTAGACAATGCAGCCCGTCGGCGAGATTGGTTGCATTTTTTTCAGCCTTTCAATGAATTTAGGGCTCGCGCATAAATAAACTGCACAAGCGTGTCGTCATTGAGGGAGCACGGAGTAGTTCCAATCGCCATGGAAGGCCTTTGGCGACAGGTTGAGTTTCGCTATCTCCGAAGTGGGTAT
>JBEKCA010000069.1:0-26557 GCA_050015115.1 Occallatibacter sp.
CGGACTTGCTCTGAGTCTTGAAGAAGACCAGGTGGGCGCCGTGGTGTTGGGCGACTACACCGAGCTCAAAGAAGGCCAAGAGGTGAAGCGCACGGGGAAGATCCTGTCCGTGCCGGTGGGTGACGCGATGATCGGCCGCGTGGTGGATGCGCTGGGTCAGCCCATCGACGACAAGGGTCCTATCGCCACCACGGAGACTCTGCCTGTGGAGCGCCTGGCGCCGGGCATCATCGATCGCCAGGGTGTGCGCGAGCCGATGGCGACCGGTCTGAAGGCCATCGATGCCATGATCCCGATTGGCCGCGGACAGCGCGAGCTGATCATAGGCGACCGCCAGACGGGCAAGACGGCGGTTCTGCTCGACACGATCATCAACAACGCCAAGAACGACCTGATCTGCATCTACTGCGCCATCGGCCAGAAGCGCTCGTCGATCGCTCAGGTGGTCCAGACCCTCACAGAAGCCGGCGCCATGGGACACACCGTCATCGTCGCCGCCTCGGCCTCTGAACCCGCTCCGATGCTCTACATCGCGCCCTATGCGGCCACTGCCATCGGCGAATACTTCCGCGACTCGGGCCGCCATGCGCTGGTGATGTACGACGATCTCTCCAAGCACGCCATGGCCTACCGCGAAATCTCGTTGCTGCTGCGCCGTCCGCCGGGCCGCGAAGCGTATCCGGGCGACGTCTTTTATCTCCACTCCCGCCTCCTTGAGCGCTCTTCCAAAATGTCCAAGGCCAAGGGTGGCGGATCACTCACCGCTCTGCCGGTCATCGAGACCCAGGCTGGCGACGTCTCGGCTTACATTCCGACCAACGTCATCTCGATCACCGACGGCCAGATCTTCCTTGAGACGGATCTCTTCAACTCAGGCGTGCGTCCCGCCGTCAATGTGGGCCTTTCAGTATCGCGCGTCGGCTTCTCGGCAGCGATCAAGGCAGTCAAGCAGGTGGGCGCGACTCTCAAGCTCGACCTGGCGCAGTACCGCGAACTGGCGGCTTTCGCGCAGTTCGGCTCAGATCTTGACCCGCTGACCCAGAAGCAATTGAATCGCGGCCAGCGCCTGACGGAACTGCTCAAGCAACCTCAATTCCAGCCGCTTACCTGGCAGCAGCAGGCGGTGGTGCTCTTCGCCGGAACGCAGGGTTACCTCGACGATCTCGCGGTCACTGACATTCGCGCCTTCGAGGTTGGTCTGTATAAGTACCTCGACTCCGCGCAGACCGCGTTGATCGAGGACCTGACCAAGAAGAAGGCCTTTGACGACGACCTGCGCAACAATCTGCACGCGGCGCTCAAGGAATATGCGGCCAACTTCAAGGCTGAGCTGGCAGCAACTCACAGCTAACCGTTGACAGCCAACAATAAAACGTCGGCTGCCGGATGTGAACCGGAAACTGTCAGCTGTTAGCTGACAACTGAGAACTGATCGATGGCAAACGTACTCGATTTACGGCGGCGCATTCGCAGCGTGAAAAACACGCGGCAGATCACCAAGGCCATGAAGATGGTTTCGGCGGCCAAGCTGCGCCGGGCCCAGGAGCGGGCGATCGCGGCTCGGCCTTATGCCAAGATGATCACCAGCGTCCTGGAGTCGCTCACCCGCCGCGTCGATCTCTATGACGAGCTCACCGGCAACCTGTGCCATCCGCTCTTCATCACGCGGCCGGAAAAACGAATTCTTCTCATCGTCGTTAGCGGCGACAAGGGATTTGCCGGAGCCTTCAACGCCAACATCCTCAAGACGGCATTCCAGTTCATTGGTGGCAACCCCGACAAAGAGATCGACGTCGAGGCGGTTGGCCGCAAGGCACGCGACCTGATGCGCCGCCGCTATCCGTCAGCAATCTACACAGAGCAAACTGACCCGAACGGACAAGTTACACAGATCAGAGAGCGGAAGGGCCCCGTCGAGGTTACCGGCGATCATCCCGGCATGTTGTTGAAGCTCGAAGCCAACCGTGTCTTTGAGCTGGCCCAGAGCGTCATCGCCCGCTACGTCAACGAAGAGATCGATGCCGCCTACCTCGTTTACAACGAATTCAAGTCGGTAATCTCGCAGCGGCTGGTGGTTGAGAAGCTGCTGCCTCTGATGAAGATCGGCATCCCCCAGATCACAGGCGCCGCCGAGCCCACCAAGGCAGAGCTGGAGCGCGCCGCCGAGGCCGCTTTGAGCGCGGGCATCGAGATCGAGCCTGTCGATACAGCCGAGGCCGACGAAGAAGCAAAGAAATTCGGCACCGCCAATGTGGACTACATTTATGAGCAGCCAGCCGAGGAGATCCTCGCGGGGCTGATTCCGCAGTATGTTTCATCGATGCTCTATCACGCGATGACTGAGTCGGTCGCCGCAGAGCATGCGGCTCGCATGACAGCGATGGATTCGGCAACCAACAACGCCTCGGATATGATCGACGCGCTCACGCTGCATATGAATCGCGTGCGCCAGGCGGCCATTACCAAGGAGATCATCGAGATTGTGAGCGGGGCGGCGGCGCAGTAAGGTGAGTTCAAGGAATTGCTTTGTGTCAGGGCACGACTTTAGTCGTGCCGAAATGCGCAGAATAGATCACGGGGCTTTAGCCCCTGAGGCAAAGCAAACTCAGATCTGGAACCGGATCAGGGTTCCGCAAAGCGAGAAGGCAGAAAAATGGCAGAGAATATCGGCAAGGTAATCAAGATCTCCGGTCCCGCGGTGGACGTGCAGTTTGACGAAGCGACGATGCCGCCCATCTATCAGGCGCTGCGCGTCACCAGCGAGGGCTTCAAGGTGCCCGAGCCTATCAATGTGATCGTTGAGGTGCAGCAGCACCTGGGCGAGGGGCGCGTGCGCACCGTGGCCATGCAGGCCACAGACGGCATGGTCCGCGGCATGAAGGCCTACGATCTCGGCGCCCCCATCACCATGCCGGTTGGCAAGGAGACGCTGGGCCGCGTGATCAACGTGATCGGCGAGCCGGTCGACGAACTGGGACCGATCCGCGAAAAGTCGCGGATGCCCATTCACCGCCCCGCTCCGCTCTTTGACGAGCAGTCGACCCACGAGGAGATGTTCGAGACCGGCATCAAGGTCATCGACCTGATCCAGCCCTTCTTGAAGGGCGGCAAGATCGGCCTCTTCGGCGGCGCCGGTGTGGGCAAGACCGTCGTCATCATGGAACTGATCAATAACGTTGCCAAAAACCACGGCGGCTTCTCGGTCTTTGCCGGCGTCGGCGAACGCACCCGCGAGGGCAACGATCTTTGGCTGGAGATGACCGAGTCTGGCGTCATCAAGCCCGGCGACTTTGCCAACTCCAAATGCGCTTTAGTCTATGGCCAGATGACCGAGCCGCCCGGAGCCCGCCTGCGCGTGGCCCTGAGCGCCCTGACCGTCGCCGAATACTTCCGCGACGTCGAAGGCTCCGACACGCTTCTGTTCATCGACAACATCTTCCGCTTCACGCAAGCCGGCAGCGAAGTCTCAACCCTGCTGGGCCGCATGCCGTCCGCTGTCGGTTATCAGCCCAACCTGGCCACCGAGATGGGCGAGTTGCAGGAGCGCATCACCTCGACCAGCAAGGGTTCTGTGACCTCTGTGCAGGCCGTCTACGTGCCGGCAGACGATTTAACTGATCCTGCCCCGGCGACGACCTTTGCTCACCTCGACGCGACCACTGTGCTGAGCCGACCGTTGTCTGAACTGGGTATCTATCCCGCCGTTGATCCGCTGGCCTCGACCTCGCGCATCCTCTCCGCGCGCATCGTCGGCCAGGATCACTACGATGTGGCGCAAGGCGTCAAGCGCATTCTGCAGCGCTACAAGGATTTGCAGGATATCATCGCCATTCTGGGCATCGATGAGCTTTCGGAAGAAGACAAGCTGACAGTCGCCCGCGCCCGCAAGGTGCAGAAGTTCCTTTCGCAGCCCTTCCATGTGGCCGAGCAATTCACCGGCATGGCGGGCCGCTATGTGAAGATTGCAGACACGGTGCGCAGCTTCAAGGAGATCATCGCGGGCAAGTACGACGATATCCCCGAGCAGGCCTTCTATATGAAGGGCGCGATCGAGGAAGTGCTTGAGACCGCCGAGAAGATGAAGACGGCGGTGTAAGAAAGGCAGTGATCAGTGAACAGTGGACAGTGATCAGTGAGCGCCGATCGTGATTCAAGAGGCCTTTTGCTGATCACTGTTCACTGACAACTGACCACTGTCCCGAAGGGACATATGGCTGACGAAACCAATCAACTCCGCGTACGGCTGGTGACTCCCGAGCGCACCTTCTTCGATCATCCGGCGGCTGCGGTCGAACTGCCTGCGAAGAATGGAATCATGGAGGTGCTTTACGGTCACGCGCCGCTGATGACTGAGCTAGGCGCCGGCGATGTGGTCGTTCATGGTGGCACCAAAAGCGCAACCGATGGCGATGCAGGCCCCGAGGGTGACTCCCGCTACAACGTCAGTTGGGGCTTTGCCGAGGTGCTGGGCGACCGCGTCACCATCCTGGCCTCCGACGCACTGAAACCCGAAGAGATTGACGTTCCGCGCGCCCAGGAGCAACTGACTCGCGGCCACAAGCAGTGGGACGAAGCCGGTGACAGCGAAGCGGCCTATACCGAGTCCCTGCGCGTAATCGCCGAAGCCGAAGCCAAGATCGCCTCGGCCGCAGAGAAGCACTGAGATTCATCCACCGTGAGATTCATTCACTGATTGTTGCTTGAACTAAGACGGCCCTGCTCGAATGAGCAGGGCCGTTGTTGCCGATGTTTGCAAGCTGCCTTACGGCGTCTGTTTCTTCTTCAAGACGACAACGTGCCCAAGCTGGTTGAGCACCGCCTCGCTTACTTTGCCGATTGCATCGCGTTTGAACTCTACGGAGATCCCTTGCAGTCCATCCAGTTCGAAGGTCGTGCCTCGCTTGGGATTAAGTCTGCGGTCGGGCTGTCCGAGGGCGCCGATAATGAGCGTGTTGTCGCCGCGAAGCGCGACATGCAAGGGCACCGGCGAGCCAGCGATCTCATAGTCGCCTGTGAAGGGTTCGATAAAGCTGCGCTCGGTGAGTTGCCGGTCGGGCATACGTGTGAAGACGATGTCTTTCACGTCGGGCTGGAGCGGCATCGAAATGCTGGAAATATCGCCGTCGGAGTCCGTTAAAAAGAAAACCCTCATCTTCTGGAATTGATCGAGCGGATCTTCCGGAACCTGGAACTGATCGTAGTGATAGTGCTCCAACTTTCTGGTGACCTTGTTCATGGTCATTTTGAATGCATCACCATCGGCTTCGATGGTGATGGTGCCGTAGCCGGGGTTGGAGTAATCGCCGAGATAATCCTTCAAATCGTGCGAGGGATGGGTTCCGGACTTGCGCGGGGAGAAGCCTTTGTCCTTGGCTTCCTTCTCGGCATTCTTTCCTCCCGCCTCCGACGCCAAAAAACGCTGGCTCCACGAGACCTGATCCAGGCCGAGCAACCGGTCGTATATATTCATGGTGATGATGGTTGGCACGGGGCTGCCGTTGAGATTGTTCAGCACTACGATGCCGATCTTATCGTCTGGCATGAAAGCAAAGTTAGCGGTAAAACCATCGATAGCGCCACCGTGTTCGACTGTCTTGTGTCCGCGATAGGTCGAAAGCATGAAGCCCATTCCATAACTTCCTGCGCCCATTTCTTTGAAAGGAGATTCGCCCTGCATTGCCATCTGCGAGTTCTGCATTTGCAGGGAGTTGTTCTCGCTGAGTAACTGCTTACCGTCCACTTTGCCGTGGTTCATGTGGAAGAGCAGATACTTGCTCATATCGGTGACGTTGGAGTTGATCTCGCCGGCCGGACCAATGGCGCAGCGGTTCGGGCATTGCTCGTCAAAGGGAATGCGTTTCAATTCAGCCTTCAGGTCGCTTCCCTTGCGATAGGGCTCGGCAAAGTCAGGGCTGTTCTGGGAGTCAAGATTGGAGAAGTTGGTGCCGGTCATGCCTAGCGGCTTGAAGATTCGCTGCGCGATCGCGTCTTCCCAACTCGTTCCATTCAGCTGGCCGGCGATGTATCCGGCGGTCATGAACATCAAATTGTTATAAATGAAGGTGGAGCGCAGCGGCTTGCTTGGCTCCAGGTATTGCAACCGGCGGATCGTATCTTCACGGCTGAAATCCGATGTGTACCAGAGAAAATCGTGGCGTGGAAGGCCCGTGCGATGCGTAATCAGGTCGCGGATCGTCACCTGCTCGCTCAGCTCCGGCGTAAAAAGCTTGAAGGTGGGCAGATAGTCGCGCACCGGCTTATCCCAATCGACTTTGCCTTCATCCATCTCCATGCCCAGTGTAGAGACTGTGAAAGATTTGGTAATTGAACCAATGGCGAAAAGCGTGTTGGGAGTAACTGGCAGCTTTTTCTCCAAATCGCGGTATCCATATCCCTTGATGAGAATGACTTTGCCGTTTTGCACGACGGCAAGGGCGAGGCCGGGCACCTTCCAGTCCTTCATGGTCTCGGTAACAAAGTCGTCTAGACCGTCAAGCGAAGGCTTGGCGGCAGGAGTCGCAGAAGCGGCTGGCGGCTGCGAGGAAGCGCGCTTGAAATCAAGCTTCATCGGCTGGCCCTGCGTAAAGGTGCCGTCAATCTCGGTTGCGTCTTTGTTGACCGTGCCTTCATAGCTCGCGTGAACGGCCTCAACAGTGAACGAGAGCTTTGAATCGCTGAGCGAGATGCTGCTGACGGGAATTCCGTTGGCGCCCTGATCGACGCTGTCGAGGGTTGCGGTGAGGCTGTCGTCTTTGGCCGCTGTGATATGCAGAAGCAGATGCAGTTGCGGGCCGGGAATAATCAGGGTCCCCTGCCAGTCCCCGGCGATCTGCGATTGTGAATGGATCAGCGGTGAGAAAGCCGCCAGAATCAAAGCGATCAACGCGAAAGTTTTTGAGATTCGATTCATCATTGCTCTCCTTGTTCGCGAGTAAGACCGCATTCGATCTCGCCGCGCAGTTCCAGTTGTTTGTAAATCACCAGCGAATAAAGTTTGGGGCCATAGTACCCAATAAGAAGTACCACCGCGACTGAAACATTGAAGCCGAACGCGGCGAGAATCAAACCCAGAAATCCGGCGGTCAGCCAAACTTTGCCCGCGAAGCGATGCGTGGTATACCAGACGCGCTCGTTGGTAAGTGTCCATGGCGTGATCACGCCGATGAAGAAATTGCGGCGCACCTTACCCAGCGCATTGCCAAAATAGATGAAACCCAGGCAGTATGCCAGTGCTATCGCCCTGCCTGCAAAAGCAGGATGACCAAGGCCTGCCCACAATGTCGCCGCATAAATACAGATCACGATGAGAAAGAAGGCCCGCATCAAGGGCCGATATGTCGAGCGAAAGCCTTCGACCTGAAAGTCTTTTGGGGAGATCCAGGGAAGAAGACGTGTGAGAAGGGCTACCACTGCCATAACTCCCGGGCCAAAAAGATAGGTGCATGCTCTGGGCATAGAGCCATCGGGCTGGAGATGCGCATTCCAGTGGATTGGGATTTGCGCGGAGAGGTGCGGATAGATGACTGCCGTGGACGCTATTGCCGCCGCGATCAGCAAGATTTCAAAGACAAGCATCTTGCGCGTCATTGTTTTCTTGTTCCCTTCTTGTTGCCATCTGCAATCAAAGCCATTGCCCAGGCCATCAGATCCTCCACAACTGTCGTGTTAAGCCCATACCAAATCAACTGGCCCTCGCGGCGGCTGGTAATCAAGTCAGCCTCTTTAAGCACGGCGAAATGATGCGACATGGAAGGCTTGGTCATATCGAATTCTCGCGCCAGATCTCCGGCAGTTCTCTCCCCCTTTCGCAGCAGGGCAAGAATCTCGCGTCGAGTGGGGTCGGCTAGCGCTTTGAACGCTTCGTTGCTGCTCATAGTTCGTTTAGCCAGTCTGCTAATTAGACGATTGGCTAAATATAATCGGGAAAGAATCGTCTGTCAAGGAGAACCTGCGCGAAATGCCATTGAGATTCCGATACGAATAAGGGCATGACTTCCGTCGTGCCGAAAGACAATATCAGAATGCGTTAAAGCCGCATCTCGCGCTACCACAGCGTTCGCGGATAGTGTTTTCTCATCTCTTCATCGGCGGTGATGAGCCATGCGAAGCCGTTGGCCTTGGCGTTGGCCACGATCAGCCGGTCAAAGGGATCGCGGCTCCACTTCTCGTCGAGAGCCGCGCCGGCAATCGTCGCAAAGGGAAGATCGCAGAGGCGGAGGCCGAGTTCGTGCTCCAGCTTGCGCTGAATGTCGCGGGCGGGCAGCTTGATGCGCTTGAGCTCGTAGAGGTACTCGAGCTCAAGCGGCACGATGGGCGAGAGCAACAGGTCGGTCGCTTCCAGCAGATTGCGCGTGTTGGAGCTGAAGCGGCTCAGCTTACCCGTCGCGAGCCAGACCGCAACCTGCGTGTCCAGATAGGAGGCGGTCACAGGCTTTCCCAGTCCTTTTCCCAGGCCTTTTCCATCTCCGCCATCATCTGAGCCTTGCGCGCCACGTCGTCGAGAGTTGGCATCTCCGAATTGATAATCTCGATTGGTGTAATGCGGCTGAGACGGCTGGCGGGTTGGTCCTCGGGGACGATTTTAATGCGGCGGCCCCTATGCGTGAACCACACCTCCTCACCTTCAAGCGCCTGATTGGCAAGGGAGAAGAGCTGCCGGCGAAATTCGGTAATTGTGACGTCCATTGGACAAAGTGTACCACAGCGTACATTAAAAGACGTACAGAATGTACGTATTTCAATTCAAGAGCCATCTGTGCAATCCAGACCGGCGGCGCTTACAATTCTCAGAGAGAAGAAATGGCCAAGAAGAAAGAACAGGTTTTCGAGGTTGCATGTCCCGATTGCGGGGCCATGCTCAAGATCGATGCAGCGACCGGTTTGGTGGTGAGCCACACCCCCGCGCCGCGCAAGCGGATGTTTGAGGACCTGGAGACGGCGGCCCAGGCTATGCGCGAGCAGGATGAACGCAAGGAGTCCCTCTTCCGCCAGTCAGTCGAGGCGGAAAAGAACAAGGAAGACCTGCTGGAGAAAAAGTTTGCCGAGGCGCTGCGCAAGGCAAAGGACGCCCCCGAAGGCAAGCCTCTGCGCGAATTCGATCTGGACTGACTAACGAGCTTCCTTGCTCAAACGATAAATTGCCCCCGGTTTTCGGCTGCATTCTATTGCGCATCACACAGTAGGCAGTTTAGAGCGATACTTGTTGTAGCATTCCCGGGACTGCGGTCCGGGACAGAAGGAACAGAAGGAGAAGAGATGGTCATTATCCCCCTTTCCGAGCCGGAATATGAGCGTGCTCGCGCGACAGAAGCTGCCGAGCGCGAAGGAGTGAACTGGGTCGGATTCACGGCGGGCACCACGCTTGCGGTGGCCGGAATGCTGCTGCTTTCAGGCAATCGCCGCGCCGGCATGGTGGCCGCCGCCACAGGAACTACCCTGGCCATGCTCGACCAGCAGGAGACTCTGCGTTCGTGGTGGCATGCGCTGCCTGGCTATATCGACCAGGTACAAGGAGTCCTTGGCCAGGTGCAGGACACAGTGAACGAGGTTGCCGTCAAGCGCGAGGCGCTGCGGCGGGTTTTGGCCAGATAACGCAACTGGGCCTTCAGTTCTTACGTTCGACCAGATAGCGCGCAACGGCCTTCAATCCATCGGCGCGGCTGCCATAAGGATCGAGGGCGGCGAAGGCCTCTTCGATCAGCCGTGCGGCATCACGCTGGCTTTGCTCGATGCCGAAGACGGCTGGCCATGTGGCTTTCTCAGTGGCCTTATCCTTGCCCGCTGTTTTGCCCAGATGGGCCGAGTCCACGGTCAAATCCAACACATCATCGACAATCTGAAATGCCAGCCCGGCCTTGCGGCCGAAGAGCGTCAGGCGGACCGCGTCTTCCGGAGTGGCTCCGGCGTAGACGCCGCCGGTCACCACGCTCACACGAATCAGCGCGCCGGTCTTGGCGCGGTGAATGGCCATGACCAACTCGGGTGTCGGCTTCAGGTGTTCGCTCTCCAGATCGAGCACTTGGCCGCCGATCATGCCTTCGACGGTGCCGATGGCGTTGGCGATGAGGCCGATGATCTGCACTGTGGCAGCGGGTGGCGAGTCCAACCCGGCCAGCACCTCGAATGCGCGAGTCTGCAGCGCGTCGCCGGCCAGAATGGCGATGGCCTCCCCGAAGGCGACGTGGCAGGTGGGCTTGCCGCGGCGCAGGTCGTCGTTGTCGAGCGCGGGCAGGTCGTCGTGAATTAGCGAGTAGGTATGGAGCATTTCGAGAACTGCACCAAGACGCTCGATTCCAGCGGGCAGGGCTCCGGCGATGGTGACAGCGGCCTGTTGCGCCAGCACCGGCCTGAGGCGTTTGCCTCCGGCAAAGGTCGAGTGGCGCATTGCGCCGTGAATCGATGCTGGAATGGTTTCCGCGCTGGGCAACAGCTCTTCGAGCGCCCGGTCAGTCACCGCCGCGCCTTCTTCGATAAGCGATTTCACGTTAACTTGCATCGATCTCATCATACCGGAGACCGGTTCAGCCTTCGCTCGCTAATCCACAAACCCGCGAGCAGCAACACCGCGAATGCGCTGAGCCAGCGCCCGGCAATGACGTCGGGAGTTGCCATCCAGTCTACGGTTAGATCGACCGGGCCCCGCGGAACGGGCACCGCCATCAGACCATCGCTGCGCCGGGGCAGAAAAGCGACCGGCAGCCCATTCACCTCGACACGCCAGGCCGGATAAGTGCGCAGGCGCAGTATCAGGTAGCCCGCATGGCCGACGGCGCCCCGAATGAGTCTGTGTTCCGGCTGACCGGACTTCCAGCGCATGGTGGCGTCACACCTGCCTTGGGCAACACTCCAGGCGGGGTTGGTATCGTCGGGATCTGCGCCGTCGGGAACCGCGCCTAACTCAGTTGTAGGGTCGCTGACCAGACAGGCGTCGGGCATGCCGGTGGCGATCAGTGAATTATCGGCTCCAATGGGCTCGTACTCGCCGGTGCCCTCAAAGCCATTTCCTGATCGGTACGTGTTCAACATTCCGGATACGCCGTCTTCGTCGTCGCAACCTTGAAAGAAATATCCGCTCGCCAAAGCGGTCATCGAGAGACAGACTGCGATGAAGGCGGCTGTAACAGCAACGCGCTGCCAGTGCCGGGCGGATGGTCGCGGCCACACTGCCGCAGCAAGAAAGACCGCCATCGGTGCCTCCAGAACCAGCAGCCAGCGCCAAGGAAATTGCAGGAACCGGAGATCGGGGAGCAGATTCCATAGCCAATGCGAGATCGGAGACAAGAGAAAAAGAACGGCCAGGGGCGTAAGGGCAAGAGGAATCCACCAGGGCTTTTTTCCCGGCAAACGGCCACGCAGCCAACTCACCAGCAGGCCGCCAAGCGCTATGACGATCGTGCAGACAGCGATGATCGAGGCCGTGCGGAGCACTTGATCGTGCAATGCCAGCGTTGGATCGGCGTGAACGGCAAACAGCCAGTTGTTTTCCAGAGTCTGCCCGGGATCGAGCGTGACTTGGTGTATGTCCACCCATCGTTGCTCCCAGGCTGCTGGGACAAGATAGATCGCCACCAGGCCGATTCCCAGCGCTGCTCCGGCAGATGCGCGCAGCAGAAACGCCCACGAGCGCGACAGCAACGTCACGGTCAATGCAACGGCGGCGAGCAGGTAGCAGGCCATTACCCCGACGGTCGGATTCGAGAGCCAAGCTCCAGCTACGGCCAAGGCCAGCGGGACGATCGAGCCATCCAGCGCGCGTCTCCAGGCTGCCCGAGGCTGTGAAGGTGCGGCAACATTCAGACCATGAAGCGCAAACAGAAATACGAGCGGAATCCAGGGACCACCGGCAAGCTCCGCGAATGCTGTTCGTTCGTAGGCCGTGAAAAGAGCGTAGCCCGAGAACAGTGCGGCGCAGCCGGCCAGCGTAGCCGCGCCCTCCGGCAGCGCCTGCCGCGCCAGCGCTCGTGTGGCTAGGCCAGTCCCGCCCAGCAGCAAAAACGTCAATACGATTGGCACAAGCTGCCAGGGCAGAGCCAGACTCAGCGCAGCGGCCAGTATCCAGGTCAGCGGCGAGTAGAAAACAAATCGCGGCTCGCCCGCGCCGTAATTCGCGCTCGGAGTCCAATGCGGATAAAAGATGCCATGCTTCCAACTGTTCAGGCAATCAAGCCACGAGACCAGATGAAAGTCGAAGTCGTGGCCGCAGGAGTTGCCGCGGACAAGCTCCGGAGTAACGGCCACAAGCGCGCCGAGCAGCACAACGGCCGGCCCGGCGAGCGATCGCCAACGGTCATTCCCGTCTGTCTTCATGGCAGCAGTCGCAGCGTGTGGCGCGTTGCAGCAATTACCGCAGCGGGAGTGAATGGAAGCGCAAAAGTTGTGCCGTTGTAATAGTCGTTCCACTGATCGCGGAAGTAGGGCGAGTAGGGGTTGCCGCTCTCGCCGAGCACAATATTCTCAGTCGAGCCATCGATGTTGCTCCAATCCATGGTGAATCGCTGGGAGGGGCCGAAGGCGCGGCCCACTTGCTTCACAGTCGTCGTGTCGCCGCTGAGTGGCTGCGCGCCGGTTCCGGCTGCGCGGCCAACGAACGGCAGAAACTGCGCCAGTGGGTGCTCGATATCGACCTTGTGCCAACTTCCATAACTCCAGCGAGAGTCATCCGCCGGAGCCTTGCCATTTTTCATGCCCTGGCGAACGGCATCCGTCAGCAATGCGTCCCAGTTTTTGTAACTCGCCGGAAGCCACTCCGAGTTACCGTGCATGATAATTTCCTCTTCGGCAAAATTCGACTCACTCCATTGGTAGAAGACGGAATCATCACCTAACTTGGGTTTCAAAATCAGCGGCCAGAAAGCGTAGCGCGCCTTGGTCACAATCGACGCGGCGGCTGAATCGGTATTCAATTTTCCATCCCAACTGCGCATCAGGTCCGCGGCTTTTTGTAACTGTTCATCCGCGCCCAGTGTGTGGTCAATGGCATAGGCGAAGCGATGGCCAAGCTCCTGGTCAACTTCGCTATAAATATCAGTTTGAACCCCAAGTAGGTCGGCGGGTTTGATCTGATCGCGGCCATCGAGCAATTTGTAGATACGCTCGATGCGGTAAGGATCGACCCACTCCTCGGTAAGTGGAACTGCCGACAAATCCTTGTTGGACGTTGGATCGTAGGGAGGTTTGTCGGTAGTAACGCGCGAGTTAGCCGTGGCCAAGAAACCTGACGGCGGATCAACGGCGCTGGGCATTTGGTCGAAGGGGATGTAGATCAGTTGAGGATCCCAGCCCAGACCCCATTCGAAGCGTCCATTCATCAGATCGTGGGGAAGCGGTTTAGTGAATATTCCCCTTCCCAATTCCCTGATCGGCACCTTGCCAATCGCGTGGTAAGCGACATGTCCCTCGTCGTCGCTGTAAACCACGTTCTGCGTCGGCCAGCACCATGTCTCCAGCGCCGCGGAAAACTCTGTCCAATTCGATGCTGCATTCATCTGATAGAGCGGCAAACCGTTCAGCGACGGATCATAGAGCGTCCACTTCAGCGCAATGGGCCGCTTCTCCTTTTTCAATACCGGATTCAGCAACGGCCCGTGCGCTGTCAGTTGCACATCGACGATTACATCTCTGCCGGCGCGGACCTTGATGACCTCATGGTCCACTTGGAGCGGTTTCCAGTTGGCGTCGTTGTCCTGATAGTTGCCCTTGCCATCGAGTTTTTCGAGATACAGATCCTGCACGTCGGCGTAGAGCGCGGTGAAGCCCCAGGCCACGTGCTCATTGTGCCCGGCGATGACAAACGGCACGCCGGGCAGGGTGACTCCCGCAGCGTGGAAGCCCGGCGCGCCGTCGGCCTTCAGGTCGGCCATGTACCAGATATTCGGTTCGGTCAGCGGCAGATGCATGTCGTTTGAGAGCAGCGGCTTTCCGCTCGCCGTGTGCTTGCCCGCGATCACCCAGTTATTCGAGCCGGCAGCGCAGTCGTCGCAGGCGGATTGACCGAGAAGAGTTTGCAAGGCGCGCAGGTCCTCAGCTTGCAAAGATTGATTTCCCTCAGGGGCTAGAGCCCACCCTTTTTGCAACGTCCTATCGGCGCGGCTGAAGCCGTGCCCTTTCAAATCAGCTGCCTTCTTCGAGTTAGCGGGGTTTTCGTTCGTTGCATTTTCCGAAGTTGGAAGGGGCAGGTTGCCGGCCTGGCTGCGGTCGTCGTCATCGTCGTCATCTGTGGGCTGAATAAGTTCGGGATGCGGCTGGCTCAAGTCGATGCGGATGCCGGTTGGCGGGTGGTCGCGCCATGAACCGACCGGATAAAGTTCGCTCTCGAGTTTCTCGTCGTGCAGTCTGGCTGCCACGTGTTCGCGCGCCAGTTTTGTGTACCAGTGGCTATCCAGCATGTCGACCATCATCAGGCCAATGCTGATCGAGTCTACGCCGGTCCACGGTTGCGGCTTGTAGTGCAGCAACTTGAATTCCGGCGGCAAAGAGTCCTGGTGTTGCGCGACGTAAAGATTCACGCCGCGCGCATAGTCTTCGATGCGGGCTCGGTCGGCGGCGGGCAAATTCGCATAGACCCGCCGCGCCGTGTTGCGAAACTGCAGCACTCTTTGCGCGCGGTCGTGCGCCACCATCGAAGGACCCACGATCTCGGCCATCTCGCCATTGGCGTTGCGGCGGAATGTGTCCATCTGCCAGAGCCGGTCCTGCGCGGTCACATAGCCCTGCGCCACGAAGAGATCGCCTTCGGTTGCGGCTTCGATGTGCGGCACTCCGTGTGCGTCTCGGCGAACCGTGACAGGGGCCGAAAGCCCGGCCAGATGCACATCTCCATCGAGCGTTGGGAGCGCGGCAATGGCCGCTGATCGGAGCCACAACACACCAGCGCCCGTAGCCAGCAGCAACAGTACAAGAAGCCCGCCAGCCGACCAAAGCAGAATTCGCGGCCAGCGGCATTTGCCTCGGCGAGCGAGAGGTGCAACGAGAGGTGCGGGAGCTTGTTTGGTGGCTTCGAGGTCGGCCATGGGTCTACCTCAGGATAACGCCGTCGCCATCCGCGAGACGCGCCCTTTGCTCGGACTCTCGAATGACGGACACTTTACGGATAAAATGGACTTGTCCCGCCGAAGCCATCGTGAGGTCACCATGCAGTTTTTAGTTTTGGGCAAAGGAAAAACCGGAAGCCTTGTCGCCGAAGTAGCCCGAGAACGCGGCCATTCGGTGCGCGCGCTCGACATTGACGAGAACCTGCACGCTTTGGCATTGACCGAGGCCAACCTCGCCAAGGTCGATGCGGTGATCGACTTTACCACTCCTCAAGCTGCCGCGGAAAATATCCGCGCCGTGCTTGCGCTGGGCGGCAACATCGTCGTCGGCACCACGGGCTGGTACGAAAACCTCGACGAGATGAAGTCCCTTGCCAAGCGGTTCGGCGGTGGGCTGCTCTATGGCACCAACTTCTCCATTGGCGTGCAAAAGCTCTTCCGCCTGACCGCCCAGTTGGCTCAGCTCGATGGCTATACGTTTTCCATCGACGAAACCCACCATGTCTCGAAGCTCGACGCGCCATCGGGCACTGCGGCTACTCTACGCGAGATCATTTTGGCCGCGCGGCCCGCGAGCGGCGCTCGTCCGGAGGTTTTCATCGCCTCGCACCGCGTTGGTGACGCAATGGGTGAACATATTGTCACTGCTGTCAGCGACAGTGACACCCTGGAGATCCGTCACGAGATCAAGGACCGCCGCTGCCTGGCGCTGGGCGCGGTCAGAGGAGCTGAATGGCTGGCTCACAACTCCGGCTCACATGACTTCCGCGATATCTTCGAACAGTTGTAGAGGGCCGCTTCGAAGACCTTCGCATTCACCCAGCGTTTTTAGCTCCAGCCCCGCGCGGTATACACTTTTCTTATCATGGAAACGACGGGTTGCGGCACTGCAATTGTTACGCCCTTCAGGGTGGATGGATCGGCCGATGAGCAGGCGCTGAGAGCGCTAGTAGACTGGCAAATCGACTCCGGGATCGACTTTCTGGTAGCCTGCGGATCGACCGGCGAGGCGGCGACGCTCGACGAAGAAGAGTGGCTGACGACGGTCTGCATCGTGGCCGATGCGGCTCAAGGCCGCGTACCGGTGTGGGCTGGATGCACCTACAATTCCACCCGCACCCTGGTGCGTATTGCATCCCGTTTGAAGCAGATCCGCGGCGTCGATGCGGTGCTGTCGGCCAATCCCTATTACAACAAGCCCACGCAGGAGGGGCAGTTTCAGCACTTCATGGCTCTTGCTCAGGCCGTTGCTCCGCTGCCGGTGGTGCTTTACAACGTGCCCGGACGGACGGCGGTCAGCCTCGATCCCGAGACGGTCGTGCGTCTGGCCGAAGCCGCGCCCAATATTCAGGCCATTAAAGAGGCCAGCGGCAAGCTGCCCCAGATCGCCCAACTGGTCCACTCTCTGCCTCGCGGTTTCAAGGTCTTCTCGGGCGACGACAATCTGGCGCTTGCCTCGATCGGTGTCGGCGCTCAGGGACTGATCAGCGTCGCGTCCAACGAGGCGCCTGCCGAGGTCAGCCGTATGATCCACGCCGCGCTGAACAACAACTGGATCGAGGCCCGCGAATTGGAACGCCGCTGGGGCCGTCTCTTTGAGGCGAACTTCTGGGAGTCGAACCCAGCCCCGGCAAAGACGATTCTTGCCCTGATGGGCCGCTGCACCGACCAGGTTCGCCTGCCGCTGGTTCCTCCCACGGCTGCCACCCGCGTCAGGCTGGAGCGGCTGGCCGGCGAACTCGGCCTGCTCAAGCACCTTCCTCCACCGGACGGCCCTTCCGAGGTCTTCTGAGATCGAGATCGGTGCCTGCGACGACCAGATCGACTTTGAAGTAATGGGTTATGTGGGGGATCAGGGCCGAGTCTTCGTCCTGAGATGGATCCCAGCCCGCGCTACGCCCGCTCCCCGGCGGTTCCTCTTGGAGTGGCTTGACCCCACGAAAGCTGTGCCATTTTGGGAATAATAAGCTAAAACTCAAAGTTGGACCCGATCGTTTGGCTTTTGGATTGCATCCTACACTCAAGAGACCTCCGGCCCGCTCTCCGACTAAGCCGCCAGAACCGCGGGGCAGCATCCGATGGGGTTTAGGCTGGTATTGCCATTGATGGGAATACCAGCCGGAGGGTTGGTTTCTCATCTCCTTCTCATGGATAGTGATGCGGAAGCTGGATCATGCCGATAGAGAAGGGGGGAGTTGGAAGCCAAGTCAGGAGTGTTTCTCTTGTGAACGGAGACGCCGCTGTGGATCGATCGCGCGAAACCGGAGTTTACCACCCATTTGACGATAATTCGTCAGGGGCGGGAGACTGCGGTGAAGCGAAGAACAGTTGCGCGTACAACAAGACAAGGGGATACATACTTGGCGTAGAGATCGCCGGTGGCGATTTTTCCGCATCGATCCTTGCGGACCGGCTGCCGGGTCTCACGCCCAAATCCGGGGCGGGGCTCTGGATGACGCCATTCAGGGGAATTCCGGCGACCGATTTGCCGGTGCCTCTCGATCTGATCTACCTCGACAGAAACCACCGGGTCATCGAGACTGTTGAGTTCTTTCCCACCTTCCGAGTATCGCCTTCGAGCCCATTGGCTTCGAGCGTCCTGGCCCTCCCGGTTCACTCGATCTTCTCTTCGCACACCCAGCCGGGAGACCAGATCGCCTTCGGCCGTGTCGAGGATGTGGAGCATGAACTCGCGGTGCTTTTCGGTTCGGGCGCCGCGGCCAACGCAACACAGGAGGCGATGCCAGCGCGGTTGGAGCCGGTCCCAGGCAATGAGCCTGCGTCGCCGAGAGAGGCAAGCTACGCTGCTGTTCTACCGAGAGAAGTCGAGCACCCCAGACAGCAAACGCCTCCTCCCCCGCCCGTGGAAGAGACTGCCCAGCCCGAGCCCTCGAAGTACGAAACCCCGAAGAAGAAAAAGAGCTGGCTGCAAAAGCTGATCTCTCCTGATCCTGTTGAGCCGCGCAAGAATGTGCGAGAGTCGGTGCCGGGCCTCACTGCCTACTTTTTTACCGGCGGTAATTCGGTGCCGCAAACCGTTCGCGATATCAGCTCCACAGGATTGTTTGTGGTGACCGAGGAGCGCTGGTACCCTGGCACGCTGGTCCAGATGACACTCAAGAAAACGGATGAGGGCACGCCGAGAACCGAGCACTCGATTTCTCTGACGGTCAAGTCTCTGCGGTGGGGCAATGATGGTGTCGGCGTTGCTTTCATCTTGCGAGATCCGCGCAATCCGACCTACGATTCAATCCACGCCCAAGGCGCAACCCGCGCGGAGATGGACCAGTTCCTCGCCCGGATCGGCGTTGGCCAAGCCTGATCCTCTCCGGGCGGCTGAGCCAGTGAATCCTGACTATCCCGCGACGAGAGCTTTCTTCACCATGTCACTGACGACGCGACCCTCGGCGCGGAGGCTGGCGGCTTGCAGCCTGGCCTGAACCGCCTTCATTACCTGGCCCATCTCTTTTGGCGTGGGAGCCTTGCTTGTGGCTGCCGCAACTTCCTGAATGGCCTCAGCGATAAGAGCCTGTAGAGCGGAGTCGTCGAGGGCCTTGGGCAGGAACTCCTCGATGACGACGATCTCTGCGGCCTCTTTGTCGGCAAGCTCGGGCCGGCCGCCTTTGGTGAACTGCTCGATCGAATCGCGACGCTGCTTGATCATGCTCGCCATCGCCTGCCGCTCTTCGGCCGGGGTGAGCATCTCGCGCTTCTCGATGGCTTTGTTCTTGAGGGCGTTCTTGATGAGCCGCAGCGTGGTGGTGCGCACTCCGTCGCGCGCCTTCATGGCAAGAGTGATCTGCTGGTTTACCTGAGTTTCGATTGCGCCTGCTTCGCTCATTTCTTTCAGCCTTTCGCAAGAGGATGTCGGGTTAGCGAACCTCAAAGAGAAGTGTATCGCCTTCGCGCGGTCCGGTCCCTTTCTCTTCCAGGCGGAAAGCCGGCTCAGGCTGCGCTTATTTGTTTTCGTGGCACCAAAGTCAATTGGCCGCTCCAGCCATCAATCAGCGGAACTTTTCCCAGTTCTTCGCATTGAAAAGGGTAGAGGTATAAGGCGATGAAGACGTGGTTGAAGGCGATCGCGCTACTTGGCATAGGAGTTCTATGCACGCCGGCATTTGGCGCAAATCCAGCTCGCCCAGGCACGGTGAATTATATCGAGGGAGCTGCTTATCTTAACCAAAAACAACTGAACCAGCAGGACGTGGGAACCGTCGCGATGGATGCGGGCCAAGTGCTTACGACCGGGCAGGGAAGAGCGGAGATTCTACTCACCCCCGGCATCTACGTGCGGCTGGGCTATCACAGCGCGCTGAAAATGCTCTCTCCAGACCTGGCTGAGACGAAGGTCGAGTTGCAACGCGGCCATGCGGGGGTGGAAGTGGACGAGATCCACTCGCAAAACGATATCCGAATGATCGATGGAGGGGTGCCGACTCAATTGGTGAAACGCGGGTACTACGAGTTCACGGCCGGCCATCCGGAGACTGTGGTCTTCAAGGGCCAGGCCGAGGTTGAGGAGAGCAACGGGAAGTATAGGGAAGTGAAGGGCCATCACGAGCTGGCGCTCGCTGAAGGAACTCAGGAAAAGCCTCAGAAACTCAATGTGGACAAGGCAGAAGACCAGCTCTACAACTGGAGCAGCCTGCGCTCACAGTATTTAGCCGAAGCTAACAACCAGATTGCCGGCGAGTACGCGGGCGTTCCCGGATTCTATCCGGGCTGGTACTGGGATCCTTACATGTGGGATTACACATTCATCGGCATGGACCCCTTCTGGAGCCCATTCGGCTTCGGATTCTTCCCACCTTGGTACGGCTTCTACGGAAGCGGCTTCTACGGTGGCGGTTGCATCTATCGTGGCGGCGGCTTCCGCGGTAGCGGCGGATTTCATGGCGGTGGATTCTCTGGCGGGGGTGGTTTTCATGGTGGCGGCGGAGGTCGACGTTAAGCCAGGTAGAGCCAGACAGGCGAGGGGCGGGTTGCTTGTGACTCGCTATCCTCGTCGGTCTGATTCCCCAACTGCTGTCAAGCATCGCTCGCGCTGCAGAAGTGCTGGGGCGCTTGCGGGTCTTGAAGTCATCCCCTGACACGTTTTCCTATCTCAATTGAATTTTGCAAGAGGTTAAAAAATAAAGGGATTCTTTCGCTCTTAAATAAAAAACGATCACATTGGGAACCCGACTGTTTTCCACAGCAAATAAAATCACAAAAACCACAAAGTTGTGTATTATGTGATTAGCTCATCGCCACAAGGGAACCGAATTCGCCAAATCTCGTAGACTGGCTCGTTCCGTCCCGGCAGAAAACAAGGAGACCTTTATGATTCGCAAGACGCGCCTGTTTACGCCCGGTCCAACGCCGCTTCTTCCCGCAGCCCAGTTTGCCATGGCGGCGGCCGACATCCATCATCGCACACCGGAGTTCCGTGCGCTCTTTCAGAAGGTGATCGCTCAGCTCAAGGTCTTCGTTGGTACGCAAAATGACGTGCTGCTGCTCTCCTGTTCGGGCACGGGCGCGATGGAGGCTTCGGTTTCGAATATCACCTCACCGGGCGACCGCGTTCTGGTGTTGACGGCTGGCAAGTTTGGCGAGCGCTGGGTGGACCTCACGAAGGCCTTCGGCTGCACGGTCGATGTGGTCGAGAAGCCCTATGGGCAGACCTTCGACATGGCGGAGGTGAAGGCGGCTCTGAAGCCGGAGCACAAGGCTGTCTACATGCAGGCGTCGGAGACTTCCACCGCCGTGAGCCACGATGTCGAGGCCGTTGCGAATCTCGTTAAGGGTACTGGCACGCTGCTGATTGTGGACGGCATCACTGGCCTCGGCACGCAGACGATCGACGTCGACGGCTGGGGCGTGGACATCGTGATCGGCGGCTCGCAAAAGGCAGTAATGATTCCGCCGGGGCTGGCCTATCTGAGTGTTAGCGAGAAGGCTTGGAAGGCGATGGATGCCGCGAAGAGTCCGCGCTATTACTTTGACCTGCGCAAGGAACGCAAGAACCAGGGCAAGGGCGAAACCGCGTACACTCCTGCGGTCGCGTTGGTTGCCGGATTGGGCGCGGCGCTCGATTATATTGCCGGGCAGGCCGGGGGCGACCTCGAAAAGGGCCGCATCGCGCTGATCGACAATGCGCAAGTGAATGCGAAAGCAACGCGTGCGGGCTTGGTTGCGCTGGGCTTCACGCTCTTTGCACCGGTATCGCCTTCGGCTGCTGCGACAGCGGTTGCCGTGCCGGAGGGGATGGATTCGGGCTCGGTGGTGAAGGCGCTGAAGGCCAAGTTCAGCCTGGTGACGGCCAACGGACAGGGCTCGATGCAGGGCAAGATCTTCCGCGTGGCGCATCTTGGCTTCTTCGACTACCTCGATACGGTGGCGTTCCTCGGCGCAATGGAGCACATCGCCAAGGACGTGCTGGGATTGCCAGTGGTCTATGGACAGGCAGTTGCGGCGGCGCAGGCGGTCTTTGCGGAAGCGACGAAGGCGTAGGTTGAGCATTCCCAGGTCCCCAAAAGCGAGGGACCTGGGGCACCCGGCCTGATGGAGAGCGGAGTTGGCGGGGTTAGCTGAGCTAGACCCGCTACATTGGCTAACTCCACTAACTCCGCCAACAACGCTAGCTCCGCTCAACGCTGAACTAATCGCCGGAAGGGACATATGTCCGAACTGAGTTTTGGGGAAAAGCTGCTGATCGCGCGCAAGCAGCTTGACCTGTTTCAATATGAGATGGCCGAGCGGCTGGGGGTTCACGCCAACTCGCTCACCAAGTACGAGCGCGGCGAGGGCAAGCCTCACACCGCTGTGGTGCGGATGTTCGAGATTCTGTGCGAACAGAACGGCATCCGCTTTGACGAGTATGAAATTGCACGCAAGGACAAGGGAGTCGCAATGAAGATCGTTCTGGCAGAGAAGGTTTCTCCGGCGACGCTGGCCGTGTTTGCGGCCGAGCCGGGGTGGGAAGTTCTAACGCACGACCAACTGCCGGACGGCTTGCCGGCCGCCCTGGCCGACGCGGATGGCTTAGTGGTTCGCAGCGCCGTGCAGGCCGACGATGCGCTGATGGCTCATGCGCCCAAACTGCGCGTGATTGGCCGGGCAGGTGTGGGCGTTGACAATATCGATGCCGCCGCAGCCACGCGACGGGGCATCGTGGTGATGAATACGCCGGGCGCGAATGCGGTGGCCGTGGCCGAGCTAACCATTGGGCTGATGCTCACGCTGGCGCGCAAAGTCTCCGCGGCCAATGCGTCGATGCATGCCGGCAAATGGGAAAAGAAGATTCTGCAAGGCTCGGAGCTGCGCGGCAAGACGCTGGGCATTCTCGGCCTTGGCCGCATCGGACTCGAAGTGGCCCGCCGCGCCAGGGGCTTTGGCATGGAGCTGATTGGCAGCGATCCGTTTGTCTCGGCTGCCGTGGCCAGGGAGAACGGCATCAAGCTGGTGACGCTCGATGAACTGCTTGCCGGGTCGGACTATCTTACGCTGCATGTGGGGTTGACGCCGCAGACGACTGGCGTGATCAACGCCAAGACGCTGGCGACGATGAAGAAGGGTGTGCGGATCGTCAACTGCGCGCGCGGCGAGCTGATCGACGACGCGGCGCTGATCGAGGCTCTCAAGTCCGGTCAGGTTGCAGGCGCGGCGCTCGATGTTTTTCCGTCGGAGCCACTGAAAGATTCGCCTTATGCCACGATGGACAACGTGATTCTGACACCGCATATCGCCGGCTCGACCGGCGAGGCGCAGGAGGCGGTAGGCATTCAGATCGCGCGACAGGTGCGTGACTACTTGAAACTCGGCGTCGTGCAGAATGCCGTGAATCTGCCCTCCCTGACGCATGAGGAGTACGTCGTTCTGGCTCCGTATATTGGCCTCGCCGGGCGGCTTGGTTCCTTCCTTGCGCAGACGGGCAAAGGCGGCATTGAGGGAATCGATCTGGTCTACGGCGGCACGCTGGCCGAGACAAAAACCGAACTGGTGCGCAATGCGGCGATCGCCGGGCTGCTCGCTGGCTCTGAGAACGTGAACCGCATCAACGCGTCGGCTGTGGCCGAGGAGCGCGGCATCCGCATCCACGAGGAGAAAGAGGACGATGGCCATCGCGGTGGCGCAACCACGACGCTAACGATCAAGCTGCACTCGGCCTCTGGCGAGAGCAGCGCCAGCGCTACCGTGATTCGCGGCGAGCAACCACGCCTGCTGGTCTTTGACGGCATCGACATCGAGACGCCGCTCGAAGGCAATCTACTGGTCTGCCGCAACCTCGACGTTCCGGGCGTGATCGGCAAGATCGGCACGATTCTAGGCGAGCACGGGGTCAACATAGCCAACTTTGCCCTGGGCCGCGAGCGCGGCGGGGAGAAGCCGGTGAAGGCTCTCGCTCTGGTGCAGGTCGATGCGCCGGTCTCCGATACGGTGCTTGAGGCGCTGGGAACAATTGAAGCGCTGCTCGAGGCGCGGCCTGTGTCATTGCCTGAGTGCTGCAACTGATGGTTCGTGGTCTCCCGGGTCCCAAACGCGGGACTCGGGGCACCCGGACTCAACGAAAAACCACCGCCAACCAGCGGTGGTTTTTCATTCGGACTTCAGGCAATGTCAGGTGAATACGAAATAGCATTGCTTTGTGTCAGGGCACGACTTCAGTCGTGCCGAAAAGACAGCAAAATCAACCGGGCTTCAGCCCCTGCGGAGGAGATCTGAGCCCTCACAGAATACTCAGCTGACTTGTCAGACAATGCCCAATCCGGCAAAACCGGTTCATCGCACGAATTTAAGCTCGCGAGAGTCTAACCAGCCACACCCTCATGGCCCAGAAAACTGCGCAGGTAGCCGACTTGGCCCACATGGTAAGTCTCGTGGTGCGCCAGGAAGTTGACTAGTCCGCTGATCTTGCCGTCGGCGCTCGGAATGCCCTGCGGCGAGGGCTTCGACAAGACATCATCCGATGCTCCTTCCATAGCAGCCGCAAGGCTGGCGGAGACCTCTTCCCAGGCGGCATTGGCTTCTTCCGGCGTGGGATAATGAGCCGATTCATCCAGCTTTGCGCCCCTCGCAAATAGAGGGAACCAGGGCTGGGAATACTCCGTCCCCAGGAACTTGAGCGTAGCACCGCGCGCCCAGATCACGTGGCCGAAGATCCACAACATGTTGTTGGATTTGTCATTGGGGCGGCGCAGCCACTCCTCCGGGGTCAACCCGTCAAAACCCTTCTTAAAGAGACCAGTGTTGAGCTGAAAGCTATTGGCGGCGACAGCAATCTGGCTGGGGATGGGCATTTGGGCGATTCTCCTTGGTCGGTGATTGGGTTATGGTTTGAGCCGAAGCCTACGGGTGTGCAGGACACGGGGAGCGGAGGAAGGCCGCAACGAAACCCTTCTCACGGCAGGATAAACGGCAGGCCGCACTCTCGTCATGACAAGAGTGTTTCCGAGAAACAGTATTGATGAAGTGTTCTTACTTTGTTGGATCGGTCATTCGGCCCATGAAGAGGATGCTGCCCGAGCGATTGTCGCGGATGAGGAAGACAAAGGGGTGGTCCACCGTGAAGGGAATGGGCGGCTCTTCTCGCGCCGCGAAAATCGCGCCCATAACTCCAAACGCGGAAGCTGCCGAGGCTTCGGTCCCTTCCTCATCCACATCGATGAACGTTTTATGGATCATCGCCGAGAGGAATAGTTTACGGCTCCGGGTTATTCCGGAAAAGTCGGCGAGCTCACGATCAAACGCCTCCGTCATCCCCATCTCGTCAAGCGTGCCTTTCAGCTCGAATTCCTCGGTGACCGTGAATCGGGGCATCGCCAACATCACCTTTGGAACCGTCCGCAGCTGTTCGAGCCATCGGCGCAGGTTGGGCGCAGTCAACGATCGCTCCAAGTCAGAAAGCCCGTCGAGTTTATCCGGAAGAAAGATGATCAGGGATGTTTCTAAGTTTTTATACGGAATCTCCAAGGCCCGGAAGGCATCACCTTTGAAATAATTGAAACCGTCTGTTCGGTGCATCATTGCCGCAGTAACATTCCGTATCGGAGAAACATTGAAATCCCCGTCCTCTGTTTCCCTCTTCTCAAATTGCGTCTGCCAGTTGCTCTTGAGATAGATCGTATCCGTGAGCACCAGCCGTGTAGATGAGTCGAGCACGCCCTGTTGGATCAGATTCTTGATCTTATCTTCGGTCTTTCGTTCGACCCATCGGTTGATGGTCAACCGCGCCGCCTCGGGAGCGCTTTTGAAGTCGACTCGATTGAAACCCGCGCCGTAGTCAGCTTTATTCAGCCTGAGGAAATCGTCGAGGATTCGATAGTCCTGTTGTGCCCAGAGTGCGTTGGCAATATGAAGCTGATATCCCTGATGCGCAGCGTTGAGGTCGCCGAGCAGCGCGCCCAACGCCGGATGCAGGCGCTCGGGCGGCAGCGTGAAATGAAGCGTCTTTGCCATCTCCGCCGCGGTGTCGCCGCGCGCTCCGGCGTAGGTCATGGCCAGAGCTGTGGAGACGCTTTCAGGCGAGAAGAAGAGATTGCCGTTTTGATTGCGCAGCTTACCGTACAGTGCGACGGCGAAAGCGTTGTTTTCGTCGACGACTGCCGATCGATCAGCCTCGGTCGATGGGGAGGTTTCCGCCGAAGATCCAGCTGGCGATAGGAGCAGGCAAGCGATGAGCGAGAAAAGCAGTACTTTCATGCATCTCTCCATCAAATAATGCACAACCGCCGGGGGAGCTTGGCTATTTACCCCTATGCTCGACTCAAATATGCGCCTTCGCTGGTGTCGACGCGGATCTTTTCGCCTTCGTTGATGAAAGAGGGAACCTGGACGACGAGGCCGGTCTCGGTCTTTGCGGGCTTCGAGACGCTGGAGGCTGTGGCCGACTTGAGGCCGGGCTCGGTCTCGACAACGGTGAGTTCGACAGCCGCCGGCAGATCGATGCCCACGGCGGTGCCGTCGTGGTAGCTGACCTTGATTTGAAGGTTGGGCGTGAGATATTCGATTGCGTCGCCCAGCGTGGAACCCTTGAGGACGGTTTGCTCGTAGTCGACCGGGTTCATGAAGTAGTAGTCGTCGCCATCGGCGTATAAAAACTCCATCGACACCTCGTCAACCACCACCTTATCGATGGCGTCGGCCGAGCGGAAGCGCTCTTCAAACATGGCTCCGGTGCGGATGTTGCGCAGCTTGGCCTGGATGAAGGCGCGCAGGTTGCCGGGGGTGCGATGCTCGACCTTGAAGACCAGATGCAGTTGGTCTTTGTGTTTGATGATCATGCCGGGACGCATTTGTGTGGCGGGAATCGACATCTAAGTGAAGCTCCTTGCTGTGAATGCGCGCATTGCGCAAAGGAATTGGCCTTAGCCCATCTTTCATTGTAACTTAGGGCCGGATGGGCTCGGCTTGACCGAACTATGTGCTCCAGGGCCGACGCATATAAATGAACCGCATTTGCTATATGCAAACCGCAATCGAGCTGTAACAAGGGGAAATGGACAGCCCCTTGAAGTATTTTGCCGAATTGACAGACCCTCGGGTGGAGC
>JBEKCA010000070.1:0-26306 GCA_050015115.1 Occallatibacter sp.
CATTCCTCAGGGGCTAAAGCCCAAGGCGTAACTTGTCACGTTTGCGGCACGTCTGAAGTCGTGCCCTGACAAGATCAAGTGAAGAAGTCGTTCGATGCATCGTGCCTTGGCTTTGCTTTTAGCTTCTCGCCGTTGATTGCACCGGCGAAGTACCGGAAATGCTCCCCCGGACGCGAAACACTCTCACGTTCTCACCGAATGCGGCGATAAACAGGAGGTGGAGATGGTTTGGATGGCGAGGCAGGCAACGAGAGAGACAGTCGCGAATTTGCCCCAGAAGCAGTCGGGAGAGCTCCGCTATGTGGCGCGCCAGCCGATTATGGATCTGCGCGGCAAGGTGCATGGCTATGAGCTGCTCTTCTGGAATGGGCGCGAGCCAATCATTCGCTCCGACAGCGACATCGCCACCCGCACGATGCTCGACAACACAGTCGTCTTCGGGCTCGAAGAGTTGGCTCACGGTCAGCCGGCCTTTGTGAATTGCACAGCGGACTCGCTGACCGAGGAGTGGGTACACGTTCTGCCTCCAAAAATGACCGTGCTTGAGCTGCCAGCCTCGACGGAACCCACACCGAGCCTGCTGGCGGCGTGTCGGAAACTGAAGGCAAAGGGATTTCGGCTGGCTCTGGCCGACTTCACGGGGAAGAAAGAATCCAAACCACTGGCCGAGTTGGCCGACTACATCAAGGTGGACATCTTTGGACTCGATAGCCTGGAACGCCGGAATCTGCCCGGCAAGCTGGACGGCTCGTGGGTTCGCCTGGTGGCGCAGAATGTGGAGACGCAGGAACAGTACGGGCTGGCCTGCCGAGAGGGCTTCGATCTCTTTCAGGGATACTACTTTTGCCGTCCCGAGCCGCTCGAGAGCCACAGAATTCCCGGCAACCGGCTGGTGCATCTTGAGATCCTCGAGGTGCTGCAAAAAAACCCAGTGGATCTCAACCGGCTAAGCCAACTGGTGATGTGCGACGCCGCGCTCACCTACCGGCTGCTACGGCTGGTCAATTCTCCGATCTGCGCGATGCGGCAAGAAATCACCTCGATCCAATCGGCGCTGATGCTGGTCGGAGAGGAAATCTTCCGGCGTATCGCCATGCTGGCCATCGCCAGTGACTTCAACGCCAACCAGCCTGCAGAGATCTTGCGCATGGCCTTTGAGCGGGCCCGCTTCTGCGAACTGGCTGCCGGACTTTGCGGATTGGTTCCCGGCGAACAGTATTTGATTGGCATGATCAGCCTCTTCCCTGCGATGCTGCGCATCCTCATGGAGGACATGATCAGGATGCTGCCTCTGCGCCCCTCGGCTTGCGATGCCTTGCTGGGGCGAGAGGTCCCGGAGGGTGTTCTCCTGCATTGGATCGTCTGCGAGGAGCATGGCGACTGGGCGGCCTGCGACAAGATCGTCCGCATCAATGGCCTGCGTCACGAGAATCTGATGCGCTGCCACGCCGAGGCCATTCAATGGACTCAGCAGGCGCTCAAGACGAATGCGTGAGGCGCGGCCGGTCCTGTGTATCTCAGAAACTGCGCAGTCACCGTCTGCTCAATCGGCATCGACGACGTAACCAACCGGCTTACGGCGAAGGCTCGCTCGTGGCGCCCCTTATAACGACATCCCTCAGGGGCAAAAGCCCCACCTTCGTTTGTTGGGCACTTGTGGCACGACTGAAGTCGTGCAATTTCAAAGCATGGGTCTATTCATTGTTTTTCAATGGCTCAGTGGCGAAGTTCGCTTCTCCCATCGTTCCTCGTGGCGATCGTCGCGGAAGACGGCCGAGACCACTCGGCCCTCGGCATCGTGCTCAAAGATGAGGCGCGGCACGCTCGATCCGTTCGGATAAAAGAAAATAGAGGGCGTCTCAGCGGCCAGCGCGGCGACTTCGCCCACTTGATTCCGCTCAAAGAGTTCGTCGCCCTGGCGGAAGATGGTCGCCACCAGGCGGCCTTGGGGGTCGCGATACTCACCTGCGAACAAGTCGAGCGACGCGCTAGTCAGCTTGATGGCGGGCGGATGCAGCGGGATCACCACCCGCTCGGAATAGGGAGGCATCTCCGGCTCTGCTTGCGTTCTGACATGGTGCGACAGGAACCAGCGCGGCAGCTCCGGATCATCATAGGCGCGGTCCCAGCAGTCGTGCCTGAGCCCCTGGTAGATCGATAGCTTTACGCGCCCACCTGAGGCTTGCAGCGCCTCATACATCAGCTCGCTTTGCCGCTCAATCACAACATTATCGTCGCTGCCATGAAAGATCCAAACTGGCAAGCGGCCCACGGCACGCGCATACTCGGCTGGTAACGTAGCCGCTTGCTGCCAGCGCTCCGGTTCATAGCTCCAGAAGATGCCGCCAGCCATAATAGCCACCGACGCCCAGCGCTTTGGATGCTGCCGCGCCAGCTCCCACGCGCCGTAGCCGCCCATTGAAAGCCCAGTTAGATAGGTGTGCTCGGTGTCGAGGTGGAACTCCTCTGTCTCGCGGTCCAGCGCGGCCATAGCCATCGAGAGCATATCGGGATCGGTCCAGTAGTTGGCCTGCGGACATTGCGGCATAACGACGACAAAGGGCCAGCGTTCGGGATGATCGCGCACAGCCTGGGGCAGTCCGATCTGCGTCTGCCACATCCCCTCTGAGCCGCGCTCGCCGCGCCCATGCAGAAAGAGGATCACCGGCCATTGCTTCCGGTCGTCACGCCGGAAGGCTTCGGGAAGGTAGACCTGAAAGTGGTAGGTCACGCCATGCAATTCAATTGTGCGATTGAGAAAGCCCGTCTCCTGCGGCGGCTCCGGTTGCGAATGGCGGCTGCCGCCGCGAAAGGCCTGAGAGTATACCGGCCCAAACGCAAAAGCGAGCAGCAGGCCGGCAATCAGGAGTCGCAAACTTCGGAGCATAGAGAGTCCCATCCCACTATATCCGGGCTACGCGAGATTGCGAGGGGGATTCGCGCGCTGGTTCCCAACCATATAAGATGCCAGCCGCAGACCAGGAGCCTTACGCAGGCAGCCGCTTCAGCAATTCGTTCGCACCCTGGAACCATTTGCGCTCGCGGCGGCGCAGATAGTCGGGCATCGCCCGCTCTTTGGCGAGTACCCTCTGCGCCCACTGGCGTGCCTCGGCGTTGCGGCCTTGAGAGGCTAGAAACTCCGCATAGTAGATATACGTTTCAGAAAGCGTCGAGACGTCTGTCGCCTTGCGGAACCATGTCTCGGCCTTTTCTTTTTGTCCCGTCAGCGCATACGCGTGGGCCAACAATCCTGCGGCGCGATGGAAATCGTAATCGTGCTCCTTGGCGAGCACCCGCTCGAGGTCGGGAATCGCAGCCGCGATGTCGCCTAGCTGGATCGCGCAAACAGCGCGCCGGTAATACGAGTCGAGTGTGCTGTAGGGCGCGGCGATCGCCTTATCGAATGCGGCCCGCGCCATCTCCACATTGCCCTGCTCCATATAAAGGTCGCCAAGCTCTTCGTAGTTTTGCGCGGAGGGATTGTCGAGAACAGCGAACTCCAGTTCGCCAATGCGCTTGCCGCGTGAAGCCCCGCGGAAGATCGGCGAGGAGCCTTTGAGCTCAGGCAGCGCAACAACAATCAGGTAAATCAACGCACCAAGGGGACCAATAAAAATGATGATGTAGAGCCAATACCAATCGGGCCGGCGGCGGACATAGTGGATAATCGCCACCACCTGGAGTACAAGGCTCCACGGGTAGAAAAGATAGCTGAGGAATCCCATGCGATTGTTGTCCTGGTGTTCAGACTACTATGCCTGAGACACGGCTGGGGAGTAAAGCTCGCGGCGATTCCTTAGAGCCTACCCGTGAATTGGTGGCTCTGACCTCAAGAAAGCGGGAGCGCCAACCTCCAGGCCGGCTGTTCTGTGGGTCTCCAGACCCACAGGCGACGTCTGGCGGCGTTGACGCCGACTGTAGAGCCGCTCAGAGCGCGCTGTTTGTCAGGGCGTACCAGAGTCTGGGAATCGGTGGAAAAAGCACTCTTTGATTTTGGACTATCCCGGTCCATAATGGCTGTGATAGTTTTTGTTGAGAACGAAATCTCTGGAACGCAGACGGCCAGAGAAACGGTACGGGGACCTCGGGCCGAAAGATGACTTCGGGGCAATGATTCAAGCGGCTAACTATCCTGCACCGAAACGCATTCATTCAGCATTTGAGCGTCACGGTTATCTTCTTGCGGTATCCGGCTGCTATCTTGGGTCTTCAGGGCAATCTTCCTCGCAGGTGCTTTTTGCTCTGGAGCAAACTTCGCCCACAAATTGTGTGACCAGAAGCACTTCGCACACATCAAAGGACTGAAAAAAACAGCCGGGGAACGAACGCATGGCGCAGATATTTGACCGCAGCTCCAATGGCCTGGCTCGCGCCGGGCTGGTATTGACGGGGCTGATCGTGATCGCACTGGGGGTCACGCTGGATGAGTTGCAGCGTTCGCCGTGGGTGACGCGCCAGGGGCAGCGTCCAGATCAGCCGGTGCCGTTCAGCCATAAGCATCATGTGCAGGGGCTGGGGCTTCAATGCCAGTACTGCCACGTGTCGGTTGAAAAGTCGAGCTATGCCGGAATCCCCCCAACAAAAACCTGCATGAACTGTCATGCGCAGATCTGGACCAACGCCCAACTGCTGGAGCCGGTGCGACAGAGCTGGGTCACCGGCCAGTCGCTGGCATGGACAAAGGTGCACGACCTGCCCGATTACGTCTACTTCAGCCATGAGATCCATGTGAATAAGGGAATCGGTTGCGCCTCGTGCCATGGCCGCGTCGACCAGATGCCGCTGATGTATGCCGAGAACACCCTCCAAATGGAATGGTGCCTGGACTGCCATCGCAATCCGGCCAAGAATCTGAGGCCGACGAGCGAGATCTACAACAATGCGTGGGAGAAGCCGGCCGAGGATCGGCCGGTGTGGTGTGCGATGGGCGGCAAGGGCAATGAAGAGATGAGCGGAGTGCCTACGGCAGAGAGCGTGAGTTGCACGACGAAGGACCCAGCCGTCGAGGTTGCTTCGCTGAATCTGGCGGGGAGCGCGCTTCCGATAGCGAACTACGAAAAGTTCACCAGCCAGGACGAGCTGGGCCACTTTCTGCTCGACCACTACAAGATTCGTACTCCGAAGGATCTGACCAGTTGCGAGGTCTGCCACCGATGAGCGAACGCGAAAACGTCGAAAATATGGCGGCCTTGAAAGGGCACGACTTCAGTCGTGCCGAAACTGTGTCCTTGCAGGACGCGGCTTTAGCCGCTGAGGGAACGCATGCGGCAGAGAGATCCTTGCCTCAGGGGCTAAAGCCAGACAGCCCTTTTGTCATCCTGAACGGCACCTCTAAAGCCGCGCCCCTTCAAGACAGCCGCAAGCCAATGACGCTGGCTGCCGTGCGCGAAGAGCTCAAGAGCGTGAAAGGCAAGCGCTACTGGCGCTCCATCGACGAGTTGGCCGGGACGCCGGAGTTTCAAGCCGCGGTTGAAAAGGAGTTCCCTTCGGCGGTGCAGGAGTGGGTCGATCCGGTCTCGCGTCGGGGATTCCTCAAGCTGATGAGCGCTTCGCTGGCGCTGGCCGGGCTGGCCGGATGCACGAAGCAGCCCGATGAACCCATTTATCCATATGTGAAAGCGCCGGAGGACTTGATCCTTGGCAAGCCCATGTACTTTGCCACGGCGCATCCGTTTGTCACGGGCGCGGTGCCGCTGCTCGTGAAGACTGACCAGTTCCGGCCCATCAAGATCGACGGCAACCCCGAGCACCCTTATAACCAGGGCTCGTCCGACCCCTTCACCCAAGCCACGCTGCTCGACCTCTACGATCCCGACCGCTCGCAGCATGTGACCTATCGCGGCGAGAACCGCGAGTGGGCCGAGTTTGCCGTTGAGTTCCGCAACAAAGTGATCTCGACCAAAGACGGGACGGGAATTTATTTCCTCAGCGAGACGATTACTTCGCCAACACTGGCGCGGCAGTGGAAGGAAGTGCAAGCGAAATTCCCGAAGGCGACTCTGGTGCAGTATGACCCGGCGATTCCTTTGACCGCGCTCGGAAATCAATATGACCTGACCAATTCGGACGTAATCGTATCGCTCGATGCCGATTTTCTTTCGGGCGCAGCGTATCCGGGCTTCCATAAATTGGTGCGTGAATACGCGGAGCGACGCAAAGACCCATCGAAGCTGAATCGGCTTTACGCGATTGAGTCCACGCCGACGACAACAGGCATGAAGGCTGAGCATAGGCTTGGTTTGCGCGCGAGCGAGATTCCGGCGTTTGCAGCAGCTCTCCTTGCTGCAGTAGGTACACCGGATCCAAACGCTCCGAGGTATGCGTGGACCGCTGAGCAGACGAAGTTCCTCAACGTGCTCGCGAAAGACCTGAAGGCACATGCCGGCAAGAGCGTGGTGATTCCAGGCCCTTATCAAGACGGATCAGTCGCTTCGCTCGCACTCGCGATCAATGAGGCGCTTGGCAATGTCTACAAAACCGTCAAGAGAACGTCCGCTCCGTCGATCGCGCTACCTGGCAATGATCACGATAATCTCACGTCGCTGGTGGCCGATCTCAATGCGGGCAAAGTCGATTGGCTGGTGATTCTCAACGCCAACCCCATCTACACCGCGCCAGGTGACCTGGGCTTAGCTGCGGCGTTCGACAAAGCCAAGGTCACAGCGCATCTAGGCTCGCACTACGACGAGACAGGCCACGAAGCACAATGGCATATACCCGCTGCGCATTTTTTTGAATCATGGTCGGACGCGCGTGCGTATGACGGGGCGGTATCGATAGTGCAGCCGATGATCGATCCGCTTTATGGTGGCAAGACTGCGCATCATTTTTTCCAGGCGTTGCTGGATGAGCCAGGATTGAGCCCCCATGAAGCGGTGAGGCTGACGTGGAAGCCAGTCATCAAGGGTGATTTTGAGGCGGGCTGGCGCAAAGCGCTCCACGATGGCTGGATAGGCGGGACTGCTGAAGATTGGGCGCGCGAGGCCAATCTAACCACATGGGCTCCTGCCTTCGTTGAGTTCACTACAAAGGTTCCATCTCCGACCCCGAAAGATTCGCTGGAGATCATCTTCCGCCCTGACCCGAATGTTTATGACGGGCGATGGTCGAATGTTGGATGGTTGCAGGAACTGCCCAAGCCGGTCACGAATCTTAGTTGGGACAATGCGGCGATTGTCTCCGGGGCTACGCTGACCAAGTATGGCCTCGAAGAAGACGACATCGTCGAGTTGACTGTGAATGGCCGCTCGGTCAAGGCGCCGGTGATTGTTGCGCCGGGGCATCCGGATAACTCGGTTACGGTTCATCTGGGCTATGGCCGCCAGTTTGCGGGGCGCGTGGGCTCGGGCGCGGGCTTCAATGCTTATCTGATTCGTCCGTCGGACTCGCCGTTTTACGCCGTAGGTTCCATGAAGAAGGTGGAAGGCAAGTGGGGCACGGCGATCACCAAGAGCCACTTCCAGGATCATCGCGGCGAGCGGTTCGGCCAGCCCAAGGGTCACGACAACAATTCGCTCGAAGCCGATGAGGCGATCAACGAGCGCGGCATCATTCGCTATGCGACGCTCGATGAGTACAAGGCCAATCCCGGCTTTGCCAACGAGGGCGAGACGCATTCGACGACCGACAAGAGCAACTCACTCTTCCCCAACTGGGAGTACAACGAGGCCAACGCCTGGGGCATGTCGATCGACATGAATAGCTGCACGGGCTGCAACGCCTGCGTCGTGAGCTGCTATGCGGAGAACAACATTCCCGTCGTGGGCAAGCAGCAGGTGCGCATCGGGCGCAATATGCAATGGCTGCGCATCGATACTTATTTTGAAGGCGATCTCGCCGCTCCGCGCGCCCACTTCCAGCCGATGGCTTGCCAGCACTGCGAAAACGCTCCCTGCGAGCAGGTCTGTCCGGTAGGCGCGACGGTGCATACGCCCGAGGGCCTGAACATGATGGTCTATAACCGCTGCGTGGGCACCCGCTATTGCTCGAACAACTGCCCGTATAAAGTGCGGCGCTTCAACTTCCTGCTCTTCTCCGACTTCGAGACAGAGAGCCTGAAGCTGATGCGCAACCCCGATGTTTCGGTTCGTTCGCGCGGCGTGATGGAGAAGTGCAGCTACTGCGTGCAGCGCATCTCCGCAGCCAAGATCGAGGCCGACAAGGAGAACCGCAAGGTGCGCGACGGCGAAATTGTAACCGCCTGCCAGCAGGCATGCCCGGCATCGGCGATCACCTTTGGCAACCTCAACGACAAGCAGAGCAAGGTGACGAAGCTACAGGCCGACGAGCGCAGCTATCAAGTGCTCGCCGATCAGAATACGCGCCCGCGGACCAAGTACGTCGCCGCGGTTTTGAATCCGAATATTGAACTCGAAGATGCGCCGGTGGAACACAAACCGGCGAAGGGTTGAGAGGTCGATGACGCCAACCGAACTGAAAGACAACCCGAGGATCGATCCCGCGACGGGAGAGTACCGCGTCATCGCGCCGGGGCAGACCTTCAAGTCTGTCACCGAGAAGATCGTGCGCATCGTGCTCACGCCCACGACGCCGCTTGGTTGGTTTGCGCTCTTCGGAGTGGCGGGCGCGGCGGCTACGGGGTTGCTGGTCGCGGTGACCTGGCTCTTCCTGGTCGGCGTCGGCATCTGGGGCATCACGCAGCCGGTGGCCTGGGGCTTCGCGATTATCAACTTTGTCTGGTGGATCGGCATCGGCCACGCGGGCACGCTGATCTCGGCGATTCTGCTTTTGTTCAAGCAGAGCTGGCGCAACTCGATCAACCGCTTTGCCGAGGCGATGACCATCTTCGCCGTGGTCTGCGCGGGCATGTTCCCGCTGATTCACGTGGGCCGTCCGTGGCTGGCTTACTGGATGTTCCCCTACCCCAACACGATGACCGTGTGGCCGCAGTTCCGTTCGCCGCTGCTGTGGGACGTCTTCGCAGTCTCGACGTATGCGACGATCTCGGTGGTCTTCTGGTACATCGGCATGGTGCCCGACTTTGGCACGATGCGCGACCGCGCCGATTCAAAGTTGGCACAATATTTCTACGGCCTGATGGCGCTTGGCTGGCGCGGCTCGGTTCGCCACTGGGCGCGCTATGAGACGGCTTCGCTGCTACTTGCCGGGCTGGCCACACCGCTGGTGCTCTCGGTGCATACGGTCATCAGCTTCGACTTCGCCGTGGCAGTGCTGCCGGGCTGGCATACGACGATCTTTCCGCCGTATTTCGTAGCGGGCGCCATTTACTCAGGCTTCGCCATGGTGCTGACGCTGGCCATTCCGCTGCGCAAGTTCTATCACCTTGAGGGCTTGGTCACTGAACGGCACATCGACAACATGGGCAAGGTGATGCTGGCGACAGGCTTCATCGTGGCCTACGGCTATGGCATGGAAGTCTTCATGGCCTGGTATTCGGCCTCGCACTGGGAAGCCTTCATGATGTGGAATCGCATGTTCGGTCCGATGGGCTGGGCCTACTGGGTGCTCGTCACTTGCAACCTGGCGATTCCGCTGACGACACTCTGGTCGAGGAAGCTGCGCACCTCAATGTCGTATATGTTCTTCATCTCCATCGTGGTGAATACAGGCATGTGGTTTGAGCGCTTCGTGATTATTGTGACGAGCCTCTATCGCGACTTTTTGCCTTCGTCGTGGGGCACTTACCGCGCGACCAAGTGGGATTACATGACCTTTGTAGGCACGCTGGGATTGTTCACGGCGCTCTTCCTGTTGTTTGTGCGCTTCCTGCCCATGATTCCGATGTCTGAGATTCGCACGATGCTGCCCGGAGCAAAAATCGGCCCGAAGATCGCGCCCAAAGCAGCAGCAAAGGCTGGTGATTGATATGCCCGCACGCGAAGGAACCTACGGCCTGCTGGCCGAATTCGACACTCCGGGCGATCTGATCCGCGCTGCGCAACAGGCGCGCAAAGATGGCTGGCGGCGCATGGACTGCTATACGCCTTATCCGGTAGAAGAGGCTGCCGAGGCCATCGGCTTCCATCGCAACGAAGTGCCGCTGGTGACGCTGGTGGGTGGCCTGATGGGACTGACAGCCATGTTCCTGCTGGAAGTGTGGATCTCGGTGCTTGCGTATCCGCTGAATATCGCAGGGCGGCCGCTCTACTCCTGGCCAGCGTTCATCGTGCCCGCATATGAGTGGACGATTCTCTGGGCCGGATTGTCGGCGGCCTTTGGAATGTTGGCGCTGAATGGTTTGCCGGCGCTCTATCATCCGCTCTTCAATGCGCCCAATTTCCGCGATGGCGCGACTACGGACAAGTTCTTCCTGTGCCTGGAGGCGCTGGACCCCAAGTTCGATTTGATCGAAGCGAAAAAATATTTGGAAACATTCCAGCCGCTTTCGGTAGTGGAGGTGGCGTACTGATGAGGAACAGCGGACAGTGGACAGTGAACAGTGGACGGTTCCGCGTCCGCCGTCTCGTTTTGCGCAGCGTCGCCGCTGCTGTCGGCATCTCCGCGCTGCTTTCAGCCGCCGGATGCAGGCAGGATATGCAGGACCAGCCGAAGATCATCTCGCAGCGCGGTTCGGAGATGTTTGCCGACCATCGCGGCGCGCGGCCGCAGGTGGTGAACACCGTTGCCCGCGGCCAGTTGCACGAGGACAGCTACTTTTATACCGGCGTGGTGCAGGGCGCAGACGGCTACCGCACAGAGAAAAACGAGATGCCTTTCCCGGTGACGCTCGATGTGCTCAAGCGCGGGCAAGAGCGATTTAACATCTATTGCACACCATGCCACTCACGCGTCGGCAACGGGCTAGGTGAAATCGTCCAACGCGGTTATAAGCCGGCCGCCAATCTGCACGATCAGGTGCGGCTTTCGCAGCCCATCTCTCACTACTACTACGTGATGACGCACGGCTACGGAGCGATGCCGGACTACTCGGCGCAACTCGCGCCGGTAGACCGCTGGGCGGTGGCGGCCTATGTTCGCGCACTACAACTGAGCCAAGCCGCTACTGTGCAAGACGTACCATCGGGCGTGCAGATTCGCAGCCTGCAGGAGATTGCCAACGAGAGCGGGCATCCGGAGTTTGCTCAACCCTGGACGCTGCCAGCGACGGCGGTTCAGGCCTATCCGCCTGATGCCAAGCAGGGAACGCCGGCGATGGCTCCGGCTAATCCGGCTGACCCCGCGATCAAGATTCCCCTAACCAAACCGGCTCCCGCAGCCGCGAAGTAAGGACTGAAGAGAATGGCTCACGAGATCCAGCACGCCAAGACGCTTCCCGCCGAACTCGGCGCACCGGCCTTTGTGGACGGATGGAGAACGCGCGCACTGGCGATTGGAGCGGTTTTCTCCGTGATTGCGGCGGCCCTGGCATTCGCGGACGGCTCGATTGACCACGTACTGCGCGGTTGGCTGTTGGGCTTGATGCTGACCTTTGGATTTGCGGTGGGCGGGCTGGCTCTGCTGATGGTGCAGTACTGCTCCGGTGGCAAATGGGGGCTGCTGCTGCGCCGGCCTCTCGAGGCTATGAGCCGCACGCTGCCTGTGGTGCTTGCCTATTGGGTCGTTATCGCATTCTTTCAGAAGAAACTCTACCTGTGGGCGCGGGTTGACGACGCCGCTGGCGCGTTGAAGGCCGGCCTCATCAACGAGGTTCAGGCTCATGCCATCGAATTCAAGCGGCCGATGCTAAATCCTGAGGCTTTTTGGATCGCCGGTCTGATCTGCTTCGCCATCTGGGGTTTTTACACCTGGCGGCTCAATGCTCTGGGACTCGAACGGGATGCGGCTTCCCCCGCGACCACGCCCGAGTGGATCAAGCGGCTTGAAAACCTGAGCGGCCCCGGCATCGTGATCTACGCGCTCACGATGACCGCTGCCGTGATCTATTGGGTGATGTCGCTTGATCCCACGTGGTATTCATCGGTCTACGGGCTGCTGTTTCTTGTCGGGCAAGCATACGGAGTGCTCGCGCTCTCGATCATCGTCGTGATCTCGCTCTCCAAAGCCGAGCCATTCAAGACGATTCTGCGCCAGACCGAACAGCACGACCTGGGCAAGTTCACTTTTGCATTTGTGATGCTGAACATCTATCTGGCCTTTTCGCAGTTCCTCATTATCTGGTCGGGAAATCTGCCCGAGGAGATTCCCTGGTACCTCGATCGCATTCGTGGCCACTGGGGCGTCATCATCACGCTGGACTTTCTCTTTCACTGGCTGATTCCGTTCACGCTGCTGCTCTCGCGCGACCTGAAGCGCAATAAGAAGCGACTGGTCCGCGTCTGCCAGTGGATGGTCTTCGCCCGAGCCTTCGACTTGTTCTGGCTCATCGAGCCGAACTTCAAAGACGCGGCGCGCAACCTGCACTTCAGTTGGGGAATCCTGGAATATGTGGCCGTGCCGGTGGCGATGCTGGCCTTTTGGGTGGCCTACTTCTGCACGCAACTGAAGACGCGGCCGCTGGTGCAGACCAACGATCCGCACCTCGTGGAGATATTGGAGCCTGAACATGCCCATGCATGATCCACACGATCCGGAAGATCGCAAACCTGAGGAAGTCGATGCATCAAAGGGCTTCGAGTCCTCTGACGTTAGAGTCTCGGGCGTCGCGGTCTTTCTGCTCGCGCTCTGCTTCTTTGCCGGGGTAACGGCATTGCTGGCCTACGGCATCGGCAAGGCAATCAATGCGCGCATGGCCAAGGAAGACGGGCCGCGGAGCAAGTGGTCGCAGACCGTGGATCTGCGGTCGCTGGGCGATATGCCCAACAATCCTGAGATGCAGAACAAGATCGCCGAGATGACGCAAAACTTCCCCACTCCGCGAGTGCAGACCGATGACGGCAACCAGGATGTGGCCGACCTGCACGCCAGAGAGGATCTGCTGCTGTCCAATTACAGTTGGGTCGATCAATCACAAGGAAAGGTGAGAATTCCGATCGAGCGCGCTATGGAACTCCTGGCGCATCGTGGTCTACCAGTAGCGCCACCCGCGGAGCAGGCACCCCTGATGACCGGCGACGAACAGCCCACGATTGCGCTGCCGCTGACCAGTGGATTCGCACGGACCGCCTATGAGTTGGATCAGGCGGCGGCGCAGGCAGTCGAGGCCAAGCGGATGGGACAGAAGTAGCAAGTCGTGGTGATAGGTTCGCTGTTTCCCGGATCCCAAGGGTGGGACCTGGGGCACCCAGGATTTTTCACTGGATCTGAAAGAAGGACTTATGCGGAGCACAGGCACATATCGGAGAAACTGGCAGAGCACGAGTGCGATTGTGCTGTTTCTGCTCGTGGCGTGCGGTGCGCTCCATGCGCAGGTCTCGCGCTACGACGAGAAGCAGATGGCACCGGCCAGCGACAAGCCACCCGCAATCCTCAACGGTGTCGGTGTCGCGCAGCATCTCAATCAGCAACTGCCGCTCGGGCTCACATTCACCGACGACACTGGCAAGCAGGTGCAGTTGGCAACTTATTTCGGCAAGAGGCCTGCGATTCTGGCGCTGGTCTACTACCAGTGCCCCATGCTCTGCTCGGAAGAGCTAAACGGCCTTACGGGCGCGTTGGAGATGGTGAAACTCGTTCCCGGTAAGGACTTCAACGTGCTCGTCGTCAGCATCGATCCCAGCGAGGGAACGGATCTCGCCGCAGCCAAGAAGCGCGTTTATCTCAAGCGCTACGGCCATCCTGAAACGGCCGCCGGCTGGCACTTCATGACCGGCACGCAGGCAAATATCGATGCGCTCACCAAGGCCGTAGGCTTCGGCTACGTAAAGATTCCCGGACCCGACGGCAAGCTTACGCAGTTTGCTCACGCGAGTTCCATTCAGATCGTCACGCCGGAGGGCAAGCTGGCGCAATACTACATGGGCGTCGAGTATTCGCCCAAGGATCTGCGGCTCGGGCTGGTCGAGGCCTCTGCCAATCGCATCGGCTCGCCGGTCGACAATATTCTCACGTACTGCTACCACTACGATCCGACAGTCAACAAACACACACTGATCGTCGCTCGCGTCGTTCAATTGGGCGGACTTGTGACGGTGTTTTCGCTGGGCGGTTTCATGCTGGCGATGTTCCGCAGAGATGCCCGCCAGAGCGACCCGACAGCGACAGCAACCAAGGTGAACGGATAACGAATGAACCATCTCAGTCCAGTACTCTGGCAGTTTCTCGTCAAGTGGCTGACGAACTTCGCGCTCTTCCCGCCGGAGGCGTCGAAGATTGCGCCGCAGATGGACGCGCTTTATTTCTTTATGGTTCTGGTGAGCCTGGTCGGATTGACGGTGGTGATTCTGCTCGTCACCAGCTTTTCGATTCTCTATAGCAAAAAGCGGCATCCAGTTGCGGTGCAGGTCGAGGGCTCGACGCTGCTCGAGGCCACCTGGACGATCATTCCTCTGGGCCTGTTTCTGGTGATGTTCGTCTGGGGTGCGTTGATTTATTTCCGCGTATATACTCCTCCTGCCAATGCGATGAACATCTATGTCGTGGGCAAACAGTGGATGTGGAAGGCCGAGCATCCCGGCGGCCAGCACGAGATCAACGCGCTGCACATTCCGACCGGAATTCCGATCCAGTTGACACTGATCTCGCAAGATGTCTTCCACAGTTTTTCGATTCCCGCCTTCCGCGTGAAACGCGAGGCGATCCCCGGCCGCTACACGACAGTTTGGTTTGAAGCCACCACTCCGGGGACCTATCACCTTTTCTGCACGCAATACTGCGGCACCAATCACTCGCAGATGATCGGCGACATCGTGGTGCTGACGCCTGAAGATTACAAAAAGTGGCTCGCCAGTTCCACCTCGGGCGCTTCGCTCGCACAGAATGGCGAGCGATTATTTGCCAGTCTGAGTTGCGCGGCCTGCCACAACTCGCGGCCCGATGCACGCGGACCGTCTCTGGCCGGCGTCTATGGCGCGAAGCTGGCACTCTCTGCCGGCGGCACGGTGACCGCCGACGACGCCTACCTGCGCGAGGCGATCCTGAATCCATCGCAGCACGTGACGCAGGGCTTCGCACCCATCATGCCGACCTACCAGGGGCAGGTCAGCGAAGAAGGAGTCATCGCGCTGGTTGAATATATCAAAAATCTCAACTCCGACTATCGCATCCAGCAAACGCTGAACACCACAGATTTGCCGCCGGAAAATGAAGGCAAGGCGGCGACTGCAACAGTGCCAGTCTCGAAAGGAACGGTGAAGCCATGAGCACGGACACCATTGTCAGTCTTCCCGACCAGTCGACGGCCAGGATTCCGAAGGACAATTTCATCACCAGGGAGAACGGCCTGCTGAGTTGGCTGCTCACCGGCGACCACAAGCGTATCGCGATTCTCTATCTGATCTCGCTGAGTTTCTTCTTCTTCATCGGCGGAGCGCTGGCTGGTCTCATCCGCCTCGAGTTGCTCACACCGCAAACCGATCTGATGGCGACCGATACTTATAACAAAGTCTTCACCATGCACGGCGTCATCATGGTGTTTTTCTTCCTGGTGCCGTCGGTGCCGGCGACACTGGGCAATTTTCTGATCCCGATGATGATCGGCGCCAAGGACCTTGCGCTACCCAAGATTAACCTGCTTAGCTGGTACCTCTATGTGGCAGGCGGCATCCTGGCCATTTACACCATGGCCGCAGGCGGCGTCGACACAGGCTGGACCTTCACGACACCGCTCTCAACGCACTACGTAAATACAAACGTATTGACCACCGGCCTTGCGGTTTTTATCGCCGGCTTCAGTTCCATCTTTACCGGGTTGAACTTCATCGTCACGATTCACAAGATGCGCGCGCCGGGTATGACCTGGTTCCGGCTGCCCTTGTTTGTGTGGTCGCATTATGCCGCGAGCATTCTTATGGTGCTGGCAACGCCCGTCGTAGCCATCGCCATCGTGCTCGTGGCACTGGAACGTACGATCGGCATCGGCGTCTTCGATCCCACAAAGGGCGGCGATCCACTACTGTTTCAACATCTCTTCTGGTTCTACTCGCATCCGGCCGTCTACATCATGATCCTGCCGGGCATGGGCGTAATCTCCGAGGTCATCTCCACCTTCAGTCGCAAGCGAGTCTTCGGCTACACAGCGGTTGCTTTTTCGTCGGTGGCCATTGCGGTATTCGGATTCTTCGTGTGGGCCCATCACATGTTCATCATGGGCATTTCGAACTATGCAGTTCTGGTCTTCTCGCTGCTCACCATGCTGGTTGCGGTCCCTTCGGCGATCAAGATCTTCAACTGGTCGTTCACGCTTTACAAGGGGTCCATCACATTTGAGACGCCAATGCTCTATGCCTTCGGCTTCCTTGGCCTCTTCACCATCGGCGGCATGACCGGCGTCTTCCTCGGCACCTCGGGCACCGATATTCACCTGACCGAAACCTACTTTATCGTGGCCCACTTCCACTTCGTCATGGTCGGCGGCATGTTGATGGCGTTTCTAGCGGGCATCCACTTCTGGTGGCCCAAGATCACCGGCCGCATGTACCCGGAGAAGATCTCTCAGATGGCCGCGGTGATTACCTTTGTCGGATTCAACCTTACCTTCTTCCCGCAGTTCATCCTCGGCACGCTGGGCATGCCGCGGCGTTACGCATCTTATCCGCCCGAGTTTCAGGTCTTGAATGTCTTCTCGACTGCCGGAGCAACCATCCTCGGCGTCGGGTATCTGCTGCCGGTGCTCTACCTGATCTGGTCGCTCAAATACGGCGAGATCGCGGGCGACAATCCCTGGCAGGCGACGGGGCTCGAATGGCAGACGCAGTCGCCGCCCTTGACCGAGAATTTCCCCGTGACGCCGATAATGGACCATGAGGCCTACGACTACGAATGGCTTGAGCACCAGCAGAAACAGGCCGGCAAGCAAGCGGAGGTGACCAGTGCCTGATAGCCCCGTGATGGCCCGCAAAGACGACAAAATCAGCTACAACGCTGACAATGCTGACACATCCCATGGCCAGCATCCGCCCTATCTGCGCCACCACTTCAACTCAACCGCGCAGCAGGCAGACACCACGAACTTCGCCATGTGGATTTTTCTGTTGACGGAAGTGATGTTCTTCGGCGGCCTTTTCACCGCCTACCTGATCTATCGCAACTGGTACTATCCCGCCTTTGTCGCCGGCTCGCATCAGTTGAGTGTGATCTGGGGAACAAGCAACACGGCGGTGCTGATTCTCTCAAGCTTCACCATGGCGATGGGCGTCTGGTGCGCGGAGACCCGGCGCAAGCGCGGGCTCGTTCTTTGCCTGACGCTGACCTTCATCCTTGGGCTGGGCTTCCTCGGCATCAAGACTATTGAGTACTCAGAGAAGATCGAGAAGCATCACGTTCCCGGTTTCCACTACAGCCTGCAATCGTTTACCGATCCCGCGTCCGATCCCGAGATCTACAAGGAATACCACGACAGGCCACTCATGGCCGACATGGCGCGCCACACTGAGCTCTGTTTCTCGCTCTACTTCCTCATGACCGGCATGCACGCGCTGCACATGATCATCGGCATCTGCATTCTCGGATTCATGATCATCCGCGCGCGGGCCGGGGCTTATACCTCGGGGCATGTGACGATGGTCGAGAACTTCGGCCTCTACTGGCACTTCGTCGACATCATCTGGATCTACCTCTTCGCATTGCTCTACCTGATCAGCAGGCATCAGTGAAGCTGGGAACGGGAATCAGGGACGAGGGAATAGGGACCAAAGATGGCTGCATGAATCAGTTTTGAAAGGGCACAGCTTCGGCCGTGCCGCACTAGAAGCAATTGATTCGCGGACTTTAACCCCTGAAGGATGTTTTCCGGACATCGTAAGCGGGTAAGCGTCATCGGGCAAAGGACACAGCGGCATGAGCGAACCAAACGAGCAAACACAACACGACGAACACCACATTGTCGGCCCCGCGGTCTATGTGGCTATTCTCCTGGCGCTGCTGGTGGGCACAGGGCTCACGGTCTGGGCGTCGTTCCTTGAACTGGGCCCATGGAACCCCATCATCGCGCTGGCCATCGCCACCGCCAAGGCCATGCTTGTAGTGCTGTTTTTCATGCACGTGAAGTACTCGACCAAGCTGACGAAGCTGACCGTCTTCAGCGGCATCTTCATGTTTCTGGTGCTGATCTCGATGACGCTGGCCGACTACATCAGCCGCGCTTGGGGTAGCTGGTAGCACTCGGCGTCGGCGTATCAATGCAAGCTGACTCTACTCAATAGATGAAGCAGAAACCTCATGCAGCCAGCCGGGGGCTTTGAGCAGCTCACGTGGGCGTGAACCGTCGGCTGCGCCTACCAGGCCGTCGCGCTCCATTAAATCGATCAAGTGTGCTGCGCGTCCGTAGCCGATTCTCAAGCGGCGCTGGAGCAGCGAGGTCGAGGCCTTGCCGAACTCGAAGACCAACTGCACCGCGTCGTTGAAGAGCGGATCGTTTTCGTCGGGATCGGGATTGGAGCCGTCGACCTGGGCGCGGTCATCCTTGGGCGATTCGAGGAAGCCTTCGACGTACTCGGCCTGACCTTGCTCCTTCCAGAATTCAACAACAGCGGCGGTCTCTTTCTCGCTGACATACGGGGCGTGCAGGCGCATCAGGCGGCTGGTCCCGGGCGGGAGGAAGAGCATGTCACCGCGGCCCAGCAGGGCCTCTGCGCCGTTGGTGTCGAGGATGGTGCGCGAGTCTACTTTGGTCGCCAGGCGGAAGCTGATGCGCGTGGGGATGTTGGCCTTGATGAGGCCCGTGATTACGTCGACGCTCGGGCGCTGCGTGGCGAGGATGAGATGAATGCCGACTGCGCGGGCCATCTGCGCCAGCCTGGTGATTGACTCCTCAACATTCGCGCGGTCGAGCATCATCAGGTCGGCCAGTTCGTCGATGATGATCACGATGCAGGGCAGCGGCTGCTCGTCCGGATTGTCGTCGAAGAGCGAAGGCATCGCTCCCTCGAAGAGTTTGTTGTACTGGTCGATGTTGCGCACGCTGCGTGAGGCCAGCAGCTTGAGGCGGCGCTCCATCTCGCGGACTGCGTTGCGCAGGGCGTTTGCCGCGAGCTTCGGCTCGGTGATGATCGGCGTAAACAGATGCGGTACGCCTTCGTACATGCCCAGTTCAACGCGCTTCGGGTCGACAAGAATGAGCCGCACCTGTGAGGGCGTTGTGCGATAGAGCAGGCTCATAATCATGGCGTTGATCGCTACCGACTTGCCCGATCCCGTCGAACCGGCGATCAGCACATGCGGCATTCCGGCCAGATCGGCGGTGATGAAGCGACCGTTGATGTCTTTGCCCATGGCGATGGTCAGCCGCGACTTGGCCTTGTTGAAGACCTCAGACTCAAGGCAGCCGCGCAGGTTGATCGTCTCGCGGCGATGGTTGGGCACCTGGATGCCGACGGTGTTTTTGCCGGGCATGCGCTCGATCAAAATACTCTCAGCGCGCATGGCGAGGCAGAGATCGTCGGCAAGGCCGGTGACGCGCGAGTACTTTACGCCCGCCTCGGGCTTGAACTCGTACGTAGTCACCATCGGACCGGGGTTGATCTGGACAACATCGCCGCGCACGTCGAACTCGCCGCATTTCTCTTTGAGGACGCGGGCCTCGTCGCGTAGTTCGTCTTCGCGGACGGCCTGGGGCCCATCGCCCTCGTGAAGCAGCGTGCTGGGCGGCAGCTTGAAGCCGCTCACATGCTTGGGGGCCACGGTAACCGAGCGGATCTCGGAATCAGCGCGCAGGTGGATGGCGATCTCTTCGCTCTGTAGCGCGGATGGGGCAGTCGGCTGAACGGCGGGCTGCGGCGCGGATGGCTCAAATCTAGCTGCGGCAAAGCGCGATTCCAGACTTTGCATCTGCATCGGCTGTGTCCTTGCGGGAGCGGGCGGAGTTGCCACAACATTCGGCGCGACCGGAATCGCCGTGACGGGGATCTGCTCGACTGGCGCAGGCGGTACCTCACCGGCGGCTCGCTCCCAGATGCTCGTTCCCGTAGGCGAAGCAGCCTTCTGGTCCCCAGTCGATGGAATTGTGCGTTGAAAGGCCGGAATATCCTGTGGGTCCACTGCCGCTGTGCCCTTGCGGCGGAACAAGCGAGCAAAGAAGCCTGAACGGCTTTCATCGGCCGACTCTGCCAAATCACCTTCCGGCGTTGGATCGGGAATGAGTCGCGGAGACACGAGCTGCGGGCCTGGTTGCTGCCGGCTCTCTTCCATACGCTGAGCTTCGCGCTCGGCGAGCCGCTCTTCCTTGCGTTCACGGCGCTCTTCGCGCCAGTTGCGCCAGCGGTCATGCAGGTTGAGCGCCTGTAGCCAGCGGTCTCCAACTCCTTCTTTGATGGCCCAGAAGCTGACAGATGAGGCAAACCAGAGCCCAGCGCCGGCCAGCACTCCGGCGACGAGCCATGCGCCCTGAATGTTCAGATAAGTGACCAGCAGGCCAGCCATCAGCTTGCCCACCAGACCCTCCACGGGCACCGCATGAAGCCAATGCCAGTTCCATGGCAACAGGCCAAAGCAGGCGGGAAGGAAGGCAAGCGCAAGTACGGTTCCCATCCAGCGCAGCCAGGCCGCGCCACCGGGCCGCGAACGCATCCAGGTCCAACCGAGTCCGCCCAGCCACAAGGGCAGAAAGAAAGCTGTAAGCCCAAGAGTCTGCAGCAGCAAGTCGCCGAGCCACGCGCCGAAGAGGCCGACCCAGTTGCGGACGGCATGGGCTCCAACCGCGCCGGAGGCGGTATTCCAAGAGGGATCGGTCGGGTGATAGGTGGCGAGGGCAAAGAAGCCGAGCAGCGCGACCAGCACGAGCATCAGGCCCAAAAGTATATTGAATGGGCGGCTGCGCGTCGGCGCGAGAACAATGCGAATGGGTTTCATAGGCTGGGCGCTCCGCCTCCTCAAAGCAAGATCACGACTTGAAATGCATCAATCGTGGTTTCGCTGTAGCCGCTCCGGACTTTGCCGCGAGCGAGCTGATGGGCGGGCGAAGACTCCCAGAGCAGCCTCTATTATCTCTGCACAAAAGGCGAAATTTGGGCAAAAGACGGCAGGAGGAACCTTGGTGTGGACCCCCGGGACCCGAGAACATTTTCAAGATCAATAGACTCAGTCCCAGATACGCCTGACGCCGAATTGGTCAAATTGGGCATCGGGGCTGATAACGGGAATATCCAAACCGAGGGCCTGGGCGGCAATGATGCGGTCGAAGGGGTCGCGATGGTCTGCGGTGAGCCTGCCGGCGCGAAGAGCTGAGGCCACGTCAATGGAGAGCAAGGAATAGCCGGCTTCATCCATGTCTTCGAGAAAATTCCGCTCCAACTCAAGCGCTGTGGGCAATCTGCCGCGCCGTACCTTGGTAGCGATTTCCCAGGCGGATGCGGCAGAGACGAAGACGGTGTTAGAACTGTCCGCGATGCACTGCCGTGATCGCTTGCTGAGTTGGGTCGGTGAATAGACCGTCCAAATCAGAGTGCAGGTGTCCAGCAGCAGCTTCACTCGCCGCCCCCGTCCCAGAGATCGAGTTCGTCGTCGGGCAATGGCTCGAAGAAGGAATCGGGGAGCATGAAGCCGGGTGTTTCACGAAGCCCCAGACGCTTTTTGATCTGAGGGCGTATCGCCTCGAGCCGCGCCACCGGCGTCTTCCCTCGGCCGGAAGTGATGACCACGACCTCGCCCTTCTGGGCCTGCTTGAGGAGGCTCGAGAGGTTGGTTTTTGCCTCGAAGATGGTAGATGAGATCATAGCTTCCCCCTTTGTGCTAATTTATCTTAGCTAGGATTAGGAAAAAAGGCAACTATCACTGTGTCTATTCCATCAGAGAAACTTGAGGATCCTCCGACGACACCTTGCGTCTCTCCACGCCATCTTTCAGAACTGCCAATGGCAGTGGTGCGACAAGAAACAGACCCAAGGCGAGAGGCAGGCCGATCCGATAGCGGAGGAGGTATCCCCAAATGCCTGCCAGGTAAATCGTGCTGAAAGTAGCTGCCCAGTTTGAGAGTGCGATCTGGAAAAGACGCTGCCAGGTTGCGACAGCCCACAGCATGGCGCCCAGAGCAGCTGAAAGGGTAACTGTCCAGTTTGTCGAGATAAACAGGGAAACCCCTGCAGCACTTTTCGGGAAACTCTCGCGGAGCATGTTCAGCGATATCCAGCAGGATGCGAGGCCAAGCATCGAACCCCACAAATAGTTCCCTCTACTCCGATAAATCTGCCAATGCTTGAAGAACTTTCGCATCGCGTTCGGCCTCCTGAGTAATCCCGTTCCTCACCCGATGAATTTCGCTCCCCAGATCAACAGCGCCCCGCCCAGCAGGATGCGGTAGATCGCAAACATCGTAAACCCGTGCTTGCGCACCCAGTGCAGGAACCACTCGACCACACCCAGGGCCACGATGAACGAGACCCCGGTGCCGATGAGCAGCACGATCCAGTTGTCGGTGCTCATTACCACATGTGCTGCCACGCCATGGCTGGGAAAGACCTCTTTTTTCAGGTCCCAGCAGGTGGCGGCGACCATGGTGGGAATCGAAAGCAAAAAGCTGAACTCGAGGGCCGCGGGACGGTCGAGACCCACCATCTGCCCGGCTGCTATGGTCGACATTGAGCGCGAAGTGCCAGGGAAGATCGCCGAGAGCGTCTGGCAGAGGCCGATCCAGATGGCCTGCGGCAGAGTCATCTCTTCAACGTGTGTGGTGGTGGCCTCGTAGCGGTTGCTACGGACGTCGATGATCCACATCACGATGCCGCCGATCAGCAGCGCCAGCGCGATTACGTTGATGCTGCCGAGGTTCTTCTCGCTCCACTTGTGCAACAGAAGCGCTGGAGCCGAGGTAAAGGCAAAGGCAATCAGCGTCAGCGAGATGGGATGATTGAGCCAGTTGCGGTCGCCGCCTTCGCCCTTGGGAAAGCTGCGTATAAAGTCCAGAATCCGGCTAAGGAAGAGCAGCACCAGTGCCAGGATGGCTCCCAACTGGATCACAATCGTGTACATCTTCCAGTAAGCGTCATCCAGCGGAATCTTCATCAATGCTTCGGTAATGCGCAGGTGCGCCGTCGAGCTGACCGGCAGAAACTCGGTCAAGCCTTCCACAATGCCCAATAAAACAGACTGAATATAAGGATTCAAGAAGCCTCCAGGGCTCCGTCACTGCCGGTCGATGCCGTAGACAGGGATACCCTCATCCAATTTGAACACGAGGGCCGCGGCCCGGACTGTGAAATCCGACTGTGGAAACTTCTCTTTTAACCGTGCAGCCAACTGACGGGCGTTGTTGTGTGCCGCGCTGCTCTTGTTGTCGCTTCCATCGGCGGCGTACATGTCCGTGAGCACAGCCTGCCGGTAAACCGCCTGATAAAGAGCCTGCGCCGTTCTGGGCCCGTCTGGAAATTCTGTGGCGTACTTCTCGTAGATCTCGGACTCTTTCTCAGGGCACTTGGGCGAGCCTTGCCAATCGCCGCAGAGCTTGTTGTCGATCAGTTCAAAGGCCGCTAGATCGGCCTCGCGGGTGTGAGGATAAAGCTTGATGACCTTCTTCAGCTCGTCCTCGTCCATCTGGTCGCGCATATAAGGGTCGCGCTCTTTGGACGAGGGGCGCGAAGAGGCATCTGCCTTCTGCAACTGCCATAAGATGTCTGCCGCGCGCCATGTGGCCTCAGGGACAAGCGGCGAATTGGGAAACATCTCGGTCAACCGGCGATAAAGCAGCCGTGCGCTCTGCGCGGCGTTGATGGGGCCCCGGGGGTCTGAGGCGAGAGACTCCTGGTTGGCCGCTTCGCCCATCAGGATCTGGTCGCCGTTTGGAGTAGTCTCGACGACAACTCCGCGCGCCTCTAGCCAGCCGGAGATGGGCGGTGGCGCTTCGTTACTTCCAATCAGGGGGGCATCCTTCGAGACCGCCTCCGCAATGTCGGTATTGGCGTAAACGCGCATCCAGGGGCCGCTGCGCTCGGCCATCACCATCTCGCGGCCGATCTGCACGCGGTCCACTTTTTGCGAACTGGTGTCGGGCGAGACGTAGAGCCAAGTCACGCGCAGGACTGTGGCGCGCGGCCCGGCCATGGGCTTTTCCTGTTGCTGAGGCTTCTTGTCGGCGAGCGCGGGCAGCGCGGCGCAAAATAGAGCAAGGGCAAAGGCGAGGGTGCGGGAGGCGAGAACGCGGGGAATCATCACACTGAAAATCATAGTTCAGCAACGCCACCTGCGGCGGCAAGCTTTTATCCTGCTTCGGCCAGCACATCGGCCATCATCTGGGGCGCGACATTGCCGCCGCTGACCACGGCTACCGCTTTTTGATAGCTCGGCAACTCGGCCGCGTGGAAGAGCAGTGCGGCTGTGGCCACGGCTCCGCTGGGCTCGGAAACCAGGCGCGCAGCGGCCACAATTGCTCGCATGGCGGCGCGAATCTCGGCTTCAGTCACAGTAATGATGCCGTCCACAAAGGCCTGAATGTGGGCGAAGTTGCGCACGCCGACGCTCTGTGTGCGCAGGCCGTCGGCAATCGTCCGGCTGACCAGTTCGGCTGGCCAAGTGGCAATCACGCCGGCACGAAAGCTCTCTGATGCATCTCCAGCCAGTTCCGGTTCGACGCCGAAGACCTTTGCGTTGGGGTTGAGTTGCTTGATGGCCGCGGCGACGCCGCTGAGAAGTCCGCCGCCGGAGACCGGCGTCAGCACCAGGTCCACGCCGGGCAGAGCTTCGACGATCTCCAGGCCGCAACTTCCCTGCCCTGCGATGATCTGCTCGTCGTCGTAAGGCGGAATGACGACATAGCCGTGTTCGCGGACCAGTTGCTCGGCGACGGCGAGCCGCTCACTCGATGCCCCGCCAACGTCTACGACCTCAGCACCAAGAGCCAATGTAGCCGCACGCTTAACGGCTGGCGCATTCGAGGGCATCACGATGACGGCCTTGGCGCCGACCTCGCGGGCGGCGTAGGCCACACCCTGTGCGTGATTGCCAGACGAATAGGTGGTAACTCCGCGGGCGATCTCTTCGGGGCTGAGTTGCAAAATCTTGTTGGCCGCGCCGCGAATCTTGAACGCGCCGATGGGCTGGAGGTTTTCAGCCTTGAGCCAGATTTGCTTGCCGGTTCCGTAGCCGGAGATGCCAGGGAAGACTGCCTGCACTAGCGGGGTTTTGACGGCAACTCCGGCAATGCGGGCGGCTGCCGCTCGGATTTCGGCAATGGAAACTAGTTGGTCTGCCATCTTTCTATTATTGATCCACATGAAGGATCCCCAGCTTTGAAACAAAGAGGTCGCAAGTTTCGGGCACCGGGCGGTACCATTCGTGTGAGGCCAAGCCTTCATGAGATCTAGATCGAGTTTTTTTCGCCGTTCAGCCACTTTCACATTGCTTGGATTGGTTTTAGGGATCGCGGCCATCTGCAATGCTCAGACCGCCAAGCCGGTGTCGAGCTATCCCGCCCGTCTTCCATATAGTTTCGGCAATTTCGTCTGGTGGAGCGACGGGGATTTGCGAACTTTGCTAAAGAAGCGCATTCCCGGTTTGGGTGATCAGATTCCCACTACCGAGGCATCTATAGACAGGATGCGAGATGCCCTTCGAGCGCTAGTGAAGGAGAACGGAATCACTGCGGACATCTACAGTCAAGAGCCGTCATATTTTGGATCAGCCCGCGATCCGGAAGCACCGGAACCCTCCATTCAATTCAGCATTATTAGACCTGAGATCTTACTGAGCAAGGTTACTCTGAAGGTTCAACCTGATGACCTTACCTCGTTAATTCACTCTCAAGTCCTCTGGGGCGAGGGTAAGCCATACAGCGCCTTCGGAGAATGGATCACGCGTTCCCGCATCAAGGAGGTTCTTCGCCAATACGGCTACCTCGATGGACAAGCTCAAATCGTCCGTCTTCAGCCTTTCAGAGAGGGCGACCATTTTCAGGTGGGTCTCGCGGTAACGGTAATCGCCGGTCCTCAGTATCATGTTTCGTCGCTAACCGCGGACGGTGGTCCATTGCTAGCGGGCAGAGATCTTTCGCGCTTTTTCAATCTGAAGCAGGGGGACATACCGGGACGCGACCCTCTAGCTGGGTTGGCGAGTGAGCTATTCGCGTTCTACCAGCACCATGGGTACGCCGATGTTGAAATCGAGAACGACCCTGTTTTGGATCGTGACCATGCTCTAGTCTCTTATCACCTGCGAGTGATTCCAGGGGCGGTCTATCACCTCCGCAGCATCACGGTCGAAAAACTGACTGCCGAGCAGGAGAGCAAGGCAAGGGAACTCCTAGGGATGAGTATCGGTGATTTATATGTCGATGAGGCAATTACTAATCTTTATCACAAAATTCCCGATGAGCCTTTGTTGAAGGGTTATAGCTTTAGTTTCGGACC
>JBEKCA010000071.1:0-25828 GCA_050015115.1 Occallatibacter sp.
AGACTGATGTAGTCCGTGATCCGGGCACCCGGAGGGAGTTCCGCAACCGTACGCGCCACCTGTAGCCTCCTGTACTTACCTAATACAGAATGCCACAAATTTCATTAAGTGAACAGTATTATCCCTAGCTCGCATTCTTTACCCGCACCACCGTGATCTTGGCGAAGCCTTCCTCGAAGACCGGCGGCTTTAGCTTTTCAGCCATCTTGCGCATGACGTCTTCGCTGACCGAGCGGTCGCGCTTTGCGTTGCGTTCAAGGCAGACATCGAGCGGCACATCGAAAAAGACCGCTTGCACCTCGTAGCCGAAGCTCTTGGCCATCTTGATCCATTGGCGGCGCTCGTGGATGGAGAGGTTGGTTGCGTCGACGTAGTTCAAGGGCATACGAGCGATGAGACGGGCGCGCAACAGCGATCGCAAGGTGGAGAAGACCAGGCCCTGGTACCGCTGCTCCTCGACATCGTCGAAAAGGATGTTGCGCAAAAGGTCGCTTGAGAGCGGCGTCACGCCGCGGCGGCGAAACCATGTAGTCTTGCCGGAGCCGGGAAGACCGATGGCGAGCACGACAAAGCCCTTGGGGCCTTGCAGCGTACGCTCCGCAGCCTCGGGCTCTGGCGGGGCCGCCGAGGGCATCTCCGGCTGGGTTTCCAACTCATACCGCTCGGAGCCGGCCTGCTCATCCCATTCCTGCTTCGCGGGCTTTTCCCGCCTGGCAGGTTGATCGGAACGCTGAGGGCGATCTTGGGTTGGCGGGCGCGGAGTTGGTGCCGGGTCTGCCGGCCGCTGCACGACCGGTTGGCGGCGGGCTTCCTGGGGCCGCTGCGGCGGCTGGGGCTGCGCCACCAGCATGCCCGGATAGCTCGGCACGAGCGGAGCCAATTGATTCGATGGGAGTTCCTGGCCGATTTTGCCTGTGGATTCGGAGGTATTAGGGGTGTGTCTGGAGCGTCTTCTCATGCCGCCTTCAACATCGTTCGAGATGATACCGGAATACCATACTTGCCGAGGGCGCTGCAAATTGTGTGCACGCCGTCACATACGATCCTATATCGGGAACGGCACACTATGGATGCGAGAGGTTCCGCACAAAACGGGGACGAACACGTTTTGATTTCGTCTCCGTTGGCTTCAAATGCTACCATCAAGAGTTTGGTGGAAGTGCCCGCTTGGCGGCTTACGGAGCAAAACCATGAATCTGTAGCTTGACTCGTTTCAAAGAGGTTCGCCGCTCACTGTTGGTCGCGTCGACTTGAATGCAACGATTCAAGAATATGTTCTTCCTGGTTTTGCTAGTGCCGCCTGTCAGAAACAAGCCAGAACACGCTTAAAACAACAGTTTCATCGCAACTCAAGGAGAATTCACACATGGCAGTAAAGGTTGGTATCAACGGCTTCGGCCGCATTGGCCGCAATGTTTTGCGCGCCGCGCTCGGCAATCCGGAAATCGATTTCGTTGCCGTCAATGACTTGACCAGTCCGGCGATTCTGGCTCACCTGCTCAAGTACGATTCGATTCTGGGCAACTTGAAGAACGAGATTTCCGCCGGCGAAGACTCGATCACCGTCGATGGCAAGAAGATCAAGGTCTTCAGCGAGCGCGATCCTGCAAAGCTGGACTGGGCTTCGGTTGGCGCACAGATCGTCATCGAATCCACCGGCCACTTCACCGACGGAGCCAAAGCCAAGGCTCATCTGGGCACGACCGTGAAGAAGGTCATCATCTCGGCTCCGGCATCGAACGAAGACATCACCATGGTGCTGGGCGTGAACCAGGACAAGTACGATGCGGCCAAGCACAACATCATCTCCAACGCCAGCTGCACCACCAATTGCCTGGCCCCAGTGGTCAAGGTCATCCTGGAAAATTGCGGCCTCGTTTCCGGCATCATGACTACCATTCATAGCTACACCAACGACCAGGTCATTCTTGACTTCCCGCACAAGGACCTGCGCCGCGCACGCGCTGCTGCCCTAAGCATGATTCCCAGCTCGACCGGCGCCGCCAAGGCCCTGAAGCTGGTCATTCCCGAGACCGCCGGCAAGCTGGACGGCTTTGCCATCCGCGTCCCCACACCGAACGTCTCGATCGTCGACCTGACTTTCATCAGCGAGAAGCCGACCACAGTTGAAGCACTGAACGCCGCCTTCAAGAAAGCCGCCGATGGCGAACTGAAGGGGATTCTCGGCTACGACACCAACCTGCTTGTCAGCTCCGACTTCAAGGGCAACCCGCTGAGTTCCATCGTCGATGCGCCGCTGACCAAGGTGGTTGGAAACAGTGTCAAGGTACTGAGCTGGTATGACAACGAGTGGGGCTACTCTAACCGCGTGGTCGACCTTGTCGGCTTCCTAGTCAAGAAGGGGCTGTAGACGACAGAGATCAGGGGTCAGGGGTCAGGGATCAGTTCTCCGATTCATGGCCCCTCATCTGTAGTCGCTCAAGAGAATTATGCGCAAAAACATTCCTGGCACTTCTCCATACGAGCCTATCATCGGCTTCTCACGCGCCGTGCGTGTGGGCAATGTCGTTCATCTCTCTGGAACCGGGCCTGCCGGCGCCGACGATCTGGATGTTACCGGGCAGACTCGCCGTGTTTTCGAACTGGCCGCCGCAGCGCTTGCCGAGGCTGGCGCTGAGTTCGAGGATGTTGTTCGGACGCGTATGTTCCTGGCTCATGCCGAGGATTGGGAGGCCGTGGGCCGCGTTCATGGCGAGTTCTTTGGCACGATCCGTCCAGCGAGCACGATGGTTGTCGCCGCCCTGCTCAATCCAAAATGGTGTGTTGAAATTGAGATGGAAGCCGTCATCCCCGGCTGTTGTGGCTGCGAGGATGATGATTGCTGCTGCGAAGAAGACGAGTCCACAGACGAGTAACCCAGAATTCAAGGAAGGCCAAGTCACATGCCCAAGCTCTCAATTCGAGATATCGAACTGGCGAACAAAAGGTTGTTTATCCGCGTCGATTTCAACGTGCCGCTGACCGAAGACGGTTCGACCATCACCGACGACACACGCATTGTGGCAACTTTGCCGACAATCATGTATGCCCTGCAGCGCAAAGCCAAGGTGATCCTGGCTTCGCACCTGGGCAGGCCCAAAGGTAAAGTAAATCCGAAGTACTCGCTGCGCCCGGTGGTTGCACGGCTGCGCGCACTGCTCGACAAAGAGTTGGGCGAGAGCGTGAACGTGGCCTTTGCGCCGGATTGCATCGGCGAAGTTGCAAGCGAAATGGCGCGCCAGCTTGAGTCCGGCCAGGTGCTGCTGCTCGAAAACCTGCGTTACCACGCCGAGGAAGAGGCCAACGATCCGACCTTCTCAAAGGCGCTTGCCTCGCTCGCGGACGTGTATGTCAACGACGCCTTCGGCTCGGCGCATCGCGCCCACGCCTCGACCGAGGGAATCACGCACTTCCTGAAGCCTGCGGTGGCCGGCCTGCTAATGGAAAAAGAAATCACCTATCTCGGCAAGGCTCTGGAAGCGCCGGAAAAGCCATTCGTGGCCATCATCGGCGGATCCAAGATTTCCGGAAAGATCGACGTGATCGACAACTTGCTCGACAAGGTCGATACGCTGGTGATCGTCGGCGGCATGGCGTATACCTTCCAGCGGGCACTGGGCGTTACGACCGGCAAGAGCCTCGTCGAAGAGGACAAGATCGATATGGCCAAGGCCGCACTCGACAAAGCCAAAGCCAAAGGCGTCAAGTTGCTGCTGCCCGTCGATAACATCCTGGCGGATAGTTTCGCCGCGGATGCCAAGACCCAGCCGTGGGATTGCTCGGTGAACTTTCCGGCTGACTGGCAAGGACTGGACATCGGGCCGAAGTCGATTGCGGCAATTGAAGACGTGGTCTCGACGGCGCGGACGATTGTCTGGAACGGTCCGGCAGGCGTTTTCGAGTTTCCGCGCTTTGCAGTGGGGACGAACGCAATCGCCAAGGCTGTCGCAGCCAACCGCGCGGCAATCTCCATCATCGGTGGCGGCGACTCGGTCTCGGCGATCAACAAGGCCGGCTATGCAGATCAGGTCACGCACATCTCGACCGGTGGCGGGGCTTCGCTGGAGTTTTTGGAAGGGAAGAAACTGCCAGGTGTGGAAGCGCTGACAGACAAGTAAGCACCTGCGGTGCGGCCAACTCGCATTCGGAGTGGGGCTGTAACGGCCAAAAAGGGCCGGGACTTTGGCAAGAGTCCCGGCCCTTTACTGTCTGAAGTGTCTATGCCAGCGCGTGATGGTGTTGAGATGCCGGCTCGGTTACGGTGGCGAGGTAGCGGTCGACGGCCGCGGCGGCTTTGCGGCCTTCGCTGATGGCCCAGACTACTAGCGATTGTCCGCGACGCATGTCGCCGGCGGCAAAGATATTCTCGACCGAGGTTTGGTAGTCGCCGTTGGTGGCTACGTTGCCGCGATTGTCGAGAGCTACGCCGAATTGCTCCAGCATTCCGTTGCGGACCGGTCCGAGGAAGCCCATCGCCAACAGAACCAGATCGACGTCGAGGGTGAACTCGCTGCCGGGGATGGGTTCAAACTTTGGCGGAGCGCCAACGCGGACGGCGTGCAACTGCTTGACGTTACCGTTTTCGTCGCCGGTGAATTGGATGCTGTTGATGCTCCAATCGCGGATACCACCCTCTTCGTGGGCGCTCTCGGTGCGCAACTGGAGGGGCCAGAGTGGCCAGGGAGTGGATGCGGCACGCTTTTCGGGCGGCTTGGGCATGATCTCGAACTGGTGAACGCTCAGAGGACTCTGGCGCAGGCTGGTGCCCAGGCAATCAGCTCCAGTATCGCCGCCGCCGATGATGACCACGCGCTTGCCCTCGGCGAGGATGGCCAGCGAGGGATCGACCTGATCGCCTTCGCAGCGGTGATTCTGCTGCGGCAAGAACTCCATTGCGAAGTGAATGCCCTTGAGCTCACGGCCGGGAATTTTGAGGTCGCGCGGCTGTTCGGAGCCGCCGCAGAGCAGGATGGCGTCGTAGTGTTCTGTGAGCGCTTCGACGGGCACATTGACTCCCACATGCGCGTTAGTCACAAAGGTGACACCCTCGGCGCGCATCTGCTGAACGCGGCGATCAACGACGTGCTTCTCAAGCTTGAAGTTTGGAATACCGTAACGCAAAAGTCCGCCGATACGATCGGCCTTTTCATAGACGGTCACTGAGTGGCCGGCGCGGCGCAACTGCTGTGCCGCCGCTAATCCAGCGGGCCCGCTGCCGACGACGGCTACTCGCTTGCCGGTATTCTGCTCAGGCGGCTCGGGATGGATCCAGCCCTCGTCCCAGCCGCGATCGACGATGCTGCGCTCCATGAGCTTGATGGAGACGGGCGGCTCGCTGATGCCCAAAACACAGGCAGCCTCGCAGGGTGCAGGGCAGATGCGGCCGGTGAACTCGGGAAAGTTGTTGGTCGAGTGGAGACGGCGAATCGCGGCTTCCCAGCGGCCGTTGTAAGCCAAATCGTTCCAGTCGGGGATGAGGTTATTGACCGGACAGCCGGTGTGGCAGAAGGGCACGCCGCAGTCCATGCAACGCGCACCCTGTTCGCGCTGCTTCTCCTCGGGAAAGGGCTCGTAGATCTCGAACCAGTCCTTGACCCGGTCCTCGACCTTGCGGCGGGTGGGTTGTTCGCGCTCAATTTCCAGAAATCCTGTAACCTTACCCATGCTGCACCTCTGCGGTAGCCGTCACCAGAGGCGACGATTTTGTTTCAGGAGAATAGACCTCTTCTACGCGGGGAATGCCGAGGACGCGCTTGTACTCGTGCGGGAAGACCTTGATGAATCGCGGCTGCGCGTCGGCCCAGTTTTCGAGAATCCAGGCGGCGCGGGGGCTGCCGGTCAGGTCACGATGGCGTGCGAGCAGATCGCGGACCTCAGCGATGTCGGCATCGAGCACGAGAGGCTCAAGATCTACGCTGGTCTTGTTGCAGCGGCGCGCAGCGAAGTCGCCACGGTCGTCGTAGACAAAGGCGCGTCCGCCGCTCATGCCGGCAGCGAAGTTGCGACCGGTCTTTCCGATCACGACAACGGTGCCGTTGGTCATGTATTCGCAGCCGTGGTCGCCTACGCCCTCGACCACCGCGATTGCGCCTGAGTTGCGAACTGCGAAGCGCTCGCCGGCAATACCGTTGAGAAAGACCTCGCCGCTGGTTGCGCCATAAAGGACGACATTGCCGACCAGAATGCTCTCTTCCGGCAGGAAGCTTGAAGTCTTGGGCGGATAGGCGATTAGTCGTCCGCCGGAGAGGCCCTTGCCCATGTAATCGTTGGAATCCCCTTCGAGCTCAAGCGTGACGCCATTGGGAACAAATGCGCCGAAGCTCTGGCCTGCCGAGCCGGTGAATTTGAAGTGGATCGAGCCCTCAGGCAATCCGGCTGATCCATAACGCCGGGCAATTTCGCCGCCCAGCATCGCGCCCACGGTGCGGTGCACATTGCGGATGGCAAAGCTAGCGTTCACGGGAGTTTTGGATTCGAGGGCCGGAGCGGCCGTTTCGATCAGTTTGTGATCGAGGGCCTTATCGAGGCCGTGGTCTTGCGCTTGAATTTTGCGACGCGCGACGCGCGAAGGCAGCTCAGGCTCGTAGAGAATCGACGAGAGATCGATGCCTTTGGCCTTCCAGTGGGCATCTGCGATGGCGGCGTCGATTTTGTCGACACGGCCCACCATCTCGTCGACGGTGCGGAAGCCGAGCTTGGCCATGTGCTGACGGACTTGTTCGGCGATAAAAAAGAAGAAGTTGACAACGTGCTCGGGCTGTCCCTGGAAGCGCGCGCGCAGAACCGGATCTTGGGTCGCGATGCCGACTGAGCACGTGTTTAGATGGCACTTGCGCATCATGATGCAGCCCATGGTGATCAGCGGCATGGTGGCAAAGCCGAACTCTTCTGCGCCGAGGAGCGCGGCAATGACGACATCGCGGCCGGTCTGGAGCTTGCCGTCCGTTTGGACTTTAATGCGGCCGCGCAGATCGTTGAGCAGCAAAACTTGTTGCGTCTCGGCAAGACCGAGCTCCCAGGGCAGCCCCGCGTGCTTGATGGAACTGAGCGGCGAAGCGCCGGTGCCGCCGTTGTCGCCGGAGATGAGCACGACGTCGGCGTGAGCCTTCGAGACGCCGGCCGCGACGGTTCCGACGCCGACCTCCGAGACTAGCTTTACAGCGATGCGGGCCTGGGGATTGACGTTTTTCAAGTCGTAGATCAACTGCGCCAGATCTTCGATGGAATAAATGTCGTGATGGGGCGGAGGCGAGATGAGGCCCACGCCGGGGATCGAGTGGCGGGTCCTGGCGATGATCTCATCGACCTTGTGGCCGGGCAGTTGGCCGCCCTCGCCGGGCTTTGCGCCCTGCGCCATCTTGATCTGCAACTCGTCGGCGTTGACTAGATAATTTGTGGTTACGCCGAAACGGCCGCTGGCTACCTGCTTGACGGCCGAACGGCGTGAGTCGCCGTTGGGGTCGCGCTTGAAGCGCTCTTCCTCTTCGCCGCCCTCGCCGGTGTTGGACATGCCCCCGAGCCGGTTCATTGCGATCGCAAGAGTCTCGTGCGCCTCTTTGCTGATCGAGCCATAACTCATTGCGCCGGTGGTGAAGCGCTTGACAATCTCCTTGGCCGCTTCCACTTCTTCGAGTGGAATGGCTTCGTCAGCATACTTGAGCTGAAGCAGACCGCGCAGTGTGCAGAGATGGCGGTTCTGATCGTCAAGGAGATCGGTGTACTCCTGAAAGGTCTTGGGATTATTCTGCCGCACGGCGTGTTGCAGCTTGGCGATGGTCTCGGGGTTAAGCAGGTGATATTCGCCGCCCTGACGGAATTGGTAGTGGCCGCCGACAACCAGCTCGGTTTCAGATTCAGTGAGCGGCTGGAAGGCGAAGGCATGTTTCATCTGCGCCTCGCGAGCCAGTACGTCGAGGCCGACGCCCTCGATGCGCGAAGCGGTACCGGAGAAGTAGGCATCCACCAGCGATTTGTTGAGGCCCACGGCTTCAAACACCTGCGCGCCGCGATAGCTTTGCAGCGTGCTGATGCCCATCTTCGAAAAGGTCTTGAGCAGGCCTTTGTTGATGGCCTTGATGAAGTTCTTCTCCGCATGGGCCCCGGTAACCTTTTCGGGCAGCAGGCCCAGGCGCTTGAGATCGTGCAATGTCTCAAAGGCCAGATAGGGATTGATGGCGCTTGCGCCGTAACCGATCAGCAGGGCAAAGTGCATCACCTCGCGCGGTTCGCCGCTCTCGATGATCAGCGCAACCTGCGTGCGGGTTTTGTCTTTTACCAGGCGATTGTGCACGGCGGCCATGGCAAGCAGACTGGGAATCGGCGCATAGGTCGCATCGACGCCGCGGTCAGAGAGGATCAGCAGCGTGTAGCCGGAATCGACGGCGTGCGCGGCGCGATTGCTGAGATCGTCGAGCGAGTGCTTCAGGCCACGTTCGCCATCGGCGGCGCGGAAGAGCGCAGGCAGCGTGGTCGCGAGCAGGTCGCCCGAAGAGACGCGGCGCAGCTTTTCGAGATCGCGATTCGTCAGGATCGGATGCGGCAGCTTGAGCGTGTGGCAGTTTTCGGGTGCTTCATCGAGGATGTTGCGCTCGGTACCGATGTAGCTGATCAGCGACATCACCAGCTCTTCGCGGATGGGATCGATCGGCGGATTGGTGACCTGTGCGAAGAGTTGCTTGAAGTAACTGAAGAGCGATTGCGGACGATCGGACAGACAAGCCAGCGGCACGTCCGTGCCCATTGAGCCGACCGGTTCCGCTGCTGACGAGCCCATCGGCCCCAACAGAATTCTCAGGTCTTCTTCGCTGTAGCCGTAGGCGCGCTGGCGGCGAAGCAGAGGCTCGACCTTTGCCGTTACGTTGCGCGCTGGGGGCTCGGGCAGTTCATCGAGCGAAACCTGCTGCTCTTTGAGCCACGTCGCATAAGGCTGGCGGCAGGCCAACTGCTTTTTGATCTCACTGTCGGAGATGATGCGCTTTTGCACCGTGTCGACGAGGAACATGCGACCGGGCTGCAGGCGGCCCTTTTTGCGAATGTCTTTTGCCGGAATGTCGAGGACGCCTGCCTCTGAGGCCAGCACGACTAAGTCATCTTTGGTGACGACATAGCGGCCGGGGCGCAGCCCATTGCGGTCGAGCGTCGCGCCGATGACGCGGCCATCGGTGAAGGCCATCGCTGCGGGGCCATCCCAGGGCTCCATGAGAGAGGCGTGGTACTCATAGAAGGCGCGCTTGTCTTCGTCCATGTCGGGGTTGCCCGACCAGGCCTCGGGGATCAGCATAGCCAGCACATGGGGCAGGGAACGGCCCGACTGGAAGAGAAACTCAACGGCGTTGTCGAAGGAGGCGGAGTCGCTGCCCTCGGGCATAATGACCGGGTAGAGTTCGTCGATTTTGCCGTCGTAGAGCGGGGTCTCAAGCACAGACTGGCGCGCGTTCATCCAACTGATGTTGCCGCGAATAGTGTTGATCTCGCCGTTGTGCGCTACGTAGCGGTAAGGGTGGGCCAGCTTCCAACTGGGAAATGTATTCGTAGAAAAGCGCTGGTGAATTAGGCAGAGCGCGCTGGTGACGAGCGGGTTGGCCAGTTCAAAGTAGAACTTCTCGATCTGCGGCGCAAGCATCAAGCCCTTGTAGACGATGGTGCGGCAGGAGAGCGAGGGGATGTAAAACATCTCCTTGTCCTCGATGTCGGAGGCGGCCATCTCGTTTTCAGTGCGGCGGCGAACGCGGTAGAGCAGGCGCTCGAAGACGTCGTCGTCGGCTTTCATATGCGCGGGCTTGGCGAGAAATAACTGCTCGATGTAAGGCTGGGAGGCGCGCGCTTCGCGGCCGATGGCGATGCCGTTGACAGGCGTGTCGCGCCAGCCGAGCACGGTCAACCCTTCTTCTTTGGCGATGCGTTCAATGACGCCCTCGCACTGCAGGCGGCTGTGCTTGTCGACGGGCAGGAAGCACATGGCCACGCCGTAGGCGCCCGGCTCGGGCAGCCTCATGCCTAGTTCGCCGCACTCGCGCGCAAAAAAGACGTGAGGAATCTGAATGAGGATGCCCGCGCCGTCGCCGGTCTCAGGGTCGCAGCCTGCCGCGCCGCGATGGGTGAGATTGATGAGCACTTCGAGGCCCTTGCGGATGATGGCGTGGCTTTTTTCGCCGCGAATGCTCGCGACCAAGCCCATTCCGCAGGCGTCGTGCTCGTTCACGGGATGATAGAGGCCCTGTGGTTGAGGAATGCGGAGACGACAATCCGAAGTGTCTGAAGTTTCCATGGCAACCTTCCCGATGATGTTGTGTGGCGCCGAATGCAACTCCTTGCACGGAAGACACATATGCACTGCGATTCCGTCGGAGGAAGCGCCCTGTCTTGCATGGTGAGGACGATCGGAGCAGGCCCGGCCGCGCCTGGGACTATGCTGAAGTCTCTATATTAACGAAAAATTTGCGTGAGTGCCAGGGGTTGTTGGGTGGCGGATGTTGCGCGCTCCGCTGCGAGAGTGGCGAGGACGGGCCGAGGAGGGCGCATAGGCAGACCTGCATGCAAGCTCAGAACCACCGCGCGAAACGGAGCGACCGCCGACCGCCATTTCAATTCAATCGACGGTCTTAGCGGTAGATCCGGAACTCTACTTCAGTTGTGAGCGTCACGGGTATGGGCCGACCGTCCTTTATTGCAGGCTTGAATTGATATCGTTTGACCGCCTCAATGGCTTTCTGATCCAGGCCGTAGCCGAGCTTCTCCACTATTCGAACATCCTGGGGCTTCCCATCTCTGTCTACAACAAAAGAGACGATGCAGACGCCTCCGTGTTTCCCTCTGCGGGCTTCATCGGTGAACTCTGCCGCAGCAGACTGAACAAGAATGGGGGCCTTTATGGAATCTCCGATAGAGTTGAGGTCGCTCGGTTCTAGAAAGGCCTCCTCGGGGGTATCCGACAAGCCACCCAAGTCCTGCACTGGTTGGGCTGTCATTTGGTTCGGTTGCATTAGCCGCCCAGTTTCGTGATTCTTCTCTGCGCAAACATGAAAACTGATTCTCAGAGACTGGGCAAAAACCACCGGAACTCCGTTGTAAGTGCCTGGAGTAAAGCGATCCTGGGACGCAATTTGAAGCGCCCAGCGATCCATTTCATTGCCGATCGGCTGAAGAAACGTTGGGTTGCGGAGGCGTCCTTCTGCATCCACGAGGATTGAGAGGAGTGCCGACCCGTTAACTTCGTTCTCGCACTTTCCTTCGGCGGTCTCAAACGGCGCGAGCGGAAGCAATTTCGGGGCAATCGCTCCTGGCCCCCCGGAGTAAACCTTAACTCGTACGGGTTGGTCATTTGCTGGCTGCGCTGGCTTGGAAGCGGGGTCTTGTTCTGCAAACGCGAGCGTCGAGGCCGATACGATAACGAGGAAGGTTTCCCAGATCCGTGCCATTTTCAGTCACCTTGGATTGCACGACCAATCTATCAAACCAGCCCCAGTTCGCGGAGGAGGAAGGCGTAGTCGAGGGCGATCTCCTTCAGGTAGTCGTAGCGGCCGCTTGCGCCGCCGTGGCCGGCTTGCATGTTGGTCACTAGAAGCAGCGGATTGTTGTCGGTCTTGAGCGTGCGCAGCTTGGCAACGTACTTGGCTGGCTCCCAGTACATTACCTGGCTGTCGTGGAGCGAGGTCTTCACCAGCATCGCCGGATAGCTCGCCGCTCGCAGATTGTCGTAGGGCGAATAACTCAGCATATATTTGAAGTAGGCTTCTTCGTTTGGATTGCCCCACTCCTCGTATTCGGGAACGGTGAGGGGAAGGGAAGCGTCGAGCATAGTGTTCATCACATCGACGAAGGGCACATGAGAGAGAACGGCGCGGAAGAGATCGGGGCGCATGTTAACGACTGCGCCCATCAATAATCCTCCAGCCGATCCGCCTTCGATAGAGACGCGCGCGGGGTCGCCGTACTTCTCGGCTGTTAAATGTTCAACGGCGGCAATGAAGTCGGTGAAGGTGTTGCGCTTGACGAGCATCTTGCCGGCGTCGTGCCAGGGCTCGCCGAGATCGCCGCCGCCGCGAATGTGCGCATAGGCCATGACCACGCCGCGATCGAGCAGGCTCAGGCGGTTTGAACTGAAGCTGAGCGGCAGCGAGTATCCGTAGGAGCCGTAGCCGTAGGCGTAAAGGGGATTTTGTGGGGGCCTGGAGTCCCCCACGACAGCCGGTCTGGAGAGCGGCGCTACCGGTTTGTCTCCCGGTGCTACTCGTTTGTCTTTTCGATAGACCAGCGACACCGGGACTTTGACGCCGTCGGGGGCTGTTGCCTGAACGCGTTCGCTGGCGTAGAGGGTGCGGTCGAAGCCGCCGGGAATCTCCAACTGCTTGAGCAGCGTGGATTCGCCTGTGGCGACGTCGTACTCGTAGACCGAACTGGGCGTGACCAGCGACTGATAGCCGTAGCGGAAGGTGGGCGTGTCGAAGATGCGATTGACGTGGGGATGAGCACTATAGGTTGGCTCGGGGAAGCTGATCTCGCCGGACTTGAGAGCTTCCGGTCCGTCGCCTTTGAAGCGCCAGATGCGCAGGCGCGGCAAGCCGTCTTCGCGTTCGCAGGCAACGAAGTAGCCGGCGAAGAGATCGATCTCCTCGATCATCAAACCGTCGCGGTGAGGGATCAGTTCGGACCAGTGTTCGCGGTCCGGCGTGGCCACCGGCGCGGTGACCAGCCGGAAGTTGCGTCCGCGATCATTGGTGCGAATGAACCACAGGCCATTGCGGTGGTCGATGGAATACTCGTGGTCGTCCTCACGCGGGCTGATGATGGTGAACTGGCCTTCGGGCTCGCCGGAAGGCAACACCCATGACTCGGTGGTGATGTGGCTGGCCGACTCCATCAAGATGAATTTGCCGTCGCGCGTGCGCCCCGCGCCGAGATTGAATCGCTCGTCGTCGTCCTGGTAGACGAGCTTGTCGGCGGAGTGGGGCGTATCGAGTGTGTGTCTCCAAAGCTGGAATTGGCGCTTCTGTTCCTCGTCTTCGACGGTGTAAAAGAGCGTGCGATTGTCAGCGGCCCAGACCACGGAGCCGACGCGCTCGACCTCGTCCGCGAGCGTTTCGCCTGTTTCGAGATCCTTGATATGCAGCGTGTATTGGCGGAAGCCGGTCGTGTCGGTGGTGTAGGCCAGCCAGCGGCCATCGCTGGTGACGTCGGTGGCTCCGAAGGCGAAGAAGGCGTGACCCTCTGCGAGCTGGTTGCCGTCGAGGATGACCTGTTCGTCTTCCGCATCCAGCTTGAGTTTTGTGGCTTCCCAGGTCCCAGAGTCGGGACCTGGGGCACCCAGGGTCTGCGCACGCTTGCGGCAGTGGATGGCGTACTGCTGGCCCTCTTCGGTGCGGGTAATGTACCACCAGGCGCCATCGCGGAAGGGAATAGAGACGTCAGTCTGCTTGATGTGCGAGAGCATTTCGTCGTAAAGCTCGCCGCGCAGCCCGTCGAGTGGAGCCATCACGGCCACAGTGTAGGCGTTCTCGGCTTCAAGGTACGCGGTGACCTCGGGGTTCTCTTTATCGCGCAGCCAGGCGTAGTCGTCAACGAGGACTATGCCGTGCAGTGCCGTCTCTTTGCGTTCAGCGCGGGCGATGGGAGGCGTGGGAATTGGTTTCTCGGTCATGTCATTCAATAGTTTAGTGGGTGAGGCAGCCTCTAGCCGCTAGCCTCTAGCCTCTGGCTTTTTTTCTCTGGATATTTGGGGTAGACCCGGATCGCGGCTGTTGCAAGCAGCTAGAAGCTAGAGGCTAAAAGCTGTCTTAGGAACCTTTTCACGGCTCGAACCGTACAATAGAGAGCGATGAAGGGCTTTCGCCGCGCACAATCGACCGTCTTCCGGCTGCTTTTGGCAGCTTCCATTTGCGCTCTCGCGCTATTTGCCCGGGCCGAACGGGTCGAAGATCTGCCCCAACCGACTAATTACGTCAGCGATTTTGCTCACGTGCTCTCGCCTGAGGCGACCGCCCGGATCGACCGCATCTGCGAGCAGCTCGATCACTCGGCCGCCAATGCGCAGGTGGCGGTGGTCACCATTCACACGCTGGATGGCGACGATTCCGCGGATTTCGCAACGCGTCTCTTTTCACAGATGAAGCTCGGCAAGAAGGGGAGCGATCGGGGCGTTCTTGTCTTCCTTGCGGTGGACGACCACAAGCGACAGATCATCGTGGGTTACGGGCTGGAAGGCATTCTGCCCGACGGCAAGGTGGGTGACATTGGCCGAGAGATGGTTCCCGATCTCAGGGCCAACGACTTCGATGGAGCGGTGAACCTGGCGGTGGGCGAAGTGGCGCAAGTGATCGCCGCCGACGCCAAGGTAACGCTCACGGACGATGGGCCGGCGATGACAAGGCAGCCGGTAGCGCCGCACATCAATTGGCCGAAGATCATTTTCCTGATTCTTCTTCTGGTCTTCTTCGGCGGATTCCACCTCATTCGATTCCTGCTTGGATTTGGACTTTTTGGCGGTTTTCGCGGCGGGCCTTGGATGGGCGGTGGTGGTTTTGGCGGTGGCGGCGGTTTTGGTGGCGGAGGGGACTCTGGCGGTGGAGGTTTCGGAGGATTTGGGGGTGGCGATACCGGCGGAGGCGGAGCCGGTGGAAGCTGGTAATTCTTTCAGAGTTTACTGGATGGCTTGCTTCAGGGCGGGCCGGAGGAGCGAGGGACTATATGAGTCGTGGAGCTTGGATTGGGCTTGGAGTGGTTGGCGTCTTCATTCTGGCGCTTCTGATGGTCTTTGGCAGCTATGTCGGCGCCAGAAACGAGATGGTCGCGAAGGATCAGAATGTGAAGGGCATGTGGTCGGAGGTCGATGTGCAGATGCAGCGCCGCGCCGACCTGATTCCCAACCTGGTGGAGACTGTGAAGGGGTTCACCAAGGAAGAGAGCGGAGTGTATGCGGAGATCGCCCAGGCGCGCGAGGGCCTGATGAATGCGCCGAACCCGCAGGCGAAGATTGCGGCGAACGGCCAATTGGACGGCGCAATGTTCAAGTTCCTGAAGCTGACGGAGAACTACCCGCAACTGCGGTCGAGCGATCAGTTCATGCGTTTGCAGGATGAGTTGGCGGGAACGGAGAATCGCATTGGCGTGGCGCGGAAGCGCTATAACGACGCGATTCAGCAGTACAACACGTTTATTCTTCAGTTCCCCAATAACATCTGGGCAGGCATGGCCGGCTTCCACGAGAACAGCGCTTACTTCGCCGCGAGTGAAGCGGCGCGAACTGCTCCGTCTGTCAAGTTCTGACGGATTGCCGGTTGAGGTTCGTGGTCTCCCACCCATTCGCCCAAAAGAAGGCGAATGGATGGGGCACGGATCGTATCATTGCCGACTAAGTTCTCACGAGAGCGGAGATGACCGCGCTTACTTCTGCGCTTCGGAGGGTTGGCCGGCGACCTGCAAGTAGTTCTTTACGCTGAAGACGCCGGGGACGCCGTTGGCGCGGATATTGGCAGTGTCCTTGTCGGCCTGTGAGTCTACTGTGCCATAGATCTCCACATGGCCGCCCTGCACCGAAATTCGGATGGCCTTGGCGGGGTCGATGGCGTACTTGCTGAGCGACGGGTAGCCATAAATCGCGCGTGCCACCTGCAGGCGGGTCTGATCGTCCATCATCGAGACGGGATCGACCTCAATCTCATCCACCACATCCTTGACGCCAGGATACGTACTGACCAGGGCCAACGCGGAGTCTTTGTCGACGTAGGTACGGGCATGGCCAGCCAGGGTCACGACGCCGTTTTGGACGGCGACCCCGATCGAGTTGAATACGTTTCCGTAGCCTACGCGATCATAGGCCAGTCTTTCGGCCAGTTTGGCCTTCAATTCGCTGTCGGGAACACTGGGCCCGGCGACCTCGATCAGATTGCGCACCGCGGAGACGCCTTTCGCCTTGCTGACACGCTTCTCGGCGTCGGCCTTTTGTTCGTAGAGATCGACCGTGCCGGTCAATGTGGCGATGCCGTTGTCCACGGTGACTTTTACATCGCGGTACTGCTTTTTGTTGAGCCGTTCCGCCGCATCGCTGGCCGCCGAGTTGTCGGATTGTGATGTTGCGGCTCGGTCGGAGCCCGGGTCCAGGGGCTGAGCTGCAAAAGTGGACTGGGGCACAGTGAGAAAGACCCCAGAGAGCGCCGTCGCCAGCAGTGCGGCACGGGTGTTGTACTTCTTCGGAATCATATTGAAAACCTCCATCATCTTGAGTACCTCGAAACGGTTAGATGCAAACGGCGGGACGAAGGGGAGAAGATCTCGCCAAATTGCTCTCCGGGTTTTATAGACACAGACTCATAGGAAAGGTTGCCAACGCGTGCGCACAGAATCAGGCCAATCGAGACCGGTGCTCGACGGATGTGGCGTGGATTAGTCAATTTGGAAGAAATCGGCTGGACGTGACCTGCTCATCGGTAGCGGCGGGTCGTTTTGACCACCACGGAGAAGACGCCGGATTCGTCGCGGGCCACTTGCAGGGAGACATGGCGGTTAATGGCGATTTCAGCCTGGATCAATTGCTGGCTGGTGGTGTTGACGTTGGTGGCGTAGGTGAGTGTGAGATTGCGGCCCAACTGCTCTTCGACGATGATGCGCGAGGTCGAGTTGCCCAGAGCGCCGAGGTAGTTGGGGTCCAGCTTGACGGAGCCAGCGCCGAAGAGCTTTTGAACTCGAGAGCTCACGGTTGCATTGAGAGCGCCGCCGAGCAGGGCATCGGTAGTGGGATTGGAGAGCGCCTGCTGCTGCTGCTGGGTATAGAGGCGTTGCTGGCTTTCTGTGCGGCCTAATGCCAGCAGGGCAACCACATCGGCCTCGGGAAGTGGGGGATCGGAGCGGTAGGTGACCGCCATTTTATCCGGCGTCCCATGCAGGCCAAGGGTAATGTCGTAGTCCTCGACGCGGGCGGTTGCGTTCAGGTCGATCAGGGGCTGGATGCGAACTGGATTGGTAAAGAAGATGTCGCCGCGCTGCAAATCGTAGCGGGTTCCGGCGATGATGGCGTTTCCATCGGTAATGGAGACTCGGCCCAGCAGCGACGGCGTGGCCACGGTTCCGCGCAGGTGGAGATCGACATTGCCGGCGAGCTTGGCGTAGGCGTTCTGGAAGTTCAACTGCGGCGAGGAGGCGATATGCACGTCGAGGCGAATGTGGTTGGAGGGGGCATCCGGAGGGGCGATGGTCTCAACTGTGCTGGCCTGCGCGGCGAGCGCCGCCATGTCCAGATCGGGGTTCACCGTGAAGCGGGTGATGAGAACGTCGCCCGAGAGCAGCAGATTGTTCTGAGGCCCTTGCAGGTGGAGCTTGGCATCGGCCAAGGCGCTGACCCCTTCCGGGTAGCGGATGCGAATTCCGGTTCCGGTTGCGGTCAGATCGCCATAAAGTCCGTGCTGGTAGGCCAGATAACCAGCAAGGGTAAGCTGGCCACCCCCGGTCATGGCAGTGAGATTCTTGACCTCGAGCCTGTCTTGGTTGAACTCCAAAGTTCCATGCAACTGGCTGAGACCGTTGGGCAGATCTTCCAGAGAAAGAGCCCCGTCTTGGAATTCGATGCGACCCTTGAGATCTGGATTCGCCAACGGACCGTGCGCCTCGACTTGGAAGGTCGTGTTTCCTTTGGCGGTCAGGTCGGAGTCTAGCGTCTCGGCGACTTTCAGGTTGATCGCGCCGTTGGCTGAGAAATCCAGTTGCCGCTTGTCTTTGAGCGAGAGCGTTCCCTGGGCATGCAGATCGGTCTCTTCGCCGGTCACATGCAGGGGATCGAGCTGAATGACAGAATTGTTGAGCATGGCGTGGACACCGCCGTCACTCTTGAGGTGGACGCCAGAGACCGTCACCGCCAGCTCCTGCAAGCTGGCCTCGCCGCGCAGTTCAGAAAGCCGCGCCAAAGGCCCCTCTAAAGTCACCGTACCAGCCAACGCGGACTCTCCGTTGAGTCCATGCACATGAGCCAGCTTGAGCAGTGCGCCAATGTTGAAACGTGAAAATTCGAGCTTGGCTTGCGTGGCGTAGTCGCCCGACAGCGTGGTCTGGCCGTGCGCGGTGAGTTCAGCGGCCTCCAGACGAGTTGAGAGATCGTAAGTGACAACGCGGTTGGCGGTGTGCGCCTCGATTTCCAGCCCGCCAAGCGATTCTCCGCCCAGCGTGAGTCCCGGCAAAGTGGCGTGCGCCTCAACGCGCGGATCGTCCAATGTTCCCGAACCCCGCAGAGTGAAGCCGAGCGTGCCAGAGATGGCAAGACCCTTGCGGCTCAGAGCTTCGATGCGGCCGACGTCGATCCCTGAGCCTTTCGCGTCCAACTGAAAGCGGTGTGAATCGAGGCCATAGCTCCCAGTGGCCGCGATCTTGCCAGCCTCGTCGCTCATAGTCAGCGTGGTCAAGTTGACGATCTGATTGGCCATGTTGCCCTGCGCGTGGAGGTGGGAGACCGGTTCGCCAAGGACGCTGCCCTTGTTCAGATCGACCCATCCAGATCCATTCAGCGAGCGAATTGGGCCGTCGACTTGAAGCTGTGCCTCAAGCGCGCCCTCGATGGGCAGCTTTTGGCCAGTGAAGGGTTCGAGATCGCTTACGACGAGCTGGGTTGCACGCAGGCGAAGATGAAGCACTGAGTTGACATCGAAGGAAGGAATGTAGGACGGGCCACGTGCGGCGTTGGGCGCAGCCGCTGCCAAGCTGCCGCTTAGGCTGATTTCGGATTTACCGCGGAGGATCATGCCTTGCGAGATTTCAATGCGGGCCGCTGAATAACTGCCGGTGGCGTCGACTGAATCGAGGTGAACGAACTGCGGCTGACCGGAGTGAGTGCCGGAGATTGCTGGAAACTGAAGAGTGAGGCCGGTAGCCTTCAGGTTGCCGCTGAGATGCGGATCGATTAGCGAGCCATTCCAAAATCCATGGACAAAATCAACCCGCCCGGCGAGAGCGACCGGCAACGCTGCGATCCCGGCTTTTCCGTCGCGCGTAAGTCCCAGATCGCGCAGAACGGTGTCGAACTCCCCTAGATTCTGCGAACGGAAATCAACGGTGACTGCCGTGGAGCTGGTGAGCGGGTAAGCGCCCAGGCGGCCGCTAGCCTGCAACTGACTGCCGGGGGTATGAAATTCCAGCTTGCGCAAATCGACGGCGCCGTCGCGCTGAGTGTATGTGGCATCGATCAGGCCGTTGGCAGGAGTCATGTTTTGAGCAGGCTGAGCCGGCGCGGTGAGAATCAGCGAGGAGTCGACGGAGAGGGTCCGATTGTCGCCCTTGATCCAGAGCGCATTTGCAGGACCGTTGATGCGAGTGTCGAAGCCTAAATGCTGAAATGGCGGATCACACACCATCTCCAGAATCGTGTCCAGAGCGACGTCTTTAAAGGTCGCCGTCACCTTGCCATTGACGGGGATGGTAATGGCATCGGCCGCTTGGGGTTTGAAAGTGGGGCGGGGCTGATCGCGGGTATTGCGCGTCTTGCCAGTGGCCGGACCGGCTTGTCCCATGGTGGCCGCTCCCGGAAGCGTGGGCAGCCAGTGATCGAGCGCGAGGTCGCCATCGATCTCGCCTCCTTGGCGCAGCCGCGCAATGATCGAGGAGACAAGCAACTGCTCGGGGTCTGCGTGAAGCCGCGCATCGAGCCTCACGCCTCGCGCGACGACACCGGTTCCAATGTACGATCCGCCGTCGACGTGGATCGTGCCGTCAACGCGGAATGTGCCTTTCCCTCCGGCCCCGGCGAGCTCTAGATGGGCCAGACCTTCGGGCGTGAAGGAGTAGCCCGTGATGGTATCAACAAGCCGTAGATCCAGTTCGCCCGCGGCATGAGCTTGCCAGTGCGGATGGGCAAAGTCTTCGAGGGAGCCGGAGATTTCGAGTGCGCGGTCTTTGACGCCGCGACTTCGTGCGGTGATGCGCAAGGATTCGAGAGTTGCCGCAGTGCGCGTGAGGTTGACGGTGGCCTGGGCAAATCCCTGTACTGGCTGTGGCTGCTTCTTAACCGGTTTGGATGAAGGGCCGCGGGAGAGATTCAGGTCACGTGCTCCGGCCTCGATGCGATAGCTTTCTTGTGCGGTTGCCGAAGCCGGAAGGTAGACCATGCGCAAGGATACGTCGCTGGCGGCGAAGTCGAGCGGTATGTGCCGGTTCTGGAAGTCGAAGGCGGCGGCGCGATTTTCGTAGTCGAAATCCCCCTGCTCCACTTCGACCTGGCCGGCTCTCAAATCGAGGAGCCTGTCGATCGCCGGCTTGCCGGGCTTCCGCTGTCTGCGAGGCTGGGGCTGGTTCGTCGAACCCTCGGGATAGACGATCAAATGCAGCTGAGGTTGAAAGATTTCCAAGTCGCGCAACTGAATACGCGGACTGAAGAAACCCAGGATGCTGAACTGCACGCGCAGGCGCTCGGCGCGGGCATAGGGCGCCTCGCTGGGAGCTTCGAGGCCATGGATAACCAGGCCGTCCACTTCGGCTTCCAGAGTGAGCAGCCTCCAACGGAAGGAAGCGATCTCTGCGCGTCCGCCCGTGGCGGTCTCAATTTCTTGGATCAAGTGCCTGCGGACAAGATTTTCGAATTGGGCCGAAGAGGCCCAAAGGTAGAGGCCGATGGCGGCCACTGCGAACAGGACCAACGCGCCAGCCACCGTCAACGGAAGATGACGCAGGAAGAAGCGGCGCATACGGCTCGGCTTGGCAGCCCTACCCGGTTCAGGCGTTTCGGATGGAAGAGGAGCCATGGATTCGTTCTTGCTCATTTGCCTCCTTCATCGCTGCTCTGTGCTGCAGCGGTCGCGAGCGGCGGATCGAGGACTTCCACATCGCCTTGCTTACGCAGATTTTTGAGCCAATCGTCGAAGAGTACATTCACCTGCCGCTCGAGCAGAATCTCTTCGATGCGCGGAGCCACCTTGTCAAGAGATGGAACCGCTTGCCCAGGGGCATACTGAGGCAGCAGCGTTTCGCGGTAGTAAGTCTCGATCTCTTCGGGGGCGATGCGAATCCCCTGCCGGAAGCGTTGTTCGATAAAACGCAGAATCTGTAGCCGGTAGCGCAAATAGACTTCCACCTGCTCTGGGGTCAGTCCGTGCGCAGTCAAAAACGCCTTCCAGCCTTCGTCCGAGGCGCAATCGAAGCGAATGCAGGCTGGAGTCTCCTTGCGAATCTCGGCCAGACGGGCATCGACTTCGGTTTGAGGAGGCTCGGCTGCCTGTGCGTCTTCCTCGCGAATTTGCTGCTGAATGAGCGCGCGGCTGATCAGTTGCTCCAAGGCCAATTTTGGAGTGAGCGGGGCCAGTCCGCCCCGGCCGGAATCCAGCACCGTCAGCCGCATCTCGTCGTCCACGTCGCTGGCCAGAATTGCTTGGTTATTCACTACGGCCATCACCCGATCTAGGATGACAGCCCCGTTTGGCTGAGGGTCCTGTGCAGGCTTCTGAGCAACGGCAAGAGCCGGTGCAGCGGCGGCGAGGCACAGCGCAAATGTCAACCGGCAAGCAGCCTGGAGCTTGTTCAAGAGTCGATTTCGAATCTGCTTGCACATCAGAAAGTCTGCCCCAGGCTAAAGAAGAAGTTGAAATGATTGCCCTCGCCGACATGTGGGAGGAGGGACGGTTGCGCATAGTCGTAAGTGACAGGGTAAATGGGGGGATTCAAGTTGTAGCTGAAGTCAAACCGGATCGGCCCAACCGGAGTATGGTAACGCAGTCCCACACCCGGAGTGTGAGAGAAGTAGTTGAAGCTGCAAGGTCCCTGAATTCCAGTTGAGCTGGGTGGGCCTGGAGGGATTGTGGGCGGATTTGTTTGGGGGATCGGATTCTCGCAGTTCTTCTCGCGCTCCGGCTGGCGCACCCTGATCGCGCTGGCCCATGCGTCCCCGGCATTGGTGAAGACATTGCCCATGTCGTGAAAGAGCACAACACTCACTGTGTTGCCCAGCCAGGGAAGCGTGGGCGGCGGCAAGCGCAGCTCGGTGCTGTTGGTGAGCGCGCCGGCTCCACCGATGGGAAAGCCCGTCTCAGGGTCTCTTGGACCGGCCTCGTTCTCACCGAAGCCGCGCAGCGATGTGGCTCCGCCGGAGTAGAGCCGCTCGGGGAGGGGAATCAGCTCATCTTCAGGCTTACCAAATGCCCTCTCCTGGCCGTAGCGCGAGTTCCGGGCCAGCACAAACCGCCCCTTGTCGAATTGGTAGTAACTTGAATTTGTCAGGTCGAGGCGGCTGAACTCCGGTTGCGCGCCGAAGGCTTCCGCGGAAAGAAAGCTCTGGAAGCTGGAATAAGTGCCCCGGTGCGCATCGAGAGGAGAATCGCGCGTATCACGAATCCAGGTGATTGCCGGACCCGCAACTCGCACTGCCGTCGAGTCCTGCGCAATGGCGAGCGGATACACCTGAAGACTGGCTGCGTCCACCTTGACGCGGCGGAAGTTGAATTCGTATACCAGGCTGTTTGCCTTGGAGATTCGCGAGCCCGGCGCTTCGAAATGCTGAGTCAAACGGATTCCGCCTTCAAGCTTGGACGCAACGTAGGTTGAGACATCCAGGCTGTTTGCGTAGCCGGCGGAGAAGGTCAATCCGAAACTGCGGTTGCTCTCAAAGTGAGGTTTTTGGAAGAGAAGGTCAATCTTTTGTTCCAGCAGTCCGTAGTTGCCGCGCAGCGAAACCGACTCCTCGCGCCCGAAGAGATTGTTGCGGGTGAGATCGGCGAGAACCCGGGGACTGACTCCCGTTTTCCCGTTTGGGTTGCAAGCGACGCCGCCAGCGATAATGGCGCTGGCGCAGTTATTCTGCGGATTTCCAGTTTGAGCTTCTAAACCAAAGCCAAGGGTCAAGGCCCAGCGCCTAGCCTCGGTGGCTTGCAGAAGCACGGTTTTGTAAGCTTCACCCCCGGATGGGTTCTGGATGGCCGTATCGATCTCGCTGAAGAGGGCAAAGTCGTAGAGGTTGCGCTGGGTTTGTTGCAAAGCCGTCTGATTGAGCGGGTCGCCGGGATGAATTGTGATAGCTTTGGCCACGGTCTCAGGACGCGTGAAATGCAGACCGGTCAAAAGCACCTTGCGCACAAAGATCTGCTGCCCTTCGGTGATGTGAAAGACCACATCCACCTTGCTTGAATCCGCTTTCTCAGGCTGTGGAGTTACCTCTACCGCGACCTGATCGAAGCCCCGGCTCAGGTAATCGGTCAACAGCGCGTCGCGGTCTCCGGCCAGATTCTGTGGGGAGAGGAGTTGTCCCGCAACGGTATTCATGAGCGGCGTGAGTTTGGCCGCATCCACATGATCGTTTCCCTCGAGGCGTACCGACCCGACACGCTGTTGTTCGCCCTCTTCGATGTAGTAAACGACCATCAGGGGAGTTATCTTCGAACCGCGAGGAGATGGCGTGTTGCCGGGGCTCTCGCCTGTGCCGGCCAGGCCGGTTGCGGTTTCGCCTGTGTTGGTTTCAGAGGTTACCTTCACCATGGAGAAGCCGTTGTTCTGGTAGACGGCCTGCAAGGCGTTGATGTCGGCCGAGACCAATCCCTGCGAGTATGCGCCATGGTGATCGAGAGTGTCGGCAGCGTGCACGCTGAGCAGTTGCTTGAGGGTTGCGGTGTTGAAGTAGTGGTTGCCTTCGATCGAAACGCGCTCGACGCGCCGCCTGGGCCCCAGCCGGACCTTGTAGATGATCGTAACCTCCTCGGTGGAGGCGGACTGCTGTTCATGGTCCACTTTAACGTCGAAATAGCCCAGCCGCTGATAGTAGTTTCGCAGCCGGCGATTGCCCTCGGTGAGCAGGTCTTCGTCGACGCTGCCCTCCTCAAAGATGGGAATGATCCGCTTGAGCCGATCCGGACCGATGCTGGCTCCCTGAACCAGCAGTTTCACCACAGGGCCTCGGTTGGCAGAGAAGCTGAAGTTGGCCAATCCTGTTTTGACAGCATACTCCTGAGATTCAAGCTTGATCTCAGCTTCCAGCCGCTGTTCGCGCTGGTAGACCTTCAAAACCCCGGACAAGGCACGATCGTTAGTCTCGCTTGTCACATGCGAGCCGGCTCGAAGGTGCGCATGGCGGCGGAAATCGTCCACGCTCATTCCAGCATCGCCTGCCACCGCTAGCGCGCCGACGCGCGCCTGCGGGCCGTTGGCCACATGAAAGGCAATGTCGACTAGTTGCTCTGCCGGGCGGGCGGTCAGCGTCGGAGTGATCACGGGTTCGTGAAAACCGTTCTGAGCAAACGTTGTGCGCATCTGCTCCATGGCTTGGTCGAGCTTGGCCTGGGTAAAGCGGGTGCCGGGAGCGAGTTGGCTGGTGCGGTCGAGCTGGTTGTTGAGTGCCGCGCCTTTGGCGCCGTCAACGGTCACAGTGCCGATGAAGCTGCGCGGGGTGCCGCGAAAAATCAGGGAAACGCCGTCCGCCTCCGGTATTCCCTCAGCGGCGATCGTCTCAAAGAGGCCGGTCGAGAAGAGCTGGCGCAGGCTCTTCCGCAGTGCATCACGATCCAATGGCGCCCCTTCGGCCTGGGCCAGATGACCAGCGAGAGGGACAAGGCGTTCGACTGAGACCCCTTCAAAGGAGATGTGCCGAACTGGCCGGCCTTCCCAATGCGCGAGAGGATCAGAAGGGAGCTGCGTTGCTGGATTGCTTTCCGCCTTGGAGATGCTGTCGTTACTTGAGCTGCTCTCGCTCCAGCCGTCAATTTCGCCGGAAACTGCGAAGACGAGGAGACAGGCCAGGAGGATGCCGTAGCCGGACCGCTTGCCACACTGCCACTTCGGTCTTTCACCGCAGCGACCTGGATTCGTCGCTGGGGATCCCGGCATTTCCCTCAAATTCGTATCTCCCGGCAGGGATCAGAGATCTGGAATCGGCCTGGTCGTCTCTGAGGCTCGCTGCCAACCCGTTGCTTCCTCTTTGACGCTAACCGACCGCCAATCCACATTCATTTATATTAACGACCGAAGCGCCTGGTGCAGCATCGATCGATCGGGAAACCCATTTCCCGCACGAGGTTGTACGGGGCGATTCCCGGCACTATGCATCGGCCGGAACCTACCCGTAGGTTCTCTGGCTGAATAGAAAACGCCCGAGAGGTGGTGCTCAACCGAGGCTCGATATGATGGCGAAGGCGGAAGCAGTTCGCCGTTGCCCTCCTTTACTCTTTGCGCGAGAGATGCATCTACTCTGAATGAGTGCGTGTGGCGGGGCAGCGCTGCTTAAGTTGCAGATCCGACTCAGGGGAACTTACTCCTACTGCATTCAAAAGTCTCCATCTTCCGCGGGTCGCCACCCCTTGACCAGGCTGTGCTGGCTAGCCAACAATGGAGTGCTGATGCACTCAAAATAGGAGAAACTTGTCTCCGATCACTTGTGCGGTTGGTGGGCGTCCGGCTGGAAATTGCCGGCAGGAGAAATGGCGATGACGGAAAATCCAACAACCATGAGCTGCCAGCAGTTCCAGGCCGGACTGCCGGAGTTAATCGGCTCCAATGAAGACGTTGCAGCCGATCCGCACCTTAAGCAATGCCTTCGCTGTCGTTCGCTACTGGCGGATCTGGAATCGATTGCCATGGCCGCGCGCGAACTCTTCCCCGTTGTTGAACCGCCGGACAATTTATGGACGCAGATCGAGACTGCCCTGCGCAAAGAGGAAGGTACCGGGGAATCGGAGGCAGTACCGGGATAGCCCAAGCAAGTTGGAGCCCAACGCTCTCACTTTCCCCGCGCACTGGCCGATAGATCTTTCCAGTGGTGATTCATCCCGTAGATGAGGAAGTGTGCTTGGCTGATTCAGGACGAAGGCTTGAACCGTCGGTTATTGAGCGGGAACCGAAGCCCTTAACCGAGCGTTCTTTGGGAACTGTCGATGCTTTAACGAAG
>JBEKCA010000072.1:0-25749 GCA_050015115.1 Occallatibacter sp.
AACGGAAATCTCCGACCCTGACAGATCACCCATCCGGTGAAACCCCCATGGCAATGAAAAACCGCTACCAGTCTATCCTTCCAGGCGATTTCAACAGATCAACTGCCGGATAGGGGATGAAAACACACCGGATAGGGACAAGCCCTGGAGGATTTGAATCATGGTGAAGAAGTTAGCGCTTGCGCTGTTGTTTGCTGTCACTGTCTGCCCTGCGGCATCGTTTGCGCAGATTGTTGTTCGCATTGGTCCGCCGCCTCCGATCGTCGAGACCAGAGGCGTTCCCCCTGAGCGCGGTTTTGTGTGGATCGACGGCTATCACCGCTGGGATGGGGAGCGTTACGTCTGGGTCCCCGGCCGGTGGGATCGTCCGCCACATCCGGGCGCGCACTGGGTCGCACACAGGTGGGTCCACAAAGGCGATCATTGGGAACTGCGCGAAGGTCACTGGCGTTAATTTGCGCATTGAATCAACGGAAGGGAGTCTCTTGCGGGATTCAATTGAGATTGCAAAACGTGTCAGGGCACGACTGAAGTCGTGCCCTCACATTTCAGATCGCCCTGTAGCAAATTGTGCAGGATGCTCAGAGGAGCGGGGCTCTTGGCTACGCTCCTCTTGTTTTTTCTCTATCCCGCAAAAGATCCCCATTCAGCTGATCTCGATCACATCGGTTGCGGCGGCGGCAGCGGCTTCGGCGCGCTCCATCAGCTTCTCGGCAATGCCATAGAATTCCGCGGCCTGTGGGCTCTTGGGACCGGCCAGCGCGACGGGAAGGCCTCGATCGCCGCCTTCGCGAATTGCCGGCACGAGTTCAACTGATCCCAGAAAAGGCACGTTGAACTGGTGTGCCGTGCGCTCTGCTCCGCCTCTCGAAAAGATGTCAATCTCTTTTGCGCAGTGCGGGCAGGTAAAGTGGCTCATGTTCTCGACGATGCCCAACACTTCGACGTTAACCTGCGCGAACATCTCAAGAGCTTTACGCGCATCCTGAAGACTGACATCGCTGGGAGTTGAGACAACCACTGCTCCGGTCAGCGGGACGGTTTGAACCAGGGAGATCACAACATCGCCGGTGCCTGGAGGCAGATCGACGACCAGGTAATCGAGCTCGCCCCAATCGACCTGCTGCAAAAACTGCCGAATGATCTGGTGCAGCATCGGTCCGCGCATCACCAGCGGTTTGTCGCCAGGAGAGATGTAGCCAATGGAGATGGTCTTGATGCCGTGCGTCAGATTGGGCTCGATGCTGTTGCCTGGTCCGACCTTGGGTTGTTGCGCCGAACCCATCATCAAGGGAACATTGGGCCCGTAGATATCGGCATCGATCAAGCCCACACGCTTGCCGAGCTTCTGAAGCGCGATGGCCAGATTGACGGCGACGGTGGTTTTGCCGACGCCGCCCTTGCCTGATCCGATAGCGATGATCTTCGATACTCCCGGCAAAGCGACCGGCGCGGGCATGGCAGGTGAATGACCCATCGAGGTTCGTTGCTCCTTTTTTGAACGTGTCGTTGTTGAGATGCGTTTTACTTCGCTTGCGATTCCGCGGCCTGCGCGTCTTCCGGCGTGGAGTGCGCTGCTTTCTCCAGTTTGCGGCGCGCGGCTTCGGCTTCTCGATGCTCGCGGCGCAGCAGCGCGTCGGCGTAGTGCCTCTTCTCCGCCGGCGTCTCCGGAATCACCGCGGGCACGCGCACGCGTCGGCCCTCCCGGTCGATGGCGACAAAGATAAGAAAGGCGCTTGCGACGTGCGCTACCTTGCCGGTCTGGGTGTCTTCAGCCCAGACTTTTACGCCCACCTCCATCGAGGTGTTAAATGCGCGGTTGACGCTTGACTTGAGCGTGACCAGATTGCCCAGGTGCACCGGCTGGATGAAGTCGATATGGTCCATCGCGGCGGTCACGATATAGGTGCGCGAGTGCCGGTAGGCGGCCATCGCGCCCGTCATATCGATATAGTGCATCAACCGCCCGCCGAGCAGATTGCCCAGGGTGTTGGTGTCGTTGGGCAGCACGAGCTCGGTCATCTCCGACTGCGTGCTGGCCACGGTGCGGGTAGCGGGGTTGGTACCGGAGTTGATTTCGTTCGCGCTCATTGCGGGTCTCCTCGATTCCAATTTGCGCCGTTCAACTTCACCCGCCGCTGCGAAGAATGAATGCGGCGGCATCTCCGCACAGGCGCTCTCCTCCAGTGTCTGCAATCCCAGCCAAAACCGCAAATCCGACGGACGCCGAAATTCAAAGTGCGGCGGCTATACTTGAGCAAGATGGATAAGATCGCAGGGCTGAAAGAGATTCTGGAGCAGGACCCGAAGAATAGTTTCGCGCGCTACGGGCTGGCCATGGAACTGGCCGGTAGCGGCGACACCGCAGGGGCGCTTGCGGAGTTCGATACATTGCTGACCAACGATCCCGAGTACACGGCGGGGTATTTCATGGTCGCGCAGACGCTGGCCACTGCGGGCCGCACCCAGGAAGCGATTGCCCGGCTCAAGACCGGCATCGAGAGCGCAGAGCGGAGCGGAAACTGCCACGCCGCAAGCGAGATGCAAGCCATGCTCGATGAACTGGACCGCTAGCCGCGCGGGAACGGTTACCGAATCAGGAATTCAAGTCGGTCAGGCGTCTTTCGTGAGATACTATAAGCCGTTTTTGACCTGCCGAAGTCTATATTGAAGATATGCCGAAGTATGCAATCGTCGTCCCGTTCCATAACGAAGAAGACAATGTGACTGTTTTGTATGCCCGACTGAAGCAGGTGATGGAACAGGTGGGCGACAGCTATGAACTGGTGCTGGTTGACGATGGCTCCAGCGACCGCACCTACATGCTGATGGAAGAGATTGCCGCGGTCGACAGCCGCGTGCTGGTCATCAAACTGCGCCGCAACTTTGGCCAGACTTCGGCCCTGGCCGCTGGCTTCGATCATGCCTCGGGGGATTTCATCCTAGCCATGGACGGCGACCTGCAGCACGATCCCAACGAGATCCCCGGCTTCATTGAAAAACTCGAAGAGGGCTACGACGTGGTCTCGGGCTGGCGCAAGGATCGCGTTGATAACTTCGTGATGCGCCGGATTCCCTCGCGTTGCGCCAACTGGTTGATGGCTAAAATCTCCGGCGTAGATATTCACGATTTCGGCACGACCTTCAAGGCCTATCGCCGGGAGGTGATCAAGAATATTCCGCTCTACGGCGAGATGCACCGCTTCATCCCCGCGCTGGCCGCATGGTATGGCGCCACGATCTGCGAGATTCCCATCAAGAACGTGCCACGCGAGCGGGGCAAAAGCCACTACGGCATCGGGCGTACCTTCCGCGTCTTCTTTGACCTGCTGACGATTCGCTTCCTGCTCAAATACATGGGCCGTCCATTGCACTTCTTTGGTGGCCTCGGTGCTCTGGGCATGATGGCGGGCAGTTTTATTTCGGCCTCGCTGCTGGTGCTCAAGATTCTTCATCCGCACCAGAATGTTATGGAGGTTCACGGGCCGTTGTTTGCGGTTGGCGGCGTGCTGATCGTCTCCGGCATTCAGTTGCTGGCCATTGGCCTGCTGGGCGAGTTACAGGTGCGTCACTTCTTCTCAGGCCAACGTCCAACGCCCTATACCATCGACCGCATGGTGCGCCTGCGCTCGCCGCAAGCACCGGGCATGTTGCCGGAACGGTAAGGGCAGGGAACAGAAACGATGGAAACCAGCCCGCTTGGACAACTTCCTGGCGCGGCTTGATGTTTTTGGCGCTGGCACGGCTGTCGAGCCCATTCAATCTCAAGTCAAATTTCTTGCGCCATCATCCCCTTAAGGTTCATGCTGAACGTGAGATGAAAGCGATTCAGATTCACGAGACCGGCGGGCCGGCGGTTCTGAAGCCGGCTGAGTTGCCCATCCCCCAACCGGGGCCGGGGCAGGTGTTGATCCGCGTCGAAGCAATCGGAGTCAACTTCATTGAGATTTACTTTCGCAAAGGGACTTACAAGGCGGCGCTTCCTCTGATTCCCGGCAGCGAGGCGGCAGGCACGGTCGAAACGCTTGGCCCGAGCGTCACCGGATTTGCCGAGGGAGATCTCGTGGCCTCGGTGAGCGTGCTGGGAAGCTATGCCGAGTATGCACTGGTCCCCGCGGCCCAGCTGGTCAAGGTTCCCGCCGGAGTAACGCCCGAGCAGGCCGCGGCGGCCATGCTGCAGGGCATGACGGCGCACTATCTTACCTACTCGACACATCCGTTGAAAGCAGGCGACACCGCGTTGGTTCACGCCGGAGCGGGTGGCGTTGGCCTGTTGCTGACGCAGATGGTCGCCCAACTGGGAGCGCGGGTCATTGCCACCGTTTCAACGCAGGCCAAGGCGGAACTGTCGCGCGAGGCCGGAGCCTCCGACACGATTCTTTACACCGAGCAGGACTTCGTTGCCGAGGTCAAACGGCTCACGGGCGGCAAGGGCGTCGATGTGGTCTACGACTCAGTGGGCAAGACCACCTTTGAAGGCAGCCTCAACTGTTTGCGGCCCCGCGGCCTGCTGGCCCTCTTTGGCGCATCGAGCGGCCCGGTACCGCCCTTCGATCTGATTCAACTCAGCGGCAAGGGCTCGCTCTTCATCACCCGTCCGACGTTGTGGCACTACGTAGCGACGCGCGCCGAGCTGGAGTGGCGCGCCGGCGATGTGCTGGGCTGGGCCGCGAGCGGCAAACTCAAGCTGCGCACCGAGCACATGTATCCGCTGGCCGAAGCGGCGCAGGCGCAGACCGATCTTGAAAACCGCAAAACGACCGGCAAGATTCTGCTGGAACCGTAATGAAACAGAGACTAAGTTGCCGAGAGGAAAGGAAGAAAGCCTAGCATCGATCTCTTGACATATGTACAGGAAAGATGTACGTTAAAGCTGAGGAATCTCCTCCATGGCTGCTGAAACCACTTATACGGCATTGCGCGGGAAGCTGGCTTCCTATCTGGATCAGGTGACCGACAACCGCGAGGTGCTGATTGTCCGCAGACGCGGCGCGCGCGATGTCGCGATTGTGCCCTCCGACGAACTGTCAGGGTTGATGGAGACAGCGCATTTGTTGCGTTCTCCTAAAAATGCCCAACGGCTGTTGCGGGCACTGAAACGGGCTGTCGATGGCCAGGGTGCGGCAGAGCCTGTCTCAAGTTTGCGGCACCTGGTTGAATCTGGCCCGGCGCGGTTGGACAACCATCGAGGATGAGCAAGCGGCTCGCGCGCGAAGCCGTCTTCCAGCCAGAGTTTCGCGAGGATCTGATTGACTGGATCAAGACGGACCGGAAGGTGGCCCTGCGCGTACTGGAGTTGGTCGAAGCAATTCTCACCGATCCCTTTGCGGGCATCGGCAAGCCGGAACCGCTGAAATATGTGCTGTCGGGATGCTGGAGCCGCCGCGTCACGCAGGAGCACCGGCTGGTCTACCGCGTCACAACCGGACGAATCGACTTTCTCCAGGCAAGGTATCACTATGAGTAAGGCCGGCGCGCAGCTTATCAGGGGGAAGACCATGGCATCGATTTCCATTGGTCCGGAAGACCACGTCTTTGTGCTTACCGGCGCGGGGATCAGCGCTGAGAGCGGACTGCCCACTTTTCGAGGTTCAGACGGCTTGTGGGCCGGACATCGCGTCGAGGATGTCTGCACTCCCGAGGCATGGCAGCGCAAGCCCGCGCTAGTCTGGGAGTTCTACTCGGGACGACGTGCGGCGGGCGAACTGGCCGAGCCGAATCCGGGGCACATCGCGATTGCCGAATTGGAAGCGCAACTGGGCGACCGCTTCTTTCTCTGCACGCAGAATGTCGACGACCTGCACGAGCGTGCCGGCTCGCAGCGCATGTTACACATGCACGGCGAGCTGAACAAAGCGCGCTGCGAGGCCGAATGCGGCCAGCCGCCGGTCGAGGATCGCAAGATCTACCGCAATCTGGACGAGGTGGGCCGTTGCAGTTGCGGCGCGCGGCTGCGTCCGCATATCGTCTTCTTCGGCGAGATTCCGCTGGAGATGGGGCGCATCCAAAATGAGATCAAAAAGGCCACGCTGATGCTGGTGGTGGGCACTTCGGGGTCGGTCTATCCAGCGGCCAACTTCGTGCATTGGGCGCGCGAACACGGCGGCCGCGCCATCTACGTTGGGCCGGAATTGCCATTGAACGCGCAGGCATTTTCCGACATCGTCGAAGGCGACGCCGGGGAGATGCTGCCGGGGCTGTTTGAAGTTCAGTAACAGGTCTTCTTTGTGTGATCTACTGGAAAGCTCTGCGCTCGGCCTGTTTTGCGTAGGACAGCCACGACAAGGAAACAAGGGAGCTTGTCCGGTTCCCCTTACTGAGGACGCCTGCGCCAGATTTCGCTCCCTGAATCCCTGCTAACTCATGTGACGAACAGCCGGACGTTGACGGAGTATCGAACCCGATCGAAAGGTATTCAACTCTCTGTCAACGCCGGCTGTATGCGCGATCTCAGTTTCCCCCTCCAGAATGTTTTGTCGATGAGTCGGCCGGCATCGGCATCGCCATGTTCTTTGAAGTTGGCGATTTGGTCCTCGCGGGAAATGCATCCTCGGCAATTGAAGCGGGTGCGGCTATGGGAATGTTCTGCGACGCCGGAGCAGGCACGACCTGGATGATGTTCATCATGCCCAGGTCTTCGTGATTGAGGATGTGGCAGTGGAAAACGAAACTCCCGATGTCCTGTCCGCGGAAATCGACTAACAGTGTGACGCTTGGATAAGGGTCAGCGGGGTTTCCATCCCAACCCGGAACTTCGACCATGTCCAAATATTGGCCGGTGATGGCTGGAGCCAGTGGCGCGCCGTTGATCGCAAAGTTGTTTTGCGACTGAACCAGGAAGTGGACTTGATGGAGATGGAACTCGTGATTCTCCTGTGCCCGGTTCTGCACCGTCCACTGCTCCACGGTTCCCTGCGTGGCAGTAATAGCCGGAGGGGCGTTGGGATTGAAGGGTGCCGGCGTCTGCGGAAATACGGTCATATAAAACTGGGTTTGGTTTGAATTCTCAGAGAAGTACAACAGGCGTGTCAGCGCAATGGGCGCTGTCGCCAGGCCGGCGAAACGCTGCACAGTCGCCGCGCTGACACTTGATCCAACATTGGCGGTGCTGTCGTTGCTCGGAGTGTCGCCATTTGTGACGATGTTGAAGATGGGTCGACTCGGATCGCAATCGCCGTTGACGCCGGTAGCAATAGCGGTCGTGACAAATTGGGCATTCCTAATTCCGGCGGCCGGCGTAGTCAAGATGAACTCGACGCGTGCTGCCGGCGGCAACCTGAAATGAGTCACCGGAATCAGGCTCGGCGTTGTTGTGCCGTCCTGCGAGTTCACCGGAACCCCGTCAATAGCCACCAATTCAAGGGTCTGTGCCACCCCGTTGTATTGCACTTGCAGGTCCATGATGGTGTCGGCGGACGAGTTGGTCACGCGCCAGAACTGCTTTTCTCCAGGGTTCACGCTGAGAACGGCAGGCGTGAATGTGACCCGACCATTCGGTGGATCGGCCTGATTCGAGTTGATCGGTACATTGTTGACCGTGATGTCCTGGAAGGGAACGCCGTTGGTGCAACCGCCCGGCCCCTCCGCGAGACTCTGGATCTGAGGCTGGTCGCGAAGCACTAGGACTTGCTGGCGAAGTCCCGCCACCGCAGTCTGCACATTCTGGATCCCGTCGACCACGATTGCGCCGGACGCGCCACCCAGCACAGCGGGCTCAGCAATGCCGTGGATGTGGGGGTGGTACCAGTAAAGCCCCGGCGGCTCATTCGAGGGGAAGGCCACGTTGTATTGGAAGGTTTGGCCGGTGTTGATCACGGTCTTGATAACTTCATCCTGACCGCAGGTGGGCGATGTGTTCGTCCCATGATAGTGAATATTCACCGACGAGGAATCCATCGTCGTTGCGCCGCAATTCGGCGGGTTCAACTCCATCGGATTCATGCCCACCGGAGTATTGTTGGTGATCGTGATGACCAGGTGATCTCCGGGCAGCACGTGCAGGGTCGGGTTCTCAAGGCCGCTCGGCGTCATGAAGCAAAACAGGGTACGGCCTGCGGCGTCAGTTCTTGTTTGATAGGAGAAGTTGACCGCCAGGATTCCGTTCGAGCTGTAGAGCGCGACGGGATTCGCAACGGTGCTGCCGGCGGCGAATCGAGGGCAAGGATTGGGAACGGGAGCGACTGCAGGGGGAGTAAAGGTCGTCTGTGCAACGGCGCAAACCGGCACCAGAGCGAACAGAGCAAGGGCAAAGAGCGCCTTGCCGCGACGAATCGAGACGGATGTGGGGATCATACGTTCTCCTTGTGTTGAGGTTGATTTTTTCCAGACACCGCTCTGTGATTCCGCGAGGAATCATCCCTGGCGTCTCCAGGTGGAAAGGCAATTTGTGAGGGGGCCCGTCGGCCTTGATACGTTGGGGAAGCGGCACGACAAACTAAGAATGCAAAGAGACTAGCTCAACAAGTTGAGGTCGTTCAAGACGATTCTAGAAATCTAATCGGTACTGAAGTGTGCACTTTGGTACCGTATGGCGCATTTCGGGGAGACTAGACGATAACTTGTTCAATTTACAGTTATTACATCACTCATAGTAACTGGCCTGGCCGGTTACTTCGTTGTTGGTTTTAGTTGTTTCATGTCTGGCGTATTTTGGTCGGGTATCATCGATAGTTACGCACGTCCATCCAGGCCCAAAGAGGAACAAATCGTGTCCGAATCGAATCTCTCCGCGCAACCCACTGAGTTTTCAGCCGGAAATACCCGCTTGCAGCGCCCCTTGCGCATCGCTCTCTTCGGTTTTGGGACGGTGGCCAGTTCCGTGGCGCGAATTCTGGTGGATTCAAAGCCTGAGGGTCTCGAGCTCAGTCATATCTACGTCCGCAGCATTGCGCGTCGGCGCGCTGACTGGGTTCCGTCGAGTGTACTGTGGACCGAAGACGCCAATGAATTGCTGGCATCCGATGTCGATGTAGTGGTCGAATTGGCCGGCGGGCTTGAGCCGGCCGGCGGCTGGGTGCGGCGTGCGCTGCGCGATGGCAAGAGCGTCGTCACGGCGAACAAAAAACTGATTGCCGCCCACGGCGCGGAACTGGAGCGGCTGGCAGCGGCTTCAGGCGGGCACTTGAAGTACGGCGCCGCGGTGGCTGGCGGAGTTCCCGTGATTCCCGGTCTCGAGCAGGGATTGGCCGGCGACCGGATCATGCGCATCGAAGGCATCTTGAACGGAACCTGCAACTTCATCCTGAGCAAGATGCAAGAGGGCGCTGAGTACGCGCCGGTGCTGGCCGATGCGCAGGCCAAGGGCTATGCCGAGGCCGACCCCACGGAAGATGTAGGCGGCTTCGATGCCCGCGCGAAACTCGCAATTCTCATGCGGCTGGCGCTGCGCGTCGAGGTGGACCCGGCAGAGATCGCGCCGCAGGCCATAACCTCGATTGCCGCCGTCGACTTCAGCTATGCGCGCGACCTCAACTGCACCATCCGGCAGATTGCGCGCGCCGACTATGCCGCTGGCAAGATCGCCGCAACCGTGGGACCGATGCTGGTGGACCTGCACTCGCCGCTAGCCTGGTCGCGCGGCACTGAAAACATGGTGATCTTCAGCGGCAAGTACGGTGGCGACGTGGTCTTCTCCGGTCATGGTGCGGGCGGCCATCCTACGGCGGTTGCCGTGGTCAGCGACCTGCTGGCCTTGGCCTACGGATCGAGGAGAGTCAAGGTTCCGGCAACCCAGGCGCGGCTCAGCGCCGAGTTTGAAGTGCCGCATTACATCCGATTCATGGTTAACGACAAGCCCGGAATCATAGCCGACATTACTGTCGCGCTGGCCAGCGAAGGCATCAACATCCGCGCCATCGTGCAGAAGCCCGGCTTCCCGGCGCACGCGCTGCCCTTCGTGATGACCGTCGAGCCCTGCAAATCTTCGGCACTCAAACGCGCCCTCGAAGTCCTGCGCGGCAAAGATTACCTGCTCGAAGATCCGCTCGATTTGCAAATGCTGGAGTAACAGAAGCCAAAGAGAACGGCCGCTTGTGTAGAGCCCACATGCCAATCTTGAATCCTGAGATCGGAAGGCCCCTACCTCGAAGGCGGGTCTGCAAGCGGATTCACTACCTGAATCGCTCCATACCGCTGGCCTGTTGCCAGATGCTCGGAGTAGAGAATCGCCGCGCCGCAGCGCTCGGCGGCCTCGAGAATCATGGCATCCCAAAAGTGAACCCGGTGGCGCATTACGATCTCCAACGCCTCGAGCACCGACTCGGGAGTGTTTGGAACCACCTCCCAGGCCGAGTAGTCGCGGATGAGCAATCGCACATCCTCGACCGGCATGGGGTTGGCGGCGTTACGGCAAAGGTGAATGCACAGCTCGTGCAGAACCTGGGTGCTCAATGCGCCCCAGCCCGAGCCCCAAAGCTGCTCCAGCAGCATCTGGGCGCGCAGATGCTTCACTCCGGCGGAACGGTCATGCGCATAAACAAGGATGTCGGCATCGACGAAACACTTACCGCTCATGCATGTCACCTCGCGAGCGGCTTGGAGTCCAACTCAGGTCGTAGCCCGACCGCAGCCGCGTCACGGCGCTCCGGCGCGCCTGGTTGTATCCCTTGCGCTCGCGCACTGCCTCTTCGAGGCGCGTCGCCAGCAGGGAACTGATGGAGGAACCCTCTTCAGCAGCCAGGACCCGGGCCTCCTGAAGCAGGTCTGCCTCAATCTTCAACGTGACATTGGTCTTCATTTTGGCACCTGTTTGCGTGTAGCACCAGATTACGTGCCGGGAGCCGAAAAACTCAAGAAAAAATTGACTGGGTCGCTTTTCAGGCAACAGTTCATGCCGGATCGCGGGAATCGACGGTTGACCATCGCTTCTTTCAATGATCGCCTCGACGGCTGCTGTCGATTATTACGGAGCACCGTCAAGGGGCAGCGGGGGACTATTGCACGATTTCCGATCAGCCGGTCCATTGCCATGCGCCGATTTCCCGTTGTATACACTTGATTTTGCTCTGCCTGTAACCTCCTATTCACAATTGCCCGGTAGCCTGATCTAGGTGATAGCCCAGGTGCCAGAGATCCGCATCTCCCAAGCGCAATTCCAGCCCGAGACTGGCGCTCCCAAAGAGCCGCCACCGGCAGAGAAGCACCTGCGCGAGGTTTCCGCAATTCGTTCGTTCCTGTTGGCGCGTGGTAACTCGGCGCTCGCCGATCGCGCTTTCCACTGGCTGATGGTGCTCTGCGCCCTTAGCATCTTCGGCATTGTGGTGTTGATTGCAGTCGAGCTTGTTGTGCGTTCAAAGCTGGCCTGGGACCAGTTTGGCCTGGACTTCTTCTATAAGGCGTTCGTCGACACTTACACCAAACAGACCATTTACTGGGATCCGGTAAACGGCCATTTCAGCGCCCTGCCGTTTCTCTATGGCACTCTGGTTTCATCGTTTCTGGCGCTGCTCATGGCGGTTCCGCTGGCAATAGGCGTGGCGGTCTTCCTCACCGAGATGTGCCCCGGCTGGCTGCGCGCGCCGCTGGCCTTCGTCACCGAACTTCTGGCAGCTATTCCCAGCGTCATTTACGGGCTTTGGGCGGTTTTTGTCCTGGTGCCGCTGCTGCGCGAACATGTGAATCCCTGGCTCATCAAGCTGCTGGGTTGGACGGGCTTTTTCGCCGACGACAATCCCACGGGTCTCGGCTTTCTCACCGCTGGAGTGATCCTGGCCATCATGATCTTGCCTATCGTCTCTTCGCTCACCCGCGAGGTCATGACCGCGGTCCCGCACTCGCAGCGCGAGGCCGTGCTGGCGCTCGGCGCGACGCGCTGGGAGATGATCCGCATGGGCGTTTTGCGCAATGCGCGCATCGGCATTGTCGGCGCAGTGATTCTTGGCCTCGGCCGCGCGCTGGGCGAGACCATGGCTGTCACCATGGTCATCGGCAATAGCCTCGATATTCAACGTTCGTTACTGTCGAATGGAAACACCATGGCCTCGGCCATCGCCAATCAATTTGCCGAGGCATCGGGCGATCTGCATCTGAGCGCGCTGATGGAACTCGGCCTGGCGCTGTTTATTGTCACCATCATCGTCAATGCCTTTGCCCAACTGCTGGTCTGGGCGGTGACACGCGGAACGCCATCGTCGGCGCATTGATTAACAGGGATCAGAGAACAGAGTTCAGAGATCGGCAGCGAACGTGGGAGAAGAGAAACTGAGCACCGAACACAAACTCAAGGCGCGGTTCAGGACGTTCACCGACGTCGCGGCCACATTTGTAGCCATTTTGTCGACCGTGCTGGTGGTGGCTCCGCTGGTGGCTGTCTTCGTCTATCTCATCTACCGTGGCGCGAGTTCGCTGAGTCTGGACTTCTTCACCCATGTTCCCAAACCGGTCGGCGAGGCCGGCGGCGGCATGGCCAATGCCATTGTGGGCTCGGCCATTCTCTTAGGCCTCGGCAGCCTCATCGGAGTTCCGATGGGCATCGCCGGCGGCATCTTCCTTGCTGAATTTGGCCGCGGCACCAAGCTGGCCAACGCGGTTCGCTTCACCGCCGATGTGCTCAACGGCGTTCCTTCGATCGTAATGGGCATTGCCATCTACTCGCTGGTTGTTGTGCCACAAGGGCATTTCTCGGCATTCTCGGGCGGCGTGGCCCTGGGCGTGATGATGATCCCCACCGTCTGCCGCACCACCGAGGAGATGTTACTCATGGTGCCCAATTCAGTACGCGAGGCTGCTCTCGCGCTCGGCGTGCCCAACTGGCGCTCGGTGCTGTCGATCACGGTGAAGACGGCTTCCCCCGGCATCATCACCGGCTGCATGTTGGCCTTCGCCCGCGTCGCCGGCGAGACGGCGCCTCTTATCTTCACAGCATTCGGCAATGTGGACTGGAGCATGAGGCTCGATGAACCGATCGCAGCTCTGCCGCTGCAGATTTACGTTTACGCCCTGTCGCCTTATGACGAGTGGCACCGGCTGGCGTGGGCGGGGGCGCTGGTATTGATTGTGCTGATTGTGCTCGCAGTTTCGCTGGTGCGCTTTGTCACCAGCCGCGGCGTTATGAAAGGGGCAAGCTAAGTGGGTGTCGGCATCGAGGTAACCAGCCTGAACGCGTGGTATGGAACCAATCACACGCTGCAGGACATCAATCTGAATATCCCAGCCAACCATGCGACAGCACTGATCGGCCCCTCGGGATGCGGCAAGAGCACCTTTGTCCGCTGCATCAATCGCATGCACGAGACCAACCCCATCGCGCGCGTTACCGGCACGGTGCTCATTGGCGGACTCGACATTTATGCCGACGCCAAGCCGGTCGAGATTCGCCGCCGCGTGGGCATGGTCTTCCAACGGCCCAATCCTTTTCCCACCATGTCGATTTACGACAACGTGGCCGCGGGACTCAAGCTTAACGGTTACTCGAACCGTCGCGTCCTGGACGATATCGTCGAGAAGTCTCTGCGGAACTCGGCTCTCTGGGACGAGGTCAAAGATGATCTGAGGAAGAAATCCGGCGCAAGCCTCTCCGGCGGTCAGCAGCAGCGCCTGTGCATCGCGCGCGCCCTGGCCGTCGACCCCGAGGTGCTCTTGATGGACGAGCCCGCCTCAGCTCTCGATCCGGTCTCAACATCCAAAATCGAAGACCTGATCTTCCAGCTAAAAACGCAGTACACTATTGTGATTGTGACCCATAACATGCAGCAGGCAGCCCGTGTCGCAGAGAAGACCGGCTTCTTTCTGAATGGCCGCATGGTTGAGTTCGACTCGACCCACAAGATCTTCACCAATCCCAGCGACAAGCGCACAGAGGATTACATCACAGGCAGGTTCGGATGACGCGCATACGCTTTCAACAAAGCCTGGAAGACCTCAAGGAGCAGTTGCTGGTGATGGCTGGTCTGGCCGAGCAGGCCATTCAGCGCGCCATCGAAGCTTATCGCGTGCGTGACCTGTCGATCTGTGACCTGGTCAACCGCAGCGAGGTCGCCATCAACCGCCTTGAGCGCGAGATCGACCAGGCCGCCCTCGATCTGCTGGCGATGGAGCAACCCATGGCCATCGACCTGCGCTTCATTCTCAGCGTCATCAAGATCAACGCCGATCTCGAGCGCGTGGGCGACGGAGCCAAGGCCATCAGCGACCGCGTGCGGGCCATGGAGCAGATGGCCCAGGTCGAGTTGCCCGTCGACATTCCGCGCATGGCCACTCTGGCCGCCGAGATGGTGCGCAAGAGCCTGCAATCGTTTATCGAGGCCGACGCTGTAATGGCGCGCGCTGTGCTCAGCATGGACGACGCCGTAGATCTGATGAACCGCGCGGCCTACAAAGCCCTCACCAAAGTGATGGAAGAGGAAGGCCACATGGCTCCTCAGGCCTTGAATGCGCTGATGATCTCACGCGCGCTTGAACGCGTAGCCGACCACGCCACGAACATCGCCGAAGATGTGATTTTCTGGGTGCAGGGCGACGACGTCCGCCACTTCAAAGCCATGAAGACCGCCCCCGACCCCCACGCGATGGAGTAGTACCTGCTGTGCGGCCAACTGCTCGCTCTTCGCTCGCTTGAGGTTCTTGGTTGGGTGCCCTAGGTCCCTCGCTCGCATTTGGGACCCAGGATACCACGAACCCCAACCCCTGCGCATCGTACAACTCACCAAAGGCACTGGTTTACGCAAGGAAAAAGGGTGGGAGACCACAAACCTCGACCTCGCGGACGACCCCGGCGATCTCAGAGTTCTACTCCGAAATCATCCCAATCGTCCGTAGCCAAGTCTCCACCAACTCGGGCCATCTCGTCACCGGAAATTTCGTCCGCCGCAACCCAAAGGCATGGCCGCCCTGCGCATACAAATGTATCTCCACGGGAACTCCAGCCTTTTTTAGCGCAATGTAGTAAACGAGCGAGTCGTTAACATTATCCACGTGGTCATCTTCATCCTGGACCAGAAACGTAGGAGGCGTGCCGACTGTAACAGGAATTTCCGGATTCAATTCAAACTCCCTCGTTGTGTTCTCCAGCATGTGCCCCGGATAAATCGCGACAGCGAAATCTGGGCGACAACTGACTTTGTCGGCTGCATCCACGGGTGCATAGGAGCGCTGAGCGAAGTGCGTGCTGATATTGGCCACCAGGTGTCCGCCCGCCGAAAACCCAAGCACGCCGATTTTGTGCGGATCGATGTGCCACTCCGTCGCGTGAAAGCGCACGAGCCCCACTGTCCTCTGTGCGTCTTCCAGTGCCGTGGGCGCTTTCGGATGAATGTTGCAGTGGCAATCGTCATGGTAGGCCGGGCCCGAATCCGGTACTCGATATTTCAAAAGCACACACGTGATTCCACGCGAGGTCAGCCAGTCGCAGACTTCGGTGCCTTCCAAATCGATGGCCAGAATTTCATAGCCTCCGCCGGGAAAAACGACGACCGCTGCACCGGTGTTCTTTCCCGATGGCGAGTAGACCGTCATCGTAGGCCGCGAAACGTCGCTCACGATGGCCACCGGCAACCCGGCAACAAAAGACTCCTTCCCGGTTGTGGTGACGGTCTCTGGCCCACTGCCGGGCCGCGCATCGGGCACTGCCCGCGGCCATATCGGCAGTTGAGTATGCCCCGGCGATGGCTGCCAGACAGGCGTCTGCGCGCTCAATGCGGCAGACGCAAAAACAAAACAGAGAGCAAGGATCAAAGGATTTTTCACGGTGCACACAGCTTAGCAGAACCGCTCACCGCCGAAGCCGTTGACCGGACGCTACCATTGATGCTTTAGCGAGCGGTCATGGCCGAGACAGCCGGTGCACCAGAAAATCCCTAACGGCAGGCACCCTGATCCTGAAACTCATGACTCTCTATCATGGACGTAAAGCCTTGCGCGCAACTCAAAATCTGGTCTTCAAGAGCGCCGTTGCCAAAGCTCTGCGGCGAGATGAATGCTGCTTGCTGGCGCATCGCGAGATAGGCGTCGCTCAGCTTTCGCATGTTGTTCAACTCGGCAGTGAGCAGCGGGTACGCGCTGCGGTCGTCGTCAGATGATACCGCGGCGGCTGCAAGCGCAAGATTCTTTTCCGCCAATCTATGGCGTGAGGCGATCCCGTCCGCATCGAGCGGAGTGTTGGTCTGGACTGCGTTGACGATCTGACTTCGCCACTCCCGGATCACGCTCAACTCTTCGATGCCGGCTTGAATGAAGGCTCTTGAGAGTCCCGGCTTCGCCGGAGGCGCGGATGGCTGCGCCTCAGCAGTCGCGGTGTGAAGCGTGAGAATCGTCTGATTGGCTTTAAACGAAAGCGTGCCTTTGGTGATCAGCGCAAGGGTCTGAATATCGACGTACGACTTCCCGTTGATCTCCACGAGCTGCGCTTCACCGGGATAGCCCGCGATGGTCAGCGTGGAGCCCTTCTTAAGTGTCTGCGCGCTTCCATTCGCCGACAGCAAGAGAAGAGAGGTCAAGATCATCGCAATCACGGCCATTGTCGTTTTCATGGGATGCACTCCGCGCCTTCGCTTTTAGTTTGACGTGACCGAACTCCGCATGGCTGTTCAATCCTGCGCACACGTGGCCGCGTGCGGGCTCGTTAAGAATAGAAGGCTGGCGTTCCCTGGGGGAACGCCAGCCTTTGATTGCATTGAATCGACAAGAAAAACCCAAAGCCGGATGACAGATTGCTAAACGTCGCGCAGATAGAGCCGAACCATCGTCTGATTCAGCAACTGGTGCGCGATCTCGCCGAAGGTGATTGGGCCGGTGATGTGCCCCGTTTTCTTGCCTTCGAGCCCTCCGTAGAGATAGTTGAGAATGCAATTACAGGCAAACGCCGGCTCGTTATCGCTTGGGGCGATCTCGCGCGTAAAGGCGCTGGCGTAGTCCGCGACCGGCTTGGCCAGCCGGTAGTCGACGCCGGGAAAAACCGGCGCATACAACTCCACTTTGTGCGCGTCCCGATCAACCTTCAGGAACGAAACATTAATCAGGCTGCCGTTGTAGTCGCCTACCAGAGGGAACTCGGTGCGGATTTCCTTTTCTGTGATGTAATCGGCCAGGTTGGCCGGCTTGCCGTTGATAAGGCATCCGGCGACGTCAAAGCCCGCCTGCTCGAAGCGAATGACGTCTCCTTCGTTGCTCTCGAAGATATTCACGATGTCCAGGTCGGCCATCTTATTTCCGGGCAATGAAACGTGGAGCGCGACGCACCGGTCCTCAAGTACCGTCCCTGTCTGGCCGTTGAATACTGCGGGCGACTCCTTGCCGATGTGGTCCACACGAACGCCCGCGACCCAGCCCACGACCGGGTGCATCAAAAACCCCTCGTAACCCTGGGCGCACTCCGCAAAGGTCTTCAGCACCTCGGTTCCCGCCGGCATCGCGACAAAGGTAAATCCGTTGGCTGGTGCGTCGCTGTAAAGCTGGGCCAGGTTCTCCGAGCCATAATCGGCCGCCTCGGCTTCCAGAGCAAACTCGGGAACCCTGGTCATGAAGATGCGATCCTCCGACAGCAGGCCGCCCTCGCCGGTCATGAAGTAGCAGATTGTTCCCCCGACCCACTTCCCGCGCGGGAGTTGGCTGAGTGCCTCCCGGCTTCCGGCCAGGAACAACGACTCCCCGGCGGCGATCGCTGACTGCACCTCAGAAATGGAATGCAATGTGGCATGTACGGCTGTAGACATAAATACTCCTCGCACCTTATTGGAAGATTTTTGCGATTTCGCTGGTAAAAAGAGATTCGTACTTGGTCAGGAAAGCGTGGCTCTTGGCGACGAGTTCCTTCACGTTGGCCGCCGATGGATCTCTCTCGTAACTCATCTGATTGCCATGAATCAGCATGTTGAAGGTTGCTTTGGTGGATTGCACTTGCTTCTTCCCGGTGACGAGTTGGGTCCATCCGGGGTGGTCCGCAGCCGGAAGCATTCAGAATTCCCCCTTTTCGCATTGAGGTCGAAATGCTGTTATCGGCCCTTCTTAAGAATTCTTCAACTAAACCAGCGCGAGTGTTTCACCCTGTGGGTCCAGAGAGAGATGCCCTGGATTCTGCACGATCAAAACGAGGTGTTGCGGACACCTAGTGTTTCGAAGCGGGATGGCCTCTTCGGCCCGGAACCGACCGGGTATGGGCTTTGTACACCCAAGAAAACCCTCTCCCGTGAGGGGCTGATTCGCTGTTTGTTGGCTTTTCTTGGGAATTACGCCGTGCAGCATGCGGTTCGGAAGCAACGTGACTCTTTATTGTCCCAGGGCCAGCACGCCGAGTAGCAGCACCCAGATCAGGCTCATCGCGTGCCAATACCAGGCGGTCGCATCCACCGCGATCTGGCGAAATTCGACGCGTTTGAGCCAGCCCAGCGTGCAGAGGCACACGGCCAGCGCGGCGATGCCAAACAGCAGGTGGGCCGCGTGCATTTCAGTGATGAGATAGATAAAGTTGCTGGCCGGTGTGGAGTTCTGGTTCCAGGCAAAGCCTTGAGCCGTCAACTGCTTCCAGGCTGTCCATTGCCCGGCGAGAAAGAGCATGCCCAGCATCAGGGTCGCCCCGAGCCAGGGAAGCGCACGATGGAGCGCCGGCCGTCCCAGCCCGAGCCACTCCTCCAGCGCGTCGATCTCATGGAAGATCCTCCGCCGGGCCAACTCCATGGTCAGGCTGCTCAGCAGAAGCGCCACGGTATTGAGAAAGAGGATGGGGGGCAGCTTCACCGGATGCCAGTCGCCTACCTGGAAGTGGGTGCGGGGGTCCATGTGCGTGCCCGTTTGGCGGGCGAAGAAGATCGATACCAAGATTCCAAAAAAAACCATGTCGGCCGCGAGGACGACGAAGACCGCAGAGCGGACGCGCAGCAGCAACTCGCGCGGTCCGCCGCGCTCATTCCTCCAATTGTCGCCTCCGCCGTCGCCGCCCTCGCCATCGCCTCCGGTAGGCCGCCTGACAACTGGAGGCAGTCCACCGGTGCCCGGATCTCTCCGCTTCTTCTTCGACGGGCTGGGGGTAAAGGTGGCAGGCATCTGAAACCCTGTGAGGTAGAGATTACTCTCACTTTGGATTAGACGCATCCAGAATCTGAAAGGAATAATTTAATGCGGTAACCGGGCCGCCGCGACGGCTTCCACGAAAAGCCGATGCACTCGCCTGTCGTGCGAGAGTTCGGGATGAAAGGTGGCGGCGAGGACGCGTCCCTGCCGAACCAGCGTCGGGAAGCCCTCGCGCTTGGCCAGCACCTCGACGCACGGCCCGGTTTCGACGATCCGCGGGGCGCGAATGAAGACCATCTCCAACGGACCGTCATCAAGGGTGGTCTGGGCGGTCACGATGGCCGAGTCGATCTGGCGGCCGTAAGCGTTGCGTTCCACGACCGCATCGAGCACTCCCAGCGAGCGTTGCGCAGGATTGAGAACCTCGCGCGCAAGCAGAATGGCTCCCGCGCAGGTGCCGAAGATCGGCTTGCTAGAGCAGAACTGCTGCAAAACCTCAAAGAAGCGGTGCTTCTCAAGAAAGCGCAGGATGGTGGTCGATTCGCCACCCGGCAGCACGAGGCCATCGAGGCCGGCCAACTGCTCCGGCTTGCGTATCTCAACCGGGTCTGCGCCCGCCTCAGTGAGAGCGCTGGCGTGGCTTGCAAAGTTGCCTTGGATGGCCAGGACGCCGATCAAGGGGTGCTCTCTACTATGAAGTTGCAGGGCCTCTGCCAAGCGCTTGGCTTCCTCTTCGGATTTGATCCGGTCCACAAACCGTTTGTTATGCTTGCCGCAGAGAGCCAATAACTCGTCTCCCAACTCCGGGCCGTTAGGATCAAGGAGAGGGTCGTTGTGGGACTGCTCTCGTTCCTCTTTTTTTGTCAATTGAATCTTCCGCCTTTGGCCTGAGGGATCGCTCTTCGATCTCAACTGCAGACTATTCCGTTAAGGACCATTTTATCCGGTCGATATCTTCTCGTTGAGGCCAGGCTGCTGATCGGCGGACTGGAGTCGTACACCGCTTCACAGTTTCACAGGAAATTACCGCGGGGGAGGGTGATTCGGTGGCCGGTGAACGGGACTGCGCTGCCGCGCTCTTCCGACTATCTCCATTGTGCGCCGGTTCGCAGTAATTGTTCGCAAATGAGCTGAAGGTAGCTCAGGAGTCTTGTTGTCCACGGGTTAGCGGAATCCAGGCCCCGCCCTCGATCACCGCGACGACCTCGTCGGGGTTCTGCTTCTTATGGCTTGGGGCTGTTCTTTGCATTGCTGAGCGGGCCGGGTGCTCTTGAGTTGAAAAGTCGCCGGGAGATGACCGGTTAAAGTCCGTGGTTTCCATCCTAGGCGCAAAAACAGCATCGCTGCGAGGGTGGGGTCGCCCCGTCTGAGCGACCGACGACGTCTCATTCGCCGCAACCCCCAGCATTTACACTGGTAGACGGAGAATCCTGTGTTTTTCGATAAAGCTCTAACGAAGATTTTTGGCACGGCAAACGAGCGCCTGATCAAGCGGTTGATGCCCATGGTGGCTCTGATCAACGCTCTGGAAGAAGACACGAAGAAGCTTACCGACGAAGAGTTACGGGCCAAGACGGCGGAGTTTCGAGCGCGGATTGCCGAGCAGGTTGCGGAACGGTTGAAGGGTTTTGGAGACCCCGATCAACTGCGGGCCGAGGAGCGTACGGCCGAAGCCCGGGAAGTTGCCGAAAAACGCGCCGCGGAACAGGACAAAGCCGAGCGGGAGGCGTTGGACGAGCTGCTGCCCGAGGCCTTTGCGGTGGTGCGCGAGGCGGGCTGGCGCACGGTGCAGATGCGCCACTTCGATGTGCAGTTGATCGGCGGCATGGTGCTGCACCAGGGCAAGATTTCAGAGATGAAAACCGGGGAAGGTAAAACGCTGGTAGCCACTCTGGCTTGCTATCTGAACGCACTAGCTGGCCACGGCGTGCACGTGGTCACGGTGAACGATTACCTGGCCAAGCGCGACGCCGAGTGGATGGGCAAGATCTACGAGTTTCTCGGTCTGACGGTGGGTGTGATCGTCCACGACCTGGACGACAACGAGCGGCGGGCCGCTTACCTTGCCGACATCACCTACGGAACCAATAACGAGTTCGGCTTCGACTACCTGCGCGACAACATGAAGTTCGAGATCAAAGACTGCGTGCAGCGGGGCCACTACTACGGCATCGTCGACGAAGTGGACTCAATCCTGATCGACGAAGCGCGAACGCCTCTGATCATCTCCGGGCCGACCGACCAGACCACTGACAAGTACGCGCGTGTGAGAAAGATCATTCCGCAACTGGTGCTGGGCGAGGAGATCGAAGCCAACGATACCAAGCGCCAGGAAGAGCTGGGCCTCAATCTCAGGGAAGGTGAGAAGTATCTGACCGGCGATTACATCGTCGACGAAAAGCAGCGCACGATCGGCGTCACCGACGATGGCTGGGTGACGATCGAAAAGCTGTTGGGCATTGGAAACATCGCCGACGCGGAGAATTGGGAACTGAAGCACTACGTCGAGACGGCGATCAAGGCGCACGCGCTCTACAAGCGCGACGTAGAGTACGTGGTCAAGGACGGCGAGGTAATTATCGTCGACACCTTCACCGGCCGCATGATGCCTGGCCGCCGCTGGTCCGACGGACTGCATCAGTCGATCGAGGCCAAGGAGGGCGTCAACATCCGCAAGGAAGATCAGACGCTGGCCACGATCACCTTCCAGAATTACTTCCGCCTCTACAAGAAACTGAGCGGCATGACCGGCACTGCGGAGACCGAAGCAGCCGAGTTCGAGAAGATCTACAAGCTTGAGATCGTCGTCATCCCAACCAACAAGCCGATGCTGCGGCTTGAGAATCCCGATGTGGTCTACCGCACCGAGAAGGAGAAGTTCAAAGCAGCGGCAGAAGAGATCTCCAAACTGCACGAAAACAAGCAGCCGGTGCTGGTGGGAACGGTCTCGATTGAAAAGTCGGAGCGCCTCTCGGCGATTTTGCAGCGCAAGGGCGTGCGGCACGTCGTGCTGAACGCCAAGTTCCACGAGCGCGAGGCGGAGATCGTGGCGCAGGCCGGACGCCTGGGAATGGTGACGATCTCGACCAACATGGCTGGCCGCGGAACGGATATTCTGCTGGGCGGCAATGCGGATTTCATGGCCCGACAGGAGTTGGTGAAGAAGAACAAGGCGCGAGCCATCAGCGTGGCCGAGGGAGCGATCAACCCAATGGCGCCGCCGGGATTCCTTCGCTTCTATTACCAGGGGCAGGAGTTCGAGATTGCCGAGCCCGAATGGGCCGAGATTTATAAAGTGCACGCGGATGCGGCGCGGGCCGAGCACGATCAGGTGATCGAGGCTGGCGGCCTCTTTATCCTTGGCACCGAGCGGCATGAGTCGAGGCGCGTGGACAACCAGTTGCGCGGGCGCGCCGGCCGCCAGGGCGATCCCGGCGAGTCGCGCTTCTATCTTTCGCTGGAAGACGACCTCATGCGCATCTTCGCCAAGAACTGGGCGGGAACGATGCTGCATCGGGCGATGGAAGAAGATGTCCCCATCGAGTCGAAGATGGTCTCAAAGCAGATCGAAAACGCGCAAAAGGGCGTTGAAGCGCAGAACTTCGAGTCGCGCAAACATCTGCTCGAATACGACGATGTGATGAACAAGCAGCGCGAGGCGGTCTACGGGCTGCGGCGGCAACTGCTGGAGGGCGTGGATCAAAAAGAACTGATCCTGGAAGACTACGTCGGCGGGATTCTGAGCGGCCTGCTCGATGAGTTTGCCGGCGAGAAGGTGCGTCCGGATCAGTGGGACATGAAGGGGCTCGACGAAAAGCTCGTCGACCACTTCGGGTTGAAGCTTGCTCTGCTGAATATTGGCGCGACCGGAGTCGATCCCCAGCAACTCAGCCGTCACGAACTGGGAGAGGCGATCTTTGAGAAATTGAAGGAGCAATACACGGCAAAAGAGCGGATTCTCAGCGCCGCGACGATGCGTTATCACGAGCGGATGGTGATGCTGAGCGTGATCGACGGGCTGTGGAAAGACCACCTGCTTTCGATGGACCATCTGAAAGAAGGGATCAATCTGCGCGGCTATGCGCAGCGCGATCCGCTGGTCGAATACAAGCGCGAGTCCTTCGACATGTTCGAGGCCATGATGCTGAAGTTCCAGGAGGACACGGTCCGCTTCCTCTTCAGAATGCAGATCCTGGGCCAGGACGGGCAGCCGATCGATGGCCCGCCTCAAGCACGGCGCGAGGTTCCCAAGGCGCCGCCGGTGACCAGCGCGTCGCAGCCGATCACGCTGGATGCAGCGCCAAGGGAGATTGGGATTTCCACGCGCCGACCGTCGACAACCATCGATGCATTGGAGAAAGAGTTCCAGCGCAAGAAACAGCGCGAGCTGGAGGCGGCGAGCATGGCCGGCGGCGGAGACGCGAGCAAGCCGACGCAGCGCCGGACGGGCGAAAAGGTGGGCCGCAATGACCCTTGCCCCTGCGGCAGCGGGAAGAAGTACAAGAAGTGCCACGGGGCGGAGAAGTAACAGACTGATCTATCCCTCGGCGGCACTGGCTGTTACGCGCGCTGGCTTGGAAGAAGACCAGAACTCCTTGCGGAAGAGGAAGAAGCCCTTTTTCTCGGGATTGGCGGGCAAGCCGCAGGCGGTTCTGGCCATCCGGCGGATAACCTTTGAAATTGGCGAATCCTGTAGCGCCACCGGCTTGGCTGTATTCTGCGTTCGGCGGGCAGCGGCGTAGTCGTCGGGAATCTTCCAATTAGCGGGCCGGGTGAGGGCTTTAGCGATCTGTTTCTCGTCGAAGACCAGAGCCTGAGGCGTATACCGGTTCAACACGATCTGGAGCTTGCGATTGCGCGCGCAGAAGAATTGGGTGACCAGGCGATTGGAGTTGCGCAGCTCCGACACGCCGACCTGCGTGATCAGGTAGATGCTGGCCGTTTCATCAAAGAGAGCCGTGCCCCTCAAGTCGATTCGCGAGCCCGCATCGACGACCACATAGTCGAAGGTTTGCCGCGCCACAGTCAGCAGTTTATCGATCGAGTCGTTGGCCGGCTGCGCGGGCGAGAATTCGCCTGGAGAAGCCAGCACGCATAACCCGGAGCTGTGCTTCGCAATCAGCGAGCGCAGGAAGTTCGCGTCCAACCGGCCAACGTCCTGAAATGCGTTGGCGGTGGAGTATTCAGAGACCATTCCGAGGTTGATCGCCGCGTCACCCAGCGGGACCCCGAAGTCGATCAGCAGGGTTCGCTGGCCGGACTCCTGCGCCAGCGCCACGGCAAAGTTGGCGGCGATGGTGGTGACTCCGCAGCCGCCTTTGGAACCGAGAAAGACGAAGAGCTTTCTGCCGCCCCGCTTGCCATGGCAGCCGGCCGAGCGGCGAATCGAGGCCCGCGCAAGCGCTCCAACAATGTCGGCGCGCAGCAGAGGCACGGTGAGGAATTCGCGGGCGCCGGCGCGCATGAAACGAATGGCCAATTCCAGTTGAGTCTGCGCCGAGTAGACCATCACGGCGCTGGAGTTGTGGGAGCAGATACTCTCAACTACATCGAAGGCGTACTCGGGGTCGCAGTCGATGCCAATCAGAACCACGTCGTAGCGCTTCTCCAGCATCTGGGGCAGGTCGTCGAGGTCGGCGGGAAACGACGAATATTCCCGGACCGTTGTGCCCTGAAATCCAGCTAAAGCGCTGGCCACCTCCCTGCGGGTTTGATCGTCCGGATCAATCACCGCAATGGAGAGCACCACGTCGCCGGCGGCGCCGGAGATCTGGTCGGGGACCGGCATGGCATCTTCTGCTTCCATTGGCCTGCTTCGCTGCCGGGTTCAGCCTGAGAGGCGTGGAATCCTGGGCGGCGCTTCCGTGGTACAAGACGCGTTGCTATTGCGTTGAGAGAACTCAGCCTTCGGCAAACGATCGAAGACCGGAAAGCGAAGCGAGAAAGGCGCGGCGGTTGAAGCCGTTCCAGTCTCCCTACTTTACCGAGCTCCGCAGCAATGCCTACTACAGAGCGAAGTTTAGCGACACCTCCACGATGACGGTGCCAGGGCCGGGCTCGAATTTCCACTTGCGCACGGCATCCTCGGCGGCGGCCTCGAGGATGCTGCTGCCGCTTAACTTCTTTACATCAGTCACCTTGCCGTCCGGGTCCACAGTGACTTCGAGCCGGACCTCGCCGGTGATTCTCATGCGCTTGGCAATCTCGGGGTAGACGGGCGGAACCCGCAATTTGACGGCGCGATTGTCGGCTGCGGTAGCGGGCATCGCTATGGTCACGACCAACGCTAGCACGGCCATTTGCATCAGCCGCAGTCCCGCCCGCCTGAACCCATTGAAATGAAACTCACACTGACCTTTTTCCATTAGAAACCTCTGAGCCCTTCAAAGCGCTCATTTGGGTCATCGGCGGTGGGGTGAACCCCCATTAATGCATTTTCGGATTCTGATTACGGAGGGAACGGCGAAAAGCAGCTTTCAGCTCGTAGCTTTTGGCTATCAGCTCCTAAAGCTGATCGCGGCGCGCCGACTTGAAAGGGCACGGCTTCAGAGCCTGCCCTGAGAGAAACCGAAGGGTGCGGCGAGGAACGCGATAAGATTGCGGGCTTTAGTTTCCCTGCACGGATTGAAGGACATTGGTGGGACGGCATCCGGAAGGCTTATAGCGTCGAGCTCAAGCTGGCAACTGGACGCTAGTGTCCTGAGTCATTAATTCGTCTGCAAAATCGCGCGACGGAGTCGAGGATCTGGTCTGCGGTTTTATGCCAGATGAAGGGTTTTGGGTCGTGGTTGTGGTTTTCGATGTAGCGGT
>JBEKCA010000073.1:0-25299 GCA_050015115.1 Occallatibacter sp.
CTTACGTGGATAAATAGCGATTCTGATAACACCGAAGAGCTTTAGTCCCCGCAATGCTGTTCCTCTATGCATTCAAAACCACAACCCATGGTGTCCACCTGAGTCAAATGGATACCCATCTCGCCGAAATAACAACCAGCGTCCAGATGGCCTTGCGGGGACTGAGCGATCCGGCGTGCAAAATGCCGAAGTGCTCGGGAGCCTCATCATCCTTGCCCATGGCGTAAGTGACGCGTGCGCCGGTGTTCATGCAACTCAACGTCGTCCCAATCAGCGCCAGGAATACAGTGAAAGCCTCAGCCAGCATGAAGTAATGCCCATTGCCGTGACCCAGCAAACCGTCGCCAACAATAATCATCATGTCACCGATAGGCGCCGCGGAACTGGCGGCGCTCGCCATAGTATACCCGGAGTTGAGGAGGTAGTTCGCCGCGAAATACTCGATCAGGTAACACACCAGACCCTGAATTAGCAGCGACGAAATGACGGCGATGGGAATATGCTTGGTTGGGTTCTTGGCTTCGCCTCCCATCGACGTGACCGATTCGAAGCCGACCAGAATCAAGATTGCGACCGTGGCCTGAATAAATAGGTAGCTGAACTTATGCGGTGCAATGACTGACATCGCGTTGGGGTGAGTCAGGAAGGCGCCGGTGGAATCCTTCTCGGGATAGTCGATGGTGAAGGGAACCGGCTTGCCAGCCGCGTCCAGCAGCGGCAGAGGCACACCGCTGGAGTCGCGAATCGTGGCTCCGGTCTTATCCGTTTGAAACTGGTATTGGTAGGTGGCCAAAGTCTGCCCGTCGTATTGGAAGGCCGGCGCGCCCGCTGGATGCCCGGCGCGATAGCCGATTGCCAAGACACTGAAGACCATCAGCGCCGAGATCTGAACGATATTAATCGCGAGGTTGACAGCCGTGGAGGCGCCTGCACCCTTCGATGCGATCCAGCCAACGAAGATCGAAAAGGCAATTGCCACCAGCGCCATAAAGATTGGCCCCGGGTTTGAACCGCTCATCAGGCTGGGGAAAAGGAAGCCGACTACATAGCCCACGAATACACCGGTAACGGCCACCATCACGCCCGGGTAAACCCAGTAGTAAAGATGTGAACCCCACCCCACAATGAACTTTGCAACGCGGGCATACTTGAAGAACCTGTCTTTGGATAAAAGGGCCTGCTCGGCGTAGTAGTAACTCGAGCCGGTGCCGGGATAGAGTTTGGAGATTTCGGCGTAAGCAATCGCTGTGGCCAGACAGAGCAGCAGCGCGGCGAAGATTCCGATCCACATGGCTGGTGCCGTAGTACCTGTGGTTGCCTGGATGAAGAAAGTGAGCCAAAGAAAAGCGCCGGGGGCGATGAGGGCCATTGCATTGCTGGTTAATCCGGTTAGGCCCAGAGTGGCCTGCATCTGAGGTGCCTTTAGATCTGCCATGAACATTCTCCTGAATGTGATGTCTTTCCGGCTGCTCCCCGGTGTATAGCCCCGGTCGTCTTTGCGGCTCACGCGTCCCCGATTCGCTAGACGAGACGATATAACAAATCTGAAAGATTTATCTGAAGGCTAAAGCTTATGAGATAAGGAAGAAATGAAGATTCAGAAATGAAATCCGAAGAGCCGGTTATGAACTCGACCATCGAGTGCTTCTCATTCATGCCCAGGAACCGAAAGATGTACAAATTGCGAGACAGTTGGGCGCATCGCGTCTTTGTGCACCTTGAATACACGTTCTTTGATCGGTGTAGACATCACAAAGTCCTGGTACGCCCGCTCAAGATGCGCGCGGAAGTAGGCGCGGGCTTTCTCCTCATCCGGTTCCATACCGGTCTCGCGGAGATTGTCTCCCATACGCCTCAATATGTGCAGCCTTGCCACATTCAGCACCGCAGGGTCATAAGGTACGCCAAGAAAACGAAAGTAGTCCTCAGCGGACGAAAGCTTTGCAAGTTGTTCAAGCACAGTCATATTTCATCTCCAGTGGGGTGAATGCGGGCATCGCGGCGTCGCTGGCTTGCCGGTAGAAATCCAGCAACTCCTCAGAGCTGACTACGCGCTTAGCCTGCGTAGATCGCTGCCGAACCTGAGCCAGCACCGATTGCGTGCGAACTTTGTCCGTGACCAGTCCAAGAGATTGCAGTGCACCTGCGACCGAAGCCAATCCCGAGTGCTTTCCCAGAACAATCTGACGCACACGGCCAAAGGTTCGCGGAGACAATTCCTCGTAAGTAGCTGGATCTTTCTGTAGTCCATCGACGTGAATGCCGGACTCATGTGTGAAGGCATTTGCGCCGACAATCGCCTTCCCAACGGGGATTGGACGACGCGCCGCTCTGGCCACGATTTCAGCGAGTCTCGGCAACCGCGCAAGATTCACATTGCTACCGGCACCATGGAAATGATTCAGGCACGCAGCGACTTCTTCAAGAGCAGCATTGCCGGCACGTTCTCCCAGGCCGAGTACGCAGACGCTGGCATGAGTTGCTCCACCGCGAATTGCCGCAAGCGTATTCGCTGTGGCCAAGCCAAGATCATCGTGGCCATGAAACTCCAACTCGACGCCGGTCGCTTGGCGAAGCTGTGTGAATGCATCGCAAACCGAAAATGGCTCCATGTTGCCGAGCGTGTCCGCGTAACGGAAGCGATGGGCGCCTGCCTTTGCGGCTGCATCCACTGCAAGAAGCAAGAAACTCATGTCGGCGCGGCTTGAGTCTTCGCCTCCCATGGCCACGCGCAATCCGCAATCGACAGCATAGGCAATCACATCTCCGATGCGGTTCAGAATGCCGGCACGATCCAGATTCAGCTTGGCGTGCATTTGAATATCTGAAACCGGAATGGAGAGATTCACGCGATTCAACCCGGTCTTCCGTGCGGCATCGACATCTGAGCGTGTCATGCGACACCAAGCAATGGGCTCTGATTTGCTCAGCGCACAACCAATGGCCGCAATCTCTTCGATCTCCCGGTGTCCAATGGCGGGAGTACCCGCTTCTATCTCGTCCACACCTGTGTCTTCCAGCGCGAGAGCAATCGCCAGCTTTTCTTCCAGCGTGAATGCAACTCCAGGAGCTTGTTCTCCATCCCTGAGCGTCGAGTCGTTGATTACAACGCGAGACACATTAGGCATACGCAGCCTCCATAGGAACAGAGCCAAGTTGCAACTCGCTCACTGCTTGCGCAACGACTCCGATCACCCTATCCACTTCGCAGTCTGAGTTTTCGCGTGAAAGAGATAAACGCACAGATCCGCGCAGATGACTAAATGGAATCCTCATTGCGGTCAGGACATGTGACGGATTGAGCGAACCTGATGTGCAGGCCGATCCGGAGGATGCAGCAATAGACTCGCGATTAAGCAAAAGTAGAACCGAATCTGCTTCGACATTCTCAAAAGCAATGTTGAGCGTGTTGGGCAGGCAGTTACGACGTTCTCCAATACGAATTGCAGTTGGAACTAGGCGCAAAATCTCCCTTTCTAGGCGGTCGCGCGATAGAGAAATCCGCTTCATATCACGCTGCAAATCCTGAACCGCAAGTTCTGCTGCCACCCCAAAGCCAACAATTGCCGGCGTGTTCTCAGTGCCCGCGCGTCTTCCGCGTTCCTGGCGGCCGCCGTGGATGAGCGGTGCCAACTTCAATCCGTTGCGCACATAGAGCACGCCGATTCCTTTAGGACCGTGCATTTTGTGCGCCGAAATCGAGAGCATATCGATCTCAGTTCTATTGACTGAAATTTCCACTCTCCCTGCGGCCTGAACCGCGTCGCAGTGAAACAAGGCTCCGCTCGCGTGCGCCAAAGATGCGAGCATCTCAACAGGAAACACAACTCCAGTTTCGTTATTGGCCCACTGAATAGAGACGAGAGCTGTCCGGTTACTTAAGGCCTTCCGATATGTCTCGAGAATAAGGTTCCCTTGGCGGTCAACCGGAATGCGATGAACCTTAGCTCTCCCTGTCTTCTCCAAATGCGCGCATAGCGCAAGTACAGCAGGATGCTCGACCATCGAAGTAACTATCTCGTTCCGTCCCTCCTGAGTTTGGAGAGCCGAGAGGATCGCTGTGTTATTCGATTCGCTTCCTCCGGAAGTAAAAATGATCTCGCTGTCCCATTCTGCTCCGATTAGCGCGCAAACCCGGCCTCGAGCCACGCGTAGGGCGTCTTTCGCAGTACCTCCAAGATCATGCAACGAAGATGGATTTGCAAACTCATTGTAAAAAAATGGCAGCATCGCTTCAACAACGCGTGGATCTGTGCGTGTTGTGGCGTTGTTGTCCATGTAAACCCACGACTTTTTTCCAGCCGAATCGGCCATAGCGAGTTTCCTCAGACATCGTCCATCAACAGCATGATTTGCCGCAGCCACTCTTGGATCTAGCATGGGGATTGTCGAAAGAGAATCCCGTGCCCTCTGTGCTGTCAACAAAATCAATTGTGGTGCCGGAAATCAGCGCAATGGAGGATGGATCGATGAGTATCTTCATTCCATGGCTCTCGCAGGAGAGGTCCTCCGGCTCGGTTCTTTCCACAAGGCCCATCTCATATTGGAGCCCCGCGCAACCGGCTGACCGCACCGTCAATCGCAACCCGGCAATCGACCTTGGAATCGTCGCGATCGCAGATTGCAACGCTCCGGCAGCAGCCTCAGTGAGTTCAACCATCGCGCCCCTCCTTGCTCTCGTTGCTTGATATAGAGCACGTCGGATGCCAAGATGATTCACTGAAAATAGATATACTTAGACTTGCCGAGTGGTGAGCGGTTCAGGAAATTGTCACATTTGCGACATGTCGATTCCCGATCATTGTGCGAAAGAGGATTAGATACCAGTCAACCTCGAAGTCTCTCCTTGAAAGCGAATCTGCGCCAGCGGGCTTTCGCCCGACTCAGAGCCAAAACAGCTATCAAAGTCGCCACATTCTGAACAGGATGGAGCAACGCACATATTGAATCCGTCATCTCGACAAATCATTCGATAGAAGAATTTCTTCCACTTCATATCCTGATCGTTGCGACGAGCCAGCGGGGCGAAGTGCCGCAGCATGAGTTTGGACAACTCGCTTCGATTTGCCAGTCCAAGATCCTGCCATAAATGGTTTGGCCGCGTGGCTCTTCGGGCTAAAAGAAAAGTCAACAGTGAACTCACTGGTGAAGGCGCGGTACGGAAGCGCCACAATAGATCCCGCAGGCATTTCTCATCTTCATTGACTGTCGGCTCGACGTCGAGCTTGAATGTTTCCAGGCGTTCCAATGTTCCCGGAAAGTATACTTCGATATTGCGTCTGAGTGTTGAGCCGCAGATGCCGAGAGCGTCTGTGAATGAACCGCCAGCGCGGCACTCAACTTGAGCGGCGGCAAAGACAGACGCTAGTACATGCCCATCGAAAGGGTTGCACGCGGTGGCCGCGTTTGCTTTGATCAACTGCGTATACAAAGCGTCTGGCGTCATCTCCACTCCCTACGATGGACCGTGCTTTTGGCAGTTCTTCCCGCACACTCGACCACATGCTCCGCAGCCTATGCATGCACCTGGATCGGTTACAGTCATCACCTTGCGCAATATCTCCTCGTCGTCATCGAGTCCCACGAGATCGCCGTCTTCGGTGATTCCCTTCAACGTCATCACAGAGCGGCCGCAAACCTTAAAGCAACGGCCACAGCCAATACAAATCTCCTGGTCAATGTCCAGAAGATAAGAGGGTTGCCATGCTCTTCCATCGCGCGTCACTGCTTCGGTTTCAATCTGCTCAGCTTCCATCTATTCCTCCGCATCAATCAGTAGCGCGCGACTTCTGGGTATTTTTCAATCCACTCGATTGCATCGGCAACATTCTTTTCGCCCTCAGACTCCAGCTTCTCCAAGCTGTCGAATCCAAACCGATGCACGTCGCGCAAGTGCTTGTTGACGACGATCAACCGGCCGGCAGTGAGTACGAGGCGGCCAAAACCTTCGTGGTGCAATTTCATTAGCGGCGACACCATCACACCGGTAACACGCTCGATGGTGAGTCCAATAGCGTTGTAGTACAGTTCCATGCGCCAAAGTGTTTCCGGATCAGGGTCACTCATCATAGGAATCTGAAGGCGCTTTTCGCGTGTCATGATGTACGGTTCCAGCAGATCGTGATCGCTCTTTGCATCCCATGATCCATGTAGATCCTGAGCCCGCCATTGCTTGACCAATTCACTGAGGAAACCGCGCGTTGCAGGTGCAACCGCTTCGACCGTGCTCTCAGCCATAGATCACCTCATCCTCAAAGTCGTGAGTACGCTCCCTCCCCTTATTCAGCGCCTTGCGTATCCACGGCGGCGGATTACCGCTCAGCACCTTCTGCAGTTGCTGCAATGAATCATCGATTGCCTGGGCCTCAGCCACCTTGATAGGGTGGACGTTCTTTGCCACCACGCGAGCGGCAGCTGAGCCACCGATTGCTGCCACATAGAGAATCGCGCAGTCTTGAATTGCCTCAAGCTTGGGCGCAAGCTTGTCTTCGTTGCCGTCCTCTTCCAGATTGCCGATGAATTCAACACAATTGACAAAACGGCAGTCATCTGGATTAATGTCGTAAATCGCAATCTTCTTCGCCCAACCAAAGTGAGCATTCACGTGTTGTCCGTCCTCAGTTGCAAAAGCGACTTTCATAGTCCTCCTAAAAGCACAAAGCACTTACTGCACAATTTGTACTAGATCGTGAGATTGTTGTTGCTTCGGAATCCATGTCTCCGGCGTCGGTTCGTGAGCATTTGTCATGAGAAGATTACCAACATCGAAGATCAAGTCCCGTGTTCCTTGATAGCCAACTGTTACCTGCTGGCCAGCACCAAGACGATCAAAAATCGGAATTCCAATACGATAAAAGGGAATTTGGAGACGCTCCGCGGCTTGTCTTCCGTGTGAATGCGTCACGATCAGATCGGCCCCAACAGAGCGCAGTTCGAGGTCTTCCAGGTCGCCCACTAAAACCACGTCAACTGGAATAGACTCAAGCACCGGTGACTCTGCCGTGGTAACTGCGGCCTGAATATTGCACCCCATTTCATGAAGCCAGTGCGACATTGTGAAAAGCAAGTCTGGTTCTCCGGCGACAGCGACTCGCTTCCCGCCGAAATAGAAGTGTCCGTCTAGCATGGCATCGATCAACTGGCTACGCTGACGCCGATACTTCCTTGGAACGGGGACGCCGCTAATCTCCGACAAGAATCCCATCAGCTCATCGTTGGCCGCCAGTCCTGTGAGTCGACGGAAGAGCTTGTAAGGAACTCCGGTACGGTGTTCAAGGGTGATTGCGGCTCCGCGCATTTGTTCACCGATGGCGACCGTCCAGCACGCAGTACTCATTCTCCGTATATGCTCAACTGAGATTCCGTCAAGCGATGTGGGTGTAAACTCGGTTGGAATATGTCCATCGAGCGAACCAGAAAGATCCGGCAGGAAGACTGGATCGAGACTGAATGCCTCGAAGATGTCGCGAAGTTCATCGATATCGCCGGGAGTAATTTGGCAGCCAGGCAATACGTTGATGCGCCGCGAAGGTCTTGCCTCAAACCGAGGAACCTCAACAATCTCTTCAATCATTCGCGTAACCGCTGCAGCCCATCCATCCTGAAAGGTACCGTGAAAATCCGGCGTCGAGACATCGACGAGAGCGATACCATTGAGTCTCGGGTTGTTGGTGCGAATCAGTTTAAGGAAACCGGCCAGATCGTCTCCCTTTATCTCGGAGATCCCTGTCGTGCAGATTCCTATCAACGTCGGATGAGTTCGCTCTGCGATATTAATCAACGCTTGTTCCAGATTATCGAAGCCTCCCAGAACAGTGGCGACCTCGCTCATCGCCGTCGTCTGCATCGGGATTGCCTCGCGGAAATGGCGTACGAACAACACAAGCCCGAAGGAAGTGCAGCCCTGGGAACCATGAAGCAAGGGCATCGAGTTATCCACTCCCAAAAACGCGAGCGTCGCGCCAATGGACGGACTCATCTTGAGTGGATTCACGGTGCAGAATTTATCGCTAATCGTCACTCTCGCCATTTGCCCGTCCTATGCTACATGAATGGAGAACGCGTCCTGAGCGCTAGGCAATTCCCACGGAGCAGGTTTGCGAATTTGCTCCCAAATGGGATTCGACAACGCCTTTTCGATCTCGCTTACAAGCGCCACCACGCCCTCATACCCGGCAAATGCGTGATGCCGTTCCTGATTGATGTCGAGCCATGGCATCTTCGCTTTCAAGGCGATAAACTGTGTGCGGCCGCCCGAGAGCATGATGTCGGCCTTCGCGTCCTTTAGCATCTTATACATCTCACGCGGCTTCAGGTCGTCGTACATATGTGCATCGTCTTTCATGATTTCCCTGATGCGTTCTTTGTCGCCCGGCGTGGATTTCTTGACGCTGGTCCCAATGACGGTGAGGCCCGCCTCCTGCATCGCGGCTACGACCGACCAGGACTTTACACCACCAGTGAAAAGCAATGCTCGCTTGCCAGCAAGCCGAGCTTTGAAAGGAGCTATTCGATCCCAAGCGCGGGCTTCTTCTCTTTCGATGACGGCTTCTGTACTGCGAAGCAACTCTGCGGGAGCGCCACGGTCAACCAGCAATTGTGCGATTTTGCGCAGGCTATCGCTCATGTCACCTATGCCATAGAATGAGCCCTCGAAGTAAGGTATTCCGTAACGCTCTTCCATCTTCCGGGCAACATTGATCATGGCTTTTGAGCAGACCATCATCGCCGCACGAGCCCGGTGTGAGCGCGCCACTTCGTGATACTTTGCATCGCCGGAAATGCATGCAAGGATCCGAATTCCCAGCTCATCGAGCAGAGGCTTTACCTGCCAGAGTTCACCAGAGAGGTTGTATTCTCCGATGATGTTGATATCGAATGGAGTGGTCTCCGCGGGCTCTTCTGTTCCGATCACATAGTCGAGAAGAGCCTCGCCGGCAAGCTTGTTACCGAGGTTTTTCGATCCTACAAAACCAGGCACACTGACGGGAATTACAGGCTTGCCTAGCCGCTTGGCGGCAGCCTTGCAAACAGCTTCCAGGTCGTCGCCGATCATCGCTGGAACACAGGTCTGGTAAACGAAAACTGCGGGCGGATTATATTTCCTGACAGCCTCTTTGATGGCCTTGTAAAGATGCTTCTCGCCGCCGAAGATGATGTCTTGCTCGGTCATCGCCGTAGTGAAACTGGTGCGATAAAGGCTTGAGCCAGAGGACTTCGCGCCTCGGCCATCCCACGAGTGCCCTTCACAGTTGATTGGTCCATGAATCAGATGCACGACATCCGTTATGGGTTGAAGAGCAATCTTGGCGCCGTCGAAGGCGCATCCGCCGGCAGCCGCGCCGGGAGCGAGCAGCCTGTTGCATCCTTTCTTCCGGTCGAAGTTCGACTTGGCCTGATTTGTGGCGCAACCAGGCTCATTCAACACCTGCTGAACCTTTGTGCCAAGTGTACCCATCGCCGCTCCCTCTCATACTGCCGACGTGCACTGGAGAACTTCCACTTAACTCTCTGAGGAACTGCGTCGTGCGGCGATCCGGTTATGAGTCGCCGCGCAACGTTATTTGGAAAAAGGAACACGCTAACGGATAATGTCGAAGCTATAGTCTGTTTTTGCGATTTCTTTGGTTATTTGGTCCATGTGGTCGAAGATCCGATCGAGAATCTTCACCAGGACATTCAACCCGCCCTGGTAGCCCCAGACCGGAGAACGATGATGATGATGACGGTCGAAGATAGGAAAGCCGAGACGAATCAGTGGAGTCTTGGTGTCGCGCTCAAGGAACTTTCCGTAGGTATTTCCAATGAGGAAATCGACAGATTCAGTGAAGAGAAGCGAACGCATGTGCCAAAGATCTTTTCCTGAATACACATGGCAGTTCTTGCCAAATGGCGAAGCTGCCAGTAGCGCCTCTACTTTCTCCCGCCAGGCCGGCCCGCCATTGGTGGAAAGAATGTGTACCGGTTCAGCGCCCAGTTCAAGCAGGAAACCCGTCAGACCGAGCGTCAAATCGGGATCCCCATAGAGAGCGAACTTCTTGCCATGGATGTGAGCGCTCGAATCGGCGATGGCATCGACAAGCCTGCCGCGCTCCTTCCGGATCGAATCGGGGATGGTCTTGCCTGTAAGGCGTGCGACCTCCATTAGAAATCGGTCTGTTGCTTCCACGCCGACGGGATGATTGAAGGCAACGGTCTCTTGTCCACAGGCTTCGATAACCTCCAGCGTCTTCTCGGTGCAGAACTCCTGCATGGAGATCGTAGCATTGGCATGAATCGCGTTGGCCGCGTCTGCCAGCGTCGTTCCGCCATCGTACATTCGGAACTCGCCATCGCTTGGCGTATCCCATACGTCGCTGTTGTCGCCAAGGATCGTGTATTCAACACCCATAAGGTCGAAGAGGCGCTTGATCTCGCGCATGTTGCCAACGGTGTAGCCGTCAAAACCGCCAATGAAATTCAACTTCCCGTTGGCCTGGCGTTGGAGTTTCGGCACAGTGCCGGCCTTGCCGTTCCAGAAGTGCTCGATGATTCCCTTGAGAGCGTTGTCGTAGCCGGTCACGTGGCTTCCGACGAATGCCGGTGTGTGCGCGAAGGGCACATCGAACTCCATCGGCACTGATCCCTTTTCCTTCGCATTCTTGATAAAGCCGTTGAGGTCATCGCCAATCACCTCAGCCATGCACGTCGTCGAAACAGCAATCATCTTCGGTCTATACAAACTGTATGCATTGGCGAGACCGTCGATCATATTGGCCAGACCGCCAAGGACAGCTGCATCCTCGGTCATGGACGACGAGACAGCAGCGGTCGGCTCCTTGAAGTGACGCGAAAAATGACTGCGATAGTATGCGACACAACCCTGAGACCCGTGAACGAAGGGCAACGTCCCTTCGAAGCCCAGTGCGGCGAAGACCGCTCCCAGCGGCTGACAGGCCTTTGCGGGATTGATGGTCAGAGATTCACGAGCGAAGTTCTTCTCGCGATACTCCGTGCTCTTGGTCCACTCACTGACCCGCGCGAGTTCCTCGGCCGGAACGGGATCCTCGAACATGCACTTCTTGTTCGCGAGCATCTCGGTATACTCGGGTCCGCGGAACAACTCAAAGTGGTCGATCACCTTCTCTGCATTTTGACTCATGATGTGATTTCTCCTCTCAGGTTTCCGCTTGATTTAGAAGGGGGCCTTTGTCATCCGCCACACAGGCGCATTGATGGCCATGTCCATATCGCGGGCGAAAATCGCAAATCCGTCGTAGCCATGATATGGACCGGAGTAGTCCCAGGAATGCATCTGCCGGAAGGGAACACCCATCTTCTGAAAGATGTACTTCTCCTTAATTCCGGAGCCGACCAGGTCGGGCTTCACTCTCTCGACAAACTTCTCAAACTCGAAGCTGGTCACATCGTCATAGATCAGCGTGCCATCCTTTACGTATTGCGTGGTGCGCTGGTAGTCGTCATTGTGGCCGAATTCATATCCGGTGCCAACGATCTCCATGCCCAGATCCTCATAGGCGCCGATGACATGGCGTGGGCGGAGGCCGCCGACAAAGAGCATCACCTTCTTGCCTTCCAGACGTGGACGGTATTTTGCCACAATGGCGTCAGTCAATACCTGATACTTGGCGATGACGCGCTCGGCGCCTTCCTTGATCTTGTCGTCGAAGTGCTCCGCGATGGCGCGCAGCGACGAAACGATCTTGGTTGGCCCGAAGAAGTTGTATTCAAACCACGGTATCCCGTATTTCTCTTCCATGTGGCGAGAGATATAGTTCATCGAGCGGTAGCAGTGAATGAGGTTGAGCTTGGCGTGAGGCGTGGATTCGAGTTCCGCCAGTGTTCCATCCCCCGACCACTGGGCAATGACGCGCAGGCCCATCTCTTCGAGCAGAATGCGAGACGCCCATGCATCACCGCCGATGTTGTAGTCGCCGATAATCGTGACATCGTACGGAGTACTTTCAAAGCGCGCCGGCTTGTCCCCCAGCTTGTCGAAGACAAAGTCTCGAATCGAGTCGTTGGCAATGTGGTGTCCCAGCGACTGCGAGATACCTCGAAATCCTTCACATCGAACTGGCACAATAGTCTTTGTATATTGCTTGGCTTTAGCCTTTGAAACACCTTCAATATCGTCGCCGATCAGGCCAACCGGGCACTCCGACTGGATCGAGATGCCCTTGTTCAGGGGGAAAAGAGTCTGAACTTCGTCGATAACTCGGGCCAGCTTTTTATCGCCGCCAAAGACGATGTCATTCTCCTGGAAATCAGAAGTGAACTGCATCGTGCCGAAGGAATCCACGCCCGTGGTGCCTATGAAGTAATTACGCCGCGAAGCCCACGAGTATTGTCCGCAACCTACCGGGCCATGACTGATATGAACCATGTCCTTGATCGGGCCCCATACGACGCCTTTCGAGCCGGCATAGGCGCAGCCGCGAATTGTCATCACGCCTGGAATGGTTTTGAGGTTGGACTTGACGCCGCAGTCGCTCTTGCCTTCTTCAAAAGTTCCCAGGTGCTTAGCTCGCCTCTTCGCGGTCTTCTCCGGATAGGCCGTGAGAACCTCGCCGATCATCTGCTTATTGCGTTCTTTGATTTCTTCTACACCAGCGTTATCGCTCATGATGAACCCCCTCAAGTGGATTTGTGAAAACGGGCGCCACCCGCATTGCGATGATGGCGCCCGCGGAGGAATGAAACCTTACGCCGCAACTTCGGAGGCTTTTTTGCCGATCAGCGACTCGTCGATGTTCTTGATGATGCCATGTTCCATCAGCATCTCTTCAAGTTCGTCCATGGTGATCGGCGTAGGAATCACACCCTGACCGCCGTTCTCGTGGATTTTCTTGGCCAAAGTGCGATAGTGCTCGGCCTGCGCAGAATCGGGCGCGTACTCGATCACCGTCATGCGGCGAAGCTCGGCATGCTGCACAACATTGTCGCGGGGAACAAAGTAAATCAGCTTGCTGCCCAGCTTCTTGGCCATATTCTCAGCCAGTTCCAGTTCCTTGTCGGTCTGGCGCTCGTTGCAGATCAGGCCGCCCAAACGCACGCCGCCTGAGTTGGCATATTTCAAAATCCCCTTGGAGATGTTATTGGCAGCGTACATGGCCATCATCTCGCCGGACATGACGATGTAGATCTCCTGGGCCTTGTTCTCGCGGATGGGCATAGCAAATCCGCCGCAGACAACGTCGCCGAGCACGTCGTACGAGACGTAGTCAAGATTCTCGTATGCGCCGTTCTCTTCGAGAAAGTTGATGGCCGTAATCACGCCGCGGCCGGCACATCCTACGCCGGGCTCCGGGCCGCCCGATTCAACGCAGCGAATCTTCTGGTATCCGTACTTCATGACCTCTTCGAGTTCGATGTCCTCGATCGTGCCTTTCTCCGCTGCCAGGCTGAGAATGCTGTTCTGGGCCTTTGCGTGCAGGATCAGGCGCGTTGAGTCGGCCTTCGGATCGCAGCCAACGATGAGAATCTTTTGCCCCATCTCTGCAAGCGCCGCCAGTGTGTTTTGCGATGTGGTGGACTTTCCGATTCCACCCTTGCCGTAGAAAGCAATCTGCCGCAGTTTAGCCATCGTACCCTCCTCGGTTCTGTGATTCGTTCCTGATTCTCAAAATCTTTCATCTACGTTTTCGTCTGCTTACAACAAAGCAGCGACGAGATGACTGTTGGATCTGGGATGCTGAATGTCGATGTGCATCCTTGCGCCCCGGTGTACGCTTATCTATATGCAATCCCGGTGCCAAACCAAATATTCGACTAAGACGTTTATCGTGGGTGGTTTACGCGTTTTTTGATTCTGTGTCGAATGCAACAATCGAGAGTTGCCTTGTAGTGAACACGACGGATCAGCGACAAATGCCTTCATTCGGATTGTTGTTTCTTTGAAAGTTCGGTAGCGAATTCTTCCAAAGTCATCGAAATGCGCTTGACGTTGTGCTCCTGAAGAAAGCGCTCCTCGTTGCGCGTAAGATCTTCCGGCAGGATGGCCCAGTGCTTCTGGGATGAACGCTTGATAATCTGGTGCGCAAAGAGCCGCTCCAGTTGCGTCGAAAACCTGCACCCGAGGAATAGAAAACTTCTCCCTTTCCTTATCTCCTGCACGGAACCTGGAATCGGGGTCTGGATATCGATCTCTGTCAACACTTCAACGAAGTCGGAGTCGGAGACAAGGTAGTTGTGAGCTGGCCAAACCGAGCCGAGAGGCTGGTAGAGCAGAGTCTTCCATTTTAAGTAACCGCTGTCAGCTTCGACTCCAGCATATGTGCCGTCCGAGTTGTAATAGTAGACCCAGTCGCCGAAATGTTCCGACTGGCTTACACCCTGCGCCATACCCCAACTGGAGCGCAACTGCAGCGCCTTTTGCGGAAGATCGTCGTACCAGGCGTGAACAACCAATGGCAACGCGGGCAGGCTCATCAGCAGTGTGAGCAGCGAGGTGGGCTGTGCATCCTGACTGAATGCTTCTGTCATCGCATTGGTCACTGTACTGCGATGCTTGAAATTCTCAATGAATTGCGCCGCTGCGCCCAAGTTATTTCTGACTTTGTGGGGTACGCTGCTCTTTGTTGTCAAATGCCCGACAAGAGACAAATGTGAATCGGGTAATTGTCTCCCTTCCTTGCCAAAAGACAATACTCCTGGGCCAAGAAAGGGAATTGCATTGCCGCCGTCGAATGCTTTTGCAATTACATCCAGTGGGATGGCATTCAAACTGGCACCTCGTCTTCCAGGAGTTTTCTCGCTTCAACTGTGATTGGCAATGTTGTTGCCGCGTCCATTGCCGGCAGTTCCAGGCGCCATCCATTGGCGAGCGTGACCAAGCCTCCCCACATCCCTGCCTTCTCGATTTCAACGATTGGTTCTTCCAGGTCTTTTTTGGCTACATAAGCTGAAAGCACACCGGAGTTATTTCTGCGGATCATAACCTTCATTGCGTTCCTCCAATCGACTGCGCCGGGGATAGTTCATGCTCGAAGCACCCCACGACTCGATTCGGCGTGAACTCAACCATGTAAACAACTGTTCCTGATTCGGTATGACGCCCCACTTGTACAACTCTTCCGGCTTCACCACTTTGAACCAGCAGAGCCTCAGAAAGCTGCTCTGGATAAGAACCGTCGTTGTGGAGGTCAGCGGCTGCCTGCACGCGCTGTCCCCATTCAAAGCGTGGCGCGCTCGTTTCCATCATGCTTCACCTCCAGCAACAAGAAGCTCTGCCAACTCCAGTTCCTTTCGCTTCATACCCACACGAAAACCGCTCTCAAGAAACTCGACACCGTAGATATAGTATTGCTGAAGAAAAGTTCCGATCGAGATGACATACCCTTCCTCGCCTTTGTTGACGAGTACCTCGCCTATATCTTTGCCCGGAAATGTGCCGTCATTGCGCACCATAAGCTTGGACCGGACCTTTTGTCCGTACTCAAACTGAGGAGGTCCATCCAGCTCCACAACCCAGCCGTCACGCACGATTTTTGACATATCAGCGCCTCCTATTTTCACTGTTCGTCAATTTCATTTGAAGAACGGCGCGCCCGTCTTCGAGCGGATTCCGTGCTTCGATCAGTCTTTCCGCGATTCGTTCGCGCACGAGCGGATCTGCGTCCTTACGCATCACATCGAGAGCGTTGACGGGAACCCGTCCGGCTACCTCGTAGCGAACGCGAATGTCGGGATGAAAGCGCAGTGCCAACAACTGCGTAGGCGTGAGGCGCTCGGCAACCGCAAGACAAACCGAAGCATCTGGATCGTCCACCATCTTAAAGAGCCACTCGGGAGGAATTCGCTGTGCGACGGCGCGCCGCACTTCAGGGTCTGGATCGTCGATCATGTATTTAAGTTGCAGCACTCCAATGCGCTGCGCAACGATCTGGCGCACAAAGTAGTCCGGATCCGACATCATTGGCGTCAGTTCATCACCCTCAAGATGCGAGGCAATACGAATCCGCACCTCGCGATGCGGATCATCGCGTAGCCGCAATAGAAAGCGGCGAGGCAGCCGCAGGGCTGCATTCCAGCGCACGGATTCATCATCGTCGTTGAGCAAAGCAGTCAGCCGAAAGACATCGGCATATTTCGCCGCCGCCGCACGCACCTCAAAATAGGGATGGGAGAGAAAATCGTTAGCCAGGCCAGGGTTGGTCTTGAAAAACTCCTCAATGCGCGCTGGGGAGCGATCCTGGACACAGACGTGTTTCTGCCGGCAGCGGTCTTCGTGTATCAGTTCGCGGTGAACGCAGCCAGTGCAGCACACTTCGCGACCTTGCCAGTCCAGCGCTTTCTCTGATTTGCGCAGAAACATGCGTCCCTCTTTTCCAATTTTTCACCGTCTGACAAGCGTATCCACCGGCACAAGCGTCGAGGCAGGTTCGCACGCGTGTGCGGTTTTCTCCGGCGCCGTAATCACAAACCCTGTGAGCGAGCGGCTGTCGATGAAATCCACTGTCGCTCCGTCCAGTAACATACAGCTCACACTGTCGGAAAATATGCGGAGGTCCAAGTGAGTCCAAACAACCTCGTTCACTTCTGGCTCAGCAGCAAGATCGAACTCTACGGCAAGACCGGAGCAGCCGCCAGGCCGGACCTTAAGCCTGAATCCCGGATTTGTTCCTGTGCCACACCGCAACATGCGGCGAATGAACTTCTCTGCCGCCGGCCTTAACTCCATGGATATTTGCTTTGTCTCGCCCATCTACACCGCCGCTGCAAATCGAGGGACATCCTGGTTGATGACGCATGTCTTGGGCATCGGGCAAATCGCAGCGCATTGCGGTTTCTCAAAGAAGCCAATGCATTCGGTGCACTTTGCCGGGTCGATGAAGAAGGCAAAGTTCTTCTCCAAGATCGCATTATTAGGACATTCACTCTGACACGCCGAGCATCCCGTGCAGTTTGACTCCTTGATCATGTATGCCATTGTGTACCTCTCTTTGCTGCTCGCTTAGCTTGCAATCAGTGCACCTTGCCGTATATCGGCGTCGCCACGCTGTTTATGTTCACGTTCTCCAATTCGCACTCGCTCCAGATACTCTCTGAAATACGTCAGTGCAGACTGCTCTATGTACTCCAGTGCAAATCGATCCACCGGCTCGATGCCTGCTTTCAGCAGCCCTTCACGTGGGCAGTTGCCGATCCTGGAGATGAATACGGCACCGCAGTCGTTGATGGCACGAAGCACGGTTTCCAGACTTTCCTCCTCTCCAAAACCGCCTTGACAGTAGTTATCCACCCTGCGATGACCAACAAACTTCACTCCTGTAGTGCTAACCTCATAAACCTGAAACTCTTTGGCGTGACCGAAGTGCTGGTTGATGCGTCCTCCTCCATTGCTTGCAACAGCGATCAAAATGGAGATATCGCTATCTGTGCCCGCGAGCGTCTTCAACTCCTCGTTTCTCGCCGCAACCACAGCAGCGCGTTGCCTCTCCACATCTTCCTGATAGGCCTGACGTATCACCAGATCGTAGTGGACATCCATCTCCATGACCTTTTCAGTCGTGAACTCATTGCTGCGATCTTCGCCGAGCAGACCCACTGCATCCGCGCGACACTGGCGGCAATGGCGCATCATATTCATCTCTCCCTCGCACGAATCCTGCAATGCCTTCAGCTCTTGTGCGGTTGGCCCGCGTCTTCCGCTGAGCCCGAAGACGGTGCCATGCTCAGGCGCGGAAATTAAGGGCATGATGTTATGCAGGAAGGCTCCGCGCGATTTGACTGCCCTGTTGACTTCTGCCAGATGTTGATCGTTAATGCCGGGGATCATCACTGAATTCACCTTGCAGAGAATGCCGCGCTCGGTCAGCATCTCCAGGCCTTGCAGTTGACGGTCACTCAGAATCCTGGCCCCTTCCTCTCCCTGGTACCGTCTCTTGTTGAAATAGATCCAGGGATAGATCATTGCGCCAATCTCCGGATCGACCATATTGATAGTGATCGTCACATGATCGATCTTGAGCGCCTGGATTCTATCGACATATTCGGGGAGCATGAGTCCGTTGGTCGAAAGACAAAGCTTGATGTCCGGAGCTGTCTTGGCCACAAGCTCGAAGGTCTTAAAAGTCTTCTCTGGATTAGCTAGCGGGTCACCGGGACCGGCGATGCCGAGTACGGTCATCTGAGGAATATTCGAGGCCACGGCAAGCACTTTCCTGGCTGCCTGTTCAGGAGTCAGCCGTTCACTCACCACACCTGGCCTGGATTCATTCGAGCAATCGTACTTGCGGTTGCAATAGTTGCATTGGATGTTGCAGGCTGGCGCCACGGCTACATGCATCCGCGCATAGTGATGGTGCGCTTCTTCGCTGTAACAGGGGTGGTTCTTCACCTTTTCCCATATCTCAGGCGACAAATCGCCTTGCCCCGCGGCCGAGCCGCAACTGGATTCTCCGATTCCGCTTTTCGAACTGCAGCCCTTTTGTCCGATGCCGAGAAGAGCTGGCTGCATCACGAGCAACTGTGCGACGGTCTTTCGAGTGCCAAGCTCCATTGCATCCCCCGTTGTGTTGGAGTGCCCCGGACTGCGGGTATTGCAAAGGTCTATTGCAACTCAACCGCCAAAGTTGATCTTGCAGATGGTGCAGGAGTTAGGGGTTTTTCGTCTTTGTCGTAGTCACGACAAAAGACGGAAACCGTCCGCATCATGTCGTAAATCGATCATTCCGGCAGGTTCTTCGTGATCAAAATCGCTTGATCTCTACGCTGTGCTTTCGCAGTGCATAGCCCATCTGGCGTGCGGTCAAGCCAAGTACCCGTGCTGCTTTGGCTTGAACCCAGCCGGACCTCTCCATGGCATCGACCAAGCGCTGGCGCTCAGTGGCGTTCTCTTGCGCACTGCTCGAATTCTCCACGGGCTCGGTGTTCTCGATGCCATCTTGAGCAGTAACGCTCGAACGCTCCGCAACCCTGTGTACGGGCCAGGAGCGTTCTTGTTTCGGCGAGAAGACAGGGAGTGGTACATAGCCCGCCTGTTGTTGCTGCATCTTGTTCATGGATTTGCCCATCACCAGCGAAAGACAGCTCTCATTGCTGCAAGCAAAATCTTCCACCACAATCACAGAGTCTTTTGCCAGCGCTGCCGTGCGCTTTACGCAGCTCTCCAGCTCTCGCACGTTGCCAGGAAAATCGCAGGCGCTCAGCACCTCCATAGCGCGTTTGGAGAGAGTAAGCGAGACGCCATGCTCCTCATTGAACCGGCGCAAAAACTCTTTTGCCAACATCCCCACATCCTCGCGCCTCTCCCGCAAGGGAGGAAGAAATATGGGCACGACGCTGATGCGATAGTAGAGATCGGAGCGGAATTGACCTGACAGAACTGCTGCTTCCAGGTTCCTGTTGGTTGCTGCCACCAGCCGCACATCAACCTTGATCGTGCGACTGCCACCGACGCGCTCGAACTCGCCCTCCTGTAACACTCGCAGCAGCTTGGCTTGAAACGCGCCGGAAATCTCTCCGATTTCATCGAGAAAGAGAGTCCCTCCGTCGGCCAACTCGAATCGGCCTTTGCGCAATCCGATCGCACCCGTAAAGGCCCCACGCTCGTGACCAAACAACTCCGATTCCAGAACTGTCTCAGAGAGCGCTGCGCAATTGACTCGGATGTATGGCTTCTCGTTGCGTGGGGAATACTCGTGAATGGCACGCGCAAACAGTTCTTTGCCTGTACCTGATTCTCCGCAGAGCAGAACTGGCAAATTGCATCGCGCAACTTGCTGAATTTTTTCAACCACTTCACGAATGGCAGCGCTTTCGCCGATAATCCAGTCGATTCCTTCGTGCTTGAACTCGGTACGCTGCTCCAGCTCTTTTTCAAGCCGGTGACTATTAGTCATCAGCCGTTCGCGATCTCTGGCAACTAGCGTTTGCAGAGCAACGGACTGGCCCACCAGGTTGGCAACCATGGTCAAGAAGCGTACATCTTCGTCAAGCGTGTGCGGAGAGGAGTTTCCATCGAGCCTCTCGATCATGATGGTGCCGATCGTGCCGCTATCTCCCTTAATCGGAACGCCCACAAACGATCTTTGAATGGAAGGATCGCCCGAATTTAACTCGCCCCAATCCGCAAACAGCGGGCTTCCCGCGATGTTGCGCACGACCAGAGGCATACCTGAGACAACGATCTGGCCCACCGCCTGTTCAGGAAGCCGCTCAAAATGTTCTCTGGCAGTTGCCTCGCTCCACCCAGCGCCGACAACCATCGAGGTCCGATCCTCTTCGTCGAGCAGCGCAATCAGGCCATTGTTCATATCTAAAAAGCTGGCCAGAAGATTGATGACCCCCGAAAGTGCCTCCTCTAGTCGAGCAGGACGTGTGAGCAGTTTCGAGATCTCGAAAATTCCCATGAGCGCAGAATTTGCACGACTGCTCGATTGCATCGCACGTTCGGGGTTGGAGGTCTCGTCCTGGCTCGACACGTCTAGCCTCCTTTCCGCCATGGTAAATAGGCTCGTTTGCTTAACCTGCAACACAGAGAGGAATTGCAGAAACACGGTAATCAGAGAATCGTCCACCCGTTCTGGCCTTGCATGCCAGATACCAGTATGTCTGCGACGCTCCGGTTCGTAGGCATATTTTGGCAGACATTTGATGCTTGGTCAATGAGGGGCGCATAAGGAAAACGATGAAATCCTGAACGCTGAAGCTCTAAGCTATTCCACTCTCAAGTCGTTGATCCCCGGCCGCGGTTCCCTTATCCCTCAAGCAACAAGAGCCTTGCAGGATCAAGTCTCACCCGCCACGGCTGCGGTTCGACGCTGAGCGTACGCCAAAGATCCTTGGGAACATCGGCCTGCAAATGAGGCGGTTCACCCGCTTGTGGCGCGGCATGCAAGCGCAGGTAGAGCGTCATTTCATGAGGAGCCTCGCTGGTCGCGACCAGCCAGCAACGAAATGTGTTCTCCCCATCCGCTGCGGCATTGAATGCGATCTGATGCGAGCGGATTCCGGCATGAGTCAAACCATCGGGGACAGGATTAGCCGTCCGCACTTCACAACTCCATGCATCAATCGCAATACGATCGGCAGCAATGTGGCGGGCAACTGCGACATTCTTGCATCCGGTGAGCCGTGCAGCGGCAACGGTTTGCGGGCGTTCAAAGAGTTGATGCTTGGGGCCGCTGGCGATTACTTTGCCGTTGTCCAGCACAAGAAGATCAGTGCAAAAGCGGAAGGCCTCCTCCATGTCGTGCGTCACAAAGACCACTGCGCCGTTATAGCAGGCAAGAGTTTCGCGAAGCTGCTCTTCTGTCTGTCGGCGCAGATGCGGATCAAGCGCCGCGAACGGCTCGTCAAAGAGCAGCGCTTCGGGATCGATCGCCATACATCGCGCAATAGCCACCCGTTGGCGCTGACCGCCTGAGATTTCGGCGGGATAGCGATCGGCAAGTTCCGCTATGTGCATCTGTTCAAGCTGCCGCTGGATGCGCCGGTTTCGCTCGCGCTTCGGGAGCTTGCTCAACCCGAATCCGATGTTCTTCGCTACAGTCATTCGCGGAAATAAGGCGTAGTCCTGAAAGACAACACCGATCTTTCGCTGCGAGGCGGAGGTCTTCTCGCCCGTTGCACTGTCGTAGAGAGCACGGCCGTTGAGAACGATGCGGCCGCGGTCCGGCGAGACAATGCCAGCAATCATGCGCAGCGTCATGGATTTTCCTGCACCGGAAGCTCCCAGCAAACCGAGTGCGCCCCGGGCTGCGCAGAACTCGACTTCCAAATTGAATGGCTCTAGCGCCTTCTCGATGCGTATTTCGAGCGATGCGCCACCCGCACTCTTATCTGAATCGCTTGGCAAATGCGTTTGTGGAGCGGTTGTGGAATTCAAGAGAGCAGTCTTCTGATTCGGATGTGCCTGTTTGGTCTTTCGTTCCCAGTGAAGCAGACGAATGATCGCCAGCGATAGAATCACGATCAGGCTCACCCACAGAAATGCCAAGCGCATGTCTCCGTCTTCGGCTGCGAAAAAGATAGCCATCGGCATCGTCTGGGTGCGGCCCGGAATGTTGCCGGCCAGCATGAGCGTTGCGCCAAATTCACCCATCGCTCGCGCAAACGCCAGCACCGTTCCGGCCAAAATGCCCGGCGCAGCCATCGGCAGTAGAACTCTACGAAGAATTCTCCACTCTGAAGCGCCCAGTGTTCGCGCGGCATCGAGAAGATTAGGATTGATCTGCTCAAAAGCGCCGAGAGTGGTTCGGTACATGAGCGGAAAAGCCACAACGGTCGCCGCGATCACCGTTGCCGGCCAGGAAAAGACGATCACAATGCCGATCTGCTCCAGAGCGTGGCCGATGATGCTGCGTCTCCCGAGCAACAGGAGGAGAAAGAATCCGACGACCGTGGGGGGCAAAACCAGCGGCAGTGTCAAAAGACCGTCAATCCAGGCGCGAAGGCTGCCGCGCACGCCATACATGAGCCGTGCCGCCAACAGTCCGAAAAAGAACGTGGCGACTGTGGCTACGCAGGTAGTGGCCAGCGAGATCCATAATGGTGAATAATCGAAAGGCTGTATCACGGTGCTGCTATTGTAAACCCGTGTTTAACAAAGATCGCTTGAGCTGTCGGGGCGCCGAGAAACTCGACGAACCTCCGCGAGGCTTCTTCATTGCGGCTCCCTCTGACGACTGCCACGGGATAAACGATTGGGTCATGTGTCGATTCTGGAGCAGTGGCTACAACTCGGACCTTCCCCGAAATTTGTGCATCGGTGGCATACACCACACCGGCATCGGCATTGCCTGTTTCGACATAAGTCAGAACCTGTCGGACATCTTTTCCCAACACAAACTTTGCGTTGAGCTGATCCCAAAGATGAAGAGACAAAAGGGTCTGCTTGCCATACTGGCCTGCCGGAACGCTGGCAGGATCACCCAGAGCAATCAACTGGATTGATTTGTTAGTGAGTCCCTGAAAGTCGCGGAGCTTCGAGTCGAGCGGTGCAATCAGCACGAGCGTGTTTCTCAGCAGATTGCGACGCGTGCCAATAACGATCAGCCCTTTTGCTTCCAATTCGTCCATCGGCTTGGCTGAGGCAGATAGATACAAATCCACCGGAGCGCCCTGATCGATCTGCGCTGCCAGGGTTCCGGAAGAACCGAAATTATTGGCAAAAGCAATGATTGCGCCGGTTTGCCTGTACGCGGTTTCCACCTCGACAATCGCGTCCTTCAGGCTGGCCGCCGCCGAGATGGTCAGGGTGGTCTGTGCCGGGCAGCTGATTCTGCCAATGAAGGCCGCAAGCAAAATGAGCGCGACTCTGCACCAACGCGTAAACCACCTTCTTCCGAAATTAGATTCAGAGTTCATCTCTTCTCCCTGCCAGATCATCGGTGTCAAAACAGCCAAAGTGCTCGAGAGATTCTTACCTTCTTGCATATCCATTGACGCGGCACTGCCCGGAATTACCAGACAGTGCCTCGCTGCTATCCGTGTTGGGCCTTCTACGGAGCCCGCAAAAACGATCAGAAGGCGAAACGACTACCGACTGTCGGAGCAAGATTGTTGTCGCTCAAAAAGCGAACGCCGGGGCCATGAGGAATGGCGATGTCCAGACCTCCGCTCACGAAGGAATACGCAACTCCGGCAAAAGAGTCGAAACGCTTGGTGAAATGATGATCCAAATAGAAAGATCCCTCGTTGAGCGTGCCTGCGCAGGATGCACGCATATTGCCGATACTGGGGTTGGTCGAGCAGGTCGATGGAACACGGAAGTCGTTCTGGCGCTGTTGATACCAGGCGAAAGTGACGTCGGTCTTTTTGCGGTAGGTGTACTTCGCGCCTGTCCACCAGATCTGCACCAGCTTTTCAGAATCAAGATTGTTGTCTTCGACCCCGCTCATGAAATAACCACCCTGGTCCGAGGCGCCAACGCCCAACGGGTTCTTGGGGTTATTCTGCCAGATGTACTCGTAGCCGGCAAAAATCTTGATAGTCTCCGACGAATATTTGGCGGCAGCCATCACTGCGTTGTTGTCAGTCACGATTCCATATAAGGTGTTGTTCGTGGCGATCAGATTGGCCCCGACGATTGGGTTCGTATTGATGCTGTCGGTGGTTGACTGGAAGGACTGCGACGGACTCTGACTCTGAGGCCCCAGCAAAGGGTTCAACACGCTGATGGCCTGGTTGTAATGTTGGAAGACGAGGTCGCCGGAGAACTTGCTATAGCCTCCGCCGAGGTCGAATCCATAGGCATTGTTATGCGCCGCTTCTGGCGTACAGGTAGCGGCAGTCCAGGTTGCAGAGCCCGAGTAGCAGCCGGCAGAGCCATCGGCGAATTTATACATCGCGCCGAAATGGGCAGGACCAAAGGTGAGGCGATACTTCACGGCGTCGTCCCAACGGCTGTCCTCAGTGTCGCCGCCACCAGCCATCGTGCCGTTATACCCGATGTACGAAAAGGCATAGGCGCCGCTGGCCGGATCATAACGGAGCATCGCATCGCTGCCGAGAGAGCGCTGACGGCCGAAGGTCAGCGTGCCGATATGCGCGGACGATATACCGGCGTAGTATTCGTCATTGAAGGGCTGGCCCGCGCGCGCGCCGTCGATGGCTATCGAATAACTAGCCCTGGGAAGGCCGTTGTTAATAATGTCTGTTTCTGACGCGTTGGCGAGCAGGCCGGACTGCGGATTAATTCCAGTTGAAGCATTGAACACAACTGACCAGCCAGGCAAAAACTCTTCCTTGCCCCGGATGCCCAGCCCCGTCTGCGACAGGTTGTTCGGTGCGACGAGGAACCGATGCTGATAGCCGTTTCGGTTCACCAGAGACTCGCCTTCATAGTTATAACCATTTTCCGGCAAGCCGTGGCTGACCCAGCCGACACCGGCGTCATACGCACCGTACAGCGTGATGCCGTGCCAGGTCAGCGTGCAATCGGTGGTGGCGAATTCGTGGCCGCGTTCGCAGGGGTCGGGGGTCTTCTGCTGCGTCTTAGTGTCGCCAGTGACGCCCTGCCCGAAGGCCAGTGTCGATGAAAAGCAGAGAGCCGCCGCCACAAGAGCCAACTTTGCCGTATTCATGTTTCCTCCAAAATTAAGATGTCTGTGCTGTAGTTGTCATTTAAGCACGCTAATGTAGTTTATGCAAGACATTCGCAAATATGGCGCGTTTCTTCAGATGCCGTATCGCCCGCGGCGAGGTAGCAATTACCACCATCGAATTCAGACTTAGGGCTCGCGCATAAATAAACTGCACAAGCGTGTCGTCATTGAGGGAGCACGGAGTAGTTCCAATCGCCATGGAAGGCCTTTGGCGACAGGTTGAGTTTCGCTATCTCCGAAGTGGGTA
>JBEKCA010000074.1:0-25241 GCA_050015115.1 Occallatibacter sp.
TTAACTTGCTCAAACAAGAACAATCGCTCAAACGCGGAGTCAAAGGAAAACGCCTCAAAGCCGCATGGAACCACGCCTACCTGCTGAAACTACTGGGCGTTTGATATGCGTCGGCCCTGAGTGAAGCGCGGCCTTGGTGGCGCAATAGGTGGGCGTGAGCGCCAGGGGAAGAAAGGCAAGGCCCGAAGACACATTGACGATCACGGCGTTGGGCCGCTTCTGAAGATGCGGCAGCAGAGCTGCTGTCATACGGATCGGGCCGAGCAGATTGGTCGTGACAATCGCCTCCGCGTCGGCAAGATCGGGCTGTTGCGCAATCAGGTTTTCGGGGCGCATGATGCCGGCGTTGTTTACGAGCACATTGAGCGTGGGGAACTTGGCGGTTGCCTCCGCGGCAAAGGTCCGGATACCGGCGGAATCTTCAATATCCAGTGGGAGAGACTTCATGCCAGGATTGGCCCCGGTGGTCTCATCGAGCGCCTGCTTGCGGCGTCCCGCGATGATCACCTGATTGCCCAGCTTGTGCAACTGCTCGGCGAGTCCGCGGCCAATGCCCGAGCCGCCGCCGGTGATGAGAATGGTATTGCCAGTGAGTTTCATGGGGATTTGATCCTCCAAGAAGAATGATAGCGGCAGCGACTGGGGATGGATACCGACCTATTCGCAATGAAGAGCACGGCCGAGCGACAAGAGATATACTCTTGGGGAATTCCGAGGAACCAGAAAGATGCGCTCTACCGTCAGGCGTTTCGGGAGCTTCGCAGCCTTTCGCCGTGGCGTCACCATGCTGCTCGCGCTGGCTTGGGTGAGCATGGCCTCGTCCTGCCACAGGAATGACCCCGCAGGCACCGAGTTTCGTAGAGCGGCGGCCTCGGGCGACATCACTAAAGTAGCAGCGCTGCTCAAAGTCAACCCCGGTCTGGTTTTCGGCAGAAGCAGGAACGGCGCGACGGCCTTGCACTGGGCCGCAGCCTATGATCACAAAAATGTTGCGGAATTACTCTTGGCCAACAAGGCCGACGTGAATGCACGGTTGGACGAAGGCACCACGCCGTTGCACTGGGCGTCCTCTGGCGGCTACAACGACATGGTGGAGCTGCTTCTGGCCAACAAAGCCGATGTCAACAGCCGGGATCAATACGGGAACACCCCCTTGCACTCGGCAGTTGCAAAGGATCACAAGGATGTGGCTGAGTTGCTCCTGGAGCATGGGGCCGATGTCAATGCCAAGGCTCGCTTCGGCGACTCTTTTCTGCGCTGGGTTGCGAATTCTTTGCACCCGCAGGAAACCAATGTCGATGCCGCCAACAATAGGGGATGGACCCCATTGCACCGGGCAGCGGAAAAGGGCAACACCGATATGGCAGCACTGTTGCTGGCCCATGGCGCTGATGTAAGGATCAGGAACGGTAACGGCTACGCGGCCTTGGACATCGCGGCTTATTACGACCACAAGGACGTGGCGGAACTACTGCTCGCCCACGGCGCTGATGTTAACGCAAGAGAGGACTCTGGCTGGAATCCTCTACTTTGGGCCGCTAACAAGGGCAACAAGGACGTCGCGGAGGTTCTGCTGGCGCACGGGGCCAACGTCAATGTCAAAGCAAACGATGGCACCACCCCACTGCAAACCGCTGCTTGTTACGATCTCCCCGACTTGTTACAACTGCTACTGGCTGGGAAGGCTGATGTGAATTCGAGGGATGTCAATGGCAATACGCCCTTGCACACCTCAGCATATAGAGGATACAAGGACGTGGCAGAAATTCTGCTGGAGAGTGGAGCAAATGTTGATGTCGTAGCTCGTAATGGGGCGACACCGTTGCACTACGCAGTGACCAAGGGACACAATGACGTGGCAGACCTACTGCGACACCGTGGCGGGCACGACTTCGGCTCTAATCAACTCGCACGAGACTGGTATCTTCCATAATCGATCAATTCCTGCCCTGAACGAAGCCGAAGAGTGCTGAATCGCCGCACTGCCAGATTACGAAGTCGCCCCAAATGCCGCAGCCGCATTCTGCAGTTCGGCATCCCAGTGCTTCGGCTGATAAATACAGCAGGGCTCCTGCGCCAGCGGGTCACCCGTCACGGCATACGCGCGCGCCCGCGATCCGCCGCAGATCTCTTTGTATTCGCAGGCCCCGCACTTGCCTTCCAGCTTGCTCGTGTCGCGCAGAGATTTGAAGATCGGTGCGTTGCGGTAGATCTCGCTCAGTGGGGTCACGCGAATATTTCCCGCGTGAATCGGCAGGAATCCGCTCGGGTAGACGTTGCCCACGTGGGAGACGAAGAGGAAGCCCTTGCCGTCGTTGACCCGCCGCGTCGCCCAGCTTGCGGTGCGCGTCTGCGCGTCAACGGTGGGTGTGCCCGATTCGTAAGCCTGTGTGGCCGCAGACCTCGCGGCGCCCGGATGCCCGTGTCCAATCTTGCGCTCTTCCAGATTATGCTGCAGCAGATAGCGCCGATAATGCATCGCCTCGGTTGTCTTGATCTGGAAGTTGACCCGGTGCGATAGCTCGTAAATCTTGCCGAAGACGCGCTCGAAATCCTCGCCGCTGAGCAAGTCGTCGAGTTGCCCTCGCCCGACCGGAACCAGGAAGAAGACATTCCACATGACGATCGCGAGTTTTTCAAAGAGCGCACAGAGGCTGTCGAGGTCATGCGCGTTGTGACGGCTGATCGTCGTGTGCACCTGGATAGGAATCCCCGCCTCGTTGGCCCACTCGATGGCCTGAATCGTCCGCGCCCACGCGCCGGGCAGCCCGCGGAATGCGTCGTGAATCTCCGGCGTCGACCCGTCGAGCGAGATGCCGAGCCGCACCAGTCCGGCCTCTTTGAGCTTGAAGATCGCCTCGCGGGTTAGCAGAGGCGTCGCGCTTGGCGTCAGAGCCACATGCACGCCCTTGTCCGCGGCATAGCGGATCAGCTCAAAAACGTCTTGACGCTTGAGGGGGTCGCCGCCGGTGAAGACAAAGATCGGGACACCCATCTCCGAGATCTGGTCGATCAGCGCCTTGCCTTCGGCGTTGGTCAGTTCGTCGGGATGGGCAATCGGCTGTGCAGACGCGCGACAGTGCTTGCAGGCCAGATCGCAAGACTGAGTGACCTCCCAGATGGCCAAAAAGGGGGTTTCATCGAAGTTCAACCCGCCGCGGGCCGGAATGTGTTGCATCGGTTGCATTTGACCTCCTGCGGAATCGGGATGGGGACAGCCGGGAGAGCGTCCGGTATCAGGGGAAGGGGGTGCCTTCGGTAATTCAACCCTAACCGGGATCGTGCCGATAAGGTGTTTGTTCCCTGTGTGCAAGGGAACCGACATGAAAGCTTACGGACGAGCCCCTTGACTTGGAAATCTGCTCTGGAGCACCGCGATTCTGCTCCAGAAGAGCACCCAAGGCACCGGACGCGCTGTGATTTAAATCACATCAACCGGCTCATTTGTTGGCCCGATCCTCCACCCGCCGAATTTGAGCCCGAATCGGATACACCAGGTACTCTTCACTGAACGGCTGCCTCGTAGCTGCTCCCGATGAGCTACGCGACGCGCCGCGAGGCGTGGACTCAGATGATTTTGGGTGATTCATCTCACCGGGCTCAGTGTTATCGGACACCGCATTCCGATGGCGAGTCCACTAACGTATTTGCGCACGATTCAGGAGGTTCCCATGGCGTCTGCACTTAAGCCGGGTTGGAGCAAGCCCTCCACCATCCTTTTTGCCGCCGAGGTTTCCGCAAACGAAAAGGCATTCTCCTTCGCTCTTGCCCAGGCCGTCGAGTTTGGCGCGGAGCTGATCCTCTTTCACGCTTACGACACGCTGGTCGTGGCCGCATCCGAGACCTCCGGAATCCGCTACTACGACTATGCCGCCGCCGCTCGGCTCGAGGTTGAAAACTTGGCTCCGCTGGCCCAGCGCGTCCGCGATGCAGGCGTCAAATGCGAAATGGTTGTGCGTCCAGGCCTGGCCGCCGACCAGATCGTCGCCTACCTGCGCGAACCCGAGGGTCAACATGAAGGCAAGCAGGAAATCGATCGCATCGTGATGGGCACTCACTCGCCCGGCCCCATCGGCAAGCTGCTGGTGGGCTCGGTGGCCGAGGCCGTATTGCGCACCGCCAAAGTGCCGGTCTGCGTCGTTGGCCCCGAGGTCGTCGACGGCAAATACCGCAACTTTGAGACGCGAACGATTCTCTGCGGGGTCAGCCTTCACGAATCCTGCCGCATGGTGGTTGAATTCGCCGCCGAGCTCGCCGCCGAGCAGAATGCGCGCCTCATTCTGCAGCACGTGATCCGCGACCAGGATCGCCATCAGACTCTCGCCGGCCGGACGATCGAACAACTTGAAGCCGAGATCGTCGCCCTCATTCCAGAGAAACTCCACGGCCACTTTGCCACGCAGGTGGTGGTGGTGCCCGGCGACCCGACCGAGGAGCTGCTCTATCAGGGCCGGATGCAACAGACAGACATGATCGTCCTCGGAGCCCAGGGAGCATCGGCCTTTGCAGCCGTCGCGCGCCAGGGCGTGGTCTACAAGGTGCTCGCGCACTCCCATTGCCCGGTACTGACCCTGTCCCCGGTCGTGCTTGCGACCAGCGGCGCAAACAACGAGAAAGCCCACCCGGCCGAGGTCTTCCTCGCCGGAGTCTTCTAGTATCGCGACGCAAATCGGTAGCGCCGGCCTCCAGGTCGGCTGTCCTGTGGCTCTGCAGACCCGCAGGAGTAGACCGGCAGCGTGGACGCCGCCGGTGCAGCGGGTCTGGAGACCGGCGCCACAGCTAGATTCGCGACTTTTGCGACAGTCCCTCTCTTCATTGCGTCGTATGGTCAAGGAGCGACCGGATTTCGGAGGCGACTGCAGATGGATAAACAGAACACTGAGGGGCAAGACCAGACTGTACACGTGCATTTTGGCCGTTTCGCAGCCGCGGCTTCCGGCTGGCTGGGATCAACATGGGCCTTTGCGGGCGCGGGCCTGGTGGTTGTGGCGTGGGCCGCCGCCGGCCCTCTCTTTCACTTCTCAGACCACTGGGCGCTGGTGATCGGCACGGGGACCTCCATCGCGACGTTTCTCATGGTCTTCCTGATCCAGAACACCCAGAACCGCGATGCGCGCGCGATCCATCTGAAGCTCAATGAGTTGATCCGGGCCATGGACAAGGCCCGCAATCAACTGATCGACATCGAGAGGCTGAGCGATATGGAGTTGGATGAGATGCAGGCCACCTACGAAAAGATTAAGACAAGTTGGACCGAGCGCCAGAAGCGAATCCCTCGCATCACTTCGGAGCAATGAAGTCTCGCATCCCTGCGCGAGAGCGCCTGCTGACGCTTTCAAGGCGGCTCCCAGCAACGGCTTTCTCTTGATCCACTGCCTTGCGCGCGGCCAGCACGTTAGGTTGATTGTCCCATTCCGGATAGTTTCCTTAGCCTGTTTCGTCGTATCCTATCTTTCAGGGCACTCCGATGAAGACCTTTACTCTCGACGAAGCGCAGTCTCTCCTCCCGGTGCTGGAGTCGCTGCTCAGGCGCGCCATCGAAGGCAAGCGATCGGCCGAAGAGGTCGAGCAGGGGCTCTCCGAGGTCGCCCGCCGCATCTATCTCTCCGGCGGCATGAGGGTCGATGTGACCGCCATTGCCAATCGGCGTGCCGAGCTTGAGTCCCTGGTCAAGCAGGCCCGCGAAAGCATCGCCGAAATCGACTCCATCGGCGTGCAAGTCAAGGATCTGGAGACGGGCCTGCTGGACTTTCCCTGCCGCATCGACGATCAGGTTGTCCTGCTCTGCTGGCGCATGGGCGAGCCGTCGATCGAGCACTGGCACACCACCGACACCGGCTTCAGCGACCGCCAGCCCGTCGATGAGCGCTTCCGCCGCCGTTCTTCCTCCGGCGGCCGGCCCAACTAGAGCCACACTTTCATCCTGAGCGAAGCACAGCGAGTCGAAGGACCTGCGTCTCGTCTTTGCAGGCCCTCGAGCAAATCGCCGCCACCCGAACTCAGGTTCCTCCGCCGTGGCCGAATCCTTTCCTGCGCTCGAACATCTCTTAGCTGGAACGACCTGTGCAAGCTGAGAGTCGCCACTGTGGATTCTCCACGGCTTTATTTCTCATCGGAAAGGCCTCGGCCCCTCGGTTCGCACAAACCATCTACCCACTCGTAACCGCCAGGAGCGCACATGCTAACCGTTGGAGAAAAATTTCCCACCTTTGAACTGACCGCCGTAGTCGATCTCGACTTGAAAACAGCCTTCCAAACGATCACTGATCAGAGTTTCAACGGCAAGTGGAAGGTCTACTTCTTCTGGCCCAAGGACTTTACTTTTGTCTGCCCAACTGAGATTGCCGCATTCGGCGAAATGAATTCGGAGTTTGCCGGCCGCAACGCGCAGGTGCTGGGCGGCAGCATCGATTCGGAGTTCGTGCACTGGGCCTGGCGCAACGAGCAGCCTTCGCTCAAAGACCTGCCCTTCCCCATGCTCTCTGACATCAAGCGCGATCTATCCGGGCAACTGGGCATTCTCGACACCAAAGCCGGAGTCTGCCAGCGCGCCACCTTCATCGTTGACCCGGAAGACAACATCCGCTTTGTCTATGTCACCGATCTCTCGGTAGGACGCGATCCGAGTGAGGTCCTGCGCATCCTTGACGCCCTGCAAAACGGCGGCCTAACCCCCTGCGGCTGGAAAAAGGGCGAAGCAACGATCCAGGTCTAAGCGACTTTTACAATATCAATTTGGGTGCCCCAGGTCCCGATTTTGGGACCTGGGAGTCCAAACCTCGAACTAACAAAACCAGAAAGCCCGGCTCCTACTTCAGCAACAGCCCCATCACCGTCGCCACAACGCCAATCACCGAGAATCCCATCCCCAGATACCAATAGATACGGCTTTTCGTGAGCAGCGTAACCGAACTGATCACCAGGCCAATCTCAAGCAGCGCCTCGCCAAAGTCGAAGTAGTTGGCCTTGTGCTCGGCCAGCTTGACCTCTTCCTCGAAGTCTTCGGCAACTTTCTTTTCCTTCTCCAGATCATCGGCCCACTTCGCCTGGTGATCGGAATAGCCCTTGGCAATTTTCCTGGCCCCGTCCTTGTCGGTTACCACGACAACGTTGAGCAGATCGGTCATGAGTTGCGTATCATAGGCGCGGTTTTTCTTGGCCTGGTACTCATTCCAGGTGTCACTGGCCTTGGCCTGATTCAGCACTGCTTCGGTGTGCGTGCGATGGCCAACGACTGTGACCACAGCCACTAGCACGGCCAAAACGCTCATGGTGAATGCGACCGGTCTCATCGAGCTCGAGTGTTCCGCGTGCTCGGCGTGCTCCTGCAACTCCTGCGCTTCGTTGGCTTCCATGGGGTGAGCTTCCTCCGTCTTGTCTTAGTTGGGAACTACTTCCGCTTCCAGCGCACGCCGTCTTTGGAGTCTTCCAGCACGACGCCCTTCTCTGCAAGCTCCTTGCGAATTTGATCCGCACGAGCAAAATTGCGCTGCCGCTTGGCCTCGGTCCGTTCTGCGACCAAAGTGTCGATGGCTTCATCGGTCAGCCCCTGCCGCAGCAGTTCAGGAGCCACATCGCCCATCCGTCCGGCCTTCTCAGCCCACTCCAGAGCGCGGCGCGTAGGCTCGGCATCGCGATCCTCAATCACGTCAAAAACCGCGTCAAAGCTCGCCAGAATCTCCAGAATCGCATCCCGGTCTCCGGCCTTGAGTTGTCCCTGGTCGATCGCCGTATTCGCCGCGCGCAGCAGCTCAAAGATCGGAGCCCTCGCCTCGGCGGTATTCAGATCGTTGCTCAGTGCAGCCATATACTCGGCCTTCGCCTTCTTCGCTGCCTCTTGCATCACAGGGTTTTCGCCGGGCGCAAAGCTCCCCTCCGTCAGCCGCGCCTTAAACGTTCTCAGCCGCTCGATGGCCGCAGTAGCCTCCACCAGCCCGTCAAATGTGAAGTTGAACTGATGCCGGTAAGGCACCGAAATCAGCGCCAGCCGGATCGCCGAGGCCTTGTAGCCCTTCAGCAGCAGATCGCGCAGGGTATAGAAGTTCCCCTCGCTCTTCGACATCTTCCGCCCGTCCACCAGCAGGAACCGCACATGCATCCAGTGCCGCGCAAACGTCTTGTGCGTCACGCTCTCGCTCTGCGCAATCTCATTCTCGTGGTGGGGAAAGATCAGATCCTCGCCGCCCGCGTGCAGATCGAAGCTCTCGCCCAGGTACTCCATCGCCATCGTCGAGCACTCGATGTGCCAGCCGGGCCGACCGCGCCCGATCGCCGTATCCCAAGAGGTTTCACCGGGCTTGGCCGCTTTCCACAGCGCAAAGTCCCGCGCCGAGTCCTTCTCGTACTCGTCCACATCGACCCGCGCGCCGTCTTCCATGCCGGAGAGGTCTTTTTTACTCAGCTTGCCGTACTCTGGGAAGGCCGCCAGGCGAAAGTACCAGCTTCCGTCCTCGGCCCGGTAAGCTGCGCCCGTAGCCGCCAGCTTCTCAACCAACGCGACCATGCCCTCAATGTGCTCCGTAGCCCGCGCGATAATCTCCGGCCGCTCGACTCGGAGCGATTCCAGATCTTCGAAAAACGCCGCCTCGAAGCCCTTCGTATACTCACCAATCTCGACCCCAGCCGCCGCCGCGTTGCGGATGATTTTGTCATCCACGTCGGTCACGTTCATCACGTGGCGCACCTGAGTTCCGTTCAGCCTCAGAAACCGCCGTAGCACGTCGACTTGCAGGAACGTGCGGAAGTTCCCGATGTGTCCGTAGTCGTAGACCGTCGGCCCGCAGGCGTACATGCCAACGGCCTTGCCGTCCAAGGGTGTCAGCTCGTCAAGTTGTCCCGTCAGGGTATTGAAAAGGCGCAAGGTCATCAATCGAACTTCTTACTTAAAATTCGGCAAAAAACCGGCAAAACCAGCGGGAAATCGGCCTATCCGATTGTACCAGCGCAGCATTCGCGGGGGACGAAACTGGGTGCCCCATATTTGGCGCAGCACCATCGCGCCAGATATGGGAAACCACGAACCCCAACCTACCCACGGATCGAGAAGGCACTGTCGTCGAACCTACCGTCCCAGCGCCAGTGAGGGATCGCCAGAGAGCGAGTCATCCGCGAACTCCCCGCTCAGAAACCGCGGCCACGCGGCAGCGGCGATCATCGCAGCGTTGTCGGTCGAGAGCGACAACGTGGGGAAGGCCACTCGCAGCCCGCGCCGCGCAGCCTCGGCGCTGAAGCGAGCCCGCAGCTCCCGGTTGGCAGCTACTCCGCCGGTGACCAGAATCCGCCGCGCACCCAGCGATTCGGCGGCGGCAAAGCTCTTCTTCATCAGGTCGCCGACCACGGCGCGCTGAAAACTCGCCACCAGATCCAGAACCTGCTGATTGCAGAGCGCAAGCGCCTCTTCCTTGCTCTGCGGCGGCCTAGCCTCAGCGTCGGGCGAAAAGAGCTGCGCAGCCCGCGCCTGAGCCTCGGCACGCAGCTCGTTCAGATCCACGTAGCGCAGCACCGCTGTCTTGATTCCTGAGAACGAGAACATAAACCGCGGGTCGAGGTTTGCGATCGGGGCAGTCAGAGCAGCCTTGGTTCGCGGAGGTTTACCACCCAGGTGTACTTTTGTTTTGATTTGAGAAAAAGAAAACGGCACAGCCTTCGGGTCGCCAAATCGCGCCAGCGCGTCGATCCACGGACCTCCGGGATAGCCGAAGCCAAGCAGCTTGGCAACCTTGTCGTAGGCCTCTCCGGCAGCGTCATCCACTGTGCGCCCAACCAGCGAATAGGTCCAGACACCACGCGCAGGCCGCGCAAGATAGAGGTGAGTATGCCCCCCCGAAACGACCAGCGCCAGCGCCATTTCCCCTGTCGGTATCTCATAAACTCTGTCATCCTGAGCGGAGCGGAGCGGAGTCGAAGGACCTGCGGTTGCTTTTTCATCGGACTGCGTTTCTGCCTCCCGCTGGTTCAGCAGCACCGCATGAATATGCCCTTCCAGATGATTCACGGCGACGAGCGGCAGCCCCTGTCCAAAGGCCAGCGCCTTGGCATAGGTGATGCCCACCAGCAGCGCTCCGGCCAACCCCGGCCCGCCAGTCACCGCAATCGCATCCAGATCGGCAAGCGTGATCCCAGCCTGCGCCAGCGCGCCGCGCACCACCGGCACAATCGCCCGCAGATGCTCCCGGCTGGCCAGCTCCGGCACCACCCCGCCATAGCGCGCATGGGTCGCGATCTGCGAAGCCACCACTGATGAAAGCGTGCGCTCCCCACGCTCCACCACGGCCGCGGCCGTCTCGTCGCAGGAGGATTCAATGCCGAGGATCAGCCCGCGCGTGGTCATCCTTCAAGTTTAGCCGCTCGAAGATTGGCCGTGCGACGGATTACTCTCAAAGAAGGCCATGCTGCCCACATCGCGCCAATTCGAAGCAGCCCTCGAGATCATAGCGACGTTGCGAGCTAGCGGCCACCAAGCCTACCTCGCCGGCGGCTGCGTGCGCGATCTGCTGCTCGGCCGCGAACCCAAAGACTACGACGTGGCGACCAGCGCGACGCCCGATGTGGTTCTGGCGATGTTCCCGCGCACCTTTGCCGTGGGGGCGCATTTTGGCGTGGTCCTGGTCGGCACCTGCGGCGCGGCAGACGCGGCTCGTGCCGCCGATGACAAAGAGGTTGATTCGAGCTATGGAATCACCGAAGTCGCAACCTTCCGCTCCGACGGTGCCTACTCCGATGGCCGCCATCCCGACGCGGTCCGCTACACAACCAGCGCCGAAGAGGACGTCCGCCGCCGCGACTTCACAATCAACGGCCTGCTATCGGACCCGGTTCAGGTTGCGGAAAATCTCCGCCCCGTCGTCATCGACCACGTGGGCGGGATCGCCGATCTCGAAGCCGGCATCGTCCGCGCCATCGGCCAGCCCGGCGAACGATTCGAAGAGGACCACCTGCGGATGCTGCGGGCTGTTCGCTTCGCCGCTCGCTTTGGCTTTGAACTCGACACAGCCACCGCCTCGGCCATTCGTTCTCTGGCCGCAAAGACCAAGGCAGTCAGCCGCGAGCGTGTCCGCGACGAACTGACCAAGATGCTCACCGAGGGCCAGGCCCGCCGGGCGTTTGAATTACTGGATGCAACCGGCCTACTCATCGAGGTCTTGCCAGAGATCGTAAAGATGAAAGGCGTCGAGCAGCCCCCTCAGTTCCATCCCGAGGGCGATGTCTGGGTGCACACGCTGATGCTGCTCGAACAACTCCCCGCCGACTGCTCATTCACGCTGGCCTGGGGCGCGCTGCTGCACGATGTGGGCAAGCCGCCAACCTTCCGCGTAGCGCCGGACAGGATTCGCTTTGACGGCCACGTCGAGGTAGGCGTCGCTATGGCTGCCGAGATCTGCCGCCGCTTCCGTTTCTCGAACGACGAAACGCATCAGATTCTCGCTCTCATCGAAAATCACATGCGATTTGCCGATGCGCCGCGCATGAAGTCTTCGACACTCAAACGTTTCTTCCGGCTGGAAAACTTCACCGAGCATCTTGCCCTGCATCGCATGGATTGCATGGCCGCCAGCGGGAATCTGGACCACTGGAACTTCGTCCGCGAGCGCTATGAAACGATGCCCGCCGAGTCCGTGCGACCGCAGCCGCTGATCACCGGCCGCGAACTGATCGCCGCCGGGTACAAGCCTGGAGCCGGCTTTAAGGAAATGCTGCGAACGGCGGAAGACGCGCAGTTGGAAGGATCGATCGCGACGAGCGAAGAAGCGCTGAAGCTGATCCGGGAGCGATTTCCGATCCATTGAAAATGTTCGGGTGCCCCACCCTCGCCGCGCCCTTGTCTCTGCGGCCAGGGTGGGCAGATATGATGGTCGCTCCCAAACTCAACCGTCACTCGATCTCTGCTGAGAACCGCTCCCGCAACTCCCGCCTCAGCACTTTGCCCGAATGATTGCACGGCAAGCCGCCAGCTTCCAGAATCCATATGCGGCGCGGCGCTTTGTATGCGGCTAGGTTCTCGCGGCAGCACTCCAGCAACTCGCCTTCGCTCGCCTCAAAGCCCTCGCGCAACTCAACAGCAGCAGCAGGAATCTCGCCCTTTTCTTTATGCGGCAGACCAAATGCAGCCACGCGAGCCACTGCCGGATGAGCCGCGATGGCCTCTTCCAGTTCGCGAACATAAACCGAGTAGCCGCCCGATTTGATTACATCTTTCATGCGCCCAACCAGCCGGATCAAGCCTAGGCGATTCCGCGTTGCGAGATCGCCGGTGCGCAGCCATCCGTCGGCGGTGAGCAAGCCGTCGCCCTCGTTCGTGACGGCATCCTTCCAATAGTGTGGCGCAAGCCCTCGACGCCAAATCTGGCACTCGCCGACAGCGCCTGCGCGCACCGGCTGACCATCCTCGCCCGCGATCCGAATGCGAAAAGGCGGCATGGGGAAGCAGAGATCGCCGCTGCCCGGCAAGAACGACATCTCGATGCCCATCATCGCCAGCCCGCCCAGTTCCACCATGCCATAGCCATTCACCAGCACCGGCGGAATTCGCCAGCCCCCTGGCAGTCGCAGCAGAGCGCCATACTCCCGCAGCCGTTGCCGGACCTCCGATGGCAACTGATCACTCGCAGACAGCCACAGCCGCACGCTCCCGAGCCGCGCAGCTCGAGGATCGCTATTAACCAGACGCGCAAACATTGCAGGCACGCCAACGACGCTCGTAACGCCAAGCCGCTCCACCATCTCCAACGCGGGCTCGACGTCGAAGTGGTCCATGAAGCAGCCGCGGATGCCGGCCATCAGTCCGTAGAGCGCAATGCTCACCGCCATAATGTGCGACCATGGCAGCGCGACCAGCGCCAGATCTTTCGGGCCCAGAAACATCCCCACCAGCACCGTGGACGCGCGCGCCCCCAGTAGCGCCCTGCTTGAGAGCGCCGCGCCTTTGGGAAAACCGCTCGTACCGGAGGTATGGAAGACAGCCACGGTTGCCGCGGGATCGATCGAGGCCGGTGGAAACCCCGAGCCCCTAGAAGTTGGAGCACGCAAAAATCTATCCAGCGTCTCCCGCTCATCGTCGACCTCGATCCACGTCCGCACATCGAGAGCCGCGCGCTCTTTGATGTTGCGCTCGAAGACCGCTTTGTCGGTGACGAGAATCTCCGTCCCGCTATTAGCCAAAATGCGCCGCACTTCGCTCAGCGAGAGCATCGGGTTCAGCGGAACCGCGATACCCCCGGCGCGAATAATCCCGAGAAACCAGCGAAAGCACCGTACGTCGTTGGTGCGATAAATGGCCACCGGCTGGCCCGGTTCTATGTGGATTTCGCAGCGAAGAAATGCGTCGATCGTGCAGACTTCGGCGTGAAGTTCGGCAAGTCGAAAAGGTCTGCCGTTGTCGATGGAGACCTCGCTGTCGCCATTGCGCAGCAGTAACTCGTCAACAAGATTTGCCACCGTGACAGTGCGGTCCCGCGAGAGCTTGAAGCGCCGGAAAACGTTCATCGCACCGAGACCGGCTTGCGGCCCCAGTCGCTGGCCACGCAGTAGTTGAAGAGGCGGTCGAGATAATCCATTACCGGCGGCGGCGTCACCCCGGCAGGATCGAGCAGCCGCTCGGCATTCGTAGTGTCAAACTGCATCTTCATCGTGAAGTAGTCGCGGTAGGCGCGGCCGTCGCGCAGTACGCGGCGCTTCTTTCCCCACAGGGTCATGAAAAGCAGCGGCCGCACTACCGCGAAGAAGAACTTCGGATCGACAAACCGCGGCTCCGGCGCATGAAAGTACTCCATCGCCCGCAGCGCGATTTGTTGTATGGTTGCGCTGCCACGCGGCCCGGCGCAAAGATGCACCACGCTGCCCAGCGCTGCCTCGTCGAATGCCAGTCGGGCCACTGAAGCGGCCACAAAGTCCACCGGCACAATGTCCAGCACCGCATCGGGATAACCCGGCACAGTCCGCCACAGCCCGCGCGCATAGATCTTCAGCGGCCAATACATCATTTTGAAGCTCGACGTAACCCCGGTCCGCGAATCGCCAACGATAATGCTGGGCCGCAGAATGACGCCAGGCAGCGAACCCAGCCGCGAACGCACCAGCGCCTCGGCCTCGGCCTTGCTCTGTTCGTAGCTGTTGCGATAGCCCTGACCCACCGCCAGCTCGCTCTCGCGCACCAGATCCGAGCGCTCGCCCGCAACGTAGGCCGTTCCGACATACGCCAGGCTGCGCAGTTGCCGCATCTCCGCGGCAAGATCCAGCACGCGGCGCGTGCCCTCGACGTTGATGCGCCGCGCATCCTCCAGCGTGTGATCGAAGCGCACAGTAGCGGCGGAGTGAATGACGCGCGTCGTCTCTGCGGAAAGCCGCTGGTAGGCGTTGGGTTCGAGGCCGCATTGAGGCAGGTCCACATCGCCCGCGTAGACCTCGACCCGCGCCCGCTCGCCTTCCGGCACAATCGCATCGGCGCGTTGCCGGCCTGATTCGCCGGGCTTCGCGCGGATGAGCAGCGCCAGCCGAGCCTGCGGCTGCCGTTCGAGCAGTTCGCGCACGAGCCGCGCGCCAAGAAAGCCGGTCGCGCCGGTAACAAGGATGATTTCTTCGCTATTCAACTAAGACCGGCCTCAATGCGCGAACGATTCAAAGGCCAGTAAACAAAGGCCTTTCACGTGCTCGTGCTGCAAACAGAGTCACTGGATATTATAATCCGGTGAATCGTCGTTCAGAACTGGCGGGTAGTGGGCCAGTTTGAACTTCCAAGGCGCACTATCACATCGGGTAGGGCATACCATCCTTTAATGCCATAAGAGCTCGCCGTTCTTGAATGCAATTGTCGCAAGCACCCGGTCGCCCTTCGGTAATTCGAAATACACAATACCCTCCGACTTGTATCCGATAGTCTCGACATGCCAAATCTCGTCGACCCTTTCCAGCAACGGAAAGTTCGAGCGCTGGCGCTCGATCTCGGAGAAGATAAGATCGGGATTGAAAGTGAGCTGATCGCGTTCAAGGAACAGCACATGCCGATCAGCTTTCGTGTTTACGAGCTTCGGCAGCTTCTTTTGGAGCGCCTTCTCGACGACCTTGTCAAGATCGTTCGTTACTTGCTGCCGCCGAACCAACACACTTCCCGGATTATGTCGCGGGAGTCCGAACTTGTTTCGCTCTACAGTGAGTGTAACTGGCGGCGATCCCGGCACATCGCATTGATACCTATGCTCGCCCTCACGCAGACTCAGGCGGTTGCTCGTGATCCAGGAGTGGATCGACTCAACGATTACGTTTCGCTTTGCTGGCTTCTGTCCGTCAAGAATGCGGACAGGCACATAGACAGTGATTCCAATGTCCGGAACTGCAAGAGACTTATCATCCTCAATCTTCAGAAACTCCCGCTCGAAAGCCGCGAAATCGCCTTTATCACCGACGAATGGCTCGATGAGCGTGTGCTCAATCGCCATCGTTTGACCATCGGCTCGCGTGACCAGTGCCTCGATAGCTCCATCTACTTGCTCGTCGAGAGGGTCAATTTTAGACCCTGTCCACGCGAAGTTCTCGTAGACCGACACGAATAGCCGGATGAAAACCTGTTCGTCCCTTCCAGGCTTCGCGGGCATAAGATCATTTTCTCAGATTTATGTCGCCGAAAATGCCGAGTTGCCATATGTGCAGAGGGCGGACGACTGAAGCTGCCACGGCATTGCATAAAACGCGCTCACGCAAAAAGGGCCTCGATCGGCCAACCGCCCGATCAAGGCCCCTCTTACTTAGCCGTACTTACTTAGCCTTCGGCCCAGCCGCGCGAATCGCCTCAGACGCATCGAACTTCGCGAAGTTTGCCTCAAACCGCGCAGCCAGATCGGCAGCCGTGCGGTCGTAGGCTTCCTTGTCGGCCCATGAGTTGCGCGGATTGAGAATCTCCGCCGGCACATCCGGGCAGCTCAGCGGAATGCTCAGTCCAAAGGCCGGTTCGGTCGCAAACTCGACCTTGTCCAGCCGCCCGTCGAGCGCCGCGTTCACCAGCGCGCGGGTGATTCTCAGGCTCATGCGCTTGCCCACGCCAAACTTGCCGCCCGACCAGCCGGTGTTGACCAGCCAGCAGGAAGACTTGTGCTCGCGCAACCGCTTGCCCAGCATCTCCGCATAGAATCGCGGAGCCAGCGGCAGGAACGGCGCGCCGAAGCAAGCCGAGAACTCCGGCTCCGGATCCTTGACGCCCAATTCCGTTCCGGCCAGTTTCGCCGTGTAACCCGAGAGGAAGTGATACATCGCCTGCTCCGGCGTCAGCCGCGAGATCGGCGGCAGCACGCCAAAGGCATCGGCGGCCAGGAACATCACGTTCTTCGGATGCCCGCCGATTCCCGGAATCACCGCGTTGTCGATGAAGTCCACCGGATAAGCGGCGCGCGTATTCTCCGTCAGGCTGATGTTGAAGTAGTCCGGCTCGCGCCCTTCATTCAGAATCACGTTCTCCAGCACCGATCCAAAGCGGATCGCCCGGTAGATCTGCGGCTCATACTCCTCGGTCAGGTTCACGCACTTGGCGTAGCAGCCTCCCTCAAAGTTGAAAACTCCCGCCGGGCTCCAGCCATGCTCGTCGTCGCCGATCAGCCGCCGCGCCGGGTCCGCCGAGAGCGTCGTCTTGCCCGTTCCGCTGAGCCCAAAGAAGAGCGCCGTCACGCCATCCGCGCCCACGTTTGCCGAGCAATGCATCGGCAGCACGTCGCGATTGGGCACGATGAAGTTCATCGCGCCGAAGATCGACTTCTTCATCTCGCCGGCATACTTCGTCCCGCCGATCAAGACAATCTTCCTCGTAAAATTCGCAAGGATAAATGCGCTCGTCGCGGTTCCGTCGCGCTCCGGTACGGCATTAAACTCCGGCGCCGCGATGACCGTAAACTCCGGCACGTGGTTTTCGAGTTCGGCTGCCTCGGGCCGCACAAACAATTGGCGCACAAACAGCGAATGCCACGCATACTCGCTAATGACACGGATCGGCATCCTGTACTCGGGATCGGCTCCGCAATAGAGGTCTTGTGCAAACAAATGACGATCGCTCAGGTGCTCGGTCACGCGATCGAGCAGCGCGTCGAACTTTTCCGAAGAGAACGGCTTGTTGACCTTGCCCCAATCCACCAGCTCGTGCGTCACCGCGTCGTCGACGGTGAACTTGTCTTTAGGACTGCGCCCGGTTCGCGCGCCGGTCACGGCCACCAGCGCTCCGTTGGCCGCGAGTTTCGATTCGCCGCGCAGCAGCGAGGTTTCAACGAGTTGTGCGGCACACAAATTGGCATGCACCAGCGGACTGTCCGCCAGCGCCTTCAGCGACTCCGCTCCAGAAACACTTGCCATGGACAGGACTCCTTACGACAAAAGATTAAAAAGGGTCAATATCCCATTGTGCCATCCAATTGCCCTTCGTGGGAAGCCCCCAGCTGTAAATCGAGGGTGCCCCGCATCTGGCGCAGCCTCATCGCGCCAAATGTGGGAGACCGCGAATCCCAGCCGGGAAGACCCAACTGTCCCCAAAACAGAAGTTCACAAGCGAACAGCACAGAATCGCAACCCCATTCGCGGCCAGCACCGGCATCCGCGCCTCGTCGACGAAAATGCGCATCAGCGCCAGATTCCCCAGCATCGAGACTAGGCCGTTGGAGAGATGAAAGCGCATCAATTGCCTCAGCCGCGTCGAGTCATCTCGCCGGTCGCGCCACGTGTACCGTATATGCCACGCGAAGTTATGCAAGAGAGTAACTTCAACCGCAGCAGCCGAGGCCAATAGGTAGCGGCCCGCCATCCATCGGTTGAGCAGCGCCAGCACGCCAAGCTGTACAACCATTCCCATCGCTCCCACCAGGTTGAATTTGCTCCATCGGATCAGCGTCTTCACGGCAGCGGCTCCTGCCGGTAAAGCTCGGCGGTATGGCGTAGAGTGACGGAGATCGCCATCGCAAACATGCCGATCGCCGCAATCAGGCCGCCCAGATCAAAAAGCAGAACTTTGTAACCGAAGACCGCCGCATACGGATTCCGCAGCAACGCAAGATTGCCGATAACAAGCAAGATGCGAATCTCCGTGGGCCCGAAGAGTCCCTGCGAGAGTTGAAAGCGAGTCAGGGTATAAGTCGCCAGATAACTCTCGCTCGACAACACGAGAAATGCGACCAGCATCGCCAACGCAACCTGCCAATGCAGAAACCCGGAGCAGCCGAGCCCGCACATCAGCGCCACCGCGCCAAAAACATCCGCCATGTGATCCACATAGAATCCATAGCGCGGACGCTGCTGCTGGCGCACTCTGGCCAGTGTTCCATCCAGGCTATCTCCCAGCCAATTCAGCACCAGGCATAGAATCGGCCCAAGCAGCGCAATGCGGTTGAATCTCGAAAGTGCATAGCAAAAACCAGCTCCAATCTGTGCACTCACACCGAGCAATGTTAGCTGGTCCGAGCTGAGCCACCTCGGCGCCCTTCGAGCCATCCATTCAAGAGCCCGCTTCTCAACGGAAGCCGTCAGCGACTGGTTGACCCGCCGCGCCGAAATAAATCCCGATTCGCATTTAGTTGTAGCTGCTGAGACGCTCATCATTACCCCTTTCTCAGTGAGTTCTTTGGTCATGTGAGGTTTTGAAAGGGCACGACTTTAGTCGTGCCAATAAGTCGGCAATTCAGCCGGGATTTAACCCCTGAGGAAACTCAGCCCCGATAGTTACCAGCGCTATCTCCGCAGCGCATTGCAGACAGACCGCAATGTAAACTCCAGCGACTCTCGCGGAACGCTCTCAACAAACGGCCCAACTGCCCAGCCAAGCCCCGCCGGAATTGAGCGAGTCAGCGAGATCGACTCGATCTGCATATAAACGCCACCGTCGCGCTCCTCATAGCTCCAATAAGTTGTCAGCCGCCAAAGAAAGCCATGCTCCTCTTTTGCGCTGAGCACCCGTTCACGGTTGGTTCCCGGTGAGTCAATTTCTGAGATCCGCGTACTGCGCGAGATGGTGTAACCGTGTCGCGCATCTAGCCGGCCAAAGCTCACGTCGTATGCCGTATCCATCACTACCGTAATGACATGATGCTGCCGAACCCGCATCACCGTTTGAAATCGATCTTTCGCCTGCGAGATGACTCTTGACTGAATTACCTGCGGAGCAAAGCGCTGCGGATAAGCGCCGAAGGCCCGCATCAACCGCTCAAAATCCGCGTCTGTCGCTCCGGCGGCAAAAGCCGTTCCGCGCCAGTCGTGCAGCATGGCTCCCGGCTGGTTCGCGACGTTGGAGGGCGTAAGCCTCTCAATGATCAGTTCTCCCCGCCGCAGCCGCTGGTCGACCTCAGCACCAGCCACCGGAGCGAGAAAGCCGGTTGCCGATGCGTGCTGCCGCGCCAGCCGCGCATCGACCCCCGCAACATATTGATCAAAGGCCGAGCCCGCCGCAGTCGGCGCCTCGCCCAATCCAACACCAGGGGCTGCTGCCAAGACCGTCACGACCATGAGCAACCAGCCAACCAAACACCTTCGAGAAACTTCAAGCAATCGCCGCTTCATGAACAGAACCTTACCTTGCCCGGTCTTCCAAGGCAATGCACCGCATCTCATCTGCTGACGATTGTTTCTCACTTTGCAAGTGGTTGCAGTGGTGGGGGTTCCAGAAAGTTGTACTCTGCCCTGCGCCAGTCGAATCGAATACACTGGCTTCAGAGATGACCTACACATCCCCACCCAGGCGCTACCGCTTCGGAACCTTCGAGGCGGACGCGGCTACCGGCGAGCTGCGCCGCCAGGGCATTCGCATCAAGTTGAATGCGCAGCCCTTCCAGATGCTTCTGCTGCTTCTGGAGCGCCCCGGCGAGTTGCTTAGCCGCGAGGAGATCTCCCGCGAACTCTGGCCCGACGGCACTTTTGTCGACTACGAACACGGCGTCAACTCGGCCGTCAATCGCATCCGCGAAGCCCTCGGCGACACCGCTGGTAACCCCAGATTCGTTGAGACGCTGGCACGTCGCGGCTATCGTTTCGTTGCGCCGGTCGAGCGCATCGCCGCCTATGAAGACTTGCCACCCCCGGAGTCTGCGATTGATCGGAACCCGCAAAATGTCCTTCCGCCAGAGCAGCCGACAAGACTCCGCGACAGGATTCTTGCCTCTCCGCAAGAACTCCCGCAAGCCTCGCATTCGGTGGTGCGAACTCTCTTCGTCCTCATCGAGATCATGTATCTGGGTTTCTATATCGGTGCGCTGGCCAACCTGCCGGAGATCGAAGAGCTTCTTTCGCTACTTCCCCGAGGAGCCCAAATATATATTGTTCTGATTGTCACCGCCGCGATCCTGATTCCCGTCCGCGCCTTCGTGCTCTCCGCCACGCTCTTCCGCGCCCCCGGAGCGCGCCGGAACTTCCTAAAGCTCTGGCCGTTTCTTCTCGTCCTGGACGAGCTGTGGTCGCTCTCGCCCTTCCTGCTGCTGCACCACATCGACTTCGGAGTGGCGCTGGCTTGTACCACACTTCTCGTTTACTCGCCCTTCGCGCAGCGCTCTCTGGTGCTGATGGGAGCAGCCGGACCGGTTCCTGAATCCGCTACTGACCTGTCATCTTGATCTCCGCGTCCCACGTCAACACTGGCAGCGTCGGCATCTCTCCCAACTTTTTTGCTTCATCCACCACAGCCCCGAGGTGCGAGAGCACTTCTTCAACGGTCATGGTGCAGATCTCGCGCCGGGAGTCGTAGCCTTCCTCGATCGACTGCTTCAGAAAGCGCCCCGCGATCTGGGCGGCGAGCTGGTCGGTGATCACCTTTCCAGTCAGCGACTTCTGCCGGCCCCAGGCCTCCAGCGGCAAGGCCACCCACAAAGGCCGCCCGTTCACGTCGAAGCGTACGTCGACGGCATCCGCGTGCCGCGTGGCGATGGCGACAATTGTGCCCTTCCAGCGGCAGTGCAGCTCTTCCCCGCTCCAGCGGTCGGTTACGCGAAAGTCCTCATACATACAGCAAGCCTACCGCCTCGCCCTGCCAAGGGCAACCAGCAATTCCGCGTCAGCGCTTCAATCCGAGACCATCACCTCGCCGGGCAGAATCGGCCGCGTCCGCGGCAGCACCCCATGCGCGGCAATCGACCCCACCAGCACCAGCACACCGACAAAAACTGCCAGTTTGATCGCGCTAGTTGTTTGCGTCTGCGGCAACGCCTTCCACAGTACCAGCAGCACGGTTTGTGCCGCAGTCACTGCCCATACCGAACCGTAAAAATAGCGCCGGTGGGTGCCTTCGTGCTTCGTCGATGGCTCGACCCGCGGCAGCTTGCCCCCCGCGCCCAGCAACAGAATCGCCGCAGCCAGCGGCAGGTAGGCATAGTAGTAAATCTGCTTCATCATCCAGACGCCGGTCACTGAGGCGATCGCCAGGCCGGCAAGGTTGAGCAGCGCATAGTTCAGCACGGCATTCCACGCGAAGGTGTAGCAGACCCGCCGATAGAGCGGATTCGGCTTGTCTTCATCGAATCTCAGAATGTAGGGCCCCGGCTCGCCGCCCGGCACTTTTCCGCGTACCAGAGCAACGCCCGTCCCCAGCAGCACCGCGGCCAGCCAAGCCCAATTCCACCAGTTGAATTCATGCGCAAAGAGCTTGAACGTCAGCGGCCCCGGCGCCAGAAAGAAAACAAAAATCCAGATCGGCCAATGACATGTGCGATAGATACGAGTATTCCGCGTGCGCATCTTGCGCTCCTCGGCATACTCGACTTTCCCTTTGTAGCCCATGCCGAAAAGTCTCGCAGAGCCGTAGCGCGCCCGTCAATGTGCGCTGAGAGAGTCGCTTCATGATCTCAATAACAAGACCTGCGGCGCCACACGGATTCTACACAGCCAAACCGACCAGTTATGATGGTGGGCGACGCTACATTGAGGCCCTGAATGCCATCTCGTCTCGTCTCGCTGATCGCACTGCTGTGTCTGTCGTCCGCCCTCCATGCCCAATCGGAGGCCCGAGCGCGCTACCAGATTTACGGCGGCTATTCGTTCCTCTCCAACACCATGAATGGAGTACCCGGATCGCGCCAGCCATTGAACGGATGGGAGGCTGCTGTGGCCTTCCCCTCATGGCGCAGCCTGCGTTTCAAGATCGACACCTACGCGTACAGGGGAACCAACCTCGGCGCGCCGCAGCATCCCCTCTTCATCATGGGTGGCGGGCAATACACCTGGCGCATCAGAAGGGAATCATTATTTGTGGAGGGATTATTGGGGGAGGCCGGCATGAACCGTAATTGGGGGGCAAACCAGGTGATCGGCTATACGGCCTCGATTTCAACCTTTGCCGGCGGCGGCTTGGACACTTCGCTCAGCCGGCACTTCGATTTCAGGGTGGGCGGCGGTTTCCAGTACGCTTATTTCAACCTCGGCAGTCCTCAAATCGCTTTACCGAACCGGCTCCCGGGCATGCCCACAAACTTCGGCCGCATCTCCAGCGGACTGGTCTGGCACTTCTAGAATCGCGAGAACCAGTGGTGCCGGCCGGCTTCGGCATTCTGCGATCCGAGATGATAGCAGATCCCGAGGTTTGAATTCATCATGTCGGTGCCTGGGTTGATGGGGACCAGGAAGCCGTCTGAAAAATGAAAATCGCCCCAAAGGCCCAGCCGCAGGTCGATTCGCTGAGTCAGTTTTGTTTGCACGCCAAGGCCGGATTCCATGCTGAAGTTCTCATACGCCGCATGGTTCGAGATCGCTTTGTGGTCAAAGACCAGCATTCCCCCCTTGAAAAGCACGTATGGCTTGATGGCCCGCTTGTCGCGCCACATCATCCGAAAGCCGATCGGTGAAAATCCCATGCCGTAGAGGAGTCTCCGACTGGTAGACGTCGGCGAGATTGGATTGCCAAAGTAGTCGGTGTCGGCAAGCTCAGTGAAGATTACGACAGGCAGATACTCCGCCACGTAGTCCATCCGCGCGTGCAGAACGTAGCCCCAGGAGTGACGGTCGTATTCAAACCCGCCGGTGTAGATCTTGGTATCGCCCTCGGTGGCAAAGAGCTTGTAATTGCCGTATGAAGCCTGCCCTTCCAAGACGATGTCGCGCTCCACAGGCTGCTTGGCCTGGGTTTTATTCTCCAATGGCCTTTCGACCGGCTGAGAGTGCGCGGCTTGCGCCACAAGAAGGCACAGCGCGGCCACGATGGGCAAGCTGATGACGCAAATGCTGCATAAAAGAGAACGCTCGCGCTGTAATTGAGTGGATACGGACTTATAAACTCGATTGCGAAACAATGGGCCTCCAGCTCAGCAAGCGCACCTACGCTATGCCGCCATGATGAATGCGTTAACCGGCATCTTCACTTCGGTGTCAATTCGCTTGAATTGTATCGCGCCTGAGGGGAGTTGCAAGACCAACCCATCAATATTTGTAATCGATCGACCGGGTGTTCGCTTGCCTCGCAGGCTGGCACACGGCGCAGAACCTTCCGTCGAAAGATTCCACGCCGTTTGACAGCGGACAGACCGGAGGCAAGCTCGAGTTATCGGCCGAGCCCCTCGGCCAGCGTTTTCACCATCGTTCCGTTTGCATCGTCGTCTTTCACTGCCCACACAAACGCGCCGCCGAGCCCGCCCGGAACACGCGTCTGAATGTAGAGCGTCTTCAGGAAAGCAGTCGTTGGAGTGTCGTAGGTGTAGAAAGTTTCCGAGGTGGGGTCATAGAGCCAAGTCGCGATCCGGAACAGATCGAAGTAGTTCTTATAGCCGTTCGCGGTCAGATTCGCCAGCGTGGAGTAAGTCGCAACTCCCGGTGTCAGCAAGGTGTCGCATCCAGGAGTATTGCCGCTCAGGTCAGTGCACACACCAGTCCCGTTCGCCAGAGGAACCGCCGACGGTCCGGTAGAGCTCTGATAGAGGCCATGGTCCTTGTTGGGCACGCCCGTCCAGCCGGCTCCATAAAGTGGCACGCCCATCACGTACTTCTCGGCAGGGACCCCGGCTTTCAAATAGGCTGTTACCGTATCTGCGATGTCCAGGTCCTGCCCGAACTCCGGATCCTGGGGCGAATCAAAGAGCGGCGAAGCATCGTTGGTCACTGTATCCCAGCTTCCGGCGTAGTTGTAGCCGTCGATGGTGATGAAATCGACCTGCTCGGCCGCACTTTTCAAATCGATGTTTGTGTAGTTCTGCGAGCCAGCAGGCCCGTCGAAGCTCAGGATGTACTGCTTCCCTGTCGTAGCGCTCAGAGCGTTGAGCTGATTGCGGAATTCCTCGAGCAGCAGCGTAAAGTTCGTCTTGTCGGTGGCAGCCGGGAATTCCCAATCGATATTGAATCCATCAAAAAGCCCTGGCGCGGTGATATTTCCATTCCAGTCGCTGCCGACATTGCCGACTACGAACATGTTGATGCACGCAGAGACAAGCGCCTGTCGCCCCGCTTCCGTGCTGGCCGCGGTTGAAAAGGCTGCCGCCTCGGCATCGCTCGCGCCGCCCAGTGAAATTACGGTTTTCAACTGAGGATGCAACTGCTTCAGCTTGAGTATCTCGGCGAAATTGCCATACAGGGGCCATGTGTCGGCGATTCCACCCACCGGCGGCAGATTATTGTCTTCAAAGTCCGCCCAGGCATCCGCAATAACGCAAGTGTTGGTCGAAGGGGCCGTGGCGCTGGCCGATACGTCGCCGAATGCATAAATCAAGTGCGAAAGTTTGGCGGCCGATCCATTGCTTTCGAGGTTGGCGAGGTTGTAGTTCGCGTAGTAAATGCTCCACTCTTCAAAGTAGCCAGCCAGAGTTTTGCCCTGATGGTTGCCGGTTTGGGCGGACGCGGCTACGCCGCCTGTCAACAATACCGACAGGCATGCAAGCGCAACGAAGGACTTGTGCAACAGCGGGAGTTGTTTCACAGGAATGGCCTCTTTTCTTGGGGATTGTCTTGCGGATTGAAGTATAGGAGAACCCCGGCAGGTCTGTCAGCAAGTTTCTTTCATTTTTCATTAAAATGATCATCAGTTTGGCCATATGCGATCAAAATGATTACGGATAGATTGCTCATATGACCACGAAAAGTCGCGCTGGGAGCAAAAAGGCCACCCCACCCGGCGACGTCGATGCCCCGAAAGTGGGATCGTCGATTACGGCAAAACCCCGGCGTCCAGCATGGGTAGATGTCCACCGAAGAGCACATAGCAGGGCCGACGCATATCAAACGCCCAGTAGTTTCAGCAGGTAGGCGTGGTTCCATGCGGCTTTGAGGCGTTTTCCTTTGACTCCGCGTTTGAGCGATTGTTCTTGTTTGAGCAAGTTAAG
>JBEKCA010000075.1:0-24765 GCA_050015115.1 Occallatibacter sp.
AATGCGGTTTCCGAATAGGCGACCACCCAACCAGGACTGGAAGGAGGACTCTCCATTCTGCCTGGAATGGTGAACGTTAGGACAGAATGGCTCGTCCTATGTTCATATGTCCGGTGAAATCATGAAGCTCACATGGGAACGACTCAAGCTGCCCGTTGCATTTGCTCTGGTTTCAGGCTTCACGTTGCACCTGCTGTGGTATCCGATGTACGGCGAACATTTTGCTCGACTCGGAGATCAGATCGCTATCCAGGCAATTCGAAGGTGGCACCTCTGGAATCCGCTTTTCATCATCGGTTTGGCCGTAGGCTGGGCCATTCTGTACAGCATTATGCGTCGAGACGGTGATCGATCCCGCATTATTGCAACGATGACATCTGCGACAGTACTTCTGGCCATCATTGCGCTCGAATTACTCTTGATCGCAACGTATGGTTACATTCGATATTCGTTTTTTCGCGCCTGAATTTTTTCGCACCTGAAGCTGATGGATTGGGACTGGGGTTCGCTATCTTGGTGCGGGTGACCGCTATTCGGAGACTGCACCACTGCCAGACGCCGCAAAGTCTTGCGGCAGTCTATCCGGTGCAAGTAGAATTCTCGCCATGATGAAGAGACTTCCCCTTGCCTTCAGGCTCTTCGCTGGCGTCGTCCTTCTTGCTTTTCTCGCTGTGCTCATTCAGGCGCAGGAGTGGGCAAAGGCGCGCCTCGAAGCCTCGCCGCGCCACCACGAATACGTTGCCCTGCACCACGGCAGCCGCACCCTTCAGGCTTTCGTCGTCTATCCCGAAGTCAAGCACAAGGCGACGGTAGTCATTCTTATCCACGAGATCTTTGGCCTGACAGATTGGGCCAAGGAAATGGCCGACGAACTCGCCGCTCAGGGCTTCATCGTCGTCGCGCCCGATCTGCTATCTGGCTTCGGCCCAGGCGGTGGTGGATCGAGCGCGTTTCCCAGCCAGGACGACGCCGTCAAAGCTGTCTCCGCCCTCGATAAGGACGGGGTCAACGCCGACCTTGACGCCGCTGCCGATTATGCGAAGCAGATTCCCGCAGGCAACGGCAAGATTGCCGCGGTTGGTTTCTGCTGGGGCGGAGGCATGTCTTTCGCCTTCGCGGCCCATCGCAAAGACCTCTCGGCGGACTTCGTTTTTTACGGCCCAGGGCCAGCGGACGTGTCGGCCATTACCGCTCCCGTCTACGCTTTTTATGCGGGCAACGATGCGCGTATCGGCGCAACAGTGCCTGCGACAACCGCGGCGATGAAGGCAGCCGGCAAAAAGTATGAGCCTGTAACCTACGATGGAGCCGGGCATGGATTCATGCGCGCAGGCGAAGACCCCGGCAACACTGTTCCCGGCAACAAGACGGCTCGCGAACAAGGCTTTGCGCGGCTCGTTGCTTTGCTCAAGAAGTTATAGCCAACTGCAAGCTCTGTGGCTTGGGTGGCTTTCCATTTGAGAAAAAGCCACCTTCGACGACGCCGGTCGGTGTATCAATCGGAGAGCGTTCTAGACGTAGACCTGCGGAATAAAGTTCTGCTCCTGAATGGGCGGGCGCACGTACTTTGACTTTTCGAGCTTCGGCAACTCCAGCGGCGCAGGCGTCAGATCGCGATATACAAACATCGACAGCAGATGCCGGATTACGTTGAGACGGGCGCATTTCTTGTTCTCGGCATTCACGACATACCACGGAGACATCTTGGTGTCGGTCACCGCGAACATCTCGTCTTTGGCGCGGGAGTACTCAGCCCAGTGCTTGCGCGACTCAAGATCCATCGGGCTCAGCTTCCAGCGTTTGGTAGGGTTCTTCATGCGGTCCTGAAAGCGCCGCTCCTGCTCCTCGTCGCTGACGGAGAACCAATACTTGATGAGTCGAATTCCCGAGCGCTGCAACATACGCTCAAACTCAGGACAGCTCTGAAAGAACTCCTGATACTGTGCTTCGGTGCAGAAGCCCATCACGCGCTCGACGCCGGCGCGGTTATACCAACTGCGGTCGAAGAGCACCATCTCGCCCGCCGCGGGAAGGTGAGGAACATATCTCTGGAAGTACCACTGCGTCTTTTCGCGCTCGGTGGGCGTGCCCAGCGCCACCACTCGACAGACGCGTGGATTGAGCGATTCCGTAATGCGTTTGATGGCTCCGCCCTTGCCCGCTGCGTCGCGACCCTCGAAGAGAATCACAACCCGCAGGCCTTCCTGGCGGATCCACTCCTGAAGCTTGACTAGCTCGACCTGCAGACGAGCCAGTTCGCGGTCATAGTCGCAGTCCTTGCCCAGGTGCTGTGTATCGGCATTGCCCAGCATGGGCGCAGGCAAATCGCCATGCTTCTGCTTGCCGTTTGCGGGCGTTTCCGCAAGCGCAGTCTCTGAGTGCTTCTTCTTATGCTTGTCTTTCATTCGATCTCCTCCCGCTTCGCGGATACGTCTCCAGTCAGGCACTCCCCCGATTCCGCGTACCCTTGTGCGAAGTCAAGCTCCACGATCTCTTTGTCGGCGCGGCTCGCCGTTGCATAATCATAATTGCAAAACCCCGCGGAAGAGTGATTCTTTTTTGAGGACTAATGAGGGACGAACCCTCGCATACGAACTTTGGCGCGCTGCATCTTGAGCCAAAATCTTCCGCGTGGCTTAGGTGCCTCTTAAGTTAGATCGATCTTCAGCGTGATACCGATGTCGGAGATCTTCTCCGCGGGCATCTGCACCGTCAACGAGGAATCGAACTGCATCCATAGCAGGCGGTCTTTGCATCCAAGCATCTCCACGTTGAGAATCTTGCCCGGCTTTTGCGGGCTGGCGAGGCCGAGCGCCGGCACGACAATTTCCTTCTCCGGCCTTCCCATGACAAAGGCGTAGAGCGCTCGGGCTTTGGTAGTGAAGCGAATGTCCTCGGCAGTGAGATCCCGCTGTTTGTCTTCGTTGAAGTTGCCGGTTTCGACTTTGGCTTTGGTCGATGGACCTTCGCCGTAGATCGTCCAGGGGCGCGTCGCATAGATGCCTTCGCTGTTGACCGCGATCCATGCGGTGATGCCTTCGAGCACCTTCATCTCTTCGGCATCGAGTTCGCCGGAGTTAGGCAGCGGGAAGTTCAATAGCAGGTTTCCGTTTTTGCTGACGATATCAACCAGCAGATCGATGACCTTTTTCGGAGTCTTGTAGACCTGGCCGCGCTTGTAGTGCCATTGGCCGATGCAGGTGTCGGTTTGCCAAGGCTCCTTGGCGATGCCATCGGTGACGCCGCGCTCATGATCGAGCAAGCAGGTTCCGATGGCGCAATCGGTCTCTTCTTTGCTTGTGTAGACCGCCTCTGTCAAGCCGCCGTGCAACTGCGCGCTGACGTTGTAGAGGTGCGCGACCATCTTCAGTCCATATTCTTCAAAGGGCAGATGGCCGTCAGTGTAGAGATAGTCAGGCTGATATTTATCGATGAGATCGGTCATGCGATCGAGATAATGGCGCTTCCATGATTCGGGAATGCCATCGTCGTTCCACTCGAACTTATCGGGAAAGCGGGCGCAATTGGCGTCGTGGTAGAGATCAGCGAATTGTGGATTGGCGCCGTCATATGGAACATCAGCCAGCAGTCCCGTCTTGTCCGCGCGGTGACTTACGGCCCACCACTTATAACTAATCCACAGGTGCTCGCTCACTCCGAAGCGCAACCCCTGCATACGAGCCGCATCGCGCCAGATGCCGACGACGTCCTTCTTCGGTCCCATCTTGACAGCATTCCAGCGCGTATACTTCGAATTCCATAGGTCGAAGTTATCGTGGTGCACGCCCATGCTGACGAAGTACTTCGCACCGGCCTTCTTGTAAAGGCTCATCAGATGATCGGGGTCCCACTTAGCCGCCTTCCAGTCATCGACCAGGTCTTTGTAGCCGACCTTGGAGGGATGGCCGTAGTGCTCCAGATGATAGTTATATTGATCCGATCCCTGCATATACATATTCCGCGCGTACCAATCACCGTCTTCGATGGCCGACTGCGGACCCCAGTGCGACCAGATGCCGAACTTTGCGTCGCGATACCAATCCGGAATGCGGTAGCCCTGCAAGGATCGTCTGGTTCCCGCAAAGATTGTGTTCTGTGCCGCTTGAGCGGCGGCAAATCGTGAGAGGGCAAGAGCGGAGCATGCACCGCCCATCCATTGGAGTAAGTCGCGCCTGTTCATTGCCATGGAACGCTGCTCCTTTGGCGACATTTTTGTATACGACCGTCGATTATACTGGACTCAACATGCCGCCAGTTCAATCGAAAGCCTCCAGCGAGCCGTCGCCTGCGCCACAATTCCCGCTGCGGGTGCGGATTGCCGGATGAGTGCGACGGCCATTGCGCCCCCACTGACCGAGGCCGAAGAGCACGCCTGGAAGCCGGCGGCGAATCCGTGGCTGATCGCCGCGTCGGTGATGCTGGCCACCTTCATGGTGGTGCTCGACTCTTCAGTGGCCAATGTCGCTTTGCCGCATATTGCGGGCAGCCTCTCGGCCTCGACCGATGAGTCAACCTGGGTCCTCACGAGTTATCTGGTTGCGAACGCCATCATGCTGCCCGCCTCCGGTTGGATCGCACGGCGCATTGGACGTACGCGCCTTTTGCTGCTGAGCATTCTACTCTTCACTCTGGCTTCGTTGTTGTGCGGACTGGCGATCAACATGCCGATGCTGATTTTGGCGCGCGTGCTGCAAGGGGTAGGCGGAGGAGGAATGCAGCCGCTGGCCCAGTCAATCCTTCTCGAGAGCTTTCCGCCGCGCCAGCACGGCACGGCGATGGCTGCCTATGGTGTCGGAGTGATCGTCGCCCCGATTATCGGCCCGACGCTCGGAGGGTGGATCACCGACAGCTACTCCTGGCGATGGATCTTCTATATCAATCTGCCGATTGGCATCCTGGCGCTGTTCATGGTGAATCTGTATGTCGAAGACCCGCCTTATCTGCGCAAGGCATTTCGCGGAGCGATCGATTACCTCGGTTTTGGCCTGATGGCTCTTTGGCTGGGGACGCTGCAATTGGTGCTGGATAAGGGCCAGGAGGCCGACTGGTTTTCCGCGCCCTGGATCTGCTGGACGGCTGCCATTTCAGTGCTGGCGCTTATCGCTTTCATCGCGCGCGAACTGACGGACCACGATCCCATCGTGCAACTGCGCATCTTCCGCGACCGCAACTTCGCCGTGGGAACGATGATCACCTGCACCTATGGCTTTGTGCTCTACGGAGCCACGGCTTTGCTGCCCTTGTTTTTGCAGACACTAATGGGCTACTCCGCACTGCAAAGCGGCCTTTCGGTCAGCCCGCGCGGAATCGGCGCGATGGCTTCGATGATGATGGTCGGCGTTCTGGTGCGCAGGATCGACGCTCGCCTGCTGATGGCCTTCGGCTTCGGCCTGCTCGGCGCGTCCACCTGGATGCTGGGCAATATCAGCCTTCAAATCGGCATGAGTTCGGTGGTTGTGCCGAACATTCTCAACGGCTTCGCAATGGGCTTCATCTTCGTTCCGCTGACCACCGTCACGCTGAGCCGCCTGCGCAAGCAGGAGATGGGCAACGCCGCCGGCATTTATAATCTGGTGCGCTCGGTCGGCGGCTCCATTGGCATCGCAACTGTGATGGCGATGCTGGTGCGAGGCGCGCAGGCGCATCAGAACACCCTGGCGGGAGATGTAGACACAGGCAGTCCCATGGCGGGCATAGTGGCGCGCGGCCTGCAGGCCCGGCTCTTTCTTCAGGGCTCGGATATGTTCACAGCGCAACAAAAGGCTCTCGGCGCGCTCTACCGCAGTGTCCAGCAGCAATCGGCTCTGCTCGCTTATGCTGATAACTTCCGCCTGATTGCCATTCTCGCGTTTGCGTGCTTGCCGCTGTTACTGCTGCTCAAGAAGGTCGAGAGACATAATTGACGCGGGCGCCCCGCTTCAGAGTAAAAACTTATGTTTGAGGCCGATGAAACGGTGAGCGAGTTGGCATCGTGGTATACTCTGGGCGACCACTTACCACTCCATTTTTTGATCCAGCGCTTACGAGCTATAGGAGAGACAGCTATATGCGGTTTATTCGTGTTTCTACACCTTTCCTTTTTCTCCTGTTAACGGCTCTGGCGGGCTGCGGCGGAGGCGGCGGGATCCCAACAGGTTCGACGGGCGGATCTGGTGATTCCGGCGGGTCGGGCGGTTCCGGCGGTTCTGGAGGATCCGGCGGGTCGGGCGGAAGCAATTCGTTTGTTGCGCGGCCGTTTCCCGGAGACTATTTTGTAACCCCTCCTTTGCCTGAAGACGGTTTTTTATTGACGACGGCCGCGACCAACGTCGTATACGATTCGAGGCTCAAGGAGTTCTTCTTCTGCAATCCGGGGCTAAATGAGGTGGAGGCATACTCCTCGGTGGATGGCCATCGCGTGGGGGCTGTAGCTGTGCCGGGGGCGACAGGACTGAGCCTTTCGCCGGATGGCACCCAAATGGCAGTGGGTACCAGCACGCCGCACATCTATTTTATTGATCCGATTGCGCTGCATGTCACGGCCCGGATCGAAGTTCCCGCTTCTGTATTAAGCCCGGGAATGGAACCGGTGTTGCCTTTTTTGATGGCAACAGGCCCGATGCTGATCGATGAGGCATATTCGTTCTCGGGCGGGGAGGGCGGTCTGCTCTCGTACGACAGTGTCACCGGCACGTTCGCGCAGGCAAATCCACCGAGTGCAACGATTGGTGTCTACGGTCCGCACCCGGCGCGATCACTGGATGGAGAGTACCTGGCAGTACCTACGCTCGGCCCGACGAACCTGGAAATGGCTGTTTACTCGGCCCAGTCTCAGACCTACATCGGATCAACACCAGCACTATAAGGCTTCTTCGCTGTTGCCGCGAATCCTGATGGATCGCAATTCGCCACAAATGGAAGTTCGTCTGCCGCAGGCACTCAGGATTACATTACGTTCTGGAACCGCAATCTACAGCCAGAGGCGCAAGTTGCGACGAATATTATCAACGACGCCGACATCGTTTATAGCCGCGACGGCAAATACCTCTATACTGGCCCGGCGAATGGTAATGTCCTCGCTTTAGATACTCAGACCGGCCTCGCTGCTGGATATCAGGGGCTCAATCTTGCGACAGAATGGAACTATCTGTCGGATACGGATGAGAGCAACCGGGTCTACGGCATCACCGATCTGGGCGCGTTTGTGGCAAGTGTGGCGCAACTACAGCCAACTGCCCCATTAATGCCGTCATTCCTCGAAGGCACAACGTCCATTGGAAACCCGAATGAGGGACCGCTATCAGGCGGCGCACAGGTCCAGTTGACGCCAATCACAGGAGCCGGCGGCGAAGGTGTGCTCGACCCCACGACGCAAGCTTATTTTGGTTCGAATCCCGCCACCAGCGATGTGGTGGCGTCCGGCGGGGGAGACATAACAGTGACCGCTCCTGCAGCCGCAACTGGCGGCCCGGTAACCGTGCTGCTGACCGACGCCAACAACAATGCCGTGTTTGTCCCCGCCGCCTATTCCTACGGCCCGCATGCGCTCTGGATCGATCCATCGGCGTTTTGTCCGACCGGATGGACCAACAGCATACTTTCGGCCAACGGTCCCGAACCTTTCAACCAGAACAACGCAAAGGTGACCATTGACGGCACCGTTGCCACTTTACTCGGGATCAGCGTCAGCCAGGCGAGTTGGATAAGCCTGGATGTTCCTCCCGGCAACCCGGGATGGGCGGATCTCAAGTTGTCGCTGGCAGACGGCACATCTGAAACAACGAAGAACATGGTGCAGTACCTTGCGCAGGATGTGACGTTGCCCAGCGCGGCATATACCAGCGCGGTTTACGACTCGGCGCGTGATCGCTTTTACCTGACTGGGGCGGACAACACGATTGGAGTATTCGATCCGGAAACGCAGAAGCTGCTGCAAGCTATGCAGTCGTCAACGGTAAGTTCCGCCGCGGTGCTGGGATCGCTCGCTCTTGCGCCCGACAGTTCCAGGTTGTTGGTTTCCGATCCCATGGACGGGAAACTGGTTGTTTTCGACCTCACTAGCGGCGCGAGCACGGCTATCAGCGTCCTGCTGCCATCCGATGGGTCGGCGACAATTGCGGCCCCGATGCCCGTAGTTGCAGTGGCGGGAAACAGGGCCCTTGTGCTGCTTACGCCGTGGACGCAAAACGAGGTGCGGGAGATCGATCTTACGCAGATGACGGTGCAAGTGCGGACGGATTTTCAGAATGACACTCTGAAGCTCTACGCCCCCTTGACCATGGCGTCAAGCACGGATGGAAGCGTGGCCCTTATGGGTGGCGGCCCCGGCGGGAACAGCACCGCTTACTGGGGCAACTCTGACGTCTGGAAATACGACGCGGCTTCCGATACATTCACCGGCCCCGTGGCCAGTTCTGCCACCGGAGCGCCAGTCGCAGCGAACGCCGACGGATCTGTACTCGATATTGGCACATTCACTTTGGAGCAAAACCTGTCGCCCCTAGTTCCCTTTCAAACAGGTGCGGGAGCAGGCAGCGATCTCCTGACAGCAACGGGAGCCCTGCAATTCAACTCGGCGGGGCAGATCTCCGATACGCACAACGGAAGAGAGCTGTTAAGTCTGCCGCCTATCTCCGGATACACCACGGCATTCGCGATTGATCCGAGCGGGCAAAAGATCGTGGCATGTGCCGGCCCGTTGCTCACCTATTACGAACTGGCCGTCATTCCTCTGGCAGTGGGTACCGTCAGTCCCGCTGTAGCAACGCCCGGAACCACCCTGACGATTCGCGGCGACGGTTTCGTGGCAGGAACGACAGTGTCGATCGCGGGAAAAAGCGCTTCGTGCAGCATGGTGGACGACCAGACCCTCCAGTGCGTGACGCCAAACGTGAATGCCGGTCTGACATTTATGACGCTGAGCAATCCTGATGGGCAAGTGTACTCGCTGGAGGCTGCAGTCACCGTTCAGTAGAGCCTGGAATAACATGACTCCCGCAGGCGCGTTCGACGACCAACGCGTTAGCCTAGCTCTCGGCTCGCACCAACAGGCAGGTGATGTTGTCGCGGCCGCCGGACTGGTTGGCGGCGGATACCAGGCTGGCGCAGAGCGCTTGGAGCGGAAGATCGGCTGAGAGCAGCGATTCGATCATTGGATCGGCTAGCTCGTTGGTCAGGCCGTCGGAGCAGAGCAGAAAGGTGTCGCCGGGCTGGGCTTCCAATTCAAAGAGATCGGGCTCAACCCCAGCTTGCGTGCCCAGGGCGCGGGTGATGACGTTGCGCAAAGGCGAGTGCGCGGCCTCGGCGAGAGTCATACGGCCTTGACGGACCTGCTCCTGGACCAGCGAGTGGTCGAGGCTGATCTGTTGCAACCGGGCCGGCGCTGGCTTGGACTGACCGGCCCCGACCTGCTCGGGGCTTGGCTTGCGAATACGATAACAGCGGCTGTCGCCTACGTTGAAGACCACGACGCGGCTCCCATCGGCGACCAGGCCGACCAGCGTGGTTCCCATTCCGGCGAGTTTTGGGTCGCTCCGGGCGCGGGAGAGGATGGCTTGGTTGGCAGAGCGGACGGTTTCTTCGATCCAGGTGTGCAGAGGCGCGGACTCGTCTAAAGTGCGGGCCGAGAGCAGGCGCAGTACCTCGTCGACAGCCATCGAACTGGCAACCTCTCCGGCCGCCGCGCCACCCAGGCCGTCGCAAACAAGATAAACTCCATGTTCGGCGGAGTAGCCAAAGGAGTCTTCGTTGCCCGGGCGCTTTTTACCGACGTCTGAAACCGCGGCAACCGCGTAGTGAAGTGGAGCCGTGGCCAAGTGAACTCTCCCGCTGCTCAGTTTACACGGTTTGCAGTCGGCAGGGAGGGCCAGGCATGGTCGGAGGCAGGCAATCGCATCAATGGTGAATCCTGCGATATATCAGCAGGATTCATTCCGCCCAGGGGCTGGGTCATCCATCTAAAATGCATTCCCATGGCTTCCACTCTGGGCCATTTTCGCTGCCTCCCGCTGGGAGGCCACACCGAAACCGGCTGTTCTTCGCGCTTGCCAAAGCCAGTTCCGCGACAAGAAATGTGCATGCGATTGCCCTGGGGCTGGAGGCCTGGTGCAGCGTTAAACGCTGACTGAGACCTGGTTGCGCCCGGCTTCCTTGGCTACATACATCGCGTGGTCCGCCTCATTGAGCAACTCGTCGAAGGAGATGCTCCGTCTATTCAACGGAGCCAGTCCAATCGAGACAGTTACCGGAATTCGTCCCGCCCCTGGCGCTGTGATCGCAGCCTCCGCCACAGTTGCGCAGAGCCTTTGTGCAACACTCGCGGCGGCATTGCCTTCCGTTTCGACCAGGATTGCGGCGAACTCTTCTCCGCCTGTGCGGCCGAAGATGTCCGCATTGCGCAGCGCATCGCGGATCAAATGCGCCACTTCCTGCAGTACAAAGTCTCCAATTGCGTGGCCCCAGGTGTCGTTGACCGATTTGAAGTGATCGATGTCGAACATCAGCAGCGAGAGAGGTCTCTGATAGCGCATCGCGCGCGCCAGTTCACCTTCACCGGTTTCGACAAAGCGGCGGCGATTGAGAACCCCGGTCAGGTAATCCGTCTGAGCTTGTAGCTCCGCCTGCCGCTTGAGTTCACGCTCGACGTTGAACTGCTTCTGGATTCGCATCAAATCCAGGAAGGACTGATTGGCGATGCGCTGGGCATGAAGGGCGCGCGCCTTCAGGATCACGACAAAGAATCCGGAGACGGCCAGGCCATTGACGACGAGCAGTTGAATCTCTCTGAGATCGAATGCGGGGGCGGTCCCGCCGAAGCGGCCGGCAATCCAAAACGCCGCATTGCTTGCCCAGATGGCGACGAAGAATGCGCGGATGATCCACCGGCGCGGATAGTCCTCCTCGCGGAGAGCGATGGCGGTGACCGCGAGCGCCAGCCAAGAGATTTGGATTAGCACGGCGTTTGCGTTGATTGCAAAGCTACGGTAGCCGATTGCAAAGACCACAACCAGGACCGGAGATGCTCCCAAAAGTACGTTGAGCCCATGCATCGAGACCGGATGCGGATCGTAGAGCCTGAACAGCTCCCGGCAGAAGAGCACGGCGGTGAAGTTGATGGCGAAGTAAAAGATAGCGTGCGCCCAGTCGGCGAGTTGCGGAATGCGGCTGGGAAAAAACAATGCCAGGTAGCCTCCGGCAACAATGCCAAAGAGTGTATAAACAGCCTGATGAATGGCAAGCAAGCCCACCTCGGGCACCCGATCGAGAATGTAATTGAGAATCGCCCAAAGCAGCGGAAAAAGCATCGCTGTGACGAAAAACATCATCAAGAGATCGTGTTGTTGGCCCGTCGGCATGGCCCGCGAGGCGATCTGGATGCTCGCCAGAGCCGGTTGAGCGACCAAAACATTTGCGGCAAGAAGAATCGAAAAACCAGACCGCCATCGGCCACACCGCGCAAGTTGACCGGGCCTCCCTTCCGGTTTCTCCAGGGGTAAATCGCTGCCTCGCCAATCGATTAGGAGAGTCAATTGGATCCACTCTTTACCCGGGATCTGGCCCTTTCTGGTCAGGATTCTACCTTATCGGCCAATTGCAGTCCCGAATAGACGGCGGTAATCAAAAACTGCACGACCGTAACGTGTACAAGATTGTAAGCTTGAGAATCGTTTGGTGATTCAGGGATGAATCGGGGTCGGATCGGGTCGAGGCTAGCTGCAATTCGATCAGCGAACTGGTTTGAGATGCACGAACAGGCTCTCGAAGCAACCAGGAAGCTGGGTATCCCACTCATTCCAGTCGTGACCGCCGGGTTTGGTGTGGAATTCATAGGAGAGACCGTATTTTTTCAGCCTTTGTGCGAACCTCGTATCGGGTTCGCGCAACGGCTCCGTATCCCCTGCAGTTAGGTAAATATATGGGGCCGCTGAGGGGTTAGCAGACTGAACCAGCAAAAAAGGGTCTGAGCCTTGACGTACTTTGCTCCCCACTGGACCAAAGATGGTTCGGAGTCTCCACCATTCGCCCGTTCGCTTGATGCTGAATCTCCGCCCGCAGACGTCAATAGCCGGGCTGATGGCACCCACAAAGCCAAACAACTCCGGACGGCTTAGCGCCAGCTTGACGGAGGCGAATCCGCCCATGGAGATTCCGATGATGGCTCGGCTTTCGCGGTCTTTCGCTGCTGGGAGCCGGGCTTCAACGTCCTTAGTCAGATCGTTGACGAGATAGTCCTCATATTTGTCTTCCGGTTTCAAAGCCGCGTTCTGATAATAAGAAAACTCACCTTCCGGCATGACCAGGATCAAGCCGCCTGTGCGATCCGAGGCCGCATATTGGGCTACATCGGATGATGTTCGACCAATCCCGAAAGCTGCCGTTGCCACCATGCAGCAGATAAACGACGGGCAATTTTCGGCCTGGATCAAGTTTCTCGGGCAAAAACACCCGGTATGGCATCTGGCGGTTGAGCGCCGCCGAGTAAAAAGTCACATCCTGCACGACAACGCCGGGCGCAAGGCGGGGATGGTCGAGGACCGGCAGTTGGCTGGAGCAACAGCCAGCCAGGAAGACGGCAATCGCGCCGAGAAGCGCCGCCATTGCGCGCAGGATTTGCTTATTCTTCATGGAAGAACCGATTCTAACTCGACTCGCCACCGGTCCGGGCAGGTACACTGTCCTCGAAAGGAAAATCACGCTATGCGGACCCAGATTCAGGGCACCACCATGCCCGTGCTCGATGTCCAGCTTGAACCCAACGAGAGCGTCTTTTCAGAGAGCGGCGAACTCTCGTGGATGACCGCTTCGATCCAGATGACCACCCACACCCAGATGGGCGGGGGCGGCGGGCTCTTCGGCGTACTTAAGCGGGTCGCTGGTGGCGGCAGCCTCTTCATGACCGAGTACCGCGCCTATGGAGCCACCGGCGTGGTTTCGTTTGCCACCAAGGTGCCGGGGCACATCGTGCCCGTCGAGGTGGGGCCAGGCAACGAATTCATGGTCCACCGGCACGGCTTTCTCTGCGCCACCACCCAGGTCACAATCGGCGTCGGCTTCCAGCAGTCGCTCGGCGCGGGCATCTTTGGCGGCGATGGATTTCTGCTGCAAAAGGTCGGTGGCCAGGGCACGGCGTGGCTTGAGCTCTCCGGCGAACTGATCATCAAAGACCTCGCTCCGGGCGAAATCCTGCGCGTGCATCCGGGCCATGTCGGAGCCTTTCAAGCATCCGTGGGTTTCAACATCACTACCGTTCCGGGAATCAAAAACGCCCTCTTCGGCGGGGACGGGATCTTTCTCGCAATGCTGCAAGGGCCAGGCCGGGTTTGGCTGCAAACGCTGCCTATCTCGCGGTTGGCGCACCAGATTAGCGAGTACCTGCCGCGCACCGAGAACCGGCAAGTAGGGTCGGCGGCCGGTGGCGCATTGCTAGGCGGGATTGTGGGATCGATCCTGGGTGGGGATCAGTAGAGCGTGATTCAACGGTGGGGCAATCGGTTTGGTCTGCGATTTCCTAGGGCTATGATTATTTTGTCTTTGAGCTGCTTTCGGCGCCCTTCGATTTCGCTCAGGGCAGGCTTTGAATTTGTGCCAAAAGAAGAAACTACTCGTCACAGTAGTTGCCAATGAGTGATTTTATGGAGACCCGCATTCTGGACAGATTTCGCACCGTCCCTACGGGACGGGACTGTTTGTTGATACTAACCCAGGACTGCGCTGCGCTTGTCCTGGGCTAGTATCAATTCTCCCTCCGGGAGAGGATGCGCCGATTAGTTTTATCGACAACGGGTCGGCGAAGGCCTGACACAAAGCCGGTTTTGAAACACGCTGTCGGTCCTAAACTGATCATTCACTCCCAGTGTTGCCGGAGTTAGACACGCATGACTGAGCCCTCGGGCTGCCAAAGGAATCTTCGTCGCGACATCGTCTTCGCCTTCGCTCTGGCCGTGGCCTGCTACGTGGCCTGGTTGATCCGCGATGTGCTGGTGATGCTTTATGTCTGCGCACTCTTCGCTGTCGTCCTCACCCCGACGGTGCGATTCACCTCCCAGCTCCACATCCGAAACTGGCGGCCATTCAAGGGCTCGGCGGTTCTTTTTCTCCTATTGGTTGTGGCGGGGGCGCTCGTCGCCTTTGGATTCTTCGCCCTGCCGCCCGTCATCAGCGATCTTCAAGGCTTCGGGAAGGAGATGCCGTCGCGCCTGCCCGGGCTTTTGGAGAAGCTCAAAAAAGTTCCGCTTGCCGATCAGTTGGATACCGCGGATCTCAGTTCAAGGATTCAGGGATTCATCAGCCAGGCAGCCACTTATCTGTTGATGTCAATCAAAGAATGGGCGGGCAAGCTATTCGATCTCGTGATGGGCTTCATTCTCACGATTTATTTCATTCTGGAAGGCGATCACGCCTATCGCTGGTTTCTCTCCTTCTTCCCGCTGGAGCAGCGCGCACGGCTCGACGCGACCCTACAACGGGCAGAGGTGCGCATGGGCAAATGGCTGATTGGTCAGGGCAGCCTTATGCTAATCCTGGGAGTCGCAAGCACGATCGTCTATCTCTCACTTCATGTTCGCTATGCTTATGCGCTGGGCGTGCTGACGGGGTTGCTGAACATTATTCCTGTGTTGGGGGCTGCCGTTTGCATCGCGCTGGCGCTGCTTGTCGCCGCCATTGACTCATGGGGGCGCGTGCTTGGCATTGCTATCTTCTATCTGATCTATCTGCAGGTTGAAAACTCCTATCTCACACCGCGCATCATGAAGAACAGCGTGGGTCTGCCGGGCTTGGCCATTCTTGTGGCCTTGATCGTTGGCTCCGCGCTTGAAGGGATTCTCGGGGCAATGGTTTCGGTACCGACGGCTGTGCTGGTGGCCGTGCTGCTCGATGAGTATCTCGTCCGCAAAGATGCGGCCGCGTGATCCGTCGACCGGTCCTGCCTTACCTTCCCGCCTGCATGACGGCTTCGACCGCCGCCTTCATCACTCCGCAATCGGAGAAGAACTGGACCAGATTTCCCGTCAGCGGCTCCAGGGCAACGGGCTTGGGAGCCGTGATCTCCGACGGTTTCGTCTGAGCCAGGCGTGTTGCGCCCGTCCCCTGTGCATCGAGGATCTGCGCTGTCAGCTTGCGCGCCACATCGAGCGGAAAGCTCTCGCTGACGAAGACCATCTTGTCGCGCGTGGTGATAACGACCGGGCCTTCACTGGTGGAGTAGACCTGCTCCCCTGGCAGTGCGGATGCGTCTGACCCATCGGGGTCCTGGGACGATTGGGCAGGAGGCGGAAACACCTTGACCCCCTGAGAAAGGCCAGCCTTGTGAGTGCCTTCTGAATTCGATTGGAGCTTTACGCTGGAGTATTTGCGGCCCAGGTTGTCGATGTAGAGATCGGTAAAGGCTTGCGCAGAGGCGGCGTTCTTCCACACCGTAAGATAAAACAGCGCGATAGAGTTCGTGCTGGCGCGCTCCGCGAGTGTCTTCGCGCTGAGCCGCTGTCCTGCCCAATAGAGACCGCCGTCCCATGCGGGAGTCAGGTTGGCCGCGGCTTCGTCCCCGCCAAAGATCTCAGCGAGAATATGCATGTCAAGCTGCCCGAGCTGGCCGATGTCATACGGCTTGTAAAGGCTGTCGACCAGCGGATGAATATTGGGTAGCAGAGGAACCGAGGGCACGTGCCTTTTCTCGTATTCGCGCGGATTGATAATCTCCCAGCTTGAGGTCGGCGGGCGGTCCAGAGTCCCGGTAAATGCCGCCGTTTGCCCCTGGTCCATCCACACATCCTGCTCGAAGCTGAGCCCCTCGCGATATGGGAAGAGAAGCGATTCAGAAAGCAGCAGCGGCGCGCGCGCCAAGACAGGCGAATCCTCTGAGCTGGTCATCTTCTGCTTCAAAACATCCATCAGCTCAGGGTCTTTCACCAGGCTCTTGCCCATCGGCTTGAGGACGTAATCCATCATTACGGCCGTGGCCTGGCCCTCGACTACGGCCTCGCGCGCCGTGTCCATCTCGTCTCTGGCCAGGTGGTCTGTGTCGTCGGAGTAGTTGAGCGAGACCTGGTCCGGTGTCTGGTCGTTCCACTTTTCGAGGTTGGAGTGCTGATCTTGCAATGCGTGGGTCAACTCGTGGGCCAGTACCGGCTTTTGCTCTTCGATGTCCACCCAGTCCAGCATGTAAACAGTCTTGGTTTTGAAGTCGTAGTAAGCCTCGATCTGCTCCTTCAACAGTTGCAGCAGGAAGGGCGATAGTGCGAAGTCGCGGTCGAGAAGCCCGAACTTCTTCAGCACGATTTCCCCGCGCTGCATGCGCTTGGCGCTCTCATCCTCGGCAAACTTCTCTTTTAAATAATTTTCAACCGTGGCGCGATCGGTGATCTGGCGCTTCACCTCGCTCTTGATGGGCAAGCCAGTCTCGTCGGAGGAGAACTTGATCAGCTGATCGACCAGGGCAAAGAGCTGGAGCGCTTGCTCATGAGTGATGTGCTTGCCGGTCTTCTGGCCGCCGCCTTCCAGAGACTTGCTCTGTTCGCCGGTCTGAGCGGTGGCGCCGGCCGGGGGTGCAGTTTGTTGCGCTGAAGACGAGATTACCCCAAAGCCCAACACCGCTGCCAGCAACCATCCGCGCCAATCCCGTCCAGCCAATCTCCGCTTTCTCATTGCCATCCTTTCACCACGCCCAGCGATAAGGCTTCGTTCCTCGGCTTGCGCAATCGCCTCATCTAAAAGGCTATAATCAGAATGCGGCACGGCGCTCAATCTCCGCAGAAAATCCGCGCCCGGACCGGCGAAAAATTCCCCCGATGACGGAAAATGCCACACCTAACGCCGCACCTGTCGTTCATGCATCGAGCGATACGCCGCCTGCGGCCTTCCGCCCCACCCGGCTTACATCGCAAATGGCGACCGTCACCAACGGGCCTGAATGCTGCGCCTATCGCGGAACGGTGACCACTAAAGGGTTGGACGCGCCGGAGAGGGAAATAGAGGCCTTGCTCTCGGGAGTTGCTGTTCACGATCTGGGCTGGCTGCGGCGTGTCGCGGTGCGGGGCGATGACCGTTTCCGCTGGCTCAGCGGCATGGTTACCAATACGGTGACCGATCTGGGAACCAACGCCGGCGCATGGAACCTGGTTCTCAATGCGCAAGGGCGCATCCAGGGCGATCTTCACGTCTGGCGCGAAGGCGATGCGCTCACCTTGGAGATTGCCGCCGATCAGTATGACCGTCTTCTCGCCCACCTGAATCGTTTCATCATCATGGACGATGTGGACCTCGTGCCGTTGAGCTTGGACCAGAACGAAGACGTGCACGGCGAGACAGCTCTGGGACTCACTGGCCCCAAGGCAGCCGATCTGCTTACCCAACTCGATTTGCCCGAACTCAATGATCCCCTTACCAGCACGCGCGCTGTCTGGAACGGCACTGAGATGCGCGTCATCCGGGCCTACGGCACGCTCGCACCGCACTACGAGCTATGGGTGCAAGCAGACCGGATTCCCGCGTTGTGGCAGGCTCTGATCGAAGCGGGCGCAATCGCTGTTGGTGCGGATTCGCTTGAGGCCCTTCGTATCGCCGAAGGAATTCCTGCTTATGGCATTGACATCGCCGAGCGCGACCTGCCGCAGGAGACATCGCAGATGCGCGCGCTTCACTTCAGCAAAGGCTGCTATCTGGGCCAGGAGATCGTCGAGCGAATCCGCTCCAGAGGCAATGTTCATCGCCATCTAAGGCCACTGGAGCTTACGGGTGCTGTTCCGCAGGCCGGCACCGAACTGACGGTCGAAGGCGGCGCAACTGCCGGCCAGATCACCAGCGCGGCCGGACTTCCGTTCGAAGCAGGCAAGCGCATCTTCGCCTTGGGTATGATTCGCGGCGAGGCGGAACTGCGCGATCAACTCTTCAAATACTCTGCCAGCGGGGCCGCTGGCACAGCACACATCCTGGCCACCCAACCCGAGTTCGAATCAAACCAGCGAGTTATGCAGTCAGCAAAACCGACAGGAAACTAACAACATGAGCGAGACACCGAAGTTCACCGTGATTGACCGCCGCAAGATCAAGGCGGACGAAGAGCATGAGAACCAACAGCCATCGGCCGCAAGCGCAGAATCCGCACCAGCGCCGGTTGAATCGAGTGGTGGTCCGCGCCTGGTCGTCAACGAGCCCAAAGCCGAGTCCAAGGCCGAGCCAGCTTCCGCGCCCGCCGCTGAAGCCGCTGCCGAGGCGGAGTTGCCTCCCCCGCCAACAGCCCAGGAAAGCAAGGAGCAAAAGGACGCCTACGACGCATCGGCGCAGCGCCTCGAAGACCTGGTCCGGGCGCAGAACCCCGCGATGGGCGCTCAGCCTCCCGTGTCCTTTGAACACCTGGTGCAACAGTTCTATGTCTCCGCCATGATCCAGATGGGCGCCGGAGCGCAGGAAGGCCAGCGTCCGCGGGTCGACATTCTCGGCGCGCGCACCACGATTGATTTGTTGGGCGTCCTGGCGGAGAAAACTCGCGGCAACCTCACTCCGTCTGAGGACACCACGCTCCAGACGGTTCTCTTTGAGGTGCGGATGGCCTTCCTGGAGTTGACAAACATGATCAGCTTGCAAGCCATGCAGCCGCCACAACCGCCGCCACCTGGCAAGCGATAAAGCAGTGGTCAGGGATCAGTGAACAGAAATCAGCTACAAAACCCGGGTAGATTTCCTCGAAATTATGGGTGCCCCACCCTCGCCGCGTGCTTGTACTTGCGGCCAGGGTGGGAAGCTGAAACTCTCGCCCCGCAACGATAATTGGAATCTATGGACGGTCTACTCACATTCTTGGGAACGGGAACCTCGATGGGGGTTCCGACGCTGGGCTGCGACTGCGCCGTATGTACCTCGGCCGACCCCCGCGATCGCCGCTTGCGCCCCTCCATCCTCTTGCGGTGGCATCAGCCTGGACAGCCGCGCGAGCGTGTCGTCGTCATCGACACCGGCCCCGACTTCCGCGAACAGGCCTTGCGCAATGGCCTCACCCGCGTCGACGCTGTCTTTTACACCCACTCCCACGCCGACCACATCATGGGCATGGACGACTTGCGCCCGCTCAGCTTTACCGTCTTCCGCGAAGGCGGTCCGATCCCACTCTATGCCAGCCCCGAGGCGGCAAAGGTGCTGGAGCGCATTTACGATTACACGTTTTCGCCGGGCGCAACCTATCCCAATCGCGCCCGCGTCCGGCTTGAGCCCCTCGCCGGTCGCACAGTTATTCACGGCGTCGAATTCATTCGCGTGCCACTGATGCACGGCGAGATGGAGATCGCCGGTTTCCGCTTTGGCCGCGCCGCTTACCTCACCGACGTGAGCGCCATCCCTGAATCTAGCTTTTCTCTTCTTGAGAATCTCGATCTGCTCATCGTCTCCGCATTGCGCCACAATCCGCACCCCAGCCACGCCACCGTCAAGCAGGCCATCGCATGGGCCGAGCGCATCGGCGCACGCCAGACTTTGCTCACCCACATTGCCCACGAGCTCGGCCACGAAGAGACCAACCGCACCTTGCCCGAAAACATCCGCCTGGCCTACGACGGCCTTAGCCTGCCAGTGAATCTGGAGCCCGCACCTTAATGAATAGCAGCGCGTCTCTCATTCACAACGGTGTTTCGATCTTCCGCTCGCTCGCGGAAATTCCCGCTGGCTTTGGCCCCACCGTCGCCGCGATCGGCAACTTCGACGGCGTTCACCTCGGCCACCAGAGGATTCTCTCCGCCGCCACAGCGGATGCCCGCGCCAACGGGGCACGCGCCGTCGCCATCACCTTTGAGCCGCACCCCGAGAAATTTCTGCGCCCCGCTCAGGCCCCACGCCTGCTCACGCCTCTCGACGAACGTCTCCGGCTGCTCTCGCTCACCGGCATCGATGCCGTGCTGGTGCTGCCATTCGATGTGGCGCTGGCCTCTCTGCCCGCCCGCGAGTTTGTGCGCTCCATCCTCATCGACGCCCTCGGTCTTCGAGGCCTGCATGAAGGCGGCAATTTCCGCTTCGGGCACAACGCCGAGGCCGGCGTGGCGGAACTCCTCGATTTCGCCGCAGAGTACGGCTTTGGCGTCCAGATCCACCCTCCGGTTCGCACGCACGGCCTTGAAGTCTCCAGCTCCGCGGTCCGCGAGCGTATCACAGCAGGCGACATCACCCGCGCCCGCTGGATGCTCGGCCGCCCCTTTGCCGTGCGCTCCACCCAGGCCCGCGGCCGCGGCATCGGCACGCGCTTGCTCGTTCCCACAGTCAATCTCGCGCCCTACTCGGGGCTGCTGCCCGCCTTCGGCGTCTACGTCACGTGCATCACAATCGGCGACCGCAGGTTCCAGGCCGTCACCAACGTCGGCAACCGCCCGACATTTGGTGAAGCATCCTTCGCTGTCGAGAGCCACATTCTCAACTTTGAGCCGGTTGATCTGGACGACCAAACCCCCATCGAGTTGGAGTTTCTACTCCGCCTCCGCGGCGAAATCGAGTGGCCCTCGCCCGAGGCCCTGAAGGCACAGATCTTCAGGGACGTCACCAAGGCCAAACGCTACTTCCGATTGTCGCGCTAGAGATTCCTTTGTATCATCGGCGGCATGGAAAACCGCTCCGTGCCCACCAACACCGTGTTGCCCCACGTCAATTACCAGAACGTTGCCGCCGCTTGCGACTGGCTGATCCGTGCCTTTGGCTTCCGCGAGATCTATCCCCACGGCGACCCCGTCAGCGGCATCATGGGAACGCTGGGGAATGCCCCTCTGATGCTCCATCGAGCCGGAAAGGATCATCTATGCCCGACGCAGCTCGGATACGGCACGCAGATGCTGACCATCATCGTCGAAGACGCTGACACGCACTACAAAAAAGCCGTAGCAGCGGGAGCCACAATCGTCGAGGAGTTGCACGAGACGATCTACGGCGAGCGCCAATACGGAGTTCAGGACATCGAGGGTCACCGCTGGCTCTTCTCGCAACACGCGCACGACGCCGATCCGACGGAGTGGGGGGCACAGGTCAGCAAAAAAGCGCTAAATGCAATGACCTGAGTGATGATGCGCGCGCGAAGTCGCCCTCCCGTGGATCGCATGGCGGTGCCGCGGGAATAGACGCTCAGTTCGGCGCGCTCCCGATCAGACTGGCTGTCTTCGGCGCCGTCGCGTCGTGTGCCGGACTTAACGCGGAGGCCGCCTTCCTCGTCTTGGGCAATGTGTGAGTGGGTCCGCCGTCCTGCGATTCCTGCAATTTATAGAGCAGCGACCGGTAACTGATATTGAGCCATTTGGCGGTCTTGCGGCGGCTCCATCCATTGGCTTCGAGCACCTTGAGGATGATCTGCCGCTCGAGGTCCTGCGTGGCCGCCCTGGTGATCTCTTTCAAAGAGACAGGGCTTGACAGGTCGATCTCGGCATTCAGCTTTGCCGGGCTGGATGATGCGGATGGGACCAGTTCGGCTGCCAGGGCCTCTTCGCTGCCGATCAGAATGTAGCTGCGAATCATGTTTTCCAATTGGCGTATGTTTCCGGGCCAGTCGTAGCGCTGCATCAGGCGTCTCATGTCGCGCGAGAGCGGCTTAGGGTTGCGGCGAAATGTCTCCGAATGCCGGTCGAGGAAGAAGTCGATCAACATCGGCAGGTCCTCGGTTCGCTGACGCAACGGCGGCAATTCGATAGTCACGGCGTTGATGCGGAAGAAGAAATCCAGCCGAAAATGCCCTTCCTCGGCCTGCTTCCGCAGGTCGGCGCTGGCCGCGCTCACCAGCCGTGTGTTGACCTGCCGCGACTCCTGACCGCCAACCCGCATGAAGCTGCCATCCTGGAGCATCTGCAGTAGCTTGGCCTGCACTGAGAGCTCCAGATCTCCAACTTCATCCAGGAACAGGGTTCCCATGTGGGCCATCTCCACGCGGCCGCGCTTGGTCGCATAAGCGCCTGTGAAAGCTCCCTTTTCATAGCCGAAGAGTTCCGACTCGATCAGCGAGTGCGGAATCGCCGGGCAGGCAACCTTGACCCAGGCAGCTCTTGCTCGATCGGAATATGCGTGCAGCAACTTCGCAAAGATCTCTTTGCCTGTGCCGCTCTCGCCCTGCAAAAGCACCGGGACACCCGTCTCGGCCACGCGTTCCAGTTTCTCCCGGGCGATCTCCATCTGCGAAGTCTGGCCAAAGATGATCTCGGTTGGGGGCAGATCGCGGATTTCGGCTGACTCAGCGGCGCGCGCCAGGGGCATGGTCTATCCAGTTTAGGGACGGTTTCATCTTGTTGTATGCAACTCCAGGTCCAAACCCAATCCGTCAAGAGGTTTCTCCAAACAGCGCAAGAGTGAACTTTGGGTTAATGCTGGGGTACTCTGGAGTGGATTCTCGACCAACTATGGAGCTATTTGCTTTAAAATGTGTAAATTTTTGCATATAATGACGAATGAATTACCACTTTCAGGTGTTACGATAAAGAAAATTTCGCAGAGCTTTATGTTCACGAAAGAGCGGATCCCCCTTCTCTCTTTATGCGATGGATTCCCAGGGCCTTCGGTGTCTGATCTGCGATTCCGGCCAATCGGTGGCAGGATTGCCTCAGACATCCATTACCCGCCTGTCGGCCCAGGAATGGATTTCCTCCATGCCTGATTTGACAGGGATGGCCAACGCCGGGATGTGAGAAGTTTGGCTGGAGCGCCAATGAAGACGAAAAGCAAGCGCAATCCTCACATCGCGATCCTGGATCCCGATCCGGCAATCCTCAAGTATCTTCACCGTATCCTTGCGGATCACTTCACAGTGAGCACGTTTACCGAGGCCGCCGAACTGGTCCAGGGCCTCAAAGAGCCACAGGCGACTGACCTGCTGCTGATGGACTGGCATATAGCCGAGGACGGCGACGCGGGAAACTCACTCGGCCTGCTCACGGAACTGCGCGCCTCCAAGCCGGCGCTTCCGATCATCCTGCTGGCCTGTTCAGCAGAGTTGAGGGACGTTGTGATGGCCACTCGCATGGGCGCCACCGACGTGATTCTCAAGCCCTTTAGAAAGGCAGACATCGATCGGGCTGTACACGAATGCATCAAGGAGAATGGCAAACGGCCGGCTGAGGACGGCGATGAGGCCAAGGAAATCCCCCTTGACGAAAACACCTCGTTCGTCATCGCCAGCAAACGAATGCGGGAGATCGAATCCCAATGCAGGCTGGTGGCGCGTGCCGACATTCCGGTCCTGATACTGGGCGAGAGCGGCACGGGTAAAGAAGTAGCAACCCTGTTCATTCACAAGATGTCGGCTCGCAGCCAGCGCAGCTTCATGAAGGTCAATTGTGCGGCGATGCCGGCCGATCTGCTGGAAAGCGAACTTTTCGGCTATGAACCAGGGGCGTTTACCGGAGCCATCAAGTCCAAGCCCGGCAAGTTTGAGATTTGCAACAACGGCACGATCTTCCTGGATGAGATTGGCGAAATGCCGGCCGCATTGCAGGCCAAGCTGCTCCAGGTTCTGCAGGATGGAAGTTTTTCGCGCCTGGGCAGCCAGTCTTCGGTCAAGGTCGACGTGCGCGTGATTGCCGCAACCAATATCGATATCAAGGATGCCATTGCGCGAAAAACATTTCGAGAGGATCTCTACTATCGCCTGAATGGCTTCACCCTGAAGATGCCTCCGCTGCGCGAACGCCCTGAAGAGATTCCGATTTTGACCTATCACTTCATGCAAAAGGTAGCCGCGAAGTACGAGCGCGATGCGCTGCCGATCTCGCCGGTGCTCATGCAGGCGCTCTCCGCCCATGCGTGGCCGGGTAATCTTCGCGAACTGGAAAACACCGTCAAGCGCTATCTGATCCTTGCCGATGAACAGGCCATCATCGACGAGCTAAATCCTCGACCGATGACTGATTCTGCGGCATACGGCGGGGAAGAAAACGGCGACAATGGAAGTTTGAAGCATCTGGTCCGCAACCTGAAGGGCGGCGCCGAGTCGGCCGCCATCGCACGAACGCTGGAGGGAACTGGATGGAATCGCAAGGCAGCCGCAAGCGACCTGCAAATCAGCTACAAGGCGCTGCTGTACAAGATCAAGCAGTACAATCTCGTTCCTCCCAAAAGACAATTCACTCCGAGTCAGGCGCAAAAGGCATAATCCCGCCCGCGCATGGACAAAGCTCGTCCAGGTCGGAGAAGGTAGTCATCCAGATGGGTTCCAGGACTATGAGGGGCTATCTGGACTCCCCGGCTTTGAACACGGTCGAGGAGGTGTTGGGTCACGCCCCGCAAAGCTCGCCTGAGAGCTTCCGGCTTCGCCATCTTGAGACGGATGAGGTGGAGGAGATTCCTGCCAAAGACATCAAGGCTGTCTTCTATGTGAATAGCTTTGAAGGCGACTCAGGCCACAAGGAACTCAACTTTCATTCTCGGGCACCCATTGTCCATGGAATCTGGGTGCGGCTTCAATTCCTCGATGGCGAAGTCATGGAGGGGATTATCTACAACTCGATACGCTATCTTGTCGATCCGGGCTTTTTCCTGCTGCCCACCGATCCCGACAGCAATAACCGACTTGTGTATGTGCGGAAGAGTTGCCTGGCCGACTATCGCGTGCTGGGAATGCGCAGGCTCTAGTTAGCCCCTGCCGCATTCTTTCAGACACTTGTGTGATCAGCGACTAACGCCGAATACCGGCACAGGCGGCAATCAGCACGACTGATGTCATGCCCCTTTTACAAGACCTTCGTCCCTGCGTCCTTAGCAGGGCTGATATTCATCTTCACTTCATCCCGCCCCGTAGAGGCGCCTCAATTCGTCTCGCTTGAATAGATATTCTTCACGGAGTTT
>JBEKCA010000076.1:0-24656 GCA_050015115.1 Occallatibacter sp.
AAGCGGAGTCCCCGGTATTTTCCCCGGTATCGGAAAGTAATCTTGCAGTGAATCGTCCTAACTAATTCATTATATTGGTGGACGCGGTAGGAATCGAACCTACAACCTGTCGGTTAAGAGCCGAATGCTCTCAGCTCGGCAAACGCGCATTGGCGTAAATTGTTGCATTGAATTCCCGGCAAGACATCACAAAACCGCATGTTCCCTATCAATTTGACTGAATGCGCCAGCAGACATACAGTCTCCTTGCGAAGAAGCTCGCTAGCCTAATCCTTAAGGAGGGAATCATGGCAAACACATTCACTAGAGAAGATGCGAAAACATGTTTCGGATGCGATCAAAAGCCGCCATCATTCAGGTTGATTTCGCTCGAGCGTTTCCCAAATCAGTCTCGAGAGCTAGAACCCGACTGCATGACCGGACTATTCTGCGAGACTTGTCTCAAACTCGAGATCAATGAATACTTCGCGGCATTTGCCCAAAACAACATTCCCCTCGGGAGCGACGAGTCCACCGAGAGGTGCCTTTGCCGACAGGTCGGATTCGCGGTGGTACCTCTGATGTTTAGTCGAGAGGAAGCGAAGCTGCTCATAGACGAACTCGATACGGATTGGCTGGCAAGTGCGGTCAATTAAGAAACAATGTCTGCTGGGATCGAGCGATCTCGGGCGCAACTAAACCTTCACAAGAACTCGTTGCTCTGAAGATGCGCAAAATCCTGAATCACAACAGTCCACATTGAATGCGGAACAACGGGGAGCGCTACCTGCAAGATTCGAGTCCGATTGAAGATGACTGCTCATGGGCCTCGCTCCCTTAACCTGAAACCGTCCAAGCTAAACTCAACAATACGAGGTGAAGCATGCCTGATGCTCTCGCTAGGAATACAACCATTCAAAATCCGTCCCTTGAGAAAAGTGGCGGTCAGCAGTTTTCATCGACTGAGCTTACCACGAGGAAAAGGCCCCGCTCCGAGAAGCCTGGAAGAACCAGCCAAGTCGGTATCCCAAACACTCTGGATGATGTGACTTTCCTGCGTTTACCCGAAGTCAAAGCGATCACCGGCCTCTCGAAGTCTAGTCTCTACGGGCTGATTCGTGAGAAGAGCTTTCCTTCGCCCGTTCGGCTTGGACCGCGCGCAGTCGCATGGATCAGATCCGAGGTCAGGCAGTGGGCCGCAGAGCGCGTCCGCGCGTCGCGGCCAGCCGCATGACACCAGCGCGTGGGCTGACTCGGCGACCGCCCTCGCCAGACTCACGGGCTTCATCAAGGAAGTCAGCCCAGCCTTGCATCATGATGCGGCGCTGAGGAAGATAGAGTGCTTTGTTGTAAGCTGCTTCAACCTCGTTCTTCGGCGCATGAGCGAGTTGCATTTCGATGTATGTACGCTCGTGTCCCATCTCATTCAGGATGGTGGATGCCAAGCCACGAAATCCATGGCCGGTCATCTCTCCTTTGTAGCCCAGCCGTTTGAGGGCGCCGAGCATGGAATTTTTGTTCATATGAGGGCAACTGCGCTCTCCGGGAAATACCCAGGTGTCGCTTTTCCGGCGTTCCCACAGTTCTTCGAGCACCTCAAGCGCCTGGCGAGAGAGAGGAACCAAATGGGGGCGCCTCATCTTCATCCGATCGGCCGGTACGCTCCAGATCTTCCCTTCTCTGCGATCGAATTCTGACCATTGTGCCGGAATCAGCTCGCCAGTGCGCACGAACACGAGCGCCATCAACTGCAAAGCGAGTCGCACAAAATCTGAGCCATCGTAAAGTTCGATCTTCTTCAAGAGCTTTGGGAGTTCCGACACTTCAATACGGGCGAAATTTGTTGTGCTGCGCTGCTTGAGAATGTCGGAAGGGCGGAATGCAGCGGCCGGGTTCTGTGCAGCGAACCCAAATGCCATGGCGTACCGAAAGATCTGCTGCGTGTTCTGCAAGGCTCTGCGAGCAACGTCTACAGCGCCACGCTCTTCGATAGCTAGGATCATATTTGCGATCTCCGGCGGCTTAATATCGGCAATGGGGCGACTACCAATGCGGCTTAGAACGTCCTGCTCGATACGTGTCTCGGTGTCTCGCACGTATCGTTCGACCTTGCCCGCCTTCCATTTTTCAAACCACTGAGCGGTGACTTCACGAAATGGGTTAATCACCCCATTGTTTGGCTCTTCTCTGCGTTTGATGGCCCGTTCGGCGTCCCTTCCCGCCTTCCGCTCCTGCATGGGGTCAGTTCCATGGAATAGCTGGGCGCGTGCTGCGGCGTGTGCGGCACGTGCATCCGCAAGACTGACCAAGGGATAGCTGCCAAACGCCATGAGCCGGTACTCGCCTTGGAAGCGGTATTTCCAACGCCAAAGTTTCGACCCGTTCTGTTGGACGACCACAAACAGGCCGTGCCCATCGGTTAGGTGATAGGGCTTGGCAGCGGGCTGGGCCGTCTTGAGTTTCAAATCCGTGAGGGCCATAGAAAGCATCCCCTGGGGATACGATCACTCGCACTTTCTTCCGTATCCCCATTTTCGGTCTGGAATGTGGGGATATCGCCTTCGGCCGTATCCCCATTCTCGTTCGGCTCTCATCGTACCACGAGGAACCACAAAATACGAGTATCTATCTTGTAATGATCGGCTTAGGTTTGCGAATTGGTGTACTTCTCTGCACCGTTTTGAACCGTAATAAACTGCTTTAGAATCGACTTTTGGCTGCCCACCAGGGATTCGAACCCCAATATGCTGCTCCAGAGGCAGCTGTCCTACCATTGAACGAGTGGGCATCCTTTAATGCTGGCCGGCTTGCGACCCGGTCGAACTCGCATTCCGAACATCGAAGACACCAAAGCCAACCTGTACATCATAAGGGGATTCTCCGCCCTGGGTCAATTCCTTGCTGCAATCTCCTGACGCCTCTACTCCTCGCGCAGTATCTCTAGCGGTCGGAGGCCGAGGATCCGATAACTGGCGATCCAGCCTGTCGCAGTGGCCAACATCGCCGTGCCGACCAACGCAATCACCGTAGCAAGCCATTCGACGTGAAAGCCCACATCGAGTTTGATCAGCAGCACCCGCGTCAACAGATTGGCAAAAACCACGCCGACCGACCCCGCCAGCAGACCAAGCACACTGAACTCGACGCTGAACGTGCGCACGATGCGTATCCGGGTCGCTCCCAGCGTCTTGAGTACAACGGCCTCACGCATACGGCGGAAGCGCGTGCTGGCGATGCTCGAAGCCAGAATCATCAGCCCCGCAAAGATCGAGAAGTCAGCTAGAAAGCGCACGACAAAAGTGATCTGATCGACGAGGCCCTCGATCCGGTCGAGTACGTCGGCGATGTTGATTACCGTCACGGTCGGATATGCCGCGAAGAGCGCCCGCTCGATGGTTGCCACCTGTTTCGGATCGACGTGCGCCCCGCCGTACCAAGTTGCGGGTTCGTCCTTGAGCAGCCCTGACGGCAGGACAAACTGGACGCGCGCTCCCGGATGCTGCCCATCGGCGCGGAAGATCGAGACGACTTTCAGCGTCCGCACCGTTCCGCCCACGTCGAGTTCGACGGATGAATTAAGGACAAGACGCAGCCTTTGCGCCGCGCCTTCGCCGACTGCCAGAGCCGTCGTATTTGGGTCGCTCCACCACTTGCCCTGGGTGATCTTGTCGCCAAGCGGAGGCGTATCGGTCCAACTGAGTTCCGCATTTTCGAGCAGCCGTCTCGGGTAGTGTTCTCCCTTGAGTTGGTCCACCGGCATGCCGTTCAGCGAGATAAAACGCCCGGTCACTACCGGCAGCAGATCCAGGGCCTGGCTGCTCGCCCGGCTCACGCCCGGCTGTTGCGCGAAAAAGTTCCTGATGCCCGCAACCTCGTCGGTGGTGATGTCGATGAGGAATATGTTGGGCAGCTTTGGCGATGCGGTCTCGTGCAGATCGCGCAACAGTGTTGCCTGCATCAGGTAGACGGTCAGAATCAGCATGACGCCTGTGCCCAGCGCCGCGAGCACAGCCGCCGACTGGTTGCCGGGCCGATAGAGGTTGGCCAGCCCGTGTCGCAGAAATGACGGCAGGCGCAGCCGCACGCGATTGAGCAGAAAGCGCAGGGTCCAAAGCGCCACGGCGGCCAACACCAGCAGCACGATCAGCGCAAGGGTGAACAAGAGGGCGAACCAGGTGCCCACCTTCGCCGAGTCCGACAGCGCCCAGGCTATTCCGCCCAGCGCCAGGACGACGATCACCGAGAGCCCGAGCTGCAGCCGCCGCGCCCACCAACGAGCCAGCCAGCCGGGGAAACTGTCCGGCCCCGTTTCGACAAGCCTGCGCAAGACGAGATCCGGTCGTACAGCGCGAACATCCAAAAGCGGCGGCAAGCAGAAGAGCAATGTGGTCAGGAGGCCAGTTCCCAGCCCGGCTGCGACCGATGACCAGGGGAAGTTGAGATGCGTATGAACCGGCAAAAGGCTGCCAAAGACCGCAGGCAACGCGGTCATCACGCCCACACCAGCCGCCACTCCGAGCAGCCCCCCAGCCAACCCCAGGGCCATTGTTTGCAGCAAGAAGATTCTCAATAGATCCGCGGAGCCAGCGCCGACGGCCTTCAAGATCGCCAGCATATCCATCCGCTGCTCGAGATGCGCGTGCATGGCCATGGCCACTCCGATGGCTCCCAGCACCATTGCGACCAGGCAGATCAGGCTAAGAATCGCGGTCGCGTTGTCCAGCCCCTGCGTCAGCGCCGGGTTGCCCTCGCGGTAGTCCATCACCTGAGCATCGGGCAGCACCGCCTCGACCTGCTTGCGCAACGCGGCGAGATCGGAAAGCTGCTTGTTTGCGTTCTCCGGCAGCTTAATCAGCAGCCGTTGGCTGGCCCGGCTTCCCGGCGCGATGAGACCCGTTCGCGCAAGCGCCGCCTGCGAGATCATCACGCGCGGCCCGAGCCCCGCTCCGGCTGTGATGCGGTCTGGCTCTTGCTTCAGCACTGCGACAATTTTGAATTCCCTGCCACCCATGCGTAACGACTGTCCGACCCGTGCATTCAGCCGGATCAGAAACTCATCAGCCACAACCGCCGAATCGCCGGCCAAAGCCTGATCGAGGCTCATCGACGGTTCTAGCGCGGCCTTGCCATAGTAGGGATATTCGCCGGGGTCGACGGCCTTGAGCGAGACGAGAAGCGGCACAGGATCAGGTGGAACAGAAGCCATCGAGACGGTCTCAGTGACCCAAGTCGTTCGCAACCCGTCCTTCGTGGTGAGGGCCGCAATCTTCTCTGTCTCTCCCGCGTCCGGCTGATGAAAGAGCCTCGCGCTCAGATCGCCAGCCATCAGCGAGCGCGCCTCACCGGAGAGCGTCTTACGAAAGCTGTCGCCGAAGCCGCGCACGCCGACCAGTGCCGCCACTCCCACCGCGACCGACAACACCACAAAGGCAAATTTGCCCGGTGCGGAGCGCAGATCGCGCCAGCTGATCGACGCGGCCCTCTTCCAACTCAAGGCGCGCTTAGCCATTCTTGGCCTGCTCAGCCAATGCGGCTTCAAAAGGTAACGAATCTTCGACGATCATTCCATCTTTGAGGACGATCTTGCGGTCGGCGCGGCTGGCCACTTCGGGATCGTGCGTCACTAGCACCAACGTTGTCCCTGCCTTGCGATTGCGCTCCAGCAGCAGATCCAGCACAAGCTTTCCGTTCGCGGAGTCAAGATTGCCGGTAGGTTCGTCGGCCATCACAATCGGCGGCTCGACGACAAAGGCCCGCGCCAGCGCTACGCGCTGCTGTTCTCCGCCGGAAAGTTGAACCGGATAGTGGTCCATGCGCTCGGCCAGGCCTACCTCATCCAACAGACGCCGCGCCTTTTCGATGCCGCTGCCAGGCAGGTTCAGTTCAAAAGGAAGTAGCACGTTTTCGAGCGCCGTCAGCGTCTGGATGAGCTGGTAGGACTGGAAGACAAAGCCGATCTTCTCCCCGCGCACTGCGGCCAGTTCGCCCTCGGCCAGGTTGTGAATCGGCACGCCGTCAAGCCAGATCTCGCCTGCGCTGGGCGTGTCGAGCCCCGCCAGCAGTCCCAGCAGCGTACTCTTACCACTGCCGCTCGCGCCCAGGATGGCGATAAACTGCCCGGCCGGAATCGTCAGAGTGATCTCCTTCAGAATCTCCACACGCCGCGCGCCACTCTGAATCCACTTCTTCGCGTCACGAACCTCGATCACTCCGCCAGCCTCCTGAACATCGCGCCGAATTTCCTGCCCTTCGCTACACTATTGATGTGTACGTTCGCCGATCCCTGATTGTTTCGCTTTGGCTGACACTTCTTGCCATTCCGGTGGTTGCCGCGCAGGAAAAGACCGCCAGGCCGCTGCTCGTCTGCTATGGCGACAGCATTACAGCTGGCTACGGCCTGCAGAGCGGCGAGTCCTTTCCCGATGCTTTGCAAAGAGATCTCGACAGCCGCGGCTATCACTACAAAGCAAACAATCGAGGCACCAGCGGCGCAACCACCAAGGACGCCGTCGCCGGTCTTAGCGCGATTCTGCGCTTGCATCCGGAGATAGTCATCGTCGAATTCGGCGGCAACGACGGCCTGCGCGGCCTGCCTCTGGATCAGACCCGCCGCAATCTTGACGCCGTGCTGACGACAATCGAGAATGCCCACATCAAGATACTGCTGGCCGGGATCACCCTTCCGCCCAACTACGGCCAGGATTACATCCGCCAGTTCGATCAGATCTTCCGCGATCTAGCAGCAAAGCATCATGTCGCCTTCGTCCCCATGATTTACAAAAACATGCTGACAATTCCCGGCACGATCCAGGCCGACGGCATTCATCCCACAGCAAAAGGGTCGGAGATTATCGCTCAAACTCTGTTGCCTGTGCTGACGCCTTTGCTGAAGAAGTAGCGCGTGGCCTCAGTTCATGACAACGACAGGCTGAAAGAGCGTCCCTGCGACGCGCTTTGCAATCCCCGCCATCTCTCGCTGGCTGGCGAAGACCCTGACCAGCGGCGCGCGTGAATATTCCGGCAGATTAGCCTGAGCGCCATTGCGCAGTCTTCCCAGGCTCTGTTCGTCGCCGGTCACGGCAGGCAATTCCGGCAATAGGGTACGTGGATGTACGCACAAACTCTCCAGCGCCCCTACGTCTCCAGCCAGCGTCTGCACTTCGTTGAGCGTGTGCGCTTCGGCCAGCGTAAAAACCCCAGCTTTCGTGCGTCGCAGGCTGGCCAGATGCGCACCGCAACCAAGCTCCTGGCCCAGTTCGTGAGCCACCGAGCGTACATAACCACCGGCACTAACGCTTATCGTGAAGCTGGCCAGTGCTGAGTCGAGGTCAACAATTTCAAAGCTGCCAATATGAATCTTCACCGCCTTCAACTCGACCGGTTTGCCCTGTCGCGCCAGCTTGTAGGCGGGCGTCCCGGCAATCTTCTTTGCGGAGAACTGCGGCGGCATCTGCTCGATTTCGCCATGAAAGCGACCAGCCGCAGCGCGAACGCTGTCGAGCGTCAACGGCGGGCTCAGCTCCGTAAAGCAATCGGGGCCGGCAGGCTGACCCTCGGCGTCGTAGGTATCCGTGGCAAAGCCGAAGCGGATTGTGCCGCTATAGCTCTTCTCCGCGTCAGAGAAGTACTGCGCCAGGCGTGTGTACTTACCCAGCAGCATCGGCAGAACGCCGGTGGCCATGGGGTCGAGCGTTCCAAGATGGCCGATCGAGGATTCACCGCAGATTTTGCGCAGGCGGTAGACCACATCGTGGCTGGTCATGCCGGCTGGTTTGTCGATGACAAGAAGTCCGTTCACTTATCCACTGTAGCTGACGCAGCAGCCAGTCGCAGGAGTCAGCCCTCAGAGCCGGTCTGGCGCACCAGCGACAGGAACTCGAGGCGCGTCTCCTTTTGACGAAAGCAGCCAACCATTGCGCTCGTCACAGTGGACGAGTGCTGTTTCTCGATGCCGCGCATCATCATGCACAGATGGCGTGCCTCGATCACCACGCCCACGCCCTGCGGCTGTATGGCATGCTGAATGGCGTCGGCGATCTGGCGCGTGAGCCGTTCTTGAACTTGAAGGCGGCGCGCAAAGACCTCAACCAGGCGAGGAATCTTGCTGAGGCCGATGACCTTGCCTTTCGGAATATAGGCCACATGCACCTTGCCAAAGAACGGTAACATGTGATGCTCGCAGAGCGAGAACATCTCAATGTCCTTGACAATGACCATCTCGTCGTAGTCCTCGTCAAAAAGCGCGCCGCGCAAGATCATTGTCGGATCTTCGTTGTAACCCTTGGTCAGGTGGGTCAGCGATTTCTCGACGCGGCTTGGTGTGGCCAGCAATCCCTGGCGAGTCGGGTTCTCGCCCAAACGGCTCAGTATCTCTCGGATCATCTCCTCAGTGCTGACATTGCTGAGACCTTCGTCGATTCTTGCAACAGGTTTGCTCATTGCCATTGGCTGTGCCATGATCTCTATCCTTTCGCCCAGGCGAAGTGGGCATCGCTCGTTGCAGTGGATTGTTTGCTTTCAGTCCTCGATCGCTCGGAGCAAAGCCCGCGCCTCGTCCTGCGAGTCTTCGCCAACCATTACAGGAGGAACACCTTCTAAAACCTTCCTGAGGCAGACAATTGCCTTATCTCTTTCAGTAGGTCTCCGAAGATATATCCTTGCGAGCTCCAAATTCGCATCGACATCTCCATATTCCACAGCGTGCTGAAACCAAAGGATCGCTTGTAAATACTTATGTTCGTCGCGATAAATGGTTCCGATGTTGCTTGCGGCCAATCCACTGCCTTTTCCTCTGCGATAAGCCTTCTTGTACCAATACATTGCTGCTGAGCGATTCTGTTTAATGCCGATACCCACATCATAGGTATACCCAAGATTCAGCTGCGCGCTCTCGGAACCAAGTCTGGCAGCGGTCAGCAGCAAACGGAATCCTGATAAAAGATTACCTGCATCCTGCTCCCGAGCGGCCCGAAGGAATGTGTTTTCTGCTTCCGCCACTCGCAGTTTCTCAGATGTTGTTACAACGCGCACCATAATCGTCCTCGTCCAGATGCTCAGATCATTCGCCATAACACTCAAAGAAGTTGTTCTCAGTCTCTTCCACGCGCACATGCTCAAGTTCGCCGGCTGGCAGCGCGCCCTGCAACAGCTCGAAGACCGCCCTACAAAGATTCTCCGTCGTTGGCACGCGATCCACAAATAGCGGATCGAGATTGAGGTTCGTGTGATCAAAACGGCCGATCACTTTTGTTCGTACCGCCTTATCCAGCGCAACCATGTCAACCACCATGCCGGTCTCTCGCTCAACCGTGCCGCCGACGAGCACTTCCATGACATAGTTATGTCCGTGGCCGCGGGGGTTGTTGCATTTGCCATAGGTGGCGCGATTCTCTTCCTCTGAGAGCGCCTCAGTGTGCAGCCGATGGCTTGCGGAGATCATGTAGCGACGGCCGAAGCTGGCTCTCATAGTTCACCTCGGAATTCCGCAAAAATATCAGGCGTTTCGTAGATGCGAACCCTGCTCAGCTTTGCGCCGCCAGCCGCGCTCACGGCAGGTACCAGCCTCTTCCAGGCAGCGATAGCAAGATTCTCCGTCGTCGGAATCGTCGCGACAGCCTCCGAGGCCGCAAACTCCGGAACGTCAAGATTGAGGTTGCGATGATCCCAGGCGTCGAGCACCTCGCGCTCGATTGCAGACTTCAGCCACTTCAAATCGACGACGAAGCCGGTGACCGGGTCGACCTCGCCCGCCACTGTGACCTCCAGCGTGTAGTTGTGCCCGTGGCCGTTGCGATTTGCGCAGCGGCCAAAGACTTGGCTGTTCTTCTCTTCGGTCCAGGCCGGGTTCCAGTAGTAGTGCGAGGCGGAAAACGTAGCGCGCCGCGTCAGGAAAATCATCGTGCTCCCTCGTGTGTTGGATGCTCGAGGTACGACAAAAGCTCCACCAATCAAGCTTTTGGCTACTTCTACGCTTTGTATTCCCTGCCCTTCCAGCTTACGCGCTTCAGGATGTGCACCTCGTACCAACTGCGATAGAGCAGCACCACAAACAGGGGCAGGCCCAGCGGCGCAATGGCGCAATTGAGAAAGGGAAAGTTGGACTTGGCCACGCGGCCATAGAAGCGGAAGAGATTGCGCGCCCATAGTAACGCAAGCACCCAGCCCGCGCCCAGCCATTGCAGCGAGTGCGCTGCGAAGCGAGCGTTCCACAGCCAGATGGCCAGCACCGGCAGCAGGACCAAGAGGCCGATGTCGAGCAGCCGCCAAAAGGCCAGCGCCAGGCAATTGTCGAAGAGCAGCGCGAGGTTCTTGCTCCAACCCTCGATCATCGCCGCCGTCGATCGATACATGCGCGTCGAGACCGCGTCAGGCGCGTAGCGGAAGTGCAGCCCGATTTTGCGCCGCTTGGCGATGAAGGCCAGTTCTACGTCTTCCAGCACTTTCTCGGCCACGGATGCGTGACCACCCATTCGGCGATAAGCCTCGCGCGCCACCAGTATGAACTGCCCATTGGCCGCGGCGATGCGCTGGTTGGGATCGGAAACCCTGGCCGGCGGATATGCCAGCGACAATTCGCAAAAGACCAGCGGCATCAGTGACCTTTTCACGAGCCCCTGGACAATCTGCCGCGGCGAATAGCTCAACATGCCTGCCTTGTGACGAGCGGCCTCATGCATCGCGCGGCGCAAGTCGCCCGGCTCGTGAATCGTGTCCGCATCGGTGAAGAGCAGCCAGCGGCCACGCGCCCGCTTTGCTGCTGTCCAGACGGCGTTGTTTTTGCCGACCCAGCCCGGCTCAAGCTTATCGGCTTGAATCACGGTAACTCCTGCGAAATCGCTGGCAATCTCCGCCGTCCGATCCGTGGAATCGTCATCGACGACGATCAACTCCCAGTCCTTGCCCAATTCAAAAACTTCTTCAGACTGGCTGACCAGCGACTGAAGACAGTCGGCGAGACAGTCCTCTTCGTTGCGCGCCGGAACAATCACGGTCAGTTCGATCAACTGTTCCGGCTCAGGCTGCGTGTAGACCGTTCCAGGCGTCGCCTCCCACGCCACCTGCGGCGCTGGTGGCCAATCGGAAAGCCCAAGAACGGGCGTGAAACCGGCCTTTCCGACCGAACTGCTCACTCGATTTTTCTCCATTCACCCTTGACCTTTCCGAGAAAGCCTATCGCTCCGTATTATAGGGATGTGCGGCTTCCTCGGTTGCTTTCGCTGACTTTGCTCCTGCTCGTGGCCTCCGCGCCCGGCTGCGACCGTGGCGCGCATCCGGCTCAGACTGGCAAGGTAGCTCCCGACTTTACCGTCTCGGACGGAATCACGAGCGTGCATCTGGCCAACTACCGTGGCCGCGTGGTGCTGCTCAACTTCTGGGCCACTTGGTGCCCTCCCTGCATTCAAGAGATGCCGGGGCTGATCGCACTCCACCACGAACGCCCCGACCTGGCCATCGTGGCCGTCAGCATCGACGATGACTCGGAAGCCTACAGCCAATTCCTCGCACGCCGCCACGTCGATTTCATTACCGTGCGCGATCCCGCGCAGAAGGCCGCGCAGCTCTACCACACCGAGGGCTGGCCTGAGACCTACATCATCGACAAGACTGGCGTCATTCGGCGCAAGATCGTCGGCGATCCGGACTGGACGAACCCCGAGATCCGCGCCTATCTAAGCGGTCTTTAGATTCTTGCTATGATTCCCCTATGACCTCAGTGGAAATTCACTTCCGCTATGCCGTACCGCCTTCTGACGCCGCGAGCTTCGCGCTGGCCGATATCCGCGAAGTCTACGGCATTCGCAGGCTCAAGTTCGATCAGGCAGCCCGCACGCTTTGTGTCGAATATGACGCAACCCGGCTCAATGCCGCCGCAGTTGCCGGGATGGTGCGTCAGGCAGGACTCGAGATTGAACCCGAGCTCCCGCAAATCCCGCCACAGTCTGCGCCAGAGACAGCGACTACCGGATGAGTTGTCCAATTGCGCCACCGGGACCAAATGCTCTGATAAGTTGGTGCGCCCGGAGGGAATCGAACCCCCGACCCTCAGATTCGAAATCTGATGCTCTATCCAGCTGAGCTACAGGCGCAACATTGGATTGACCAGCGAACTCTAAGGAAATCTGAAGGAAATTTATGGTGCGCCCGGAGAGAGTCGAACTCCCGACCTTTTGGTTCGTAGCCAAACGCTCTATCCAATTGAGCTACGGGCGCACATCTGCAACTACTTCATAGTACCAAACTTTTTGCTTCTCAGGAATGCACAGGGGCAGGAACTGGCTCTTCGGACTCAATTGCTAGCCGCACAACTAAAGGAGGCGTGTTTGTAAGCGCCACCGTTCGCTTGGAAACTGTTTCAAGCTCTCAGTACAACCGGAAGTCAATCTCGACGTTGATCATCACCGGAACAGCAGTCTTGCCATCCTTCATTGCAGGCTTGAACCGGTATTGCTTGATTGCCTCAAGCGCCTTCTCGTCCAGCCCCATGCCCAGCGGTCGCACAACACGTGGGTTCTGCGGAACGCCGTTTCTGTCGACGATGATTGAAACCAGGCAAACGCCCTGGTACTTGGCCCGCCGCGCTTCATCGGAGAACTCGGCCTCGACACTGTGGATAAGCACTGGCGTTGATACACCGCCCCCAACGCTGTAAAGCCCGCCGCCAGCGCCGCCGCCGGTTCCCGGCCCATAACCATTTCCGTTTCCGGACCCGATACCGCCCCCAGAACCCGTACCCATGCCGCTGCCGCTACCCTGGCCATTCGAGTCCAATTTGACGTTGACGGAGTTCTTCATGCCAATATTCGGAAGAAGCGGGTTGTCGGGAAGCTTGAGATCCTGGACATTGATCGCAGCTTCCATCGGCAACTTGGGCTTATCGACCGTCTGCACCTGGGGAGGCTCAACCGGATTTTTCTCGAGCTTGGGCAGCTTGCCCTTTGAGGCATCGACGATGCTGTGGTCGCCGCCGCCACCGCCGCCGCCTGCCATCTTATCCTTCATGGGTCCCGTATAAACTCCCACGTCGATGTCGGTCAGATTCAGGAGCGGCTTCCCCTTGTTTTCGATAATGTGCTTGCCCACGAAGAAGAGCACAATCACCAGAATGGTCCCATTGATCGTGGCGGCGAGTCCCCAGGCTACGGGGTTCCGCTTGACCGCCATCCGGTCCGGCACCGGAATCGGCGTCGAAGTCAGCACCAATGGGGGATATTTCGGCGGGAAGAAGACATCGCGGACGCTCTCGTAAAGGTCGACCCAGATCGGGCGTTCCTTGATCGGAATTCCAAAGGTGAGATCGAGCACCGCGCCCCCCGCGCTGGCCGCGGCGGCTTGAGATTCCGAGTCGGGCTGGATCATTGGATCTTCTGCCATAGCTGCGGCTGGTTCAGTGGTCTCTGGGTCCCTGGTCTGTTCTTGGAAGGAAGGAGAGTCTTCCGTTCCCAGGCCCGTCTCACCATTATGCTTGACTGCCCCCGCTTGTGTCTCGTGCAGAGGGGGTTCACGATCCAGGCTGTCATATTCCGGCGCAGTCAGTCTTCCCATAAACAATAGACGGAGGTCATTTGTACTCGTTATCTTGCGAACCTGCACAAAAACAAACGCGAGGAAAAAAGTCAGCATCGGTTGCGCGCGGACTCACGAGCATCCCGGTTCATTATTCTTTCTCGCCATTTACACTAAGGAGTGAATCAAATCGAAGGAACCCAGGGAGCAACGATGTCCTCAGCACCGGAGTTGAAGGCGACTCTAACCTTGCCGCAAACCGCCTTCCCAATGAAAGCAAATCTGCCGCAGAATGAACCACTTCGGCTGGAACGCTGGGCTTCGATCGGGCTCTACTCCGCGCTGCGCAAGGCTGGCATTGGCCGCCCAGCCTACATCCTGCATGACGGGCCGCCCTACGCCAACGGTCCCATCCATCTCGGCCACGCTCTCAACAAGGGGCTCAAGGATTTTGTCGTCAAGTCGAAGACCATGGCCGGCTTCGACGCCCCTTACGTTCCGGGCTACGACTGTCACGGTCTGCCCATCGAGATCAAGGTAGACGAGCAACTGGGACGTAAGAAGCTTGAGATGCCGGTGCCGGACGTTCTCGAAGCTTGCCGCGCATACGCCCAAAAGTACGTTGATCTGCAAACCTCGCAGTTTGAGCGCATCGGCTGCTTTGGCCGTTGGGAGAAGCCTTACAAAACGATGGCTCGCGACTATGAGGCGCGCACGCTGGAGGCTTTTTACGGATTTCTGGAAAAGGAGTTTGTCTATCGCGGCCTTAAGCCGGTCTACTGGTGCATTCACGACCGCACGGCCCTGGCCGAGGCCGAGGTCGAGTACGACCAGCACACCAGTTCCGCGATCTATGTGCGCTATCAGCTGAGGAGTAACCCAGCAGCGATTGACCCCGCGTTGACTGGGAAAGAAGTCTACACAATCATCTGGACGACAACCCCCTGGACTCTGCCCTCGTCAATGGCCGTGGCCTTCCATCCAGACTTTGAGTACGTGGCTCTTCAAGTCAATCCAGCGCCTGCATCCATCGAACCAGAATCCCTGGGTGCCACACCATCCATTCCGCGCCCTTCAGCGAAATGGGTGGGAGACCACGAACCTGGACCGGTTTACATCGTTGCCGCGGAACTGGCCGTGCAAGTCATCGCCGCCTGCAAACTAGGCGCGACCACGGAGCTCACCCGCTTCAAAGGCAGCCAGCTCGACCGCGTCACCTTCCAGCATCCCTTCCTCGATCGCAGCATTCTCGGCGTCAACGCTACCTATGTCACCGCCGATACCGGCACAGGCGCTGTCCACACCGCGCCGGCTCACGGCGCGGACGATTTCTATACCGGCCAGCGATACGGCATCAACCCCACCTGCCGTGTCGATGCAACCGGCCACATCCATGTAGACCAAAACGCCTGGAACCACGTTGCGCCGCCCGCCTTCGACGGCCTGAAGGTCTGGGCCGCAAACCCGGTGATCCTCGCGATGCTGGACGAACGGGGCGCACTGCTCGCCGTCAGCGATTTAGAGCACTCCTATCCGCACTGCTGGCGCTGCCACAAGCCGGTCATCTATCGCGCCACAGAGCAGTGGTTCATCTCGCTTGAGACTCCCGTGAAGTCGGCCGAGGGCGAGGAAAAAACCTTCCGCCAATTGGCTATCGAAGAGATTGACAAAGTGGTCTGGGACCCGGCATGGGGCAAGGAACGCATCACCAATATGATCGCGACCCGCCCCGACTGGTGTATCAGCCGGCAGCGCATCTGGGGCGTGCCCATTGCAGTCTTCATGTGCGAGGGCTGCCAGAAGCCAATCATCGACCCGACGCTCAATCGGCAGATAGTCAGCCTTTTTGAACGCGAGGGCATCGAAAGCTGGCACACAACAGACGTTGCGAAGCTGCTTCCAACGGGCAGCGCCTGCGCCCACTGCGGCGGCAAAGAATTTCGTAAAGAGACCGACATTCTCGATGTCTGGTTCGACTCGGGCGTCAGTTGGTTTGCCGTCGCCGAGAGCGATCCCGATCTCAAAGCATCGTATGCCAAATTCCAGGGCGGGGACGGCACGCAGTGCCTTTACCTTGAAGGCGGCGACCAGCATCGCGGCTGGTTCCACTCTTCGCTGCTGACCTCAGTGGCTCTGCGCGGCCGTGCGCCCTACTCGCACGTCGCAACTGCCGGCTGGACCCTCGATGAGCAGGGCCGAGCGATGTCGAAATCCCTTGGCAACGGCGTTGACCCGGTCGATATTGCCAATCGCATGGGTGGCGAGATTGTCCGGCTCTGGGTGGCCTCGGTCGACTTCCGCGAAGACATGGCGGCCAGCGAAAACCTGATGGCACGCTGCGCCGAGATTTACCGCAAACTCCGCAACACCTTCCGATTCCTGCTCGGCAATCTGCATGGGTTTGATCCGGCTCGTGACAGAGTTAAAGAAGCGGAGCTTTTGCCGCTCGATCGCTACATGCTGGCCCGCACACGCGAACTTACCGAACAAATCCGCGACTGGTACGCGGCCTTTGAGTTCCATCGCGTCTATCACGCCCTCAATGACTTTGCCGTCGCTGACCTGAGCAACTTTTATCTCGACGTGCTCAAGGACCGCATGTACACATTCGCGCCCACCAGCCACGCCCGCTGCTCAGCGCAGACAACGCTCTGGCAGATCACCGAGACGCTGGTGCGGCTAGTCGCGCCGATTCTGAGCTTCACCGCCGACGAGGTCTGGGAGTATCTGCCGAAGGTCGAAGGCCACGAAGTCAGCGTTCATCTCGCGCAATTCCCTGCCCAGTCAGAGATCTTCTCCGAAGACCCGGCTCCCCTGCTTGAAGAGTGGAAGCAACTCTTTATTGTGCGCGATCAGGCCCTGCGCGTTCTTGAAGAAGATCGAAAAGCAAAACGAATCGGTAAGGCTCTTGAGGCGAAACTCATCATCACAGTTGAAGGAGGAGGGGATTTGCTGTTGCAAAAGTACCGTCCAAGCTTGAAAGAGCTCTTCAATGTTTCCGATGTTGAACTTTGCACATCACCCACATTGACAGAGGCGGCGGTTGCGAACCCAACTGAGATTACTTCCGATGGCTTTAGAGTCATGCGCTGGGGTGCAATCTGGTATCCAGGCGAAGGCCGAAAGTATGTGTTTAGGGTTGATGCAACCCCGGCATCCGGCCACAAATGCGCACGCTGCTGGAATTTCATGCCTGAAGTCTCAAACTACGGCATCTGGCAAAATGTCTGCACCCGTTGTCATGAGGCACTAACGGAAATGAAGATCGCCCCGCCGGAAGCCATATAACTTGGGTGCCCCAGGTCCGGATTTTCGGACCTGGGATACCACGAACCACAACCGTTGCGCTCACAAGAAAACTGGATGCCCCACCCTCGCCGCGTTCTTGTTTTTGCGGCTAGGGTGGGATACCACGAACCCCAACCCCGCCCTTCGTAAAAGGAACGTAATGAAACTCGCCGCACCCCGTCGCCTCCACTGGCTGCTGCTCATCTCCGCCGCCATCATCTTTCTTGACCGGCTGACCAAGACCTGGGTCACGCTGAATATCAAATACGGCGGCGCAATCCCGGTGATCCCTCACGTCTTGCGCATCTCCCATTGGACTAACGATGGCGCGGCCTTTTCGCTCCTCGCCGACACAGCCAGACCCAACCTCGTACGCTGGGGGCTGATCGGGTTCACCTCGCTGGCGGCACTGGTGATTCTCTTTATTCTGGTTCGCGTGGGCAACCGCTTCACGCTCACGTCAATCGCGCTGGCGCTGATCTTTGCCGGCGCGCTGGGCAACGTTCACGACCGCATCGCCTATGGCTCAGTGGTGGACTTCATCGAGGTCCACATCTTCAGCTATCACTTCCCCGACTTCAACATCGCCGACTCCTCGGTCGTCATCGGCGCATGCCTGCTCGTGCTCGACTCACTGCGGCCCGCGAAGACCACATCCTAATAACCAGGAAACTCATGCCACAATTTCCTCCAGGCCAGACGCTGCTGATCGACGCCGACGATACGTTGTGGGAGAACAACGTCTACTTCGAGCGCGCTATCGCCGCCTTCATCAGCTACCTCGACCATCACAAGCACTCGCCTGCCGAGGTGCGCCAGGCGCTCAACCAGGTCGAACGCGAGACAATTCTCACCCACGGCTACGGCCTGCCGAGCTTCACCCGTTCGCTGATCACCTGTTTTGAACGGCTCAGCCCCGTGCCCATGACCGAAGAGAAGCGCGAACGCGTCAAAGGCTTCGCCCGCTCCATCGCTGAGCAGGAAATCGAACTGATGCCCCGCGTCGCCGAGACCCTTGCCGAGCTGGCCACGCGCCACCGGCTCATCCTCATGACCAAGGGAAACGAGGCCGAGCAGGTAGACAAGCTAACTCGCTCAGGCCTTGAGAGTTACTTCTCCGCGGTCGAGATCGCCGCTGAGAAAGACCCTGCAAGTTATCGCGAAGTGATCGAGCGCCACGAGTTATCGCCCAAAAGTAGTTGGATGATCGGCAACAGCCCCAAGAGCGACATCAATCCGGCACTGGCCGCCGGTCTCAACGCTGTCTTCCTGTTTCACAAAGACACCTGGGTACTGGAGCACGCCGCTCTCGACCTAGCGCCCGAGGGCCAGTTGTTGATTGAGCTGGATGGTTTCGCAAAGCTATCAGCTATTTTCTGAGACTCATGGATTCTCGAATGCATCAGCCCGCATTAGCAGCCGATTGCTTCACATCGGCCAGTATTTGCTCGGGCGTCCAGTCGTTGCCGGGGTAGAATCGTACCACCTTACCGTTAGGGCTGATCAGCGTCGTCGAGAGCGTGTGCGTAATCGTCGAATCCGCCTCATTCGTCATTCCCAGATCAAAGAACTTCGCCATCTCGGTGAGCACTATCTTGTCCGCCACCGCAAAATCCCAATGCGCAAATGCATTCTTAGCATCGTTGCCGATGTAAGTCACTCCATAAGCTCGCAGGCGCTCTGGAGTATCGTGCTCTGGATCAAAACTCACGCAGAGCAGATGGCTCCTCGCATAGAGCGCCGGGTTTGCGGCTAACTCTTTCTCCAGTGCGGCAAAGTTGCGCGTGACTCGCGGGCAAAACTCAGGCGACGGGCAACGTGTATAGATAAAGGTAATCACCAGCGCCTTGCCATGAAACTGACCAAGATGAATCATGCGCCCATCCTGATTGCGCAGTATGAAATCCGGAACTGCGTCGCCTGGCATTGGCACATGATACGATACGCCGGGCTTGTAATCCGGCTTGGCCCGCGCCACAACCACAATGTGATCCAGCAGGATATCGGCGTCGGAGTCCTGCGAAACCAGAACGTCAGCAGTAATCACGTCGTCCGGATGCAGCTCGCTCAGGACGCTCGGGTCCTTCAGCTTGTAGGGCATGATCATCGCCTCCATGAAGCCCGCAATGGCCTCATGGTTCAGCGTGACTTCGCCTTTGGCGGTGTCGGTCGAGACCACCTTGCCACGCAACTTGTAGACCTTGAACTGTGGAGTGGTGTTTTGCTGCGTGTTCTGGCCGGAATGGCATCCGGCCAGAGCAAGAACGGCGAACAGTACGGAAGCAATCAATCGACGCATCACAGGCTCAGTGTACAACCGCAACCTCCGCTGCCTTACAGCGTACGCTTGAACAGTGGCGTGGCAGCCAGCAACGTGCCGAGACCAAAGAGCAGCAGAAACCAGAGATCGAACTGAATCGCCGCGAAGCCGCCGTCTTTGAGCAGAATGGCTTTGAAACCATGGACGCAGTAGGTGAAAGGGTCAATGATGGAGATGGCTTGAAGCCAGCGCGGGAATGCGCTGATGGGGTACATGCCTCCAGAAGGATAAAGAAGAAGCGTGTTGAGAACGCCAAACATCGCGCGCGGGACCAGAGGATCGTCGACCCTGACCATCATTAGAAACATCATTCCGTTGAAGGCGATGGAGGTGACGATGATCAGGCAAAGTAGCTCCACCAGGGCCACAGGGTGAAAGATCACCCCGAGGCCCGCCATGAGCGATCCTATGACAGTGAGAGAAATGCCGGCCAGCACGGCCTTCAAAGACCCGGCGATGTTCATGCCAAAGACTAACTCAAACTTAGTGATGGGAGTTACGAGATATCCCTCGTGCACGCCTCGCGCCTTGTCGTCGATGTATAACATGCCACCACCGATCATCACCGAAATATACATGGCCAGAGCTATGGTAAGAGGAAGAAGAAACTTCATATAGTTAACATAGGGATAAAGCTCGACAATCTCAAGCGCGATTGAGTTAGCGAGGCGCGGCTGAATCGCCGGGGTGGTTAGCGCCGTGACAAGCGACTGCATTTCAGCTTCGAGAGAGCTGGAGGTGAACTGGTCGGAGTTATCGACAACGAGCCCAAGCTGCGGCGCATTCTGCGAGTAAACGCGCCGGGAATACTGTGCAGGAATGACGACGGCAGCGTCGATTTTGCCGGTGCGGACGTCTTCCCGAGCCTGCATTTCGTCTTTGTACTCGGTAGTCTTGAATGTCTTGATGTTCGCGGCGATTGCGTCAAAGGATTCGCGGAGTCTGACGGCCTCTGGGCCATGATCGTAGTCAACGACTGCGACACGCGCGCCGACGATCTTGCCGCCAAAGGCGTTGCCCATGATCACCAGTTGCAAGATCGGCATCATCAGCGACATGATCATGAGCGTTGGCGAGCGAAAGAACTTGCGCATTTCGCGCTCGATAATGGCAAGCATTCTGTTCATGGACGGACTCCAGGACGAGGCGGCATGGTGAACGTAGGCGGCTTGACCTGCTCATCGCGTAGTTGCCGGCCCGTGTAATGGACAAAGACATCGTCCAGAGTCGTGTTCTGAACGCTAAGAGAAGTTAGTGTCTCGCCGAGCGATGCCGCTAACTCGACTAACTGCATGGTGGTCTTTGAACCGGACGAAGTTAGCACGCGATAGAAGCCGGCACTTTCGGCCTGCACGCTGGTGACGCCTTCAAGGGCTTCCAGGCGCGCCTTCCACTCCGTGGTTTCACGATCAAAGTGCACTTCGACAACATTCGCGCCGGGAACGTTGTGCTTAAGCTCAATCGGCGTTCCCAGAGCCACCAGCGTACCGTGATCCACAATGGCGATGCGGTCGCAGAGCTTGTCGGCCTCTTCCATATAATGCGTCGTGAGAAGCATGGTGAGATGACGGGTGTGGCGCAGATTGTCGAGCATCTCCCAAACAGCGATGCGTGAGACCGGATCGAGGCCTGTTGTCGGCTCATCGAGAAAGAAGATGCTGGGGTTGTGAACCAGACCGCGAGCAATCTCCACCCGCCGGCGCATTCCGCCGGAGAGCGTTTTGACCTGCGCGCCGCGCCACTTCACTAGATCGACTGCCTCGAGAACCTCGTGGATATTCTTTTCGCGCTGCGCCTTGGGCACGCTGTAGAGCTTGGCGTAAATGCTCAGGTTCTCTTCGACGGTGAGGTCGGGATCGCTGGTGAGCGCTTGCGGAATGACACCGATCAGGCGGCGAACCGCATCGGCCTCCCTCGCGACATCATGCCCGGCAATGATCGCCCTGCCTGCTGTGAGCGGGATCAGCGTCGTCATCATGCGGATGAGCGTGCTCTTGCCCGCGCCGTTGGGGCCGAGCAGGCCGAAGATCTCCCCCGCTGCCACAGTGAAGCTGACGTCCTTCACGGCTTCGAAGTCCCCGTAACGCTTGACGGCGTGCTCCACCGCGATAGCCGGAAGGGGGCCGCTTTGGGCCTCGACAGTTAATTTGGCCTTGGCCATCATTGCTTCACCAATTTATTTTTCGGAATACGGCCGTCGACCGTCTTAGGTTGCATTTGGCCACTTCCCAGCGGAGTCATTGCTTCACCAATTTGCTTTTCGGAATATAGACTTCGGCCGTCATGCCGGGCACAAAGCGGTCACCGGGATTGTCGATGAGCAGCTTCAGTTGGATGGTTTTGATGTCGCGCTTGCGAGCGCTCACGTCGCGCTGAGTGGCAAAATCGGCCTCGGCGGATTTGTTGATGACCTTGCCCTGAATGGTCGCGCCGCTGGGCATGACCACACGCAGCGAGTCGCCGAGCTGGACTGCATCGGCCTGAGTCTCGGGCAGCGGCGCATAGATCCACGTCTGCGTCAGATCCATGATGGTTACAATGGCAGCGCCGGCGGTGACGACCTCTCCCTGGCGGGCGGCACGGACGTTGACCTTGCCGCTGACCGGCGCGAAGACTTGCGCATAGCTCAACTGAGCGGTGGCTTCCTCGACAAGCGCGCGAGCGTTCTCCACCTCACTGCGCGTCGAATCGACCGTTCGCGCCGCGACGTCGGTGGCCATCTCGTGAGCGCGTGCCTGACGCAATGAAGCCTCAGCAGCAGCCACATTTTCACGAGCGGTTTCGATGGCTGCTTTAGCCGCCTGGAGACTGGTAGCCGCTTCGTCGCTGGCCATCTGGCTCATAATGCCTTGCTGGGCCAGAGCAACGGTGCGACTGGTGTCGGCCTGCTGGTGGTCGTAGTTTGCCTGGGCCTGGGCGAGCGCGGCCTGCGCGGACTTCACCGTGGCCGCGGCATTGATCGCGGCGCTGCTGGTTTCGCCGCGTGTCTGGCGCTCGGTCTCTACGGTTTCGCCCAGCTTGAAGTTTTGACTGGCGGCTGTAGCTTGCGCAGCCTTGCGCGCGGCGTCGAGATCCCCGCTTTCGATTACGGCGATCAGTTGGCCGGCCTGCACATCCTGTCCTTCGTCGACTGTCAGTGTCTGAATGCGGCCCGGAATCTTCGCACTGACCACAACTTCATTCGCGTCAACCGTGCCGATCAATTGCAGATCGGTGGTCGGCCGCACCGTCACGAAGTACCAGATCAGCGACCCTACGGTCAGCAAGCCCAGAATGAGAAATACCCGATTGCGTGCGTTCACTTTTGCCTCGTTTCAATTGCAGACGTTTGGGCGGCTTCAATATTGCTTGTCTTGAGATATGCATTGCACGAATCAGTGGCGGCGGAGTCGAAAGTGGCCGGCATCGGCGTGGCTTCCAGAACCCGCGCTGCCACCCGCACGCCATGTTCCCGATCAGCAAAGATAGTCTGTCCGAGATACTCGATGGCCAACTTGCGCCGCTGCGCCAGTTCGCCTCGCTCCAGCGGATCCACGCCCATCACCAGTTGGGTTAGGGGCGCAGAGAGAAAGTAAAAAACGTTTGCCCCCAGTGAGGCATAGCGCATCTGCACGGGATCGACCGTGACCAGTTCTCCCGAGGCGATCCCCTCTTCGAGCAGCTTGTCCACCATCACCCACAGCGGCTTGAAGAATCTCTCCGCCATCGGAGCCAGGCTGTTCTGCTCGCCGCGGTGCAGACGCACCATCTCGTGCTGCATGAGGGCTCGCCACGAGGGGTGAGAATAGGAGCGATCAAAGTTCCCCAGAACGATCTGAAGAAATCGCTCTCCTGCCGAGGCGTCGGTTTCGAGCACGGCAATGCTGTTGCTTCGCACTTCCTCAAAGACGGACTCCAGCGCAGCGGCATAGAGGTCTTCTTTACTCTTGAAGTAGTAGTAGAGCAGCGCCTTGTTTACGCCGGCCTCCTCAGCGATCTGCTCGGTTCGCGCGCCGGCGAGCCCGTTTGCGCTGAATTGCCGGACAGCGGACTCGAGGATTCGGGCGCGCGTCAAGTCGGCGCGTTCAGTCTGGCTGCGAGATGAGTTCAGAGTGTTCATTAAGTTGACTAACCAGTTAGTTAACTTTAATCCAAACTTCGAAATCGCGCAACCCTCTTGGCATAAGAACTTGGATGAATTCATGCTATCTGCAACAATTTGTGCACGTTATATGGGAGAATCTGAACCCGATGTGTTGGCACAGCTGAAGCCGTACCCCTTCAATGCCCGGATGCGGCTCGTTTCCCGCTTGATGCGATTGACCGGCGTCAAATCATCAAGCGAAGTAGCTGATGACGCGCATCCCTTTATCCGCGGGCTTCTCGGCCTCCGACGTCGCTTCGTCCGAGGATTCCGCTTCGGCCTGATCGTCGGTCGTGGCCTCGTCGTCTTCGAATCCACCGGTGGCCTTGTTTCCGCTGGGGGAGTAGGTTTCATCGCCGCTCCTGGAGGAACCCTCGATCTCGAAGACGTCCGTCAGGCCGAGATCGGTCTCTCTCGATCTGAAGGTCGGGACAATACGAATGCCTGAGATTGGGCTGATCTCCATATTTCGCTCATCTCTCTTCGAGAGCCCTCCTTGCAAAGCCTATCGGCCTCGAATCGAAGAACTTTAGCCCTTCGCGATCTTTGTCCAGAATTCATACACTTGGCCATCTCCGTGCGCTAATCCACCAAGGTTCTCTCGGAAACCGATCACGAACTGGGCCCCCGAGGTGACCTCGGGCATTCGAAGTGTCCATTTTCGAGACACTGGCCGAGTCGGGCCAGGTTTATCACCGGTTCTCGCTCAGACGATTCACGGCAAGGGCGGATGCCGAGGCCGGTGCGCCGTCTGGTTGGGCCTGGTCGAGCAGCCAAACACCCTGTGCGAGATTCATGCCGGCTGGAGCCGCCGTAAAACCGCCGCGGAGTTCGCTGGTCTCGCGTGCGATGGTCTTGAAGAGCATGGCCCGGCCGCTCATGTGCACTTCCAGGCGCTCGGTCTTCCAGTCCGTCGAACTTACCCGCACCCGCTGAAGGAGAAACCAGCCACCTTTGTAAAGCCGGCCCAGAATGCCGTAGCCAAAGTCCACATTCTCCTCGAGGTGACCGTCGAGCCGCGCCAGCCGCTTATAGCGCTCGCTTACCCACAACTCACCGCTCATCGCATGGAAGATGCGGGCTTCGATGGAGTGAGCTGAATAATTCGGATCGGGGTGAAAGCGCAAACGGTAGCAGCCGCTCTCCTCCCCGACATACTCATAGACGAACGCATCGGGCAGAAGCGCAACGATGCGGCCGATACGCCCTTCATCGTCGGCATGCTGCTGGCGATAGCGAGCCTGCTCCGAGGCAGAGAGCAGCAGACTGCTCAGGCGGCGATCTTCGGCCAGGCGACCGGCCGCGTCCAAAGGATGGCCGTTACTCAATTCAAGGCGCGCAACGGCTCCGTCGGCAGTCTCCACCTGTTCTTCACGGCGGGTCTCCAACTGCGACCGGTGCTCGATCCAGTAGCGCCAGTAACCGTGCAGTTGGTGGTCGTGA